>JAZQGP010000001.1:0-60105 GCA_045540015.1 Eubacteriales bacterium
GAGCAAACGTAGATGCGTTTGGCAGTCAGCGTCATTAGCGGTGAGGGTCCACCCGTTCCCATTCCGAACACGGTAGTTAAGCTCACCTGTGCCGACAATACTCGGCTGGCGACGGCCCGGTAAGATAGGTCGATGCTGACATCCTCTTACGAGGATTATCTCTCTCATATGCGGATGTGGCGGAACTGGCAGACGCGCACGTTTGAGGGGCGTGTGGAGCACTCCATATGGGTTCAAGTCCCATCATCCGCACCAGATAAAGACCAAAGTTTTGATACGAAACTCTGGTCTTTTTCTTTTTGCCGGAAAGCATTGTAATACAGTGTTTTCGGTTGTTTTGCTTTTATGGATAAGTTTCATTCTGGCATTACACGAAACAAAAAAACAGGCACAAATGCAACTGATGTGCTGTATTTGTGCCATAATGAAACTTTACTTTTATGCGGAGCATTTATGAAGAAATCACTTGTATTTCTAAAGTCATGCAAAAGCGTGCTTTTCTTGACACGTCAATCATAATCGGCAACATTCGTTTTTATAAGCAACTGTTCGAATTCGTCTATGAGTTCAGGACGGGCAATATCTTCGTATGTCAACTCTTCACATCTTGCAATTATTTCCGGAGGTATCGCTTTTTTCAGCTTCATTACTCTCGGAGGAACAAAACTGTCATTTCTGAAATAAATAGGTGAAGCAACAGAACGTATTTTTTTGTCGTGATTTTCCAGAATAACGGCATACCAGCAATTATCTGTTTCCGAAATGTTTGTGTCAACGGTTATTTCCTGTTCGTCTTCATTAAAGGAAACGAGCTTGGTGAAAACATCTTTGCCGTTTCTTATAATACGCAGAACACCGTTTCTGTCCTTTTGCCACAGTACCCGAACGGAAAGCTTGTGTTCTGTGCCGTCTGGAATAATTTTGTCTCCGCTTATGTGGTCGTCTATTGAGAAAAGAATTGCCGCACTGTCATAAGAAACCATGCTTCTCTTATTCAATATAGCTTGTTTTATGTTTTCTTCACATAAGCTGTCCATATGTAGATATGTAGCACCTCTGTTGCCGGGAGTGCGACCGACATCATATGAAGCATCACTTGTTGCAAAGCATCCGATTTCATAGCCGCGGTTGAGTAGCATAAACCAATAGTCTTCCGACAGATGCTTCGGGAAAGCGTCGGAATAGTAGAAATCTATGCACGGCATCATTTCAGGGGCACACAATATCCATAAGCAAAGCTCTCTGAAGCACATATGGTCATAAAACGGATGAACCGGTACAGTTACTCCGCCTCTGTCCCATACGTGTTTTTTTGCAATTTCCATACTTGAAATTTTTGTGTAATCAACTGTTTCACCAATTGGATTTACACAGCAGTTGCCGAAGTGATTGCTTCTTGACTTGGGAAATTCCTCGTTTATTCTATACAGGAAGTTCTCGTCAGACAATTTTAGAGCAAGTGTTTCAGCGTCGGTTGGGTAACCGTCGTTTCCGTATTCTGTTTCGTGACGTGAAGCCATATATAACCAATCATATCCCTCGGCTTTTCCGATAAAGCCCATGGATTGAACATTGCCGAAATAGTGGCTTTCACCATGAAACAGGTGTGCATGCAAATCGCCCTTGTACCAGCCGAAATCCTTCAACTGCTTGTGTTGAGGTATAACGCGGATATTCACTTCACCCTCTGCGGTAAATGCATATGTTCCGTTTGTCCAGAAGCTGTTGTTTATTGCATACCACACCTTTTCCTTCGGGACCACCGAACCGTACAGCGTGCCCGCCAGATCAAACCAGTGTATAGGTTTGTTGTCTTCGGTTATCAATAAAGTCTTGTAGCCTTCAGTATCTCCCGTGTACAGTTTCCGCAAGGGATTTGGCTTGAATTTTATATCTATTCCCGATGCAGGAGCCTGTATCATAGGAACATAACAATCCTCACAGCCGTCCATAACAGCCTTTACGGAATAAATGCCGGGACACGGAACGGTCAAAGCAAAAGTACGGCTTTTTCCGACACGAACAATTTCACCGCAATTTGTCATTACATAACTGTTTTCGGGTGCACTGCCGCTGATTACGACAGATTCCATTTCAAATTTATGTGTGAAATTCGTTTCGTTTCCAATACCTTCAACAGATATTTCATTCTCGTCCGCAACATAAACGCAGGCAGTCGGCTCGGTGTTGTCACATACTGAACGCATCGTTTTGTGCATAACACCTTTGCGCACTGTCATGCCTCCGCCGTGACAGTGACCGGCAATGTAAGCACGTACATTCGGGAACTTATCCAGAAGCTTTGCCATACGTATGTGTTCAGGCAAGCGAGCAGGTTCTCCTGCGGCAAAGCCTACAGCAGGAACATGAGAGAACAAAATAACATTCATTCCTTTGCCTAAAGCATCTGACAGATTTGATTCCAGCCATTGCCATGTCTGCTCCGAGAAAACTCCCGGCCACGGCTGAATTTTAAGATGAGCATTTTCTTTGACAAAGTTTTTGTAGAACTGTCTTTTTTCGCTGCCTTCGGGACATCCTTTGCCCTTATGCTCCATAGCATTGAGAACGATAAATCTGTAATTATTTATGTCGAATTGATAAAAAGGAGATGGCATACCCACAAGAGCTGCAAATTCTTCGTCGGAGTGCTGAACAAGGTCATGGTTTCCGATAACGAATTTTACGGGATTTGCAGAAGTTGCATAAACCTCAAGCATTTCAGAAACTTCGCAAGGATCATCCCCGTTTCCGATATCGCCGATGCTTAAAACGAAATCTAACTTATGTTTGTTTAACTCGTCAAGTATTTTTTGCAATTGCTTTTTTGCACCGAGGCAATCTCTGGTTGCGTAATTTCCTTTTTTGGAGTAGTGGCAATCTCCGATTACTGCAAATTTTATAGCATTCATATTATAACTCCCTCTTCCGAGTCTTCGCTTAAGTATGATTTTTCCATAATATTGTAATGTACGCACCATGATTTGTCAACCCACCTTGGGTGTATTTTTTCACTTTTCACTAAAAACGGGGATTTGGCAAGGTTAAAAGTAATAGTGAAGAAGTAAGGTAGCTTTTCGCCGAGCGAAAAGCATTTTTTTATTTTTTCTTACATATTATGTCAAACATATAGACTTTTACATTTTTTTGTGCTAAAATTTTATTACTGTATATTACGTAAATAGGAGTTGAAATTATGATACAGTATCATGTTTATCCCGGTGGAAAGAAAAGAATAGTTACTTTCAGTTATGATGACGGTCATACAAATGACGAAAGACTTATAACGCTTTTTAATAAATACGGCGTTAAAGGAACATTTCATCTTAACGGCTCAAATTATAAGAATTCTGATGAACAGCGTATGAAAGATCTTCGCAGTATTTATTTTGGACATGAGATTTCATGTCACACGTTAAATCACGGTTGGCCGGCAAGAATGCCGTATCAATCGGTTGTAGGCGAAACGCTTGAAGAAAGGAAAATTCTTGAGAGGATTTCAGGCTACCCTGTTATCGGAATGTCATATCCGAGCGGTTCGTATAATGATGATGCAATTCTTGCAATGAGGGCTTGCGGTATAGTATACAGCAGAACTGCAAAATCTACTAAGCTTTTTCATTTGCCTGAAAACTTCATGGAGTGGCATCCGACATGTCACCACAGAGATGCATTGCAACTTGCTGATGTTTTTCTCCAAAATATAGACTCAATATGGGCACATCCACTGTTTTATATCTGGGGACACGCAAGTGAGCTTCGCGAGGAGAAGGACTGGGATTATATTGAAGAAATCCTGAAAAAACTTGCGCATAATGATAAGATCTGGTACGCAACCAATATTGAAATATACAATTACATGAATGCGCAGAAAAGGCTTATTGTGTCTGCCGATGAAACAGTTTTCTATAACCCGTCGGATATTTCGGTCTGGATTGAAAGAAATAAAAAGGATATCATAGAAATTCCTTCTGGGAATACTGTTGTTGTAAAGTAAAGGGAGGCTTTTCATGGGTACAAACAGATTGTCACTTGATACAGTTTGTGCAGCTCTTTGCTATGCAATGGGGGTTGAAGCACCAAAGATGAGCGCTGACAAGAACGCGGTTCTTTCAGAATATATTGATATAAAACTCAAAGGTGAAAAAGCAGACCGTATATTTATGTATAATCCCGACGGTATTGCACAATGGCTGTATGAAAAATATCACATTGAAACAGAAAACGAACACTTTGCGAGGGAAAACGGTGTCGTTTACCGCAAAGGTAAGGTTTTTAGAAATTGTATTGACAAACACACAGGCAACTCCATATCACGAGTATGTATTCGCGAAAACCACGCAAGAGTAATGTACGACACTTCCCACCTTGAAATACTTGAAGATTAGAAAACTGCGCAATGTGCATTTATGTTGGCATAGATGAAATTCCAAAGCACGCTTACATTTTTAGGAGGAATCGTTTTGAAAGGGATTGTTTTTGACATTCAGCGCTTTTGTGTACATGACGGCCCCGGAATCAGGACGACCGTCTTCATGAAGGGGTGCCCGTTGCGATGCAGGTGGTGCCACAACCCGGAGGGCTTTTCCCGAGAAATACAGGTGCAGTATTTTAAAGAACAGTGCATAGGCTGCGGACGCTGCAAGAATGTACATTCACTTTCCAACGCAAATATATGTCCGTCCGAAGCTCTGAAGGTTTGCGGAAAAGAGATGGACGACAAAGAGGTTTTCGAGCAGATTCTGAAAGACCGAAGCTTTTACGGCAAGGACGGCGGAATTACCTTTTCGGGCGGCGAATGTCTTTTGCAAGCGGACTTTGTGGTATCGGTTTTGAAACGGGCAAAAGAGGCAGGATTACATACTGCAATTGATACTTCCGGCTGTGTTCCGACTGAAGCTGTTAAAACCACATTACCCTTTTGTGACATGTATCTGTATGATATTAAATGCATTGATCCGACTTTGCATCGGGAATACACGGGTGTTGACAACCGACAAATTCTTGAAAACGTAAGGTGGCTGAACCAACAAGAAAAACCGCTGTGGATTCGAGTTCCCGTTATACCGGGTTTTAATAATAATGAAAGGGAAATGACCGCGATTGCAAATATGGTGTCATGCCTTTCTTGCGTAGAACAGGTAACGCTTATGCCGTATCACACATTGGGCAGCGGCAAATATGAAACGCTAGGCATGGAATATCAGTATGACAAAGCCAAAAGAATCTCTGAATCCGAGCTTGCTTTGTTTCGGGAAATATTTCAGGCAAGCGGAACTGCCATAGTTTAGATTGTGGAGGAAATTGTTATGACTCGAACAGAGTTTTTGAGAGAACAGACGTTGTCGGGCGCAAACAAGTGCCGCAGGGCACCGCTGCCTTTTATTTCTGTTGCGGATGAACCTTGCTCTCTTCCTGAAAGAAAAGCCCTTGTACTTAAGGAAATTTTTGAAAAAATGCCTGTTTACATCGGCCCCAAAGAATTAATCGTGGGAACGCGCACTTTTTTTGCCCCGAATAAGGGCAACGAGGACGGACACAACGTTTTCGAATACGGTTTGTTCACAAGAATCCCTTACGTAAAGCAAGAAGAAATTGAACAATTTGGCTGCGATATGAGCTACAGCAATAAAACCCATTTTACACCCGATTACGGCATTATTCTGAACAATGGCATTGACGGAATAATCAAAGAAGCGCATATGAAAAAGGCAGACCCGAAGCTTACATCTGTAAATGTTGATTTCTTGTCCTCTGTCATCATTGCTTACAACGGTCTGAAAACCTTAATTCTCCGATATGCCAAAGAAGCCCAAATGCTTTCCGAAACGGCAGAGGGTGACGACAAAAAAGAACTTTTGGAAATTGCACGTGTATGCAATAAAATCAGCAACGCTCGTCCCGACTCTTTCCGTGAAGCTGTTCAGCTGTTGTGGTTTGCGCATCTCGGTGCAATCATTGAAAGCTTTTCATTTATCAACTATGGAAGACTTGATGTGATTCTGGGAAATTATCTGAAGGACACGCCTAAAGACGAGGCTTTGCAGCTAATTGAATGTCTGCTTTTGAAAATGTACGATCAGGTTGATCTGAAAACGGGCTATCTTGGAAACTACGCAGCACAGCTGGTTGTGACACTCGGCGGTGTTCTTCCAAACGGAGAAAATGCCGTAAATGAAGTTACAATGCTCTTTTTAGAGGCTATTGACAAAATCCGCCTGCCTGAGCCTGAATTCAATTTGCGCATAAATAGTAAAAATCCGGAGGAATTCTTGGACAAGGCGGCAGAACTGACAATCAGCGGATGTAATTTCATTTCTTATTACAACGATGACCTTTTTGTTGCCAATCTCCACGGAGCAGGTATTCCCTTGGAGGAGGCAAGAAGTTACGGCTTTGACCTTTGCCAGGACATAAATATTCCGGGCAAGGGCGATTTCTGGGTAATCGGAAGCGCGACCTTTGCACATAATGTTATTGACCTTGTGAAAAACAATCGCCCGTTTGATGATTTTTCATCGTTGCTTGAAGCTTTTAAGAAAAGAATTGCTGCGATAGTAAAACATATTATCGAAAGCTATAATCGTGCAGAAGAACACCTTTCGCTTTATGCAGAGGGTAAAACCGACGAGTTTTTTGATGGAATCAAAAGCAGCAACAAGCCAGCCGAACGCTGCGGCTGTACGCCTATGGCGCCTCTTCCTCTTTTGAGCCCTTTATACCACGGCAGTATTGAAAACGCCCTTGACGTGACATTGCAGCCTTATCCGATAAAGGAAAAGGGCTTCTATTTCGGAACCGTGACGGAAGCGGTAAACTCACTTGCGGCAATCAAGAAAACGGTTTATGACGAAAAGCTATTTACGCTTGACGAGGTAAGCAAGGCTTGCGAATCAAATTTTGAGGGAGAAAAGGGAATTCTGATTAAAAGTGTCTTATGGAATTGCCCTAAATGGGGAAATGATGACGATTATGTGGACAGTATTGCAAAGGACATCATAGAATTCGCCCTGAAAGAATGCAAAAAATATAAGACTTTTCTTGGCGGACAGGTGCTTGGCGGAATTCATCAGCCTCATCCGATTCCGGAGGGTGCTGCTCTTATGGCAACGCCGGAAGGACGTTTTTCCGGTGCCCCTTTAGCTGTTACGCTTACTCCCGAAAGCGGAACCATGAAAAACGGAGCAACAGCCGTTCTTAATTCCGCGGCAAAAATCGACTCCTCGTTGGTTCATTGGAATTTCTGCGTTATGATTAACTATTATGCCTCTGTGTTTCGGGGCAACAATGGTAAGGAAATTTTCAAGAGCCTGCTTAACGGATACTTTCAATCTGGCGGACTTCAGCATCAGCCAAATGTTGCCGATGCAAAGGAACTGAAGAATGCTCAGTCGGAGCCTGAAAAGTATAAGGATCTTATAGTCCGCCTTTGGGGTGTTTGCGCACATTTTGTTGACCTGCCAAAGGAACTGCAGGACGAGATGATTGCAAGATTCGGCTAGCATACAGCCTACATTTTATTCAGGTTTGAGTTAAGGAGAATATTATGGAAAATATCAGAAATTCACTTGATACACTATGCGCGTCGCTTTCGTATGCCATGGGAATCAAAGCGCCAAAGCAGAGTGCGCCGAAGAACGAAAAACTGTGTTCATACATAGATGAAAAATTCAAAGGCGGCAAGGCAGACCGAGTGTTTATGTATAACCCTGACGGTATTGCACAGTGGATATATGAAAAATACCCGTTTTTGACGTGCGAAGTACGGGAAAATGCCGATATAGAAATTCCGCTGAAAGCGGTAATGCCGTCGGTAACCCCCGTGTGCTTTGGCACAATGTACACAGGAGCACAGCCCTCTGTTCACGGAATCATGGCTTATGAAAAACCTGTTATTGCAATTGATACAATATTTGACGAAATGATAAGAAACGGCAAAAAGTGCGCCATTGTTTCGACTGCAAACGACAGTATGTCGAAAATATTCCTTGAAAGAGAAATGGATTATTTTATATATGATACCGTCGAAGAAGTAAATGCAAAAGCCGTAAAGCTCATAACCGAGGATAAGCATGATTTGATTTGCGTGTACAACAGAAATTTCGACTGCCGCATGCACAAATACGGTCCCGAAAGCATAGAGGCCCTTTCCGAGCTTAAATCAAATTCACATGAATTTGCAATGTTTGCAGCTCTGATTAAGAATTGCTGGAAAAAACATAATTCGCTTGTCGGCTTTGCAATGGACCACGGCTGTCACGAAATTGACGGCGACTGCGGCTCTCACGGACTTGATATGCCGGAGGATATAAACATAATTCATCTGTATAAAGCATACGAAAAAGAATGATTGAGATAAGGAGAAGAAAAAATGGTAAAGCACATCATACTTTGGACACTTAAGGAAGAACATAACAACGATGAAGTAAAAAAGGGAATAAAGAAGTCGCTCGAAGCCCTTTACGGCGTAGTCCCGGGACTTCTTGAAATAAAGGTGCAGACGGAAAGGCTCGCCTCGTCAAATGCAGATGTTATGCTTTATTCGGTGTTTGAAAACGAGGATGCACTCAAAGGCTATGCCGTTCATCCTGCACACGTAAAAGCGGCAGACGAAAAGGTAATACCTTTCACTGCGACACGGTCTTGCATTGATTTTGAGGAAAACTGAATTATAAAACTAAGAGGCACTTCATTTTTTCGTGAAGAGCCTCTATTTATTAATGGTTGATTTCGTTCAATGTAAGCGGCTTTTCCCGCCTTAAGAATGTTGCCGGGATAATAGTTTCTTCATAGCTTTCAAGTAAATATGATTTATACTCATCGTTTATAATCGGAAACTTTGCTCTGACATAGATTCTTTTTATATCAGGATGGGTTATTTTCAACTCGCTTGTGATCCTATAGCATAAATCATCAAACTGACTGTTGCATCCCAAAAGGAATGTATTGACAATTTTTTTTATTTATATTATAATGAATGCAACCGATTGCATTGAAGGTGAAATTTATGTTAAATGTTACAATATATACACTTGCAAAGGAATTGAATATGACTCCGTCAATGATAAGCCGTGCATTTAGTCCAAACGGAAAAATCAGTGAGAAGAAAAGAAAACTAATATTGGAAACTGCGAATAAATATGGTTTTACACCAAATAAATTTGCTTCAAGGCTATCAATGAAAAATGTACGTATTGGTATACTTATCAACAGTCGATTTCCTGTCAATACCGATAAAATGATTGCAGGTATTGAAAGTGCTTATGAAAAATTAAAAGATTATAAGATCCAGTACGATATAAAAATAATGAATTCTCTTGAAAACAAAACTGAAGATTTTGCTGAGGTTCTGAATAAATATAAAAATTATAATGGGATCATTGTTGCCGGGATGAGTTCAGAAAAATATACTAATATGCTAAATGCATTGTGCAATGAAAACACAAATGTAGTACAGGTTCAGGCAATAAACAAATCAGTTGACTGCCTTTTCGTGTCAAAGCATAATGAGGAAACAGCCTCTAGCCTTGCAGCAGAATTTTTATATAATTGTCTTAAAGATAAAAAGAGAAAAAATATTTTGCTTTTTACCGGGGACAAGGACAGTGCGCTTCACTCCGATGCAGAGTCTGCCTTTAAAAATGCATGTAAAGAATTTGGATTAAGTATTTTAAAAAGTATTGATATGAAAGATAACAAAGAATATTTTTCTGAAATCATTTCTGATGTTTTCGAAAAACATATCAAAGAAACGGACGGAATCTACATAACCAGTGGAATAAGCTCACCCCTTTGCGAATATATAGATGAAAATAATATATCCGTTCCCTTTGTCAGCTTTGATACATATCAAGATATAAAAAAATATATAAAAAAGGGAATTATATCTGCTACCATCGCGCAGAATGTAGAAAAACAAATGGAAAACGCTTTTGAATATCTTGTGAAACATATTATAATGGAGGCTGTCTCTCCAAAAACTGTATACACAGATGTTCAACTTGTTTTAAAAAGCAATATACATCAATTTAACTAAAAAATTTTGGAGTTAGTGCAACCGATTGCAATAGGAAGAAATTATGTTATTTATTCAAACTATTATATCAATATCGTCTATGGTTCTTCAGAACTGCCTCTTTAATAATATATGCAAAAAGGAACTAACAACAAATGATCACATATACAGATTTAACATGATTATATATGCTCTGTGTATAGCGTTGTTTGGAATAGCTGTTTTGGGCGGACAAGTGTCTTTTTTTACAGTCGTTTTGGGACTTTTGTTTGGAGTAGTTACCGCACTCGCTAATTTTTATAAAATGCGTGCCTTGAATTCAGGTCCGATGCATATCACACTTTTGGTAACAACATCTTCTATGATTATTCCTACGATGTCCGGAATATTTTTCGGAGAAAGATTCAGTGTTTTAAAACTGATTTTAGCAGGAATTTTAATAGGATTTATATTTTTATCATTTGATAAAACTGACAATAAGAAAACAAATAAAAAATGGCTATTTTTTTGTGTGCTGTCATTCCTCTTTCAGGGCAGTATCGGATTATTACAGAAAATGCATCAATTTTCTGAATACAAAAGTGAGCTTAACGGATTTTTGCTTGTTGCATTCGTTTGCTCGCTCATTTACAGCAGAATAAGAGCAAAAAAAAACTACAGAGAATTAAAATTCAGAAAAAAGCATGTTTCTTTTGCAATTATGTGCGGAGTGTGTACATATATCATGAATTTCTTAAATCTCAGACTTTCCGGACTGCTTCCGAGTCAGTTGTTTTTTCCGCTTGTAAACGGAAGTGCGATTGTTTTAAGCTCGTTGATGTCTGTGCTGATTTTTAAAGAACATCTTTCAAAGAAGCAAATTGTAGGTCTTGTTGGAGGAATAACATCATTAATTTTAATATGTTTTGTTGGATAAAAAAGGTATTATGATAAAGAAGTTTATATTACATTATGAAAAACGGAAAGGAAGAAATGATAATGAACTGGACACCACCATGGGAAGGGAGATTCCCGGCAGTAAAGATATTTGGGAATTTGTATTTTGTGGGAACAAAACCTGCATCAACCCATATTATTGATACCGGAGAAGGTCTTATAATGCTGGACAGCGGATATCAGCATTCATTGTACAGTGTGATTGACGGAATTTACAATGTAGGTCTTGATGCTCATGACTTAAAATATATTATACATACTCACGGACATATCGACCACTTTGGTGCAACGAGAGCACTTGTTGAGCTTACAGGTGCAAAAACATTTTTGGGTGAGGCGGACAGACAGTATGCAAACGGGGAGCTGGATTTATCGTATGCAAAAGAGCTTGATATGGAATTTAACGAAATATTTGAGCCCGATATTTTAGTGAATGACGGTGATATAATTGAGCTTGGAAACACAAAAATTAAAGCTGTAGCAACACCGGGGCATACACCAGGGGCAATGTCATATTTTTTCGATGTTACAAACGGAAAAGACACTTTCCGTGCAGGGCTTCATGGTGGGATGGGAATAAATACCCTTTCCAGGGAATTCCTTGATAAATACAATCTTCCGCATAGTCTAAGGGGAGATTTTAAGCGGTCTATGTTAAGGCTTAATGAAGAAAAGGTTGATATATTCCTCGGCAACCATATGCAACATAATCGCACTGAAGCAAAAGCAGAAAAAGTAAGAAACGGAGAAGAATATGCATTTGTTAATCCGGATGAATGGGAAAAATATAATCTATGGTGCATCAAAAATCTTGAAAAAATGATAGAAATGGAGAATAAAAATAATGAAACCAAGCTTTAGTTTTAAGTATGATGAAAAAGAATTTTTGTTAGAAAGTAACCAAGCGTATGAAATTGAAAAAGGTATTATTGTAACACCTGTAATTAAAGAATATAATGACTTGAATGCTATAGAGTGGGTTTTGTATTTTGAAAATAAGTCAGATAAAAACAGCGGAATCTTTTCAGATATTTTTGATTGTGACTCACTGTTACCACTTAAAATGCCGGATATAAAAAGATCGGGTTATATGCCAAAAAGCGGTGATGCTTGTATCATAACAATGAATGGTATGGTTGATGGCAGATATTACTGGGAAAATGACAAAAAAAGTGCAACGGAATACTGCTTTAATTATGAGTATCTTGATAAGACGGCAAATCTTACCAAAAGCTTTGCTAATGTTGGCGGACTTTCAAGTAATGGAACAATGCCGTTTTTCGATGTAACAGCTCTTGATGCCGGATATATTGCGGCGATTGGATGGACAGGCGACTGGAAAGCGGAATTTACGAAGAAAGATAATGGAATTCGGATTAAAACAGGATTAAAAGAAACAGAATTCTATTTAAAATCGGGTGAAAAAATTCGTACTTCTTCAATTCTTATTATGAAATATAATAATGGTGAGGATAAGCATAACAAATTCCGAAAACTTATAAAAAATCATTTTTCACATAAAAGCTGTACATATGCTGAACGTGATGCTCTTATGGCATGTGAACTTTGGGGCGGTCTTACAAGTGAAGAAATGAAAAAGAGAATAAATGAATTTAAAAAATATGATATAAAGTTTGAGGATGTATGGTTGGATGCAGGCTGGTACGGAAATTGCATAAAATGCGACGAAGCTTTCAGTGGTGATTGGGGAGAGCATACCGGAGAATGGGAAGTAAACAAGCGTGTGCATCCTCAGGAGTTAAAAGATGTTTCGGATTGTGCAAAAGAAGCAGGAATGCAGCTTATGCTTTGGTTTGAGCCAGAAAGAGTAATAGAAGGAACACCGATAACAAAAACGCATCCGGAATGGTTTATGGAATTGCCAGGCAGAAAAGATAAAATTCTCAATTATGGAAATGATGAGGCAACGAAATATGTGTGTCAGCTACTTGAGAGGTATGTAAAAAATCTCGGTTTGTCGTGCTACAGACAGGATTTTAATACAAAGCTTACCGAATATTTTCAAATGAATGACGAAGAAAACAGACATGGTATTACTGAAATCAAACACATTACGGGAATGTATAATGTGTGGGATTATCTGCTTGAAAAATTCCCTGGTCTTATTATAGATAACTGTTCGTCCGGCGGAAGAAGAATTGATATAGAAACCTTAAAACGTTCCATTCCGTTCTTCAGAAGTGATTATCAGTGTAATTTCAACGAAAATCCTGAGGTTTTGCAGACGCACAACTCTAACATATCATGTTATTTGCCGTATAATGGCTGTACAAGCAAAACAAAAAATGACACCTATGCTATAAGAAGCTCGTATTCCTCAAGCTGGGGCGGTGCATTTTACAATGCTATATTCCAGAGCATGGATGAAGAAGATTTTGCATGGGCGAAAAAAATAACCGACGAATACAGAAGTATCCGAAAATATTTCTCTATGAATTTTTATAATCACGGTTCATATTGCTTTGATGATACATCCTGGGCAATATGGCAGTATCATGATGCTGATTCGGGAAGCGGCATTGTAATGGCTTTTAGACGGTGCCAATCACCGTTTGATACTGTAAAAATAAGATTAAAAGGACTTTTAGACGGTAAAAACTATACCTACAAAAATCTGGATGACAATACCGCGTTTATTGCAACTGACATTTTAGAAATCACCTTACCTCATAAGAGGAGTTCTACAATTTTTGAATATGTAACAAAATAAAAAATGGTTGTATCGTCGTACGATACAAGCATTTTTATGTCCTTAAGAGTACATGGCATACTCAGGAACTTTTTGCGGAGCTCATAGACAAGAGTGTGAGTTTTGTAGCACAGGTTGAAGGTATCGGAATGGTTCGCGGTGTCTCTCTCGAAACGCTTTTCAAGATGGCACAGGTTTTAAATATTTCACTTTCAAAATTTCTTGAGGATGACTGATTTTGGAATAAATAAAAATGGAGGTTGCTTTTTCGAGCAACCTCTTTTGGCTTTTTACAATTCTGTTTTGTTGTCATGTATTAGGTCTAGTCCCTCCGCATACAGATGCGACATGTCCGAGTAGCAAAGACACTTGGGTGCTGTAACGCCGTTTTCGTTGTTCTTGAATTCAAGCACCGTTACACCCGTGTGCGTGTATGCAAACGATGCCCATACCGTGTGAAGCGGAATGTGAAGCAAAACTGATAGCCACGCCCTTGCAAATGCCGCATGGCAGAAAAGAGCAACCTTTTCTTCGTTGGGCTTAATAATTCGGTAAATTCCGTTTTCCTCTTTGTAGCCGAGACGCTCTAAAAACTCTTTGCCGTTTTCTTCGATAAAGTCAACAGCCTTTTTCATTTGCGACTGGTTTATTCCCGCACACTCGTATGCTCTCTCATAAGGCAAATCAATACCGCCATTTTCGCGGTAGTAGGTATTCTGAACATCTGTTATGGATTTCATAACGCCGTCGGGAAACGGAGTCAATCTTTCGTCCTCAATTTCGTGCGTCCAGTGCTCTATGTTCATGTCTAAGTTCAGAAGTCTGCAGGCAGGCTCTGCTGTCATGCGTGCTCTTCCCATGGGAGACGAAAAAATTCTGTCAATTTTCGAGTCGAAAATTCTTTTTCCGACTGCTTCTGCCTGCATTTTTCCTCTCTCGGTAAGTGAGTCTGTTTCGTATATCGGGTCTCCGTGTCGAACTATGTATAAAAGCATCGTTTTCACCTCTGAGGATAGTTTATCATAGATTTAAACAGGTGTCAACAGAACACGCTGATATATGGGATGATTTTCCTGTTGATTTTGCTGTGGGCGTGTGATATTATCAAATGTGGAACAAAATTTACAGCTATACGATTTATTCTGTCGCATAGCTGTTTTCTTTTTTTATAACTGTTCTTTAAAATTGTAACTGTATTCGGAGGGAGACGTACCCATGACTTTTTTGAATTCAACCGAAAAGTGCTTGTAGTCGTTGTAACCGCAAAGTTCGGATATTTCTTGAAGAGTGTGGTAACCGGAAATTATGAGAGATGCGGCGTAATTTATTCTTCGGTGTATTACATATTGCTTTGGCGAAACACCAAGCTCGGCTTTGAAAAGCTTTCTGAAATACGTGTCACTTATAAAGGCTTTTTTTGCGGCATTCGTGAGAGAAAAATCGTTTTTCAAACAGTTTTCGTTTATATACTGAATCGATAAAGCAATTTTTGATTTGCTGTTGTACAGCTTTTTGTTGTCCTTGTAAAGCTCTGAGAATATCCGGCAAAGCGTGGCAGACGCCTCGTGCTTGTATGACACGTTCTTTTTATTCCACACTGATAGGATTTCCTCGAAAAGCACGCGGTATTTGTTGTAATCGAGAGGGTAGAAGTACTCTATCTCGTTTGTGTGGTAATTGAAGGCTTTGAAATGTACAACTATTACTTTGTCTTTATTTGTTATTCTTGTGTAATCGACGTCTGACGGGAAAAAGCCGATTGAATTGTCGGTAAACTCAAGATGCTTTGATTTGTATTCTATTACGGTGTCGGCTTCTATTCTGAAGGAGAGCGCATCGAAATTACGCATGGAATTGTATTTCTTTGTGTACCCTTGCTCGAAAAACAGGACGTCAAGTATTTGAAAGCCGATTGTTTCTTGCTCAAAAATCACGACAAACACCTCGCATTTCGCAGATATTTTACCATATTTGTTTCGAAAAGTCAACTTTTATTGCCGTTTTTTTGGTGTATGTATGTTTTCTGATATGCTAATATATTGATATGAAAGCATTGTGGAAAGGAATATCGATATGAGTACAAAAAAGATTATATATCAGCTGGCGCTGCGTACCTTCACGCCCGACGGCACGTTGAAGGCTGCAACAAAGCTGCTTTCTCACATAGCGTCTCTGGGCGTTGATATTGTCTATGTCTGCCCGTTCTATGTTGAGGATAGCGACAATGATAGAAAAACGTGGAGCATACGTCAGTGTGCATCAAAGACAAACAATCCAAAAAACCCATACAAAATTATCGACTATTTTAATGTAGACGAGGAATACGGAACAAACGAGGATTTAAAGGCGTTTGTTAAAGAAGCACATAAAAACGGACTTTTGGTTATGTTTGACCTCGTATATCTCCACTGTGGAAAAAACGCCGTATTCATCGACGAGCATCCGGACTTTGTTGAGCGAAACGAAGACGGAACGCTGAAGATGCCTGACAGATGGCCGTTTGTGCGGCTAAACTTTGAATGTAAGGAGCTTCGGGAGTATCTTATATCAAACATGGAAATGCTCATTACAGAATACGGTGCAGACGGCTTGAGATGTGATGTCGGGGATTCTGTTCCGCTTGATTTTTGGAAGGATGCATTTGTTCGTTTAAAGAAAATAAAGCCCGACCTTATAACGCTCAATGAGGGAGTAGACCCTGAGTATGTCAAGGAAATATTTGATATGGGCTACGATTTTGACTGGAACACACTTGTTGTTGAGATTTTTGCTAAAGGGAAATCTGCAAGCGAGCTTCGTGAGTATTACGATAGGGAAAAGACAAAATACGAAGACAACGTCGGAAAGCTTCTCAGAACTATTGACACTCACGATACGGCAAGCGATTGCGGTCTTGAAAGAAACGAGGTTATTATGACCTCACGCGGTGTTGAAGCAGCACTTGTTATAACCAATACAATGACAGGGATTCCGTTTTTGTGGAATGGCTACGAGGTTTGTGATGACGCTGAAAACAGCATGTTCTCGAATCGGTTTTACGGCAAAAGAAGCGCTATAAACTGGTCTAAAGCGTTTACTGCCGACGGAAAACGAAGACTTCGCTTTATAAAGAAAATCCACAGTCTTTTCCATGAAAACACGGCTTTTAGTTCAGACGAGCTGACATGGATAGAAAACACGTCTGCCGATGAGGTTATTTCGTATATTAAAATCGACGGAAACAAAAAGATTCTTGTTGCAGTAAACAGCAAGAACACAAAAACAAAGATTAATCTTGACGTGAACATAAAAGACATTTGCATGAAGTCGGGAATAACACTTTCGGAAAATGTGCTTTCTCTAAAGCCATACGGCTATATAATTGCTGAAATATAACACAGGGAGGAACAGAAAAATGAACGACACGATAAAGAATATAATTTCGGAAAATGTAAATATCTGCTCAAATCCGTCAGAGCTGAAAATCACGGATATAAGAGTTGCCAACATAAACGGTGCGCCAAAGCATTGTCCGCTTATCAAGGTTTATACAAATCAAGGACTTGTAGGCTACGGAGAAGTGCGCGACGCTTCAAGCGCCACATACGCTCTTATGCTCAAATCAAGACTTGTCGGAGAAAATCCGTGTAATGTAGACAAGCTGTTCAGACGAATAAAGCAGTTCGGCGGACATTCCCGACAGGGCGGCGGTGTTTCGGGCATTGAAATTGCACTTTGGGATCTTGCCGGTAAAGCCTGGGGAGTTCCGCTCTGGCAGATGCTCGGAGGAAAATTCCGCGACAAGGTAAGAATGTACTGCGATACTGACGTTGACGGAAAGCATACGGGAACGGACATGGGACATGCACTCAAAAAGCGGATGGAGCAGGGCTTCACTTTTCTTAAAATGGATTTGGGTATTGAGCTTATGCTTGACGAACCCGGCTGTCTTAATGCGCCTATCGGATTTCTCGAGGATATAAAAAAGTATTCTATGAAGGCAATAAATCACCAGAAGGGTTCTATTGATATGGATATGATGCTCGGAAAGAACTATGAAACCTTCACGATTCCGCATCACGCAACAGGAATTCACCTTACTCAAAAGGGCATGGACTATCTTGAAAACTATGTTAAGGAAGTTAGAGAAGTTATCGGCTATGAAGTTCCGCTTGCAATAGACCACTTTGGTCATATATGCATAGAGGATTGCATTATGTTTGCAAAACGCCTTGAAAAATATAATATTGCATGGATTGAAGATATTGCACCATGGCACTATACAGACCATTATGTAAAGATTGCAAACAACTGTAATGTTCCAATTTGTACAGGTGAGGATATATACCTTGCTGAAAACTTTGAGCCTCTTATGAAGCGTGGCGGTGTTTCGGTTGTCCATCCCGATATGCTGACTGTCGGCGGTGCTCTTGAAATGAAAAAGCTTGGAAACATGTGCGACAAATATGGCGTTGCAATGGCGATACATATGGCAGAAAGCCCGATTGCTTGCATGGCGGCAATACACGCAGCGGCTGCTGTACAGAACTGTCTTGCAGTTGAATTTCATTCTGTTGACATCCCTTGGTGGAACGACCTTGCAATCGGAATAGACAATCCTCTCTTTAAAGACGGCTTCGTAAATGTTCCGAACAAGCCCGGTCTTGGAATAGACTCGCTTAACGAGGAGCTTATTGCACAGCATATGCACGAAAAGTATCCCGGAATATGGGAAGCTACAACAGAGTGGGACAAGGAATGGGCAAATGACAGGGAGTGGAGCTGATGCTGAAAATACGATGGATAGGGCAAAGCGGATATATTCTCTCTGATGGAAAGAATGAAGTCTGCATTGATCCATACCTTTCAAATGTTGTTGACCGAATAGCACACAGAGGAAGAATGGTAGAAGCACCATTCCCTCCTGAAGAATTAAAAAGTGATGTTGTGGTTTGTACGCATAATCATCTTGATCATGTTGATATTGATGCAATACCTCTTATGAAAAAAGAAAATATGCTTTTTTTAGCCCCTGATAATGCTAAAAATACATTGCTTGCATGTGGAGTGATAAATTTTAAAGCATTTGATGAGGGAACGGCTGTTAAAATCGGTGATTTTGAACTGATGGCAGTATATGCCGACCATACTGTTCCGGCAATTGGGGTTATTTTAAATTACAACGGAATTACAATGTATTTTTCGGGTGATACCCAATATAACGAAAAGCTTGAAGAATTAAAGAACTATAACATTGATATTATGTTTATCTGTATAAATGGTAAACTTGGAAACATGAATGTGGATGAAGCGGTAAGGCTGACCAAAATTATTAACCCAAAGGTTGGCATCCCTACCCATTACGGAATGTTTGAAAGCAATACAGAAGATCCGCAAAAGTATACATCGCAGCTTAAAAATAGTTTTGAAATGAAGTATAATACTGCGTATGATATAGAGGAGGTTCTCCAAAATGTTTGATTTAAAAGGCAAAACCGCACTTGTAACGGGAGCAACTCAGGGGATCGGCTTTGAAATAGCAAAGAAGCTGTCGCTTCACGGTGCAAAGGTGTTTGTGCTTGGAGCTGAAAGCGAAGAAAAATGCATGAGAGCAAGTGAAAAAATCCTCGGTTCTGTGCCTGTAAGAGCCAATCTTCTGAATCCGGAGGAAATTGAAACGCTTTATGATAAAACGGGAGATGTTGACATACTTGTGCTCAATGCGTCAATTCAGTATAAGCGCAAGTGGGATGAATTTACCGTTGAAGAATACGACAGGCAAATGAACTGTAATGTAAAAAGCACATATCTTCTGATAAAAAAATATGCCGAAGGGATGAAAAATAAGGCGTGGGGCAGAATTGTAACAATCGGCAGTGTTAACCAGTATAACCAGCATCCAGAGCTTTCTCTCTACGGAGTTACAAAGGCAGCTCAGATGAAGCTCGTGCAGAATATTGCGCCATATCTTGCACCGTACGGAGTAACAGTAAACAACATAGCACCTGGTGCAATAAACACGCCAAGAAATGAAAAAGCACTGAGCGACGAAGAATTTAAGAAAAAGGTTGTAGACAGCATTCCTTGCGGTTATATCGGAGAGGTGTCCGACATAGCTCCTGCCGTGCTTCTTTTATGCTCAGACGAGGGAAGATATATAACCGGAACTGATTTGATAATCGATGGTGGTATGCACCTGTAACAAAGGAGGAACATTATTATGCATTTTAACGACAGAGACGAGATTATTGCATTGACACCGCAATGGAAGGGAGAAAGATTTGACGACGGACGTCCGAGAGTAGATGACAAATATCTTAAAGCACTTAAAACTTTGACACTCGAAGAAGTATGGAAGCCGATATTTGTAAAAGGCTATGAGAGTCAGTTTGAAGGAAGACTTCAGACTCTCCACGATGACGGACGAAAGCTCATAGGAAGAGCGGTAACTGCCACCTACTGTCCGTTCCGTCCTGACTTTGATGCGGTTGTAAAGGACATAGGACGAAGCGAAGGAAGAACGGGTACATATAACCAATGGGTAATTGATAATCTCAAAGAGGGAGATGTTCCCGTTATTGATATGTACGACAAAATCTACAAAGGAACATTTCTTGGCGGAAACCTTACTACCGCTCTAAAAAACAAGACCAAAAATGAAAACGGCGGTGCGGTTATCTGGGGCGGTGTGCGAGACACGGAACAGATGAAAAAGGTCGAAGATACGCAGGTTTATTTCAGAGGAATTGACCCGACTCCCATACGCGACTTTATAATGACGGGCTATAACACGGTAACAAGAATAGGAAATGCTGTATGTCTGCCGGGGGACGTTGTATTCGGTGCAGGAGGCGGAGTTCTGTTTATTCCAAGCCACCTTGTTGAGGAGGTTGTAGGAGGAGCGGCAAAAACGCAGGTGAAGGACCTGTTTGGGTTTGAAATGATAACCCTTAACAAGTTTACCACTGCGCAGATAGATAAGAACACATGGACAAAGGACATGCTTGATTTGCTGATGGACTTTATAGAAAAGGACGACAGAGCAGCAGAGTACAGAGGTCTTGACTGGTCGCATGAATATGATCTTGCAATAAACGGAGACCCGACAGATACGCAGTCAGCACTCTGAAATACACTAAAGCCGCCTCTTTCGGAGACGGCTTTAGTAATCATGATATATTCAGCTTCGTGGCTTTTCCATATTGGAAAGAATAAAGCTTCGGTATTTGAGAGGGGAAAGACCTGTGAGTGTGATTGCTGAAATTTGCTTTTTCAAAATATACTGTAGAAATGCCTGCAACATACATATACTTTTACCTCGTTACTGCTCTGAGCCGCTGTTTACGACTTTTCTTAATTAGGATTTCTGCCTTGGTTTTCCCTTGTGTCCGATAATGTATTTACGGTATTGCAGGGGAGAGCGACCAACATGCTTTTTGAAGCAGGTTGAAAAATACAGACTGTCGGAAAATCCGCACTGTCTGGCAATCTCCGCGACACTTGTGAAGCTGTCAAGCACAAGAAGCTGCTTTGCAGTTGTTATACGCAGATGTGTCAGGTACTCCAAAGGCGTATGGCCGAAATCTTTTTTGAAGGCACGGCGGAAATAATTCGGATTGTAGCCGATGTCCTTTATTGCTTTTTCTAAATCAAAGGCGGGGTCGCTGAAAGAGCCGATAAGCGTGTTTCGAAGAGAATTTGTAAAGCCCTTTACATGCTCTATTTCGAGCAGCCTTTTTATGATAAGACAAATTGTCTGAAAATAGTATTCGCATATAAGCTGGAAATAATTTTCACGTTTTTCGGCAACGAGCCGCAATAATTCAAGAAGCCTCAGCACTTCGCCGTCTTCGTCATAAAGAACAAAAGGAGTGGTGAAATCTGCATTCATTGCACAAAGGTTTATGTCGCAGAATTTACATTCCGAATATTGAGAGTGAACACAGCCCGGAGGAATAACGGTTATGTAGCCGGGCGTCAGATCATATTCTTTTCCGTCAAGCGTCAGATGCACAAGCTCTGATTTGGAATATATAAATTCGTAGTACCTGTGAGAGTGTGGTTCGAAGTTTGCTTTGTCGAAGTTTGCGACACGGGAAGACAACACTTCCATATATTTTCCCTCCGTTTATTCAGTCTTGTATTATTAATTATAATCAAAAAGTGCATTTTGTCAATATTTGTGTGCAAATAACCTATTCCGCGACGGAGAAAATCGTGTTAAAATAAAAATGACAATAGGTCAATTTATAAGCTTGAAACAACAAATTTACGAAATGGAGAAATGAAAATGAACAAAAACTTTATTTCAAAAGCTTTTTCAATTGTAGTTTTAGCTACACTGTTTGCATTTTCTGCAAGTGCAGGTTTTGTTAAAACTTACGAGTACAAGCCGGGTACATTTAGTGATGTTTCCGACAATGCATGGTATGCAAAGGAGGTGGCCTCCGCTTATGAGCTTGGCTTCATGAACGGAACAAGCAACACCGTCTTTTCTCCGAGCGGAAACGTAACCGTTGCACAGGGTATCACAATGGCATCCCGTGTGCATGCAAGCTATAACGGCAAAGAAGCACCCGCAAACAGCACAAGCGGAAACTGGTATGACAGCTTTGTGCAGTATGCGCTTGATAACAAGATTGTCAGAGAGGGTCAGTTTGACTCTTACACAAGAAACATAAAGAGATTCGAAATGGCAGAGCTTTTCCATGACGCTATGGGAAAAGAGTACTTTGCAAAGGTTAACAACGTAGAATTCATTCCCGACGTAAAGACCTCTGCTCCTTATGCCGAAAAGCTGCTCACTCTTTACAACGCAGGCGTTGTTATGGGTTCCGATGCATACGGTACCTTCAATCCCGATAACAGCATCGTAAGAAGCGAGAGTGCAGCTATCATAAACAGAGTTGCTCTTCCCGAAAACAGACTCAAGAAAACTCTTGAAATAAACAATGAAAAAGAAGCATATCTTCTTTGCGTTACTGAAAAATACAACGAAAACTATGAAGGTATCGCTTCAGGTTGGCATCTTGACAACCAGGGTGGTTCTGTCCGTACATCCATTAAAGGAACCTACGGTGAGCTTAATGATATAAGCGATGAATTCGGAACAGCTCTTACAAAGGAGCTTAACACAATAAACGAGGGCGTTATCACTCTCGAAACAAGCATCACAACCGACGAGAACGGCGTGTCGCTTGACTACCTCGACGAAAAAGCAAACAAGACCTTCAGCCTTTACCTCGAAGGAAATTCATGGAAAGCTCTTACTGCAGAAGGAGTAAAGACTGTTCTTGAAAACGCTTTTGCAGATACAAAGACAGAATATACTTTCAAAATAACTCTTGATCTTGACAATAAGACAAGCAAAATCATAATCAACGGCAAAGACTGCGGCTCCTTCTCACTTACTTCAAATGAAATAACCGCATTCCGCTTTGCAACAACAGATAAAGCAAAGGTTACTCTTGTTCTCGGAAATGTTTACATGACTGCAAACTACGCGGCATATGAAGATTTCTCATACTTTGGCACAGACAGCGTATATGGCTGGAAGACAGAGGGTAATGCTGCTGTTACAGACGGCGAGCTTGTACTCGATAAAGGTGCAAAGGCTGAAAAGACCTTTGAAAAGACCGCAGACCATAAGATAATTGCAGAAACCTACTTTATCACTCCCGAGGGCAAGGATTTTGCAATCGCTCTTGCCGAGGGTGACAAGGCGGCTGTGAACATCGCAGTAAAGGGCGGAAAGCTTTCTGCAAACGGAAAAGCTCTTTATGACGTTAAGAGCAACATCTGGTACAGACTCAGAATCGAAACCAATGCAAGCACAAATACCGCAGAAATTCTTATTAACGGAAGAAGTGCCGGAACAGTAACACTTCATGCTTCGTCAAAGGCAGATAAGCTTACATTTACTGCTGACGGAAACGTAAAGTTTGACAATATCAAGGTCTATGAAAAGGTAGATACTCCCGACTACGCACCCGTTCCCGAACACAGAGCATCTGCAGATGATTATCTTGTAGGTGTTAACGTATGTTCACTCTGGCAGGAGGGACAGCACTTCGGCTGGAGCGTAATTTCTCCTTACGACGACCACAGGCCTGTACTCGGCTACTACGATGAGGGTATTCCGGAGCTAGCCGACTGGGAAATCAACTACATGGTTAACCACGGTATTGACTTCCAGGCATTCTGCTGGTTTGCAGAAACATCGGAAGGACCTGTAAAGGACCCAAAACTTTCCGAACAGCTTCACGATGGCTTTATGTATGCCGACTACAGCGACTACATGAACTACATTATCATGTGGGAAGCAGGCAGCGGAAAGAAATTTAATGCAGAACAGTTCAGAAACCATGTTGTTCCTTACTGGTTTGAAAACTATTTCCTTGATGACAGATATCTCAAGATTGACAACAAGCTTGTTATTTCCGTTTGGAACGCACAGAGACTCTATACAAGCGAATACTTCGGAGATATAAAGGGCTGCAGAGCAGAGTTTGACTACCTTGAAGAGGTTGCAAAGAGCTATGGCTTTGACGGTGTCATCTTCTGGTACAACGGCACTTCTAACGAAAATTTTGCAGCAGCAGGCTTTGATGCTTGCCATGCTTACCATTGGCAGGAAGCCGGCAAGACTTATGAGGCGAATGTCAACAACAATCTAAACAGTGCAAAGACACTCGGCGTATATACCATACCCACAATAAGCGTAGGCTTTTCAAACCTTCCTTGGGGCGGCTCCAAAAACGGCAACATGACAGTTGAAGACTATCAGCGCTCCAACGAATGGGTAAAGTCCACATATCTTCCCGAATACGCCATCAAGGATGCGTGGATGGAAAATGTTGTAATGCTTTCAACCTGGAATGAATTCGGCGAAGGTACATACATTTCACCCAGCGGACTTAATGAATTCGGTTATCTTGACGTATTGAGAGACGTTTATACAGACTACGACGACGAACATACAGATTCTGTTCCTACAGAAGCTCAGTCTAAGCGTATAGCTCATATGTTTGACCAGACCGACAGACTTCTCAGAAAAGAAGGACTTATCGGTGACGAGAGAAACGAGCTTGTTGCACTTCAGACGGTAGAATTCAACAAGGAAACCGTTACCGAATGCGGCAACATGATTGATGTCGTTTACAGCGAAAACGGTATTACAGGTACTTCAAAGAGCGACAACAAGGACCCGCTCTTCAGACTCAACAATAATCTGTTAAACTTCAACCCCGACGATGTTCCCGTAATCGAAGTTACAATGCAGGCTCCGGCAGGAAGCCAGGTTGACATGTTCTTTGTAACACTCTTTGATGGAGCATGGAACGGTAAAAAGTGCATCTCGTTCCGTACAGACACAGACGAGATGAAGACCTACACGGTAAATGTCAAGAACGAGCTTTGGTCAACAAATGTTTCGGGCTTCCGTATTGACCCTGTAACTACTTATGACACAACCTTCACCGTAAAATCCATAAGATTCATGTCTGCGGGCGCAGCACTCGATTCTTCACTGTTCGTAAACGGCAAAGAGGTTGAAAACACCTTAAAGTCTCAGAAAGAGGGCAATGAAACACTTTATCCCTTTGACCCCAAGACCGGTATTGAATTCATTCTCAATTCCGTATACGACTGGGATAAGTCAACTAAAACACTTACAATCAATGCAAACCATCATACCGTTGTTTACACTGTAGGTTCTGACAAGTACACCGTAGACGGTGCTGAAAAGAGCCTTGGCTATGCAACACCCGACCGCGACGGTATCCCGATGATTTCCTTTAAGACTCTTGCTAAGGCTCTCGGCTATAAGTACGAGGAAAAGGACGGAAACCTCTACATCGAAACAAATGAGGCTTCAATCTTTGAAGAAATGAACGAGAGAAAAGAAGGAGCATGGGAGTTTAACGGTACAGACTCCGAAGGCTGGAGCACAAACGCAATGTCCGTAATTATAAAGGACGGACTTATGACGCTTACTTCCATTACCGACAGCCAGGACCCCGTTGTTCAGTTCAATAACCCAATTGCTCTCAATACTGCAAAGTACACCGGCATTGAAATAAAGGCTCGCTACAGCTTTGAAAACACCTCGAACACACCCAAATCCATGCAGATTTACTATATTACCGACACAGACCCCAAGTGGGCAGAAAATAAGTGTCTCAGAATTTCGCATAAGGCAATGTCCTCGGGTAGTGAATTTATAACATATACCTACGACCTTACAAAGGTTAAGGAATGGAACGGCAAGGTTACAGACCTTCGTTTCGACCCGTTTGACGGTATCGGAACAATGGAGGTTGACTACATCCGCTTCATTCAAAACCCCGACTATAAGGAAGATGAAGTCGTTGTTAAGGAAGCCGCAATCATTAACGGTGACGCTGAGGGCGAAGGCATTGGCTTCTACTCCAAAAACGCAAACATAAGCATTGTTGAAGATCCGGTAAACAAGGGCAACAAGGTTTATAAGTTTGAGGGAGACGCATCCAAGAAACAGTGGACATACGCACGTCATGAATATAACTTCAAGGCAGGCTATCAGTATAAGGTGGAATACGATGTTCTCATTTCTGCCGACAGAATAGGCAATGTTGAAAATACTACCAGAAATAACCTTCGTTACCCCGATATCGGCGTTCAGAACAACATGGAACACATTACAGGTTCTGTAAAGTCGCTTCCCGGCGTATGGCAGCACTTTGAAAAGACATATACCGTTACTAAGGTTGACCTTGACGAAGGACACGAGTTTACCGTATATGCTGAACCCGTGGGCGATCTTTCCACAACTTTCTACCTTGATAACGTAAAGGTAACAGAAATAGCTCCCTAAGCATAATAGAAAAATACAAAAAGGCTCTCTGCAGAGGTTTTGATGACCTTTGCAGGGATGGAGTGATTAAAGAGGATAACACTATGACTACCAACAATAATAAGCAGAGCTATACTGTGTGCTATCACAAGAAATTTACGGGATACGGAAAGTATATCGAAACAAGCTGGGAATGTGATAACCGAGGCGGTCCGAGAAGAAATTGCGATAATGGCGGATATGATGAAATTATCAATGTAAGCGATAAATATGACACATCGTTTATAAGAAGAATAAATCCCGTAAGCGACGGAGTTCTTCAATGCGATTTTTCAATGACCGTAAGCGGCATTGGAGCACAGGTGTCTTTTAAGGATGAAGAAGAAAATACATTTCTTTCTTATACGCTTGCAGAAAAAGGCTGGACTCTTCATGACGGCACAGTTGTCCTTGAAGTACAGACAAAGCCCGATACAATATATTCCTTCAGGCTTTATATTGATCTTGATAACAAAGAATGCAGAACGTTTATTAACGAAACCGACTGCCAAAGCGTAAAGCTTGAAAATTGCACTCTTGCGAGATTTGTAATTTCCGCACTTGCGGGAAGCAAGGTTGCAATTGTCCCGCATAGAGTGAACATTGTTGCAAATTACGCTTCATATGAAAATTTTGAGTTTGGCGGACTTTGTGAGAATTTCGGCTGGACAAAGCTTGAAAACGCAAGACTTGTTGATGACGGGCTTACTTTTGACGGCAAGGGAATTGCAAAGAAGGAATTTGCGCCTGTTGACATGAACTACTGCGCCGAGATTATGTTCTTTCAGACTAAAGAAGATGCGGAATTTTCATTCACTCTTTATGATACAGAGAACCGCGCTTTAGAAATTGCTTCAAAGGACGGAAAAATGTTTGCTGACGGCAAAGAGGTAACGGCTCTTGTTAAAAACCTCTGGCACAGACTGAGAATTGAAATGAACCTCGACCGCAAAACCGCAAAGGTTCTGCTCAACGGCAGAGAGCGCATTTTGTGTGATGTGGAACTTGAAAATATATGCGCATATTCGGTTGAAAATGTTGTTGGAAATGCTCGTTTTGACCATATAAAGATAAGCAACAACCCCGATTACGACGATTATGTACCTGAACCTGAGTTTAAGGCAGATGACCATGAATACCTTGTGGGTATGAATGTGTGTCCGCTCTGGAGAGAGGGAACGCACTTCGGCTGGTCGAGAATAGCACCTTTTCCGGAAGCAGAGCCTGTAATCGGCTACTACGAAGAGGGTGTGCCCGAAACTGCTGACTGGGAACTCAAGTTTCTGCTTGAACACGGCGTTACCTTCCAGGCATATTGCTGGTATAACTCCGAAACGGAAAAGCCCATAAAGATACCTAGACTTTCAGAGCAGCTTCATAACGGCTATCAGTACGCAAAGTATTCGCATTATTCCAAGTATGCAATAATGTGGGAGGCAGGCTGCTGCGCAGCTTTTGACAAAAAGCAGTTTATAGATAATATAGTTCCTTATTGGTTTGAAAACTATTTCCTTGATGACAGATATTTGAAGATTAATAACAAAATTGTTATTTTCTCGTGGGGTACAACGGGACTTCCCAAACCTGCACGCTTTGGCAGTGTTGAAGCGGCAAAGGAAGCAATCGAATATGTTAATGAGGTTGCAAGACAGCATGGCTTTGACGGATGTATTTTCGTATATTGCGGCGGTCCTAACTGGACAATGAAGGAGATAGGCTTTGAAGCCTGCAGCACTTATCATGAGGGTGCATACGGATATTCGCCCGACCTTAATATTAACCGCATGCGCAGCAGAACAAAATTCATTGACTGCGTTTATACAATTCCTACAATAAGCGTAGGATACAATGAATTTCCTTGGCGCGGCAACAGACAGCCTAATATGACTCCCGAGGATTATAAGTACGGTCAGGAATGGATTCGCGATGAATACCTGCCTAAATATACAAAGCAGGGCGAATGGAACGATAAGCTTGTAATGCTCTCCACCTGGAACGAATACGGTGAGGGTACATATATGTTCCCTGCTAAACTTCATGGCTTTGGATATCTCGACGTTATAAGGGAGGTTTACACCAATTTCCCGAAAGAACACGAGGATGTTATTCCGGATGCAGAGCAAAAGAAGCGTATTACCCATATGTACGACCAGGATTTCTCGTTCCTGAGAAGACAGGGCTATGATGAGCTGTATAATCTTCCCGAGCTTAAAACCGTTGCAAAGTGGAATGCGGCAACCGATGTTGCAACCACCGATGAGATTGTTGATATGAAGATAACCTCTGACGGTATCAGCGGCAAAGCGCCCGACAATGTAAGCATAAGCGACCCGAAGATTATATTCAACGGAAACGGCGAGGACCTTGAAACTGTTTCTTATGTCAGATTTACAGCCGATGTAATGGCAGGAACATTATTTGATTTCTTCTATACAACAGAGGAAGACAGCACCTTTGACAGAAGAAAGCATTTTGCGTTTGATGCTGATGTTAATGGCGAAAAGACATATACTTTAAGACTTATAAATCCTATTAGAGGAAAGCTCAAGCAATTCAGATTTGACCCGACTTCAATACACGGTGCAGAGTTTGCCGTTAAGGATGTCGAGCTTCTCTCCAGAGTTCCCGAAAAGCACATTTTGTACTGTGATGACGATTTTGTTAATACAAAGCTGTCTGCAGACGAAAAGGACGGACGCGTTCTGTTCCCGTTCAGCCCCGAAACAGGCTTCTGCTATATGATTGGCGGCTTCTACAGATGGGATAAGAAAAAGCAAATTCTCAATCTCAAGGCGAACGGCAGAGAGCTTGTATTTACCGTAGGATGCGATAAATTCATGCTTGACGGACAGGAAAAGAACCTTGGATATGAGCTTTATCTCAAGGACGGGCTTCCGATGCTCGATATGAAGCAGCTTTCGGAAATTCTCGGTTACAAATACGAAACCGACGGAAGAATCTGCAGAATTATAACCGCGTAACACCCTTTGTACATAAGTGCGGCTAAAACCGCAGTTATTAAATATACATAATTTGAATTTTTATAAGCAAAGGAGAAAACAGACATGAAAACAAAACTTTTGGCACTCATTCTCGCGCTTCTCATGGTAACTTCAATGGTTCCTGTCAGCGCAATTCAAATGGTTATGCCCGAAACCGCGGCAGAAGACACCGTTACAATTCCCGAAATTGTTGAAGAACCGGCGGTTCTTTCAGTTCAGTCCGAGTACGAAACATACGGCACCCCCATTTTCTATGAAGATTTTGAGGGTTTAGAAGCCGGAACAAGCCTCGCTATACAGCAGACCTTGGGCAACGGAAATACAACCATAACCAAATTGGTCGGCGCTTCTCATGAAATTGTTGACTTTAACGGAAACAATGTAGTCAAGTTGTCGGGTGAAAGCCAATACAATTATATTATAACAAAGGTTTCCGACACTGCGCTTCCTTCGTTTACCCCAGGTAAGTACACAGCTATATCAAAATACTATTTTCCTTCCAGCGCAACTCCCGATAAAGTAAATATTGCGTATGACTATTCATTCAGAGGCAGCAACGCAACAAGTGCTTCGGATGCTCATGCTCGTTGGGGCTTTTTCCCTTATTTTAAAGCGGATCAGTGGCACAAAGATAGAAACCAGATTACTGTTTATGCAAATGACACGACAACTTATCAAAAGTATGTTATGTTTACAAACACTGTCACAACAAAAACCGGCAGTTATTACTATATAGACGAGCTTGCACTTTACTATAAGCCCGCCCGTACAGCTTCGTACGTTCTTGACGGCGGAAGCGGCACATTTGACAGCTTCACATATTATGACTACGAAACAGTAACCCTTTCTGCAACTGTTCCTACAAAGGCAGATTACGCTTTTGTCGGCTGGAAAGCAAGCACAAGCGGAAAGACCTATGCGGCAGGTGCTACCATTCCTGCATCAGAAATTGGCAAGGCAACTGATGCTCTTACCCTTACTGCAGTTTGGGAAGAAATATTTGTAATGGAATATAACACCTCATACGGTGAAGTTATCTATTATGAAAACTTTACAAACGGTGTTCCTACTGCAAGCACAGCACCTTCTTATGTTGCACAAGGAAAAACTGCAACATTCGGTTCTGTTGGTGCTTTTGACTTGGAAACACTCCCCGACGGAAACAAGGTTGTTAAGCTTACTACCACAAGCGTATACTGGGGAAATCCTATGATTACCGTAAACTATGAAGCAACCGCTGACGGAAAGTATACAGTAGCTGCTGATTACTATGCACTTGATGTTACCGGAAATGCAGGATTTGTAACTCTTAGCCGCGATGAGGCTCAGGTTGTAAAGCCCGCGGGAGTTATAACTGTAAACTCAACTCCTATTACAGCTCCCTCGTTGAATGCTGCATGGTCATTTACTCTTGGCTACGACGGCGCTGATTCTGTTTCAAAGAACACATTCAGATATACTGTAGCTTCTTCAAATCCCGATAAGACATTCTACATTGATAACATTTCGCTCTACTTTAAGCCTCTCAGAACAGCAACTTTTGCTGCTGACGGCGGTACAGGCACAGCTCCTACTCTCACATACTATGACTACGAAGACCTCACACTTCCCGAAAACACCTACACTAAGGCAGGTTATGTGTTCGCAGGTTGGAAGTCAAGCCTTGATGGCGTAACTTACGCAGAGGGCGCTACCATTCCTGCAGCTTCCATAGGCAAGGCTGATGCTGCCCTTACTCTTACTGCAGTTTGGAAAGCAATTGTTCTCAATGCAGGAACCGAAATCAGAACACAGAAACCCGGTGGTATCCGCTTCAAGGGTTATGTTGAAGACAGAGCAGCATCAAGCATTGTAGAATACGGCTTTATTGTTGCACTTGAAAACTCCTTCACAGACGGCGACTATTCCGCACTCGTATTCCCCGCGGGATATGACAGCGTAAATGGTACAAACGGAATTCTCACAGGTAATAACAAGCCCTTTGTAAACGGCGTATGCTACAGCAGTGCTGCAGGTCTTGACAGGATTTATGCCATGGATGGCAATTTGGGCGCAGGTCACTACTTCTCCTGCGTGCTTACAAACATGACAAGTGCCGTACAGTACAAGTCAACCTTTGCCGCACGTCCTTACGTGAAGATTGGAAGCGAATACTTCTATGGCGATACTGTTACAGGAAATATCCTCACTCTTGCACAGAACTATGGCGACCAGACAAACGAGTTTGTTCAGGAAATCATAAATGCGTGCAAGTAATATGGGAGGCAATAAAATGAAAAAGTATATTTCTCCAATATTTAAAATGGAAGTGTTTTTGAATGAGGACATAATGCTTTTGAGCGATACGTTTGTTGACTCAAATCCGTTATTCCCGGGACTTCTGGATGACGGCGAGGACGCCGCAGTTTAAAATGTTGTTATCCGCAAAAAGCCTTGTCCGGGTGCTTTGCGGTTAACATAAAGCGTGATTTTCTTCATGTCACGCACTCTCCTCTTTTTCCCATGCGGTATGAAACTTAGTACCGCATGGGTTTTTCAGAAATGTGCTTTGATTTTTCAAAACATGTTTTCGAGAAATTGAAGAAAGGGAGATAGCTATGATTAATAGAATTTTCAGAACAGCATTTATTCTTTTGCCGTTGCTTGCATGCCTTATTCTTGTATGCCCGGCACAGGAAGAATACATTATTGAAAGCGTGTCAGACTGGAACGCTTACGCCTTGCTTGTAAACAGCGGCGATGCCGATGCAGCTGCGGCAAGCGTTACGCTTATGTCTGATGTGAATTTTCAGAATACTGCCTTTACCCCTGTCGGAAGCAGTTCAAATCCGTTTTGCGGCACTTTTAACGGAAACGGATATGCGATAAAAAATGTTAAAATCACAAGCCTTCCGGCAGCGTTCTCGTCGTCGGAGGATTGTGCACTCGGAGTTTTCGGTTATGCACAAAACGCCCGCTTTGAAAATGTGACACTTGATAGTATAAATATAACTCTTTCAAATACAGTGCTTAAAACCTCGCTTTACACAGGGCTTCTCTGCGGAAAGCTGACGGTTACGGATTCGAGTAAAAACGGAATTGCAAAAAATTGTTCGGCTGAGGGAAGCATTGATATAATCATGCCGAAATGTGTTGTTTCGGGCGGAGGTCTTTTCGGATATGTAAAAGCGAATGCGGCGTACAGCGGTTTTGCTGCGGACAAGTGCGTTGCGGATGCTGAAATTATACTTGAAACAAACAGATTTGCCTACAGCGGCGGTATTTGCGCATATGTCACGGTTCAGGCGGCAGACACGTTTCTTTCGGCGGATAACTGCTATTCGCAAGGCATGCTTTTTATAGCTGACACAAGCTCATTTGCAGTTTCCGGCGGTATTTTCGGCTTCGCTGTTTATGAAAATATGTGGTCAGGATCGGGTAACGCAAGCGGTGCGGCAACAGACGAAGCAATGGAGTATCTTGAACTCGGAGCGAATGTAACTGACAGCTTTTCGGCATGTGAAATTCAGAGCAAGGCTTCTGAAAAATATCTCGGAAGCATTATCGGCTACACGATGACGCTGACAACCAAAAATATTTTTTGTCCTCAAAGTAAAAAAACAGCCTCAAGCGCAAGCTATTCAAAGCAAGGCGAGGCTGTGTCGGAGTATTTGAATACAATTTTCAATAACGGAACTTACTATGTGCATGCATATGTTGACGGAATTTCCGGCAAAGCAACCGCTGTCTGCGCATTCTATAACCAAGACGGAAAAATGCTTGGCATGAGGATGCTTACTACAAGCGGCGCTGTGTGCACCGTGGCTGAGTTTGAAGAGAAACCGTACAAAACGTCTGTTATGTTCTTTGACAGCCTTTCGCTCGACGGATTGAAGCCGATGACAGAGAAATTGGAAAATTGAATAAAAATTTCGGGGCGGCCGTGAAGGTCGCCCTTACTCATTTCCCATTAAGTCTTCTGTATTCTTTGGGTGACATGCCCGTTTCGCGCTTGAATGCCGTGGAAAAGTACCCTTGGCTTGAAAAGCTGAGACGCGATGCAATTTCGGTGGTGCTCATACCGCTTGCTAGCAGATTTGATGCATACTTGATTTTGAGCTTTAAAAAGTATTTGTGAACGCCGAGACCTGTGTATTCAACGAAAATTTTTTTGAGTGACGTTTCGCATATACAGCAGTGAGAAGCAATGTCCGAAATGCCCGGTGAAGAGTCGATGTTCTCATTCATGTAGGTTACTGCAAGCTTGAATATGCGTGCACTTTCGCTGTCTGCCTCGGGCGTGCTGTCGGGAGCTCTGTCGCATATGGACAGAAACAGACTGCAGATGTGATTTGTGATTATGTGCATGTAAAGGTCGCTTTTTGCCACGGTTTCAAACAGATTGTGCCACTCAATGACACTGTTTTCGGGCACGCCGCATTTTTCACGCAAAAATCCAATGAGAGAATAAACTGTTTCAATCTGATTTTCTGTAAGTGAAAAAACTCTGTTTTCAAAAAAAACCGAAAGACTGCCGAAAAGTGTGAAAGAGAAAATAAACAGCTCTGCGTGCTTGTCTTTTTCAACATGAAATTTGTGCATTTCCATCGGCTTGTGAAATACAATTTCGCCCTTTTTCATGTTGTAAACACGCTCGTCTGCTGAAACGCATATTTCTCCCTCTTTGACAAAAACACATTCCCAGAAATCGTGTTGTTCGCCGTTGAATGTGTAACCGCCCTCACGAACACATTCGAACATGGAGTAAAATGCAGATATCTGCATGCTTTTGCTGATAGATGAGATATTTATGCTTGGCCAGTGCTGGTTTTCCATTTTTTCGCCTCCGTGAATGTGTCTGAAATTACATAAAAATTGTCGAAAATCGTATTGACATATGTTTTCGGGTATGATACCATTTTATCATAGAAAAGCGGAAAAGTAAAGGTTTTAGTTTAACTTTTTTAGTTTTCGGGAGGATTTATCATGAAAAAACTAAAGGTAATTCTTATCGGAGCGGGAGACCGCGGAAGAACGTACACTAATCATATGGCGAAATTCGACGGTAAATTCGAGGTTGTTGCGGTTGCAGAACCGATTGACGACAGAAGAGAATACATAAAGAATACACACAATATTCCGGATAATATGTGCTTTACAACCTGGGAACCCATTTTGGAGATGGAGAAATTTGCAGACCTTGTTGTTATCTGCACAATGGACAGAGACCATTTTGCGCCTGCCATGGCTGCAATCGAAAAGGGTTATGACATGCTTCTTGAAAAGCCTGCAGCACCTACACCCGAAGAGTGTGCAAAGATGAAAATTGCCGCAAAGGAAAAGGGCGTAAAGGTACTTGTGTGCCATGTTCTCAGATACACACCGTTTTTTGGAAAAATTAAGGAAATAATTGACAGCGGACGAATAGGAAGAGTTATTACTATAGAGCATGATGAATGTGTGGGCATTATTCATCAGAGCCACAGCTTTGTTCGCGGTAACTGGGGCAACTCCGAAAGAAGCTCAACCATGCTTTTGCAGAAGTCATGCCATGATATGGATATTCTCCAGTGGCTTGTCGGAAAGAAAGCAAAGCGTGTTTCCTCCTTCGGTCACAGAACATATTTTACAGCGGAAAATGCTCCCGAGGGTGCTCCTGAATACTGTTATCAGGGCTGCCCTCATGCAGACACTTGTATTTTTAATGCGGAAAAGCTTTATCTAGAGGATAAGAAGAACAATTGGTTCAGGGGTGCTGCAACAAAAAAGGCTGCTCCTACAGATGAGGATGTATACAAGGCAATAAGAGAAACACAGTACGGTAAGTGTGTCTACAAGTGTGATAACGACGTAGTTGACCATCAGGTTGTTAACCTCGAATTTGAGGATGATGTGCTTGTAAGCTTCAACATGAATGCCTTTAATGCCGGCGGCAGACACATAAAGGTAATGGGCACAAAGGGAGAGGTTTACGGCTGTGCAAAGGATAAGACGGTGGAGCTTTATGATTTTCAAACAGGAAAAACCGAAACGATAGACACAGAGTCAACAATAACCGGAGACAGTATTCTTTCCGGACACGGCGGTGGAGACCCCGGAATTGTAAATTCGCTTTATTTGTACCTTACGGGACAGTGTTCCGAAGAGGGACTCAGCGAAATCGGCGTTTCGATTGATAATCACATGATAGCGTTTGCAGCTGAAGAAGCGAGAACTTCAGGTACGGTTGTAGACGTTGAAGAATATAAAAAGAGATTTAATGTGTAAGCCTGTGCTTGCATGCTTTTCGGGGTTGTGGCAGATTTGCTGCAGCCCTTGATTTATTGAGAAAAAATACCCCCAAAACATATATTTGTCCGAAAAAAACATTTACAGCTTTACGTAAACGTGGTATTATTATAAAAAGCTGTTTTGCAGACGTAGTTGAAAGGAAGATGCTCTATGAATTTCAGACAGGTACACCTCGACTTTCACACAAGCGAGAAAATAGAAAATATAGGAAAAGAATTTGACAAGGCGCAGTTTCAACAGGCGCTCAAAGCGGGACACGTAAATTCAATCACCTTGTTTTCAAAATGTCATCATGGCTGGTCGTATCACCCGACAAAGGTAAATAAGATGCATCCGCATCTTTCCTTTGATTTGCTCGGTGCTCAGATTGAAGCGGCACATGAAATCGGTGTTAAAACTCCCGTTTACATTTCGGCAGGACTTGATGAAAAGTATGCAGTTGAGCATAGAGACCGGGTTGTGAGAAACAGAGATGAGTCAACCACATGGGTTCGGGATTTTGTAACACCGGGATACCATGTAATTTGCTTCGGGACTCCGTATCTTGACTTTTTGCTTTCACAGATAAAGGAAGTGCTTGAAAACTACGATGCAGACGGGCTTTTCCTCGATATAACAAACGTGCGTCCTTGCTACTGCGAGTATTGCCGTAAAGAGCTTGAAAAACGCGGGAAGAGCGTAGACGATACGGCTTCTGTCATAGAGTATGCGGAAGAAGTTTACGCAAACTATACAAGACGTGTACGTGAAACAGTTGACAGCGTAAGACCGGGGCTTGCTGTTTTCCATAACGGCGGACATATAAGGCGCGGCAGACGCGACCATGCGTATGCCAACACTCACCTTGAGCTTGAGAGCCTTCCGACAGGCGGCTGGGGTTATGACCATTTTCCCGTATCTGCGGCATACGCGAGAACTCTCGGAATGCAGTATCTTGGAATGACGGGAAAGTTCCATACCGCATGGGGTGAATTCGGTGGTTTCAAACACCCGAATGCACTGAGATACGAGGTTGCGCTTTCTGCGGCAAACGGCGCAAAATGCTCGGTAGGTGACCAGATGCATCCCTTAGGAAAAATGGACATGGCAACGTATAATCTTATAGGCTCGGCTTACCGTGAGCTTGAAGAAAAAGAGCCTTATCTTGAGGGCGCGAAGAACGTGTCGGATATAGCGGTGCTTGGCAATGAGGCACTTGAAAACTATTACAGCAGGAAGGGCACGGCAATGCAGGAGGCAAACCGTGTGCCAAGACCGGGAGAAACGGGTGTCGCAAGAATACTCCTTGAGGGTAAATACCTCTTTGATTATATTGATGCGGGTGTAGATTTGTCAAAATATAAGCTCGTAATTCTTCCGGACAGCGGTGTTCTTGATGATGAGCTATGCGAAAAGCTTAGTGCATTTGTAAAGGGCGGCGGCAAAATTCTTGCAAGCGGAAGAGCCGGAATTGACGAAAACGAAAAATTCCGTTTTGACTTCGGCGCCGAGTTTGACGGAGAAAACGAATATAAGCCGGATTACTGCAGACCGATGTTTGATATCCCTTCACTTCTCGGATCTGCATATCTTATGAACAGCGGAAGCTGTAAAGTAAAGAATGTGACGGGAAAAGTTCTTGCAGAGAGGGAAGACCCGTACTTTAACCGCACAATTGACCATTTCTGCTCACATAAGCACGCTCCGAATAATCCTTTATCCGCATCTCCCGCGATTACCGAGGGAAAAGACGGTATATATATCGGCTGGTATATTTTCTCGGAGTACGCAACAGCCGGAAGTATAACTGCAAAGCAGATTGTGCTTTATGCAATTGACAAGCTTATAGGTAATACAAAATCCGTGAAAACAAGCCTTCCCGCACAAGGTGTTGTAACGCTGACAAGACAGGAAAACAGAGACATAGTTCATCTTCTCTATGCATCTCCCGTAAAACGCGGAGATGGCGTTGAGGTTATAGAGGACATTGTTCCCGTACATAACACGGGCGTTTGCGTAAAGAAGCGCGAAAGTGACGTAAAGAGAGTTTACCTTGCTCCGCAGGACGAGGACATAAGCTTTACGGTTGACGGTAATGAAGTTGTGCTCAATGTTGCAAAATTTGAGTGTCATCAGATGGTGGCAATAGAATACTGAGAATATGAGCTGTTTTGCGTATAGGCAGGACGGCTCTTTTTTCGTGGCTCATCATACTCGGAATCTTGACAAGAGGCGACTTATATGGTATTATATATTGTCTATAAGTGTTTGTATTTGTAAAAGGATTTTCCTCACGAACGGAGGTAATTATGAAAAAATCAATAATTCGTTTTTTTAATATATTAATAAGCGCGGCGATGCTTTTTACAAGCGTATTTGCGGTGCCGGGCAGTATGGTAACGGTGGAAAGCCCGACAGAGACAATCGACGTATATATTCCCGAGCAAACGGCACACACCTTTGCCGAATATGAAACCTGCGACGGGATCAGCTTTGTCCTGTCCGATCTTGGCACGCTCACAGTTTCGGGTAACGGTGCGGTTTTGGCAATACCTTCTGAAATTGATGAAACTGCCGTAAAAAAGCTTGCTCTGGGTGATGGAATTACTGCTGTTTCAAGCTATGCGTTTTACGGCTGTGAAAGCCTTTCTCAAATAAGTGCACCCGACAGTCTTGTGTATATCGGCGAAAAAGCATTTGATGGAACGGCATTTCTTACAAACAAGGCAGAAGGTGCTGTGTATGTCGGAAATGTGCTTTATACCTATAAGGGCGAAATTGAAAATGACGGCGCTTTTGCCCTTAGAGCAGGAACTACTGGTATTGCCGACAATGCGCTTTTTGCAAGAACGGAGATTACGGAGATTTCAATACCCGATACGGTAAAGGCAATCGGAAAAAGGGCTTTTTACGGATGTACAAGCCTTGAAAATGTCACTGTCGGAGCAGGTCTTTCCTATGTCGGCTCACAGGCGTTTTATGATACGCCGTGGCTGGAAGCACAAAGCGGACAGGTTGTAATCGGCAAAACGCTTTATGAGTATAAAGGGAATGACGTGTCTACAGAGGTTGGGAATGCGGTTGAATTTATTGCTGGAAACGCTTTTGAAAACAATACCTCGCTCACGAAAATTGTTCTTCCCGACAGTGTAAAATATATCGGTGAGAATGCATTTGCGGAGTGCGCAAATCTGGAAAACATCAGCTTTGGAAGCGGACTTTCAAGAGTCGGCAAAAACGCATTCTACGGTACAAAGTGGCTTGAAAATCAAGAAAACGGTGTTATATATGCTTCAATGGTAGCTGTTGCTTTTAAAGGCACAATGCCTGACGATGCATCTGTTGAAATTGCCGAGGGTACAGTAACTCTTGAGGACGGTCTTTTTGAAAATCAAAATACACTTTATAAACTGACTATTCCTGAGAGCGTAACATATATCGGCGAAAACACGTTTGACAGGTGTCTTAATCTTACGATTTATGCTTCTGAAGGCAGTTATGCTGAAGAATATGCAATAAAAAAAGGAATACCTATATACACTTCGGAAAGTGCCGATACTATTGTATCTTCGGGCACGACCGACACGTACACATGGACGCTTTATAAGGACGGCACACTTGAATTTGACGGAACGGGAAAAATTTCCGCGTTGCCGTCCGGGATTGACAGAAACAGAGTGGTTTCGCTTGTTGTTTCCGATGGAATCACGGCTATAGGTGCTGGCGTGTTTGACGGTACAAAGTGGTTTGAGGATGCACCGTCGGGTGCTGTTTACGCAGGGAAAGTTTTGTATAAATATAAAGGAGCATCAGCACCTGCTGTGCTTACTTGGGCTACAGTAAAAGACGGAACAGTATCCATATCTGACAGTGCTTTTGTAAATGTTACCGAAATCGCGGGAATTGTAATTCCTGATTCTGTTGTAAGCATAGGAGAAGAAGCTTTTTATGGCTGTGAAAACCTTGAAACGGTAACAGGCGGCGAGAACGTAGAATATATCGGTAATGATGCCTTCTACAAAACGGAATGGTTTGGATTACAGTCTGACGGTGAGATTTATCTAGGCAAAACGCTTTATGCATATAAGGGTGATGCACCTGACAGAACAATTGTAAACATTGCAGATGGCACGGTAAGTATTTCTGATGCGGCGTTCCACGGACTTTTGGGACTTTACGATGTTACATTTCCCGAGTCTCTTACAACAATCGGAAATGAAGCTTTGGCATACTGTGAAAACCTCGGCACCGTAACGGTTCCTGTAACGGTAGAAAATATCGGAGAAAACGCTTTTGACGGATGCGACGGCATTGTTCTTTCTGTTGTAAGAGGAAGCGCAACACACGAATATGCAAAGGCGAACGGAATTGCTTTTGAATTTTCGGGTTTTGTTATCGGTGACATTAATGAAGACGCAAAGGTGAATGTTAAGGATGCAATACTTCTCTCGCAGTATCTTGCAGGCAATGCAGAACTTACAGAGGCACAGCTTGACGCAGCCGATGTATATACCGATGACGGTGAAGAAAGCTCTGTAACCGTAAACGAGAATGACCTTACACACCTTGCAAAATATATTGCTGGTATCAATGTGGTATTAGGCTGATTTTAAAATTCAAATAAAACATGCGGAACGGCTAATAAACACGGTCGTTCCGTTTATCTTTGTCCTGCTTTTCATCATATTTCCCGCTTTTTTTTAATAAACTTAAACGACGGGAGGAATGGTGCTTTGACAGGAAATGCACGAAGAACAAAAATGTCGGTGAGAAATGCCGCTGCGACAATGGCGGACAGAGGCGTAGGACTGCTTCTGAGCTTTATATCGAGAACGGTTTTTCTAAGGTCACTCGGCAGTGAATATCTGGGACTAGGCGGACTTTTCGGGAATGTTTTTTCGGTAATTTCGCTTTGCGAGCTTGGCTTTGGTGCGGCGATAACACAGTCACTCTACAAGCCGATTGCGGAAAACGACGAGCTTGCTGTTTCTCGTATAATAAACTACTATTCACGTATATATTTTCGCATCAGCATTATAAGTGCACTTCTTTCACTGACGTTTCTGCCGTTTGTCGGAAGTTTGTCCGATAACAGTATCCCGAACATTCACGGGATATATCTTTTGTTTGCGTTTCATAACTGCGTAAGCTATCTTTTTGCACCCAAGCGCACGCTTCTTATCTGTGACCAGCACCAGTATATTGTGACATACATAAAAATGCTTTTCGGAGTTTTTATTTTCGGACTGCAGACATTGCTTCTTATAACAACGGGAAATTACGTTTTGTATCTTTCGGCAAGGATTTTCATGCTTGCACTTGAAGGAGCGGTGACTGACAGAATTTCGGAAAAACGGTATGCTTTTCTCAGAAAAAACGTGTATCCCGACACTGAATACAGAAAAAAGCTTTTCGGCAAGGTGCGTGCACTTTTGCTTTACAAGATAGGTGCAAATCTCACCCATTCAACGGACAGCATACTTATATCGGTTTATCTAGGACTTGAAAGCATGGGACGGTATTCAAACTATGCCCTTGTTGCAGGCTCGGTTATAACGCTGATTGACATAGTAATAGGTTCAGTCGGCGCAAGCGTCGGCAACCTGTCGGCTTCGTCCGATAAATATAAAAATCTCTCGGTATTAAGGAAATTATTCAGGATTAATTTCATACTTCTCACGGTGTTTTCATCGGTTTTGCTGAACACCTTGAATCCGTTTATAAAGCTTTGGCTTGGTAAGGAGTATCTCTTTGATATGGCAACGGTTGCCGTGATAATTGCAAGCTTTTATTTTTCCTGCATACGCGACCCTGTACAGGTGTTTTTAAACGCCTACGGCATATTTGAAAAGTCGGGATACATGACGCTTGCAAGAGCTGCGGTGAATTTTGTGTTGTCGGTTATGTTTGTGAAGAATTACGGGATTGCGGGAGTATTTCTCGGAACTGCCGTTTCCGCCGCTGTTGTACCGCTGTGGTGCGAGCCGATGCTGCTTTTCAGACATGGTTTTAAGCTTCCCGTAAAACCGTTTTTCAGGGAAACGGGAAATTTAATCTGTATATCCGTGCTTTCCTGTATGCTGTCGTTTGTCCTCTGCAGAAGCATGAGTGAAACGTTTTCGGGACTCCTGCTAAGAGGAATATCCTCTGCGGCAGTAGCACTTGTATTCTCTTTGCCGAGTGCTTTTGCCTTGAAGGACAAGTGAAAAAAAGACGACCCTTTCGAGTCGTCTGAAAAGCAGTGTTTAGCCTTGTTATCTGCACTTGCAAGGACGGCAGTTGCCGGAATTGTTTCCGCCAACGCAGTTGTTGTTCGAGTTGTTGCCGTTGCCGTTTGTGCAATGGTGATGATGCTTGTCGTGACAGTCGCAGTCACAGTCGTCGTTGTTGTTGTCTGTTGCTCCGAGAACGTTTTCGGGAGGACATTCGGTACACTTTTCACCGCCTGCAAGACCTCCGGAAATTGCGCCGAAGCTCGGTGGATAAAACTCGCATGTGGGGAATGCCATGTTTCTGAAGATTGTGCAGGGGTCTGTGGTAGAGTCAGAAAGAACAGAGCTTTCACGCTCGGGGATGCAGTATTCAGCACATTCAAGAAGCAAGGAAACAGGACGTTCCATGCGGATAAGAGTGAATAATCCGAGAGTTACATATAACTTCTTGCAGCCCTCTGTGTCACCTGCAAGACCGTTGCAGTCGCAGAGATTGAGAACGGGCTCAGGTATCTGGTCGCATGTGCAGCAGCAACAGCCGTAGTTGTAGTTGCTTTCAACGGATTTTACTGCAAGACATATGGGCGTTGCAACTTCGAGTACAACCTTTGGCATATTGGAAACAGATTCTGTAAGAGTGCCGTTGGGAATACATCCTGCGCATATGCCGCCGCTTGTAGCCTCCGATGTGAAAATACTTACATTTCCGTCACCGCCGAACATGATAGTCGATTTGTCGTAAACCGCGATACCGCAGAATTCACGTGCGTTTCCGTTTACACATGCCTCAAAGCATATGCGGAAATAGTAGCGGATGTCTACAGAGTAGTAGCCCTTGTTGAATGCTATATCATGTACAGAAATCTGAGCCCAGATAACCTCGGCACCGTTGCAGCGGATGTTGCTTGCGTTGTCGACAATGCTCTGACCTTCGTTTCCTACGAAAACCTTAAGGTCCTCGATACATATTTTATCCTTTGCAGAGTCGTAGATTTTGTTTACATCTATGCATGTGGACTTGTCGCTCTGGCAGCAATTACCTGTTGTTGTGCCGAGAACGGAATTAAGTCCTGAACAGTTTTTGTCTGACATTCAGAAAAACCTCCTTGTGTTTTAAGACACGTTTTTCTCGTGTCTATGTTGTATAGTATGAGGACATTCTTCATTTGGTGATGTAACAACAACGCAAATAAAGCACTGTGATGTTATCACTCTGTAAAAAATATGCAGAAATTTCAGAAAAAACTTGTTTTTTTCTTTCGCATGTGGTAAAATATCATGAAACACTATATTCGGTTAGGAGAATTATACTATGGCAAAGGTTTTGGCTTTTCCGGCACTTAGATTTACGGACAAAGCGGGAGATATCTCGAAAAACGTCTGCCCGCCGTATGACATTATAAGTGAACAGGAACGTTTGGATTTTATTTCTGACAGTGAGAACAATATAATCAGACTTGAAAAACCCGTTGGCGAAAACGCTTATCAGAATGCACAGAAGCTGTATGTTGAATTATGCGAAAAAGGCATACTTGAAGAAGATGAAAAAAAGGGTATCTATGTCTACGAGGAGGAATTTACGGCATACGGTCAAACAAAGAAAATCCGCGGTATGTTTGTAAGAGTAAAGCTTGAAGAATTTGAAAAGGGCGTTGTACTTCCTCATGAAGAAACTCTTTCAAAGGCAAAGCAGGACAGATTTGACCTTATGTGTGCGACCTACTGTAACTTCAGCCCTGTTTATTGTATGTATACGGACGAGGACAGAGCAATAAACGAAATGGTTGGCAAGATGTCAAGCGGTGTACCCGAAACGGAATTTACTGCAAAGGACGGCGTTGTCCAGAGACTTTGGAAATGTGAGGATACACAAATCACAGACAAGGTTGAGGATTTGTTCAAGGATAAGCAACTGTTTATCGCAGACGGTCACCATAGATACGAAACGGCGATTCGTTTCAGAAACAAGCTTCGTGATGATGGAGTGATTTTGGACGAAAACCACCCCGCAAACTATATTATGATGTTTGTAATAGATATGGAAAACGACGGCCTTGTGGTGTTCCCAACACATAGAATGGTTATAGATCTTGCCTCTTTTGATAAGGAAAAAGCGCTCAGCGGAATGAAAGAATACTTTGAAGTTACGGAAATCACTCAAGACGAAATAGATGCAAAGCTTATGCAGTATGCAGATAAAAAGGCAAATGTAATGGCAACGGGCGATGGCAAGTTTTATCTTTCCGTAATGAAGGACAGCGCAGTTGAAAAGCTCTCGGAAATGAACAAGGGCAAATCGAAGACGTATACACAGCTTGATGTTACGGTGCTTCACAGCCTTATACTTGAAAATATACTCGGAATTGATAAGGAAAATATGGCAAAGCAGATAAACCTCAAGTACACAAGAGATAAGGACGAGGCAATAGAGAATGTAAAGAACGGCAGTGCAAACTGTGCCTTTATTATAAATGCAACAAAGGTTTGCGAGATTAAGGATGTGGCACTTGCAGGAGAAAAAATGCCGCAAAAATCCACATACTTCTATCCCAAGCTCATAACCGGGCTTGTGATGAACAACCTTAAGTAAAAACAACATCGAAAGGACTATATAAAAATGCCAAAGGAACTTGCTAAAAATTATAATCCTCGCGAAAGCGAAGAAAAAATATACGAAATGTGGGAAACAAAGGGCTGCTTTAAACCCTCGGGCGACAGCAAAAAAGAGCCCTACACAATAGTTATCCCACCGCCTAATGTAACGGGACAGCTTCACATGGGACATGCCCTTGACGACACTCTCCAGGATATTCTTATCCGTTATAAGAGAATGCGCGGCTTTGATACTCTGTGGGTGCCCGGTACGGACCATGCCGGAATTGCAACTCAGATTAAGGTTGAGGAAAATCTGCGTAAAAACGAGGGACTTACAAGATACGACCTCGGACGCGAAAAATTCCTTGAGAGGGTATGGGACTGGAAAAACCAGTACGGCTCAAGAATTATTACACAGCTTAAGAAAATCGGCTGTTCGTGTGACTGGTCAAGACTGCGCTTTACAATGGACGAGGGCTGTTCAAAGGCAGTTAAGGACGTGTTTGTTAATCTCTATGAAAAGGGACTTATCTACCGCGGACACAGAATTGCAAACTGGTGTCCCAACTGTAAGACCGCGCTTTCCGATGCCGAGGTTGAAAACCCCGAACAGAGCGGAGCATATTGGCATATTAAGTATTTTGTAAAGGACAGCGACGAATATGTTGTTGTAGCTACAACACGTCCGGAAACACTTTTCGGTGATACCGCTGTTGCTGTAAATCCCGCGGACAAGCGTTATGCTCACCTTGTAGGTAAAAAGGTTGTTGTTCCTTTTGTAAACCGTGAAATCCCGATTATTACAGACGAGTATGCGGATATGGAAAAGGGAACGGGCTGCGTTAAGATTACGCCTGCTCATGACCCTAACGACTTCCTTGTAGGTCAGAGACACGACCTCGAACAGATAAACGTCATGAACGACGATGCAACTCTCAACGAGATTGCAGGCAAGTTCTGTGGAATGGACAGATACGAGTGCAGAAAGGCACTTGTAAAGGAAATTGAAGAAATGGGAATACTTGTAAAGGTAGAACCCACTGTTCATAACGTAGGAACCTGCTACCGCTGCGGAACAACCGTAGAACCCCTTATTTCCGACCAGTGGTTTGTAAAGATGGAGCCGCTTGCAAAGCCTGCTATCGAGGCTGTAAAGGACGGCACTATAAAGTTTATCCCCGATAATCAGTCAAAGAAGTATTTCAACTGGATGGAAAATATTCATGACTGGTGTATTTCCCGTCAGCTTTGGTGGGGACACAGAATCCCTGCGTTCTACTGCGATAAGTGCGGAAAAATGATAGTTTCACGTGAAGACGAAAAGATTTGTCCCGATTGCGGAGCCGAGCTTCGTCAGGAGGAGGACGTACTTGACACCTGGTTCTCGTCTGCACTTTGGCCGTTCTCAACTCTCGGCTGGCCTGAAGAAACCGAGGACTATAAGAGATATTATCCAAACTCCACTCTTGTTACAGGATATGACATTATCACCTTCTGGGTATCCCGTATGATATTCTCAGGACTTGAGCATACAGGGAAAGCACCCTTTGAAAACGTACTTATCCATGGTCTTGTACGTGACGAGCAGGGAAGAAAAATGTCAAAATCTCTCGGTAACGGTATTGACCCGCTTGAGGTTATCGAAAACTACGGTGCGGATGCACTCAGATTTACTCTCGTTACTGGTAACTCTCCCGGAAACGATATGCGTTTCTCATATACAAAGATGGATAACTCCAGAAACTTTGCAAATAAAATCTGGAATGCGGCACGTTTTGTTCTTCTTAACCTTGATGACGATACAAAGCCCGTTATCCCTGAAAATCTTGCGATCGAAGATAAGTGGGTGCTCACTCACTTCAACAATGCGGTAAAGGAAATCGGCACAAACCTTGATAAGTTTGAGCTTGGCGTTGCTGCAAGTAAACTTCTTGAATTTATCTGGGACGTATTCTGCGATTGGTATATTGAGGTTGTAAAACCAAGACTCTTTGAAAAGGGAACACAGTCGAACAAGGACGCACAGAGCGTGCTTCTGTATGTTCTTTCCGGTATTTTAAGACTGCTTCATCCTTTCATGCCCTTTATTTCAGAGGAAATCTGGTCAGTTCTTAATATTTCCGAAATCCCTCTTATTTCTTCAGAGTGGCCTGAATATAAGGAAGCACTCGATTTCGGTTCTGAATGCCGCAGCATGGACAGAGTTATCGACGCAATCCGTGCGGTAAGAAACACAAGAACACAGATGAATGTGCCTCCGTCAAGAAAGGCAAAGCTGTTTGTTGTTTCGGAATATACAGATTCGTTTAATGAAAACACAGGTAAATTCTTTGAAAAGCTTGCAAGCGCATCAGGTCTTGAGGTTGTAAGCGAATACACAGGAACAGATGCCGTAAGCATTGTTTCTGACGGTGCTAAAATCTTCATTCCCATGGCAGAAATGGTTGACATGGAAAAGGAAAGAGAACGTCTTGAAAAGGAAAGACAGACTGCACTTTCTGAAATTGACAGAGTAAACAAGAAGCTTTCAAACCCCTCATTTGTGGACAAGGCTCCTGCCGCTGTTGTTGAGGGCGAGAAGGAAAAGCTTGCAAAGTATACAGAAATGCTTAAGAATGTTGAGCAGATGATTGCTAAGCTTTAAAGTTGGTTTTATGATGGGGGTGGCTTGAGGGGAACTTCACATCTTGCCGACTAATACACATCAATTTCAATTTAATCTGCATTTCTTCGTACTTTTGTCTCGAAACAAAAGTACCAGCTATGCATACCAAACATACACCAAATCAAAGATTTGGGATGTTTGTGTAAAAATTTCTCCGCTCAAAAGGAGAGATGGCTCATTCGCGGTTACAGAAACTCTGATGTTTGCTGATTTTGACCGTTAATGAGGTTAAAATCAGGTATAGCGTAAAAATGATTGTACTATTCGCTCACTCCGCTGATTTCTCTCCTTTGCCGCGGAGGCTTACCTCTCTCGTTGGCAAAGCTTGGATAAAATAGTAGAATATAAATATTGTTAAATACAAATTAGGTAAACCGTAAAATTGATGTTATTTAAACTTTAAGTAAAATAACAATACCGCAAACCGTCAAATCGATGTTCTTCGAATATCGATTTGACAAATCAAAAGTTCTTTGCTTACTTTCTTTCAAGAAAGTAAGTGGGAGGGAAACGCATGGATATTTTTACTCTTACACTTGGCGTATGCGCCACAAACTGCTATGTTGCCTCTGTCGGCAATACCGCACTTGTAGTCGACCCCGCCGATGAGGGTGGGACTATCTGTGCGTTTTTGCGTGAAAAGAACTTAGAACCTGTGGCGTGCGTTATAACCCACGCACATTTTGACCATATATACGGCCTTGACACACTTTGCAGGGAGTACCCCGATATGAAGGTGTACGCCCACGCACTTGATGCTGATGCACTTTCCGATATAATGCAAAACCTCTCTGCACCGCTGTTTCGATCACCTTACGCATATAAAGGCGATGTCACACCGCTTGTTGACGGCGAAACCCTTACCGTTGGCGAAATGAGCTTTAATGTGCTTCATACTCCGGGACATACAAAAGGAAGTATGTGCCTGTATTCCGAAAAAGACGGCGTGCTGTTTTCGGGCGATACACTGTTCTTTGAAACCTGCGGCAGAGTGGATTTTCCGGGAGGAAATGCTCATAAAATGCGTGAATCGCTCAAACGTCTTTGTGCTTTGCCGGGCGATTGTAACGTCTATCCGGGACACGAATGTATGACAACACTTTCTCATGAGAGAAAGTATAACTATATGTGCCATGACTAAAAGAATGATTTTCGGTGACATTGTGCTTGTGTGCGTAATTCTTGCACTGTGTGTTATTTTGCCGCTGATTTTTGTAAATGACGAGAAAAACGAAAACACGGTTGTTGTTTCTGTCGACGGAGTAAAGACACACGAGATTTCTCTTTTTGAGGACACCGTGTTTTCACCCGACGGCGGTCATACATATGTGACCGTGAGAGACGGAGAGGCATTTATTTCAAAATCCGACTGTCCCGATGGATTGTGCATGAAAATGAGAAAAGCAGACAGTAATGGTGGAAGCGTTATTTGTCTGCCGAACCGTGTCAGCGTTTCGGTAAAAGGGCAAGATGCTACGGAAGGAGCCGATGTTTATGCAGGCTAAAAGACTGTCGGTGCTTTCCAAAACAGCGCTTTTGCTTTCAATGTCGCTAATACTTTCGCTTGTCGAGGGAATGTTTCCGCTTACGGCGTTTCTTCCGCTTCCCGGAGTAAAAATAGGACTTGCCAACATTGCAACGGTTGCGGCTTTTTATATAGTCGGCAAAACTCCTGCTTTGTGCATAGCGATAGTAAGACCCTTTGTAATGCTTCTTCTTTCGGGAAACGTGTTCAGCCTTGCAATGTCGCTTTCGGGTGCGGTTTTTGCGTATGTGTCACTGCTTGTAAGTGAAAAGCTTTACGGAAGAGTTGTTTCCTATGCGGGCGTATCTTCACTCAGTGCGGTGTTTCACTCTGTCGGTCAGACGGCAATGTGCGTTGTGCTTTTAAATGACATTGCAATTGTTTACTATCTTCCTGTGTTTGCTGCAGCTTCGTGCATTACGGGAGCTATATGCGGAATAATAATGAATATAACCCTTCCGAGACTTTCGGCTTTTCTCGGAAAAGGAGACAGATAATATTATGAAAAAACAACTGTCTTTAATTGTGCTTCTGATGACCGTGTCTGTGATTTTTGGTTGTCAGAATAAAAATGACTTTTCTTCGCGCACCTTTTTTGCCATGGACACTGTTGTAACACTGAGTGCAGAAAACTTAAGTGATTACAGATGTGATATGCTTGAAGACTATGTCAGAGAATGTGAGGAAATTTTCTCCAAAACCGTTGATAACAGCGAAATAAGCGTGCTGAATAACAACAGAACGGTACATCTCTCGCCAACTGCACTTAAAGTTGTTTCAGAATGTGTCGAAATATGCAAAAATACCAACGGTGCATTTGATATATCTGCAGGCACTCTCTCACAGCTTTGGGATATAACCTCGGGAAAGAATATAATCCCCGACGAACAAAGCATTGTGAAAGCAAAAACGGCATGCGGATACGAAAAGATAAAAATTTCTGACAGCAAGGTAGAGCTTTCCGACAAAGATATGCTTGTTGACCTCGGTGGTGCAGTGAAAGGCTTTTGTGCAGGCAAAACGCTTGATTTGCTCAAAGACTATCAGTGCGAAAATGCCATGATAAGCCTTGGCGGTAATGTTGCCGTTATGGGTAGCTCGCAGAATAACCTCCAAAACGGTAAAACAGGTTGGAACGTCGGAATTAAAAACCCCGACAACCCTGACGGTATTATCGGATATGTGAATGTAACCGATACAACCGTTGCCGTGTCCGGCGATTATGAGCGTTATTTTGAAAAGGACGGCATAAGATACCACCATATTTTCGATACTTCCAAAGGATATCCGTCGGACAGCGGACTTCGCTCGGCGGCAGTTGTAAGCCGTGACGGTTTGCTCGCAGATGCACTTTCAACGGCTCTTTTTGTCATGGGACTCGAAAAAGCGCAAATTTTTATAAAAAGCGGTGTGTATGATTTTGACTGCGTGCTGATAACCGATGACGGTACAGTTTACATGACAAAACCGCTGTTTGATGTTTTCACTCCCGAAAAAGATGCCGCAAACGCAGACGGAATCAAGTATACGTATAAAATTTTAGAATAATAAACCTTGAAAGGGGGCAGGTGCCAAAATTACGGCACGGATTTTATGAAAAAGACATTATTTACTGTAGTAATACTTTCAGTATGCATTCTCACGCTTTCCTCGTGTATAGCAAGAATTGACAAGGAAATCACGGGAGACATTATAACTGACATTGAAAAAATAGATGTAATAGAAAAAGCTCCCGATGAAGATATTCACACGCCCACAAATGATAAACAGGACGAAGAGGAAATTGAGCCTGTAAAAGAGAACGAAGTTGACGCACTCGGCTTTATTCAATCGCTCGGAGCAAGTGTGCGAAACGAGGAAAATGACGCGGATGAGATAGCACTTTCCTTCCTTCAGGCACTAAGGGATAAGGATACGACTATGCTTTCCAAGCTTGTTTATGCGACAGCTGGTGCAATGGATTTTGTAAAGTATATGACGGTTTCGGAATATGTGCTTGTTCCGTTTGAGTTTTCACAGGAAATTATAGATGAAAGAACAAAGGACGGAAGCTTTTACTACGATTCCGAGTGCTTTCACTACGCGGTTACTCTGAACGTTTCCGCAATACCCGAGGACGTTTTTATTCCCTTTGAAAACGGTGAAAACCTATGGTATCTGCAGGTTAATCCATATTCCTTTATTGGAAATCCCGTTATGGCTTTTGTTAAGAGAGACAGGGCAGAGAATAGCATATTCTACCGTGCGCAAACCGATGCTGTACAGCAAATAATCGAGGAAATCAGTGTCAGCAGTATTTTCTCACAGCTTGAGGAAGGTAAAAACAACGCTTGTGATTTTGACTTTAAATCGGACAGATGTCTTCATCCCGTAACGCATATGATGGCTTATATAACCGGCGAATATCCCCCGTATTCTCTTAATGAAATAAATGACTTTCTGGCAAAGGCCTTTGACTATAACAAGGGTATAGACGCTTCTTGTATTGTCTCTTGGTCCGGCACATACGAAATGAGCGAAAACATCGACTATTCAGACACATCCGTGTTTACGGACTTTGACAAAAAGATTCTCGGCTGCGCATACGCTCACGGCGGCACATCTCTCGAGAGCCGTGTTTTAAAGGACGAAAAAAACGGCACGGAAAGAACCGTGACCGTAGAGTATTATTCGGATTTTGCAAATTTCAGCGTAGCAAGAAGATGTATTTTCTATTTTGACGAATCGGGAGAGTATCCGTGCCTTCTCGGAATTGAGCTTGTTTACGATTCGGGAAACGAATCCGCTATATTCTCTATATAAGCTTTTTGCGGTACACGTTACTTGCTGTATTTACCCGGTGTCTTTCCCGTGTGCTTCTTGAATGTTTTAATGAAGTAGCCAAGATCCCCAAAGCCGCAGGAATACGCAACCTCGGTTACGGTCAAATCGGTTTCTAAAAGCAATCTGCACGCTTTTTCAATTCGGTATGCGGTTAAATATTCAACCGGACTCTTCTTGGTCATTTTTCTGAAGAACGCGCAGAAATATTTTGGCGACATATTGCACACTTTTGCCATTTCCGGAAGAGTTATCGGTTCTTTGAAGGATTCTCGTATGTATGTCAGTACTTTTTTCAGCTTAATAATGCTTTTGTTGTTTTTTTCAATCTGAACGCCGTTTTCTACGGTAGCGCAGTTTTCGGTTATAAGTGCATCGTAAAGAGCATATATACAGGAAAGCACATAAAAGCGAGAGCAATTTTCGCCTACATCCTCCATTGCACAAAAGAGTGCATCAATCCTTTGTGCTGTAAGCGACGAGTTTTTGTGATACTCTTTAACAAAACATTCTTTGTGTGCAATGCTGTCGGCAAAAAGCGCACATTCCGTCTGAGAGGGAGAAAAGAATTCAGGGTCGTACACAACGCATCTGTATATGCAGCCTTTTTCGGGCACTGCTGCATGAACGGTTTCGCTGTTTACAAATGCGCAGTCGCCTTCCGAAAGCAAGTATTCACGGCTGTCGAGAAAAACGCGAAGCCTGCCGCTCAGCACTTTTATCAGCTCAATGTTCTTGTGCCAATGGTGCGCCATCTGGTATTTCGGCTCTGACTTGTCAAGGTGATATAATTCAATCGGAAATCCGGCACTTCCGTGAATTTTCAACTCATTATAGCTCATATTTCCACCTCAAATAAAAAAATCTGAATATTATTATACTTTTTTCTATTATAACACAAGAAATATGAAAAAAACAAGTATATTATTATATTATACAATGTATATTTTGGGAGGTAATTAAAATGGCAGAAAACAGATATGTCGGAAACTACCCCGTAATCGGAATCCGTCCGATAATCGACGGAAGAAGAGGACCTATGAGACTTCGTGAAAGTCTTGAGGAGCAGACAATGCTTCTTGCGCAGGCTGCAAAGAAACTGTTTGAGGAAAATCTTTATTATTCAAACGGCGAGCCTGTTAAGGTTGTTATTGCTGACACAAGCATTGGACGTGTTCCCGAAGCTGCTGCATGTGCAGACAAATTCAGAAAAGAAGGCGTTGACATCACGCTTTCCGTAACACCCTGCTGGTGCTACGGCTCTGAAACCATGGACATGGACCCGAACACCATAAAGGGCGTATGGGGCTTTAACGGAACAGAAAGACCGGGTGCTGTATATCTTGCGGCAGTTCTTGCTGCTCATGCACAGAAGGGACTTCCTGCATTCGGTATTTACGGACATGAGGTTCAGGACAGAGATATGGTGTCCGAAATCCCAGAGGATGTAAAGGAAAAGCTTCTCAGATTCGGACGCGCTGCTGTTGCAGTTGCGACAATGAGAGGTAAGTCCTATCTTCAGATTGGTTCTCAGTGCATGGGTATTGCAGGCTCTATTATGGATCAGGATTTCGTAGAGTCGTATCTTGGTATGAGAGTGGAATCTGTTGACGAGGTTGAAATTCTCAGAAGAATGGAAGAGGGAATTTACAACGAAGAAGAGTATCAGAAGGCTCTCAAGTGGACAAAAGAACACTGCAAAGAGGGAAGAGACGACAACCCTGAATCAGTTGAATTCCTCGGTGAAGAAAGAAGAATTAAGTTCACACAGGAAGAAAAGGAAAAACAGTGGGAGTTTACTGTTAAAATGTACTGCATAATCAAGGACCTCATGGCAGGAAATAAGAATCTTCCCGAGGGCTTTGAAGAAGAACGTGTCGGACATAACGCAATTGCCGGCGGTTTCCAGGGACAGAGACAGTGGACAGACCATTGGCCGAACTGCGACTACCCTGAAGCGTTTCTCTCCTCCACCTTCGATTACGAAGGAGCAAGAGAGCCCTTCACACTTGCAACAGAAAATGACGTGCTTAACGGACTTGGCATGCTCTTTATGAGACTGCTTACCCACAGAGCGCAGATTTTCGCAGATGTTCGTACATATTGGTCGGGTGACGCAACCGAAAGAGTTACAGGCTATAAGCTCGAGGGTAAGGCTAAGGAAAGCGACGGTATTATCCACCTTCTCAATTCCGGAGCAGCATGCCTTGATGCCTGCGGCGAATGTAAGGATGAAAACGGCAACGCTACCATGAAGAAGTGGTGGGAAGTTACCGATGAAGACATAAAGAAGATGACAGATGCTACTGTTTGGTGCGAAGCAGGCTTTGATAACTTCCGCGGCGGCGGATTCTCAAGCCACTTTACAACACATGCGGAAATGCCTGTTACAATGATAAGACTGAATCTCGTAAAGGGGCTCGGTCCTGTCCTCCAGATTGCAGAGGGCTGGACAGTAAACCTTCCTGAAAAGGTTTCCGATACACTTATGGAAAGAACCAATCCTACATGGCCTTGCACTTGGTTTGCACCCAGATGCGATGGCAAGGAGGGAAGCCCCTTCAAGACAGCATATGAGGTTATGCAGAACTGGGGCGCTAACCACGGTGCTATCAGCTACGGACACATCGGCGCTGACCTTATAACAATGTGCTCGATGCTCAGAATTCCTGTTTGTATGCACAACGTTCCCGAGGAAAAGATTTTCCGTCCTGCTGCATGGAATGCATTCGGTATGGATAAGGAAGGTCAGGACTACAGAGCTTGCGCTGCTTACGGTCCTATGTATAAAAAAATATAATATCGGCAAAGGCACTCCGAAAGGGGTGCCTTAAGCATATATCAAAATCAAACCACATGACATGTATTAAAACCAAAAACGTACATTTTTTCAAAAACCTAACATTTTAACCGCCAATTAACAATTGATGCGTCGCTTGAGTGTATAATGATATGAGAATATTATTCTATCACCTCTCAGGTTGTGACGAAAGGAACAAACATATGAAAAATTTTATGGATAAGGATTTTCTGCTTTCAACTCCCGCAGGAGTCGAATTGTTTGAAAACTATGCAAAAAACACCCCCATTATAGACTATCACTGCCACCTTATTCCTGCAGAAATTGCATCAAATAAGCAGTTTAAAAATATAACTGAGGCATGGTTGTACGGAGACCACTATAAGTGGAGAGCCATCCGTGCGTGCGGATATGAGGAAAGGTATGTGACAGGCGGAAATGACGTGTCAGATTACGACCGCTTTCTTGCGTGGGCAAAGACAATGCCGAGTCTTGTCGGAAACCCTCTTTACCACTGGACACACCTTGAGCTTCAGCGATTCTTTGATTTCTATGAGCCGCTTTCCGAAAAGACCGCTGATAAGGCATGGGAGGCTTGCAACGCAAAGCTCACAGCCGGAAACATGGGTGCAAAGGACATAATTACATCGTCAAACGTAAAGGTTATCTGTACGACCGACGATCCTGCCGATACGATTGAGCATCATAAGCAGATAGCAGAGGATGCAGATTTCGGCACAAAGGTTTATCCAGCATTCCGTCCGGATAAGGCGGTAAATATCGATAAAAACGGATTTAAGGAATATATCACGGAAAAGCTGTGTGCAGCATACGGCTCGAAGATTGAAAACATCGACGAGCTTTGCCAGTGCTTTGTAAAAAGACTTGATTTCTTTGAAAGCCTCGGCTGTAAGACAAGCGACCACGGCATTGATTACGTTCCTTTCGCTATTTGCGACAAGAAGACAGCAGATGCCGTTTTCAAAAAAGCCATGAAGGGCAAAGCCGTTACAATACTCGAAGCAGATCAGTATAAGACATATATGCTCGCGTTCTTTGCAAGCGAATTTGCAAAGCGTGACTGGGTAATGCAGATTCACTACGGCGTTGCAAGAAACAATTCCGATAAGTATATGGCAAAGCTCGGTCCGGATACAGGCTTTGATTCTATTTCCGGTCATGACTGCATAAGAAATATCCTCGGAATACTCAATTACTTTGAGAAGAATAACATACTTCCGAGAATGGTATTCTATTCTCTTAATCCCGGCGAAAACGCGCTGATTGATATGGCGGTAGGCTGTTTCCAGAGTAACGATAAGGGTATAAAGAGCAAAATCCAGCACGGTTCTGCGTGGTGGGTTAACGACCACCTTGAGGGGATGCGTGATCAGCTTAAATCCTTCGCATCAATAGGCGTTCTTGCTAATTTTGTCGGTATGCTTACAGACTCAAGAAGCTTCCTTTCTTATCCGAGACATGAGTATTTTCGCAGAATCCTCTGTGATTATTTCGGAAGAATGATAGATAACGGCGAATATGGCGCAGATATGGAAACGGCAGGAAGGATTATTACTGATATCAGCTTCAATAACGCTAATAAGTTCTTTGGATTTAACGCATAATAACTTAATAACACATACCGGCGGCATTTAAAAACACCGCCGGACATACCTGCCCGTGGCACAGCTGGATAGCGCATCAGACTCCGACTCTGAAGGTCATGGGTTCGAATCCCATCGGGCAGGCCAAATAATGAAAGCGGCTGCCAAAGCAGCCGCTAATATTTTTATTCTGTTTATGCTTTCTTTGCTTTAAGGCGTTTTATAACAAACATAATAAATGTCAGCGCAAGTCCTGCCGCAATAGCAACTACAAGGTTGAATACTACGGTGAAAAGGAAAGTAACAACAAGAACAGTTATATCGCTTGCAGGAGATGTTTTAACAATGTGTACAAACGCTCTCCACTGGCACATGTTGTATGCAACTACAAACAGCACCGCCGCAATAACGGGCATCGGAATAAGCGCCGCATACGGCATGAGAAGCACAAGCACAAGTAAGAGAACAATCGCGTGAACAATACCGGCAATCGGGGTTTGACCGCCGTTTTTGATGTTTGCCGCTGTTCTTGCAATTGCTCCTGTTGCGGGAATACCGCCAAAGAGGGCAGAGCCGATGTTGCCTATACCCTGGGCTACAAGCTCGGCATCCGAACGGTGCTTTGAGCCTGTCATTCCGTCTGCAACAACACATGAGAGAAGCGACTCGATTGCCGCAAGTATTGCAATGGTAAACGCATCGGGAATAACAGTTTTTATAAGGCCGATGTCAAGAGAGGGCACATGAAGATGGGGTAGAGCACTGCTTACCGAATAAAGGTCGCCTATCGTATTTACGGGAAGAGAAAAGATTTTAACAACCGCAATGCCGACAATTACTGCAATAAGCGAGCCGGGAATTTTCGATGTGAACTTTGGCGTAATTATAAGTATAATAAGGCTTATAACGCCGACAAGCACGCTCCAGAGGTTGATTGTTGAAATGTGCTCAAAGAATATTTCAAGCTTTTCCATTGTTTCAATGGCAGTTGTACCGTCGGGATATGTAAGACCGAAAAAGTCTTTAAGCTGTCCTATAAGGATTGTCACGGCAATACCTGCGGTAAAGCCTGTTGTAATTGTGTGAGGGATAAAGCGGATAAGCGAGCCGAGACGGAATACGCCCATAAGAATGAGGAGAATACCCGCCATGACCGTTGCAAGCAACAGTCCTTCCATTCCGTTTTTCGCAACAACTCCGGCAACTATCGTTGCAAACGCTGCGGTCGGACCTGCTATCTGGACACGGCTTCCGCCGAAAAAGGAAATGAGAAAGCCGGCGATAATCGCAGTGTAAAGTCCTTCCTCGGGACCTACTCCCGAAGCGAGTGCAAGCGCAATCGACAGAGGAAGCGCAATTACTGCAACTATAATTCCGGCGACAATGTCTGATATAAGCTGTTTTTTTGTGTATCCCTTGAGTGTCGTAAAGAGCATGGGCTTTAGGCTATTCATTTAAATAGGACCTCCGATGGCGGCATGAAAAGCCGCAAAATATCAGTATCGGAAAAACTTCGATACTGCGAAGAAATTATACACCCTGAAAAGTGCATTGTCAATAAATTGAAAGGATAATACACAGAGAATTTTCGCCTGTTTTCAAGCCTTTGAATGGTAAATATAACCAAAAACACTTTGTATGTGTGTCAACATAGAGTTGAGCAAATAAAACAATCCCCTATGGACTTAATCTGACCGCAGGGGATGTTTTTATTAATTCCAATATTTTTTCACAGCCTTCCAGCAAGAAGCACGTTTGCAAGCTGAAAATATGCAAGCAGCGAAATTGCGTCAACAACCGTTGTAATCATGGGAGACGCAACAACCGCAGGGTCAAGGTGCATTTTCTCAGCCGCAAGCGGCAAAAGCGCACCGAGGCTCTTTGCAAGAAGCACGGTTACAAGCATTGCAGCCGAAACAACCAGAGCAATCATGATTTTGTCGGGGTCGTCCGAAAATAAAACGATTCGTCCGAAGTTTACAGCGGCAAAAATTGTTCCGACACACATCGCAACTCTAAGTTCCTTCCAGAACACGCGGAGAAAGTCTTTAATTTCAATTTCACCTGTCGTAAGTGCGCGGATGACGGTAGTTGCTGCCTGTGTTCCCGAATTACCGCCTGTACCTGTCAGCATGGGAGTGAATGTTACTAGCAAAGGAATAGCGGCAATTGCCGTTTCGTATGAACCCATTATCGCGCCGTTGAGCATACCTGCGAGCATCAGAATGAACAGCCAAGGTATTCTTGCCTTTACAAGCGAAAATGTGCTTGTTTTGAGGTACGGCGTTTCGACGTATCCGATACCTGCCATCTGCTCGATATCCTTTGTAGCTTCTTCACGGATAACGTCCACGATGTCATCGACTGTTACAATACCGACAAGCCTGTTTTCGCTGTCGGTAACGGGCAGGGCATACAGGTCGTACTTGTCAAACAGAAGGGAAGACTCTTCCTTGTCATCGGTGGTCGTAACGCTTATGACGTTTTTTATCATAAGGTTGCCTATTATTTCGTTGTCGTCGCGGCAGCGCAGAATGTCGGAAAGCTCAAGCACACCTTCAAGAACACGGCGTGCATTTGTCACGTAACACGTGTAAATGGTTTCTTTTTCGTCGCTGACGGTTCTGATGTAGTTTATTGCTTCGCTAACAGTCATGTTGCTGTTGAGATTTGTGTATTCGCTCGTCATAATGCTTCCGACGCAGTGGTCGGGATATTTTAAAAATGCATTCAGTTCTTTTCTCGAAGCCGGACTTACGTTTTTAAGTATTCGCTTGACAACTCCTGCGGGCATTTCTTCAAGCATGTCAACTGCATCGTCAACGCTCAGCTCGTCTATAATACGGCGGATTTCTTCGTCCGTCACGGATGAGATAAAGTCGCTCTGCGTTTCGGGTTCAAAATAGCTGAAAACCTCGGCGGCAAGCTCCTTTGGGAGCAGCCTGAATACCGGAAGTGCCTTCTGTATTTCGGACAAAGCCAGATATTCGGCAATGTCTGCGCTTGGGTATTCTTCAAGCTCGTGCCGCAGCTGTCTGTAGTTTCTTTGCTCCGAAAGCAAATCAAATTTTTCTTTTTCCTCTAATATGAGGTTTGCCTTGTTCATTTTCTTTTCCTCCTTTATAAACAGAATAAGACAGGAAAAGTTTTATATGGGCGCAAAAATGCCGTAAACCTTATGTTCAAAGGCTTACGGCGTGCAAAAGCAAGGTGACGCGAAAAACTCACCGTCAAAACCTTATGACGGCAAGAGCGTATCCCGATACGGTTCGGCAAACAAAAGAAGCCGAACAGATTTGCTTTGCGTTAACGCCGTTAAAACTTCGCCCGGGTGTATCCACTTCAGTTTGCCCCCTTTCAGGAAAAAGTATTTTACTGTAACAGTGTATTACAAGGATTCTGTTTTGTCAACAGTTATTTTGTAAATTTCAACAGCCAAATTTTTTGTTTTCTCTTGACAAACATCAAAAACTCTGCTATAATTCAACCATTGCAAAAGCAACGAGGTGTGGCTCAGTTGGTAGAGTACGTGGTTTGGGACCATGGGGCCGCAGGTTCGAGTCCTGTCACCTCGACCATATCGAGTGTTCATAACGTTTTTGAAGTTATGAACACTCTTTTTCTATGCATATGGTTTTTTGAAAACTCTATCGCGTGTTGTGTTCTTCGCACATATATGGTACGCGGATTGGGTGCAGGCTCAGCCTGCTTTTTTGTTTTTATGCCGTTTTTGTTGTTCTTAAGTACTCAACTTCAATACCTTTTCTTGTGTTGACTTTTGTCTTATCGAAATTCTCCGGCATATCAAGTTCTCCAATAAACTTATAATGTATCCTCAATTGTAAAGTGAAATGCAATACTTGTTTGTTTGATTTATATTTTTGAGTATATAAATCATAATTACGAATGGGTATTGCATTTTGTTTTGCAAATAAATGGTAAAAGAAAAAAATAATCTCATCAAATCAAAAAACAATAAACATATTTACAAAATCACTTTTTTCTGTTATAATGAAATATGTTTTAGTGAATTATTTTATAGCTTTGGAGATGATACTATGGCGACACTAAAAAAGCAAAGACGAATTGACACTGACAATAGAATAAAAGCTGCAGCAGTTG
>JAZQGP010000002.1:0-2898 GCA_045540015.1 Eubacteriales bacterium
TTTAATTTTATAAAGTTCCGAACGTCTGTCACGGAACACAGGAATGCTGTTGCGAATTTCGTTAAGTATCTGCAGATCGCATTCAGCAGTTAATATTTCTTCATTTTCTCCGGCAAGTACAAGTGTTTTTCCAAATGGTTCGATAATGACGGAATTGCCGCCATATACGGTTTTACCGGCTGTACCGCAGGAATTGCAGCAGACCACAAACATCTGATTTTCAATAGCTCTGGCAGTGGTAAGCGTGCGCAGATGAAAGATGCGTTCCTTTGGCCACTGTGATACAACGAAGAGCATATCTAATCCTTGCAAAGCAAGACTACGGGTCAGTTCGGGAAATCTCACATCATAACAAATGATAATACCGCACTTTACACCGTCAAGAGTAAAGCGACATAGGTGGTCGCCACAAGTATAGTAATCATCTTCTCCCATGGGCGTAAACAGATGTGTCTTATCATATTCGGCAATACACTCACCGTCTCGGTCAAAGACCATAGCAGTATTGAACACTTTCCCATTCCGAACATTTGATACCGAGCCTGCTACGATATTGACACCGTATTGCTTTGCCAGTCCGCCGATACAGGACTTTACCTCATCTCCGTCTTTACAGGATAACTCGGCAAGGTTTTCTTTCGGGAAAAATCCGGTATTCCACGTTTCCGGCAATACCAATACGTCGGGGTTATCCTTCATCGCATTGCAAATTAACTGTTCTGCGTGTTTAAAATTTTCCTCTGGACAACCGAGCTTCATATTCATTTGCAGACAGGAAATTTTCATATATATTCCTCTTTTCATAAAGTGCATATTGCTTACTTAGTCAAAATACTGCTGATACCACACGATAAAAGTATAAATTACCCAGATTTTTCTGCTTAAATCTTCTTTACCTGATTTGTGTCTGTTTAAAAGCGCAAGCAATCTGTCTGTTTTGAAATACCTTTGGGCAACATCAGAAGAAAAGGCATTTTTTATTATATTATAATATTTTTCTTCCTTCAGCCACAGTCTTATGGGTATCGGAAATCCGAGTTTGCCTTTTTCCGCCGTTACTCTGGGCAGAGCTTTTTTAGCCGCATCACGAAGAACAAGCTTTGTAGTAACAGTATTGACTTTGTAGCAAGTTGGTATTGTAAGAGCAAGATTCACCACATTTTTATCAAGAAAAGGAACCCGAAGTTCTAATGAATGTGCCATACTGACTTTGTCTGCTTTAAGCAAAATATCTCCCACAAGCCACATATTAATATCGAGATATTGCATTTTTGTGACGGTATCCTTATCTTTTACTTCAGAATAATATTTGCTGCAAAGAGCTTTGGGAGAAATAGTGCATTTAGCAATCTGACTTTTTAAGATTCGCTTTCGTTCCTTCAGAGAAAAGATGTTTGCGTTACCTATAAAGCGTTCCTCAATACTTTTACCTCGACGCACAATATAATTAATTCCGCATTTTGGCGGGAGAAGCCCGCAAGCCTTTGATAATACTCTGCGGATACAGAACGGAATACTATCGTACAATGTTAAAGTCAACGGTTCCTGATAAATACGGTATCCGCCGAAAAGCTCATCGGCACCTTCACCCGACATTACAACCTTTACGTATTTACTTGCAAGCTCGCATACAAAATACAGTGCAACGGCCGAGGGGTCTGCAAGAGGTTCGTCCATGTGATACTGGATTTTTGCAAAGCTGTTCCAGTATTCCTCGGGGGTAATGATTTTTGAAATGTTCTCCTTTTTTACCGCTTTGGCAAAATCCTTGGCAAACCGTATTTCGTTGTAGCGGTCTTTGTCGGTTGTTTCAAAGCCTACCGTGAATGTTTTATCTACACCTGATGCCTCTGCGATATAACTTGAATCTATACCGCTTGACAAAAAGGAACCCACTTCGACGTCCGCAATTTTATGTGCAGAAACCGATTCGCGGACCGCCTTGTCTGTCAACTCCGAAAAATATTCGAGCGTGCCGCCCTTTGGGGTGAATTCTGGTTTCCAATAGCGTTTTTTTGTAAGCTTGCCATCCTTGAAGATTAAATAGTGTGCCGGCGGAAGCTTGAATACATTTTTGAAAAACGTTTCTTCGGAAGGTGAATACTGAAAAGACAAATAATGACCAAGAGCTTCTTCGTTAAGTTGCTTGACAAAATGGGGATGTTCCAGAAAAGCCTTGATTTCCGAGCCAAACAGAAAGCTATCACCCATAAACGAATAGTAAAAAGGCTTGATTCCGAAAATATCTCTGGCAGCAAAAAAAGACTTGTCATTTATATTAAAAAGCACAAAGGCAAACATTCCGCGAAGATGCTCAGTCACTTTTTCACCCCACCGCTCGTATCCATGAAGCAGAACCTCACTGTCGGAGTTGTTGGAGAAAATATGACCGTATGATAAAAGTTCGTCACGCAACTCTTTGTAATTATATATTTCTCCATTGAAAACCAGCACCAATGATTTATCTTCGTTAAACATCGGCTGGTCCCCGTCTGCAAGATCAATAATACTCAATCTGCGAAATCCGAGTGCAATATCTTCATTCGTGAACTTACCTTTTGAATCCGGACCGCGGTGAATTATACGGTTCATCATGTTTTCAAGAACAGTTCCGTCATCTTGTATAGAGTTGGTAAATCCGACAAATCCGCACATTTATTTCACCTCTCGTTTTTTAAAAGCTTTGTCAGACGCTGTGCTGCTTCCTTGGTTTCTTCGGGTTTTCCGAACGTGGAGAAACGGAAATAGCCTTTTCCACACTCCCCAAAGCCATCACCGGGAATACCTACGACTTGAATTTCTTTGAGCAGATAATCAAAGAACTCCCAACCGCTCATACCGTCGGGGCATTTCATCCAGATATAAGGTGAGTTCTTGCCGCCCGTGTACCAAATGCCT
>JAZQGP010000003.1:0-17022 GCA_045540015.1 Eubacteriales bacterium
AACATCCGACGATGTTGTTGTACAGAACAATAACGCAGGCAAAAGATATGTCGGAGCAGACGGAGTGAGAGTTCGAAATGGTTACGGACTTGATTCGACGGCAATGGGACTTCTTAATGAAGGTGACGAGGTTGAGTATACCGGAAGAAAAACCTCCGAGGAAATTGACGGGCATTACTGGGCTTAAATTGTTCACGACGGTAAAACCTATTGGAAGTAAAAGAGTTTGATTTGAAAGAAGATGGCTCGTATACAGGCAGTTTGCAATTTACGTTAAAAGATAATTTTGGTTTAGACGAATTAGATATAAAAGAGTATGGTTTTATACCGGGGTTTAGAAGTTGGTACATATTGCAACATATATGATGGATATAACAAGAAATACAAGCCATTCAAAACCGTTGTAACAATAAATTATCCTATAAGCGGAAACATAGGAGGGAATAATGAGAAAAATACTTGAATTGATGAAAACACCATTGATAATACCTGTAATCTTTGCTGTTCTATATTGCATTGTATACATTCATACACAGCTTCCCAAGTATGACAAAGAGAAAATAGAAGCTTTTGACGAAATCAGAGAGGAATTTTATGCGTTAAACAGCTATATTCTGACTGAATACAACGGAGTTGATATTGATGATATGACTGATAGTCCCGAAAAAGACTATTTCACACTAATGTATGACTATGATATGGAAGATAAACATCTCCCAAGTGATATTGAGATGGCTGTAAAGCACATAATGGATACATATGTCTATGATTCTATTAGGATTAAAGTTAGTGACAATTGGATAACATACAATGTCGGAGGTTATAACTATTATATATTTTCACGGGATGGCACGTATCCTTGTAACAGATACAAAGAACAGTTCAAACAATATTTTAGTTGTTTTGTATTGAAGGATGACTGGTATTTGCTCGATTCATGGGTAAGGTGATTTTCACGGCAAGGCTTTCGCCTTGCCGTTTTGCATGCTTGACATCCAAAGTGGCAAGATGTATAATTTAGAAAAGAAAAAGACACCCCAAAGGCGCAGAATTTGGCGAGAAGAGTGGCGTATAGTGAGGAAAAGTACGATGAATCGACGAATAATCGAGGAAAAATCATAGAATCGTTAAAAGATCCGATTCAGAGTATTTATATCACTGCAAGTCATTTAGATGCTTTACGCAATGTTGATTTTTCGGGAAAAGATGCGAGCGAACTTTCGGATTATGAAATACAAAGCATTGCAAGGAGATAATTCAAAAGGAGATTGACAATGAACATGGGTAAGGTCAAATCAATAGCGTTAACAGTAATACACATATTGCTGCTGTGTTTTATCGTATTTTACATGTGGCTGTTTGTTGTTGTCGGACCGTACGATCACAGATTTGATTATTCGATGAAGGTTGTCGATTACATGAATATGGATATATTAAGAATAATTTGGTTTTTCGGTGTATCAATCAACACGATTATCGCGGTTATTGCCAAAAAATACAGCAAGGCGTTCTATATAATTCATATGATACTGGCGCAGTTGTGCATTGTATATTTTTGCTGGCTTTTAACTTTATAGTATGCGGTGGTATAATATGAATAAGAACAAATATTTTGCAATTGTAATAATACATACGATTATCCTGATATTCATGCTGATGTATATGTTTTTATGGATTCCTGCAAATCCGTATATTTTGGAAACCGATTCAAATATCATGGTTGGCGGTATTGACATGGAAGTTGTGCAAGCCTTGCGGCGTGTCAGCTGTTCGTGTGCAATAATTAATGCCGTTATAGCTTTGATTTCTTGGCGGTACAGTAAGTCTTTTTGCATTATTCATTCAGTGCTTGCAGAGTTTTGTGCATTGTATGCCATAACTATGTTTTTTCTGATTTAATGCCTTAATCATTAATTGACTACAGCACAGGGTTTTACGCCTTGTGCCGTTTTGCATGCTTGACATCCCACTTGACAAGATGTATAATTAAGAAAAAGCAGCCGGCGAAAAAGGAAAGCCAAAGGCGCAGAATCTTGTGAGAAGTGTGGCGTATAGTGAAAGCGCGCCGGAGAAACAAACATTGCTTGATTATTCGCCCGATTCTGCTGCCATGACAAATTGCGTTATAGATAAACAAGCAGTTCCTGCAATTGCAGGAAAGTCGGATGATATTTTGCTTTATAGTGGAAGTAACTACCGTCCTGATTCTAATACTATATTTAACTTGAAAAACATGTACGATGTTTTAAAAGAAGGAGGTTCTAAACTTAGAGAAATTGTCAGTGATCATTGGTTACCGTCAAGAATAACTAAATCCGCACTTATAAAAGGTGGTTTTGGAATGTCTCCGAAAGGGATAACTGATTATTTGAGAAATTCCGGTTTTGAAGTTACGAATGATTATTTCGGAGTTGACGAATATACCGATTATTCGAATTGCGATGCAGTCATACACCTGTATTTCAGAAGTGACGGCACTGCCCACTATGTTGCAGGGATATCAAACGGTGACGGAACGTTTTGCTTTTACAACAGTGATGCGGATTCAACAGAACCAATGACTTGGAAAAGATATTTCGAAAAGGCAAACAACAATACACATATAATGTATAACTGCACATATAAAATAAAAAAGAAGGAATAATGATGAAGAATAAAAAACACTGGATTTCTCGCGTTACAGTAACAGTTTCAGCATTAATAGCACTTCTTATGATTATAGAATTCTCGATTCGCTTATACTTGTTTTCAACATGGGATGAGGTATTTGACGACTGGATCGAGTTGGTTGATGAATTTGAAGAAGACTTGCCCAAAGAGCGATTTCCTTATCCTCTTGAATACTATATGCATTCGGTTTTTGAGGTATATGCAGTTAAACAGTTCAGAATTATTGATGATAGCGGCAAATATACCGAACAAATGCTGTACGAACAGTTTCAGGAGCTTGTAGATTCGGCAAATCGTGAATTAGATGGAAATCCCACACAAATCTACATAGGACGCAATCCGCCTGACAATATAACTCCTAAGTACTTTTGGGCGAAACCAATGAATTTTATATCGGATTTGTTTTCTTTTGATAAAAAAGGTGGCGAAAATGTTTGGCACGTCATTGTGTACAAACGAGCAAGAGGAACATTCAAGCTCTAAAGAGGGAAGTATAGAACAATTAGTGTTTTAATGATAGTATAACCTTCCGTAGTCCTAAACGCACCCGCATTAGCGGGTGCGTTGTGCTTGACATCCTATTCTTTAAGAAGTATAATTTAGAAAAAGCTGCGGTTGTGTCGGCTCAGCAAAAACAAACAATAACAGCACAAGGTTTTTTACGCCCTGCGCTGTTTTCATTTTAATCAAGTTCTTTTTTACCCGTGTAAAGCTCGTAGTATCTGCCCTTCATGGCAAGCAAATCGTCGTGGTCGCCTCGCTCTATAATTTCACCGTTCTCAAGAACCATAATTGCGTTCGCGTTTCTGACGGTAGACAGACGGTGAGCGATAACAAAGGTTGTTCTGTCCTTCATGAGTCTGTCCATACCGTGCTCAATGTGGCGCTCGGTTCTGGTGTCGACTGAGCTTGTTGCTTCGTCAAGTACGAGTATTGGAGCTTTGCTTAATGCAGCTCTCGCAATGTTCAGAAGCTGTCTTTGACCTTGTGAGAGGTTTGCACCGTCTCCCTCAAGAACCGTGTTGTAGCCCTCGGACAGACGCATGATAAAGCTGTGAGCGCTTGCGGTTTTTGCAGCAGCAATAACCTCGTCGTCCGTTGCATCAAGCCTGCCGTATCGTATGTTTTCCATAACCGTTCCCGTGAACAGATGCGTGTCCTGAAGAACCATTGCTATGTTTTTGCGAAGCACGTCGCGCTTTATGTTCTTAATGTCAACGCCGTCGATGGTGATTGTACCCTCGTCAATATCATAGAATCGGTTGAGAAGGTTTGTAACGGTGGTTTTTCCTGCACCTGTCGAGCCGACAAAGGCGATTTTCTGACCCGGCTTTGCGTAGAGCGAGATGTTTTTGAGAATTGTTCTTTCGGGAACGTAACCAAAGGAAACGTTGTCAAGAATAACGTGTCCCTGCATTTCGGGCATATCCAAAGCATCGGGTGCATCTGCACCTTCAGGCTCTTTGTCCATGATTGCAAACACTCGCTCTGCACCCGCAAGAGCCGAGAACACGGTTGTCATCTGCATGGAAATCTCGTTTATCGGACGTGCAAACTGCCTTGCATACTGTCCGAATACCGTAAGACCGCCTATGTCGAATTTGCCGAGGGCACAGAGAACACCGCCGATGCCGATGGTAACGGAATAGCTTATCTGACTTGTGTTACCCATAATCGGTCCCATAATGCCGCCGAAGAAGTTGGCGTTCATCTGAGTTTTGCGCAGGTCATCGTTGAGAAGCGAAAACTCGTCTATACAAGCCTGCTCGTGGTTGAATACTTTTACAACCTTCTGTCCCGAAACGGTTTCTTCAATGTAGCCGTTTACGGCGCCGAGAGAAGCCTGCTGTGCGGAATAGTATTTTCTGCTCTTGCCGGCGATAAAGCCGCCTGCTCTTATAAATATGGGAGTGAAAAATACTGTTATGAGCGTGAGCCATATGTTTGTGTAGCACATAACGCAGAATGTGCCGACAAGGTTGACAGAGCCGGAAATGAGGCTGACAATTGTTGAGTCAAGCATAATGCCTACATTGTCAACGTCGTTTGTAAAGCGGCTCATTATTTCGCCTGTGTTTTCGTTGTCATGGAAACGAAGCGGAAGACGCTGAACTTTTTTAAACAGGTCGTTTCTGAGCTGCTCGATGGCACTCTGGGAAATGCGGAGCATAATTCTGCTTTGCAGGTATGTACTGACAATGCTGATAAGGTAAACACTAAGTAACACACCCACCATTGCCGCAAGGTATTTAAGTCGTGCATCAAAGGCTACCGAGGAATCTGCAATGTTGTTGATAATCGGACGGAGCATGTAGCCGGAAATGAGTGTTGAGCCTGTACTTAAAGCCATGCAGAAAAGCACGAGCACCATTTTTGCCTTGTACGCCGAAATATAGGAGAACAAACGCTTTACGGTAGCTTTTGTGTTCTTGGGCTTTGAAGAAGAACGCATGGCTGCACCGCCTCTCGGACCGCCGCCGGGGCCGCCGTGACCGCCCGGTGTTTTGTTCTTTGCGGAGGCACTGTTGTAACGTTTTTTGAGCTCTTCAAGGTTTCTTCCTGCCATGTTACTTCTCCTCCTTCTTATCCATTTGCGAATAGTAGATTTCCTGGTATTCGGTGTTGTTTTCGAGAAGCTCATCGTGTGAACCGACACCGGTAATCTGACCTTCGTTTACAACAATTATCATGTCAGCGTCCTTAACAGAGCCTATACGCTGGGCAATAATAATCTTTGTTGAATCTGCAAGCTCGTTTCTGAAAGCACTGCGGATTCTTGCTTCGGTTGCAGTGTCAACAGCGCTTGTGGAGTCGTCTAGAATGAGAATTTTGGGCTTTTTGAGAAGCGCTCTTGCAATACAAAGCCTTTGCTTCTGACCGCCCGAAACGTTGCTTCCGCCTTGCTCAAGCTCGGTTTCGTATCCGTCTTTCATAGCAGTTATAAAGCCGTGAGCCTGAGAGCTTTCGGCAGCTGATATGATTTCTTCATCGGTTGCTTCCTCACAACCCCAACGCAGGTTGTCGCCAATACTTCCTGAGAACAGAACGTTCTTCTGAAGCACCATTCCGACACCTTCGCGCAGATTTTCAAGTGAGTAGTCCTTGACGTTTACGCCGTCAATCAGAACCTCGCCCTCGTCTGCATCGTAAAGTCTTGGGATAAGCGAAACAAGTGTTGTTTTTCCGCAGCCCGTAGAGCCGATGATGCCGACCGTTGAGCCTTGTGGGATTGTGAGATTTATGTTGTCAAGCACTTTTTCACTGCTGTCCTTGTAGTAACGGAAGGAAACGTTTTTAAATTCAACCTCGCCTCTTGTCACGAGAAGGTTTTTACACTGCGCGTTATCATCGTTAAGGTCGAGTTTCTCGTCAAGAACCTCGGTGATTCTCCTTGCGGAAGCAAGAGCACGTGAGCTTGACATGAACATCATTGTGAACATTGTGAGCGACATGAGTATCTGGGTTATATATGTAATAAATGCCGCAAGGTCCGAAACCGCCATATCGCCGACCATAACCATGTTACCGCCAAGCCAGATAACAGCGAGAGTTGTAAGGTTCATGAACAGCATTGTAACGGGATGCATGAAAATCATAACGTTCATGGCACTGAGACCTGCGTTTTTGAGATTTCGGTTGGCGTTTTCGAATTTGTCCTCCTCAAAATCTTCTCTTACAAAGCTTTTGACAACTCTGACATTGGTAAGGTTCTCCTGAACCGTTGCATTGAGCGCGTCAATTTTCTTTTGCACATTGCCGAATCTCGGGAAGCCGAATTTTATAATGAAGATTATGAAAACCAGCATGAGCGGAATTGTTACCGCAAGAACTGCCGCAAGAGAGGGCTTCATGCGAATAGCCATGATAAGCGCACCGATAAGCATACCCGGTGAGCGCAGAAACATACGAAGCAGCATATTGACAAAGTTCTGCAGCTGTGTGACGTCATTCGTAAGACGGGTTATGAGCGAGCCTGTGTTGAACTTGTCGATGTTTGCAAAAGAAAACCTCTGTATCTTTTTGTAGATGTCAATTCTGAGGTCTGCACCGAAGTTTACAGAGGCTTTTGCACCAAAATATGCGCCTCCGACACCGCCTGCCATCATGAGCAGTGCCATAATTACCATAAATACGGCAATGAGCAATACTTTTCCGACTTCTCCCGTTGCCACATTGTCCACAACCGCCGTTGCCATTATTTTAGCCATGAGCTGCGGCATGAACACTTCGCCCAAAACCTCCACTATCATGCACAGCGGACCTATGATAAAATAGGGAAGATAGGGCTTTACATACTTAAACCATCGTTTCAAAATGAGTCAATCCTTTCAATAAACAGGGGTTAATCAGTGTAGTCTGCAAGACTCTGCTTCATTTTTTCAAAGCAGCTGCTTACAATATTATATTCTTCCTCTGAGAGTAATTCTGTCATTTTGCTGTCAACACGACAGAATATTTCCCGTGATTTTTCAGCAATGCTCTTTCCTTTTTCGGTAAAGCTTACATTGTTTTTTCTGTTGTCGTCCTCGACTGTGTTTCTTACAATGTATCCGCCTGCTTCAAGCTTTTTAAGCGTTACCGCAACTGCTGCGGGACTTATGTCGAAATGCCGGGCAATATCCTTTTGAGAAACTCCGTCGCCGTTTCGTGCAAGATACATCAGAACCATGTGCTGGCTTCTGTGAAGCCCAAGCTCGCTTACCTTTTTCTCTATCACGCTTCTGTGCATACGGTTTATGCACATCATTTTTTTGATGAGCTGTTGAGCATTTTCGTTATTCACTGTGTTCAAGTATTTTTCTCCTTTCTCGAAAAGTTAACTTGTTAATAGTTAAGACGTTAACTATTATACGCCTCTTGCTTTTAAAGTCAAGTGGAATTTTACAAAAATAATATTGTTTACAAAAAAGAAAACCCTGCTTCATGCAAGGTCGGATTAATGACAAACCTGCCTCTTGCCGAAAAAGGCGGGTTTGCCACCAATGAAAAGCTTTTTGCTTATTTTTTCAAAAAAGTAAGGGATGCTGCGTCAGCTAATGGTAAACTTAAGACTGATATCCGCAGCCTTCACGGTATGCGTAAGCGCACCGATGGAAATAAGGTCAACGCCTGTTTTTGCAACCTCAAGTAAATCCTTATCGCCCATGTTTCCGCTTGCTTCAACGAGCGCTCTGCCGTCAATCAATTTTACACATTCAGCCATTTGTTCGTTTGTCATGTTGTCAAGCATGATGATGTCGGCTTTAGCTTCGAGTGCTTCGAGAAGCTGCTCCTTGGTTTCAACCTCGACCTCGATTTTGAGAGTGTGAGGTGCGTTCTTTCTTGCATTTGCAACGGCATTCTTTATACCGCCCGATACTGCAATGTGGTTGTCTTTTATTAAAATACCGTCCGAAAGGTTGAAGCGGTGGTTTGTTCCTCCACCCATGCGGACTGCGTACTTTTCAAGAACACGAAGCGCAGGAGTTGTTTTTCTCGTGTCGGCTATAAGGGCGTTTGTTCCTTCAACGGCTTTTACGGCAGCATTTGTTCTTGTGGCAATACCCGTCATTCTCTGCATGAGATTGAGTGCGGTACGCTCACCTGTAAGAACGCTTCTTGCGTTTCCCGTAACGGTTGCAATAACGTCACCCTTTTTTATGAAATCGCCGTCTTTGGCGTTTGCACAAAACTCAATGCTTTTATCTACCGTGTGAAAAACCTTCTCTGCAACATTAAGACCGCAGATAACCATGTCTTCCTTTGCGATAAAACGTCCAAAAGCGGTTTTGTCCTCGGGAATTGTTGTTTCGGTTGTGATGTCGCCTGTTCCGACGTCTTCGCTTAGCGCCATTGCTATAAGCTGTTCAACCAGCGGATTTGTAAGTAAACTCATTTTGTTGTAATTCCTTTCAATATGTCCTGTTATTTTACTATGTAGTGTGAGCCGATGCTTTCTTTTCGGCTGAGAGCTTTTTCCGTGATGTGCGCCGATACGCATGCTGCTGCGTATGCGGTGTAAGCGGTTTGCGATGACAAAACGCATTTTTCGTATTTGTCCTTCATTTCACCGAAAACGCACAGCGCCTTTTCAAGCCCTTCTTTCTTTCTGACGGGACCGACGTACTTTGACATCGTCTTTTTCATCAGCATTATGTCCTCTTCAATCTCACCCGTTTCGGGACAGTCAGCAAGGTTTTTGCTGCCGCTTTTGGTAAGGGGACAAATTTTTTCATTCTTTCTGAAATGGGTGTTTATATAATTTGCGGCACGTCTGCCGAAAACAAGACATTCAAGAGTCGAATTGCTCGCAAGCCTGTTTGCACCCTGAACACCCGTGCAGGCACACTCACCGCACGCATAAAGCCCTTCAATGTTTGTTCTTGCATCAAGGTCGGTTTCAATACCGCCCATGTGATAGTGCTGTGTCGGACGTACGGGAATTTTGTCGTGAGGCACATTTATGCCGCACTCCTTGCAGTAGCCGTATATCGTGGGAAACCGCTTCGAGAAAAATTCTTCATCCATGCAGGAAACATCAAGATATGCCGTGTCCGTGTCTGTTCTGTCAAGCTCCTTTAGAATTTCGCGCGTTACTATATCACGCGGTGCAAGGTCGCGAAGCGAATGCTTGTTGTACATAAACGGCTCGTCCGAGCTGTTTTTGAGTATTCCGCCTTCGCCGCGTACTGCCTCCGAAACAAGGAACATTCTTCCGTCTCTTTCGCCGATTGCAAGTGCCGTGGGATGAAACTGCACAAACTCCATATCCCGCGTTTTAGCTCCTGCTCTCATGCAGGCGGCAATTCCTTCGCCGTTTGAGCCCTTGGGGTTTGTGGTGTATCTGTAAAGCTGACCTATAGAGCCTGACGCTATAACAATGTTTGCGCTTTCTATAATGTAGTTTTCTCGTCCGTCGTTTACTACAATGCCATACGCGCCGTTTTCGTCCGTCAGCACGTCAACAAGGCTCGTATCAAAAATTACGTCTATGTTTTCTTTTTCGCTGACAACTTCCGCAAGGCGCTGTGTCATGAGTCTGCCCGTTGCATCTCCGCCGCAGTGGAGAATACGGCTGCAGCCGTGACCGCCCTCACGCGTTACTCTTATTTCGCCATTCTCGTTTTTGTCAAACGGAACGCCGTATTCTATCATTTTGCGTATATCTTCCGGTCCTTCTTCCACAAGAACGCGTACAGCCTCTTTGTCGCAGTGGCCCGCACCTGCCGAGAGAGTATCGGAAATGTGGTTTTCAAAGCTGTCGTCCTCTCTTGTGACAGCCGCAATGCCGCCCTGTGCAAGCCAGGAGGAGCCGCTGTCAAAGCCGCCCTTTGTTATGAGGGCGCAGGAGAACGAACTTGAGATGTTGAGGGCACAGTAAAGCCCTGCAAGTCCTGCTCCGACAATTACAATGTCGTATTTCTTTGTCTGTGAGCTTATGTCGTTTTCCGAAACTAAGTATCTTCGCATTTCAGATAATCACACTTTCCTTTATTTTCACGTTTTGGTAAAAGACTGCATACTTATTCTATTATACAACGTTTTTTGTAAAATTACAATAGGTTTTTGATAACTTTCTGTCCCAAATGAATCATTCCCGAAAATGTGCACACAATAGTAGAAAAAACTACAGAGGTGCGAAAAATGTGCACAGCGATTTCCATGAAAATAAAGGACAGCTATTTTGGCAGAAATTTAGACTATGAGCACACCTTCGGCGAGAAAATCACGGTAACTCCGAGAAATTACCACTTTGCTTTTCAGAACGGTACTTGCGCCAAAAGCCACTACGCCATAATCGGCATGGCGGTAGTAAGCGACAACTATCCTCTTTACTTCGATGCCGTAAACGAAGCAGGTCTTGGCATGGCAGGACTTAATTTTCCTGAAAACGCCTGCTACAACAAAGAAGTGTGTGCAAAAGAGAACATTGCTTCCTTTGAGTTTATTCCAAAAATCCTCTCGTTCTGCAGAAACACGGGCGAAGCAAAAAAGATGGCGGAAAACATAAACATAACGGACGCGTCTTTCAGAAAGGACGTGCCGCCGACTCCGCTTCACTGGTTTATATCCGACGGAGAAAGCTCGATTACCGTCGAGCAGACAAAAGAGGGAATGAGGGTATACGACAACCCCGTTGGAGTTTTAACCAACAGCCCTGCCTTTGATATTCACATGGCAAATCTTTCAAATTACATGCATCTTTCGCCCTATGAACCGAAGTGTGTTTTTTCGGACAGAATAAACCTTAAAGCACACAGCAGAGGAATGGGTGCAGTAGGACTTCCGGGAGATTTGTCGTCTATGTCAAGGTTTGTAAGAGCAGCCTTTACAAAGCTCAATCTCGTTTGCGAAGACGACGAAAACTTTGCCGTGTGCGGATTTTTCCACGCGCTTTACAGCGTTTACCAGCTTAGAGGGTGCGTAAGGCTTGATACGGGACTTGAGCAGACAAACTACTCCTGCTGCTGCAATCTTTCAAAGGGAGTTTACTACTGTACGACCTACAACAATCCCACAATTTTTGCTTTTGATATGCACAGGGAAAAGCTCGACGGAAAAGAACTGTGTGTGTATGAGCTTTCAGATAAAACACAGTTTGTTTTTTGTAATTGATACCCGTAGGACAGCCCTTGACGACGGAGGAATAAGTTTATAATTAACAGGCAATATTTTAACGTATAAAGTATTGCCTTTTTTTATATTTTGTGGTATAGTTTAATTCGTAAATCAAAAGAGGTAAAAAAATAAAAAAAACAAAAGAAAAAGGAGAACAAAAAATGAGAGTATTAATGATTGGTGCACACCAGGACGACAACGAATTTGAAATGGGAGGACTTGCTTCAAAGCTGATTAAAAACGGTCATACCGTACAGTTTTTAAGCATGTGTAACGGCTGCGGCGGACATCACAAGCTGAGCCCCAAGGAAATATCCGCCCGCAGAGCAAAGGAATCGGCAAAGGTCGCAGAGCTTCTCGGTATCAGATACGATATCTGGGATTACGACGACTGCAATCTCGTTGCTGACCTTGCAACAAGAAAGCGCACAATACGTTACATAAGAGAATTCAATCCCGACCTTATTATAACACACAGAACGATTGACTATATGCCCGACCACAGAGCAACAGCGCAGCTCGTACAGGACGCCTCGTATCTGCTCACCGTTCCGAACGAATGTCCCGATGTTCCCGCAATGCGTTTTATGCCCGTTATAATGTGCAGCGAAGACAAGTTCACAAACCCCGTGTTCAGACCGGATATTGTGGTTGACATTGACAGCGAGATTGATGTAAAGCTTCAGATTGCAAACATCAATGTTTCACAGGTTTATGAATGGCTTCCCTATACCTACGGCGAAGAAGTGCCCGAGGGCGAGGCAGAGCGCTTTGAATGGCTCAAAGGCATGGAAATAACCGACAAAACTACGGACGAAGAAATCATGGCGGCAGGCAGAGGCTATGCTGTACAGTACGCAAAGCCCGCAGCACGTCACAGACAAAGACTTACAGAGCTGTACGGAAAGGAAAGAGGAAGCAGAATACGCTATGCCGAGGCTTACGAGGTAAGCGAATACGGCAATCCCATGACGGAGGAAATAAAAAGCATATTGCTTAAATGATTTTCTGCCGCAAGCAGTTATGGATATAGACCGAAAAAGAGGAAAAATTATGACAAAGAGAGACTTTTTGATTCAAAAATACAACGAGTCCATCACCGCCTTCAAAAATGAAATCAGAGGTTATTTTGCAAATCCGGCAATTGATTATGTTGAACCGTTTAAAATAGCCGACGGCTTGTATTATGTAGGTGACAAAAGGGTGTGTATTCATCTTATAGACACAGGAGACGGACTTATTCTTATTGATTCCGGCTATTCTGCAACCGGCGCATATATCCTTGTGGACAACATCTGGCGATTGGGTTATGATCCCCGCGATGTCCGCTGGATAATTCACACACACGGACATTTTGACCATTTCGGAGCATCCGAGGAATTTCGCAGACTGTACGGCACAAGGCTTGCAATAAGCAGAGTCGATGCCGAGTCGTTAAGGCAATATCCAAAGCGCGCCATTATGCAGGAGGACTCCTTTCCGCTTGCAAAAATCCCCGAATTTGATTATGAAATTGAAGACGGCGAGATTTTCGAGCTTGGAAACACAAAAATCCGCTGTGTCCTGACTCCCGGTCATACGGCAGGGGTTTTAAGCCTTTTCTTCAACGTCACGTATGACACAAACGAGTATTTGGCAGGACTTTTCGGCGGTGCGGGAGTCGGCAATGTGACTCTTCCTTATCTCTGCTACTGTGAGGAATCATATGACCTTCCGCAGCAGATGTTAAAATCAATCGAAAAGCTTTGGGATGAGCCTGTTACCGTTCATCTCGGAAACCATCCTCTCAACAACGACACTCTTGCAAAGCGTGAAAAGCAGCTTAAAGAAGGCGGTAATCCCTTTATCGCTCCCGAAAGCTGGCAGAGGTTTTTGGCTCAAACAAAAGAAAGACTTGAAAAAGTAATTAGGGAAAACGCCGAGCTTGAAAGCAGGCTCAGTTAAATGTGCTGACGTACGCAAAATTGCGCCTTCGGTCAGCTATAAGGCGAATTTAATTTGATCTTTGAACGAATGTGCATAATTTAGCTGAATAAACCTTACATCCCTTAAAATGTTTGAAATGTAAGGGTTAAAACGTAGGGTCGATGTCTACACCGACACGAAGCGGAATAATTTGCAGGGGACATTCACGAATGTTCCGAAAACGGTCGATTCGTGAATCGACCCTGCGATTAAACATTATACGCGCTCTGATGCCGCAATGAATTTCCCCAAGGCACAATTTATGCAAACACACAAAGCACAGGAGAAAAACAGTTGAAAATGATAAAAGAGGTTTTTAAAACTTCAGCAGCGTATATAAAAGCCTTTATAAAATGGTTAATGCTTGCAGCGGCAGTAGGGGCAATAGGAGGAATGATCGGCGCATTCTTTCACCTCTGCCTTGACCGCGTGTCGGCACTGCGCACACAAAACAGCTATATAATATATTTCTTACCGATAGGTGCTCTGATAATAACGGCGATGTACAACCTGTTCCGTGTAAAAGGGCACATAAATACCAACCGTGTCATAACATCGGTAAGAGAAGATGAGGACATTCCTGCGGTAATGGTTCCGCTGATTTTTCTCGGCACTGTTATAACACAGCTTTTCGGCGGCTCGGCAGGCAGAGAGGGTGCGGCACTTCAAATCGGCGGCGGCATTGGCTACAACCTCGGAAGGCTCTTGAAATTGAACAAAAACGACATTCACATAATTACAATGGCAGGCATGAGCAGTGTGTTCTCGGCGTTGTTCGGCACTCCGGTTGCGGCGGCTGTTTTTTGCCTTGAGGTTATAAGCGTCGGCACGCTTAATTTCACGGGCTTTCTGCCTTGCATAATTGCTTCTGTAACAGCCTATCACATTTCCTCGCTTCTCGGCATATCAGCTCATGCCTTTAGTCCGGTACCGGCTCAGACGTTGTCTGCACCACTGCTTCTGAAGGTTATGGCTCTTGCTCTTTGCTGTGCCGTTTTAAGCATACTTTTCTGCATTTCACTAAGGCTTACGGGGCACTGTATGAAAAAGCTTATACACAACCCGTATCTTCGCGGTCTTGTCGGTGGCACTGCCGTTGTGCTTTTGACCGTACTTTGCGGAACTTTTGATTATAACGGTGCGGGCATGGAAATTATTGAGCGTGCGCTGTCGGGCGAGGCGAGAGCTTGCGACTTTATACTTAAAATTGTATTTACCGCCATTACGATTGCCGCAGGCTTCAAGGGCGGCGAAATTGTGCCGTCGTTCTTTGTCGGTTCTACCTTCGGATGCGTCATGGCAGGCGTTTTGGGTATGGAGGAAAGCCTTGCTGCGGCAATAGGCATGATAGCGGTTTTCTGCGGCGTTACAAACTGCCCCATAGCCTCCATCATTTTATCGGTGGAAATGTTCGGCTCGGGCGGAATTATTTTCTTTGGTGTGGCATGTGCGGTAAGCTACATTATGTCGGGCAATTCGGGGCTTTACAAAAGCCAGAAAATCGTATATTCAAAGCTCACCGCGGCACAGTCTGATATAAACGCAGTTTAAAGCTTCAACTCTGAAAAAGAAAGCGTGATAGACATAAACGTATACGATTTTGACAACACACTGTACGACGGCGAAAGCGCTCTCGACTTTTACCTTTTCTGCTTAAAAAGGCATCCGCGCCTTATAAAATACGTGTTTGTAATCCTCAAAAGCCTTGTAAGATACAAGCTGTGTCTTATAGACGTAGACGAGCTTTGGACTCTTGCGGGACGGTTTGCACAGAGCTTTATAAAGGATTGCCCCGACGTTGAAGGAAAGGTAGTACACTTCTGGAAAGCAAATGCAAAAAAATTAAAACCCTTTTACTCTCAAACCGCAAAAGAGGACGATGTTGTGGTGTCTGCCTCTTTCGGCTTTCTGCTGCAGCCTGCAATGAAAATTCTCGGCATAAAACAGCTTGTCTGCTCGGAAATGTCGCTTGAAACGGGAGAAATATACAGGCTGTGCTTTCGCGAAGATAAGATAAAATATTTCAATGAGTTTTCCGAGGGCAAAGAGGTTCACGACTTTTACACAGACTCAATGAACGATTTGCCTTTCATGAAAATTGCAAAAGGCAGCGTATACATGGTCAAAAAGAACAAAATAACACTTATGCAAAAGGGAAAGGATTTTTGAAAAGCATGAAAAACAAAATCGTTGTATCGCTTGTCACGGTTTTAGCTGTGTTTTTTACATTGATTTTTGTAAAAAGCCTTATAGACGGCGGTTATACGCAGAAAATGCCTCAGAACGAGGCTGCTCTTTCCCAAAGCGAAAAGATATCCGACTCGGAAAAAGCTTCTGACGAGAAGAAAGACACGTCGAAAAAAGAAAATAGCGGCAAAAAGCCCAATTCTCCCATTGCAATTTCCTCTCTTTCGCCGGCGTTTATCGGCAACGAAAGTCAAAAGCCCGACGCTACAAGAGTTTCCTTTGTGGCTGTGGGTGACATAATTGTTCACTCAACCGTGCTTGCGGATTCAAAGGATTTGGCTGAGGGAACTGACAAGGAATACAATTTTATTCCGATGTTCTCAAACGTTGCAGACATTATAAAGGATGCCGACCTTGCGTATGTAAACCAGGAGTCGCCCTACGGCGGACCCGACAGAGCCTACACGGGATACCCCATGTTCAGCACACCCGACCAGGAGGGCTACGACCTTATGGAGCTTGGGTTTGACATAATAAACCTTGCAAACAACCACATGCTTGATGCAGGCACAAAGGGCTACAAGCGTACAATTGACTTCTGGAAACAGCAGGAGAATGTCACCTACATCGGCGGTTACACCGACAAAGAGGACTATGAAAACATCCGCGTTATCGAGAAGAACGGCATAACAATCGCGCTTCTGTCCTATACCTACGGTACAAACGGTCTTGTGCTTTCCTCGGGAAGCGAAATGGTAATACCGCTTTGCGACGAATCGGGAAACGCCGACATTGACCGCATGACAAAGAAAGCGCGCGAGCTTGCCGACATTGTTATGGTTTCGATGCACTGGGGATATGAGGACTGGTTTAAACCCAGCGACCTTCAGAAAAAGCAGGTTGAAATAATGGTGAACAACGGCGTTGACGTTATTATCGGAACGCATCCGCATGTCTTAGAGCCAATGATGTGGAAAGACCGTCCCGACGGCGGAAGAACGCTTGTAATATACTCTCTCGGCAACTTCCTTTCGGGTATGCTCTACCTTAGAAACATGGTCGGCGGTATTGCGGGCTTTGACATAGTCAAGGTAGGGGATGCCGCGTTTATTGATTCACCTTACTTTATTCCCACGGTCTGTCAGTACAACAATTCCTGGCGAAAATTCAAAATTTACCGCTTTTCCGAGTACACTCAGGAGCTTCTCGACGCTCACCGCTGTCAGAACATCAGCGATCCCGGAAGAAGTCTTGCGTACATGGAAAAAATTATCACCGATGCTATTCCGCAGCAGTTTTTGAATGGTGACATTGATGTTTAAACAACATCAATGTCACTTTTTTCTTTGCCTATCGGCAGGCACGCTTTTTGAAAAAAGCTTAGCACTTACTTTTTTGAAAAAAAGTAAGCAAAAAACTTTTCCTTTGTGAAATTGAAGTCTAAACAACTTCAATTTCACGATGCTTTTGCCTGTCGGCAGGTAATTATAAACCGAATTTGCAATTTTCCACTGCCGTGGGGGCGTTACCCTTTCTGTTTGCCCAGAAAGGTAACCGAAAGATGCCCACAAGAGAACCTACGGTTCCCTTATGCAACCCTCC
>JAZQGP010000004.1:0-95851 GCA_045540015.1 Eubacteriales bacterium
GACCATGTTTTTCCCTTTCTTCTGATACTTCCTTTCATAATAAATCCTCCTGTAATGTATTAAGGTTTCCCTTATTCACATTATACAGAAGGCTTAAAACCCTTGATATATCTGCGTTTGAAAGCAAAATAAGGGAAGACACAAGAAAATCCATCGCAAAATTTTCTTTCCCTTGTCTATCCCTTATTTACCCTTAAATCATCATTTTTCTGTGCTAAAATTCACCTTAGTTTCGTGACCAGTAAGTACATGAAACATTCTCATCATAAAACCGCATAAAAACAGAGGTTGAGAAACCTCAACCTCCGTATCAAATCGTATCTAATTGTATCTAATCTTATTTAAAATAGCGGTTTAAGAGACCCTCTAAACCTCTACCGTGCCGAGCTTCATCTCTTGCCATTTCATGCACAGTATCATGAATAGCATCAAGTCCGTTTTTCTTTGCGCAGGAAGCAAGGTCAAACTTACCCTGTGTAGCTCCGTATTCGCAGTCAACTCTCCACTTGAGGTTATCCTTAGTGGTAGCCTTCATATTAGGCTCAAGGTCCTCTCCGAGAAGCTCTGCAAACTTTGCTGCGTGTTCAGCTTCTTCGTAAGCAGCCTTTTCCCAGTAGAGACCGATTTCGGGATAGCCCTCTCTGTGAGCAATTCTTGCCATGCAGAGATACATACCAACCTCAGAGCACTCTCCGTTGAAGTTTGCCATGGGCTGTTCAAAAATGTACTTCTTGGCTGCTTCGCTTATGTCGGGGTTGTTTTTAACGGTCTTTGCGTACACGCCGTATTCATGCTCTGCAGCAAGTGCTGCGCCTTCAACCATTTCCTTGAACTTTTCTGCCGGAACCTTACAAACCGGGCACTTTTCGGGAGCCGAATCTCCTTCGTGAACATAACCGCATACTGAACATACATACTTTTTCATTTTCTTTTCCTCCAATAAGTAAATATAAATTAAAATTTGTTTTTTACAGCGTCGTCAAGAGTGATGTCTGACAGCTTTTGCGCTATTTCGCTGTTGATATTGCAAAACAGCCTGTGAAAACAGCAATTGTCTTTGTCACAGTGCATCCTGCTGCAATCGTAGCCTTCTTCGATGCATCTCGAAATCATCATACCGTCGCCCGAGGCGGAATATATATCGATAAGACGAATATTTTCCGGCTCTCTCGAGAGTGTGTATCCGCCGCCTGTGCCTTGCTTTGAATTTACAAGCCCTGCACAGAGCAGCTTTCTCATGACCTTGAGTGCTATCTGCTGCGATATGCCGCATTTTTCGGAAAGCTCCTTGGTATCGCACCGCTCTCCTTTAGCTGCCAGAACGTACATAACTCTGAAACAGTAATCCGTTTCCATCGGCAGCTTCAAATCATCACGTCCTTGTGTTTTGTAACTATACCTCTTTGGTACAGTTAGATTATAGCACACGTTTTTTTGTTTGTCAATAGGTTTTTAAAAATTTTTTTGAGATTTTTTTGTATATAAAAAAGGCAATTTGTGAATTGCCCCTACGATTTCAGACAAAAATTCCTGTCTTCCATATGTACATATCGTAACAAAATACGCTCTCGGCGTTGAATAATCATAACCCTTTAATCTTGTCGGTTTACGAAAAGGCAAATCAACTCTCACGTTCAATAATCCTTTCAATCTCCACCGGACACTCAAATTCTCTGCTTAGCTCAAACCCGATTTCCGAAAGCTCCGGGAAAAACTCCGACACTGCCGCAGGATTCTTCAAAAGCTCAAGCTTTTTTTCTCTTGTCAGGCGCTTTATCCTGTACTCAAGCTTTGCCGCATCAGCGTAATTTTCGGTTTCCCACAGCATTTCAAGGCGCGTTACCTTGTGGCTTTTAGTATACTTTGCCGACGGCTTTGCCTTTGAAGCGTGCTGTGAAAGGCGCTTTTTTATGTCCTTTGCAATGCCTGTGTAAAGAGAACCGTTTTCGCAGCTTACAATATAAATGTATGCCATTTACTCTGTCACCGTGTCTTGCTGTGCCGTGTCTGCATTTGTCTGTGCAGCCTGTGCGTCATAAAACTGCTGAATAAGGTCAGCGTTTGGTACGTCATTTATCTTGACTGTCACAACAACGTGTCCGTTATTATCGCCGGAAAGTGTATAGGGCAGTGTTTTTGGAATTTTAATTGAGCTTTGCTCCTGAGAAACGGGAGCTGTATATACTTCATACGTGCCGTCGGGAGCAGCAATTGTCAGCCTGTCGCTTTCAATCGGATAATAAGCAAGCCTGTCTATATATTCTTCAAGGCAAAGGTTTTCGCGAGTCATATGATATGCATGAGGCAGTCCGACATAGCGAAGATGCCACGGCTCATAGTCAATGCCTGTAATGTGCGTTTTGTCTTCGGGGTAGCGGATTACAAAACCGTATTTATAGCAGTTTTTGGTTATCCATTCATAAACGCCCTCACCGAAATAATCCTCTTGTCTTCCGTCAATGAACAGGCTAAGGTCAATAGCGTAGCCCGAATGATGCTCACTTGCTCCAGGTTCGGTTGCGATAAGCCGTCCCTGTTCTTCGCCGTACTGGTCAATCTTTGCATCAAGCACTATCTGCTGCATTTCATATGAGCGATATGCATCAACTATGATAATATCTCGGTGTCCCGAAGCTTCGGCAAAGCCTTCGAGAAGGTTATTGAGCGCGTTTATAGCTGTTTTGTTGAGTGAAAGATTTATGTTTTTTACGTAATAGCATTCGCTTTTGCTGTCATAAATGCTCTCGGGAGCTTCATAGGGAACAAGACCGCTTCTTGCATCAAAGTCATATGTGTGAAGCTTATTTACAAGTATCAGTTCCCCGCACTTTGTATCGCTGAGTGAGACATTCACATCGGTGTAATTTGCTTCTATATCTGCAAGTCTTGCCTTGCGTTTTTCCTGCTCGGAGCTGTTTTGTCCGTCCTCTGAAGCTGACTCATACTTTGAATAATCGGCATCGGGAACCTCTTTTGTAATTATTTTGGAAAATATATTATAGTTTACAAAAACGGCGATAACTATAAGCACCGCCACAAAGGTGGTCGCATTTGAGGTGCCGCCGGACTGTCTGTGCGCCGGCTGTCTTGTAACGTTTGTATTTCTGTTCAAGGGGCGGTTATTTCTGTTGTCCATACCTCGGCTCCTTACACTCAATGATTATTAAATACAGTATACCACAGATTTCGCAAAAAAGGTCTTAATTATTTGTTAATTCGCAAATATTATTTATAAAATCCGTTGAGTCAACTGCGTTTTTTACCTCTCCGCGTGCTCTTTCTATCTCATGATACCACAGCATACCGTCCTTGCCGTAAAGACGCTGAACGAGTGCATCGGGGTTTTTCTTTATGTAATCAATATATTGAGCCGGAGTGTAGCCTGTCATTCGTTTATAACACTGTATAAAGTAGCTGACGGTATTAAAGCCGCAGCTTTCCGCAGCAGCTGCAATGCTGTGACCTGCAATAAGCATGGTTTTGGCTTTTCCGATGCGAACGGTAAGAATATAGTCGCCGACAGACATTCCCACGATATTTCTGAAATCTCTTGCAAGCTTTGTTCTGCTGATATAAAACTGTTGTGCAAGCATATCAAGCGAAAGCTTTTCGCCGCAATGGTCGGCAATATATTTGAGAAGTGTTCCGAAATACTGCCGTCCTTTCAGATTCTGCACTTCGACATATACTCCTCTGTCGTTGTTTCTCAGCACCTTTGCAATATGCGAGAGTATGGCACATGAAATACAGCGTATGGTGTATTCATCGGTTATTTCGGTTTCGGAAATGATACGGCACAAGGATGTGAGAATCTTCTGCTCATAGTCGCTCAGGCGCCTTATTATAACCTTGTTGCAGTCAGTCAGGGTTTCTACGTCTTCAAAGGCAAGAAGGCCGCATCTGAAGGATTCCTCGAGACAGCAGAACAGCACTCTGCTGTAGCCGTCCTCATAGTCATTAACCTGCATATGAGGGGTGTTCGCAGGGTAAAATGCCAGAAACGGCGCCTTTACCACCGTGCTCTCGTCAACGGTTACGATATTTGACGTGCCGTGGGTAACTATTGCAAATTCATGGTGAATATGGGTGTGCATACGAAAATGCCTGTTTACATAGTCCATTGAACGAATTTCCGGGTCCTTGCAGGGCTCTACGTTCCATATGCCCGTCCACGGATACTGAACCGAGTTTTCGGATTTTTCATTTCCGGTACAAGCAGAAGTACCCATATACGTGTTTTTTTTCATTCTTTACACATCCTTTTTGCGCTTTTTCCGGCCTATATGCCAAATTCTGATATCAGAAACGGAGTATCAAAGTTGTTATTTTACCCCCAACATATTAAAATTGTACCAGATATGATAAGGTTTATCAAGCACAAACAATGCATTTTTTATGCCTTGAATGTTAAAATCGTGCCAAAAGTTGTTTTGATAACAGAAAGCCATATACAAAACAGAACAGTATTTTCACTGCTCTGTATCAAAAACGGATATTATTTTGTTATGAAAGCGAAAGAGTTTCTCCGGCTTTTACGCAAATTGTGTTATCATACGATGGTGCAACCCATACGTCAATAACCGAGGGGTTATAAACTTTTTTGCAATCTGCGCTCCAGACAAGACGCTTAAACGCCTGAACATAATCGTAAATCTCTATGTTCGTAGCATACCACACTTCGTCCTCGTGACCGCTTATCTTTTCGGCAAAGGTTTCTATATAATCCCAGTTGTTATTGGAAGTATTGTTATCAAACTCATATGTATGTCCCCACACATAGAAAAGCCAAGGACCTCTTCCTGAATGCTTGTCAAGGAATTTATCTGCAAGATTAAAAAGCTCAGGATGTGAGTGATGACATGTGGCAGGCATTCTCAGCCAGTCCGTCGGCACATCAAAATTAAGAGTAGCTCTTGTTGTACGCGAATATGCAATGCCACAATCAAAAAGCACCCTAACAGCATCGTCGCTGTATGTTCCGTATGGATACGCCATACCTCTGACAATAGTGCCGAACATCTTCTCAAGGTTAAGTCTGTCCCGGCTCACTTCATAAACAACCTGAGACATTGGCAGCTGTTCAAGATGTGCGTGGCTGAGAGCGTGGATTGCAACTTCATGTCCCTTATAAGTTTCAAGCGCTTCCTCAATGCACATTCTTCCTTTTTGCTTTTCGGGATCATCTGTCCTTGAATGTTCAAAGCAGCCCGAGTTAAGATTAAAGGTTCCCTTTAAGCCGTATTTATTCAAAATGCCAACGAATCTCTTGTCCTGTCTTACTCCGTCGTCGTAGCTAAGCGTAAACGCTTTTGCACGTCCGCCCGGAAAACGAATGAATGTGTTCATTATAAGTCTCCTTTGCACTGTGAAAAACTGTTTTTTTTATTGTATCATATATTGAAAGACTTTGTAAACCCAAATCAATAAAATGATATAAAATCTTAAAATATTATTACACATCTTATGTTGACTATCGAACAAAACTGTGCTAAAATACCGAATATCACATCCTCGGAGAAAACAAAAATGCAGATAATAGACTTTCACACACATATATATCCCGACAAAATAGCAGAACGCGGAACGCAGAGCACCTGTGATTTCTACGGTCTTACAACCGACCTTGTCGGAAACGCAAAAACGCTTAAAGACGAGGGCAAAAAGGCGGGAATATCAAAATTCGTTCTGCTTCCCGTTGCACTAAAGCCCGAACAGGTACGACACATAAATACCTTTACCGCCGAAGTAATCAAGGAAAACGAGGAGTTTTACGGTTTTGGCGGAATGCATCCCGACGTTGAAAACCCCGAGGACGAAATAAATGCAATAGAAGAAATGCATCTTCTGGGAGTAAAAATTCATCCCGACATTCAGCAATTTCCTATAGACGACAAGAGGATGTATCCGATATACGAAATGCTTGAAGGACGCATGCCTTTATTTGTTCACTGCGGAGACCCGAGATACGACTTTTCAAGACCGGAAAAATTAAAGAAGGTGCTTGACGATTTTCCGCATCTTTGTGCAATTGCCGCACATCTCGGCGGCTGGTCGCTGTTTGAAAACGCATATGAGTGCTTAAAGGACAAAACCTGTTTTCTCGATGTTTCAAGCAGCATTATGTTCGACACTCCCGAAAATATAAAAAAATATATTACGGGCTACGGTGCAGACAGGATACTTTTCGGTACGGATTTTCCGCTGTGGAACCCCAAAACCGAGGTTGAAAGGTTTCTGAGCCTTGGACTTTCCGATGAGTACAACGAAAAGATACTTTGGGGAAACGCTGCAAGGCTTTTGGGAATTGAATAGCAAGACGCCGCACTTAAAAGTGCGGCGTCAGACGTTATTTTGTGTTATTCTGTATAACGGCTTCAAGCTGTGTAAGCTTTTCGCTTGTTGCCTCGGGCGTATTTGCAAGAGGGAAGTCAATTCCGAGATTTTCATACTTTTCAAGACAGAGTTTTCTAAAACCGAGAAGCTCTGTTTTTATTATGTTGCTATAGGTGTTTTTCAGCCTTGCAAGTTCAAGAGCTGTTTCTTCGTTATCATTTAGCGAGGGGATTATAACAGTACGCAGAACAACCTTTATATCTTTGCTATATGTATAATCAAGGAATTGGTCAACCTGCTTTTTTGAAAGACGTGTGTATTTTTCGTAATCATTTTCGTTTGTGTACTTATAGTCAAGAAGCACAAGGTCGGTATGTCTTAAAAGCTCTTTTAAATCGTCGTTCAAAACGCAGCCGCTTGTATCAAGACAGGTATGAATGCCGTTTTCGTGCATACTCTTAAACAGCTCTGTAACAAATTCTGCCTGCATCAGCGGTTCTCCGCCGGACACGGTAACTCCGCCTTCTTTTCCGAAGTAGCCTTTAAAGCGAAGAATTTTTTCACAAACTTCGTTGACCGTATACTCCGTACCGCCCGAAAAATCCCATGTATCGGGATTATGACAGCACACGCACCTGAGCGGACAGCCCTGCATAAACACTACAAAGCGCACACCCGGCCCGTCAACAGTTCCAAGGCTCTGAAAGGAGTCGATGCGACCTTTTATCATAAGCTCATGTGGAAGGTTCTTGAGATAACCTCTCTTTGCTGTTCACGTGAGAGCTTACAGAAGTTTACGGCATATCCCGAAACACGAATTGTAAGATTCGGATACTTATCGGGGTTTTCGTAAGCATCAATGAGTGTTTCACGGTTTAATACATTTACGTTTATATGGTGAGCCATTTTTGAAAAATATCCGTCAAGAATAGCTACAAGGTTTGAAATTCGTTCTTCGTCATTCTTTCCGAGTGCGTCGGGAGTTATAGAGAATGTGTTTGAAATGCCGTCACGGCAGTCATTATAGGAGAGCTTTGCAACGGAGTTAAGCGATGCAAGAGCACCGTTTTCCTCTCTGTTGTGCATCGGGTTTGCACCGGGTGCAAAGGGAGCAAACGCTTCTCGACCGTCGGGAGTTGCACCGGTGTTTTTGCCGTACATTACGTTTGATGTAATGGTAAGCACGGAAAGAGTATGTATTGCGTTTCTGTAGGTTGGGGTTTTGCGAAGCTCGGTAATGACCTTGTGTGTCATGTCCTTTGCTATAAGGTCAACTCTGTCATCATCGTTTCCGTATTTGGGGAAATCGCCCGTTGTTTCAAAATTAACGATAAATCCGTTTTCGTCCTTTACGGGCTTAACGTTTGCAAATTTAATTGCGCTGAGAGAGTCGGTAATAACAGAAAGACCTGCAATACCGAATGCCATAAATCTTTCAACCTCGGTATCGTGAAGCGCCATCTGAGTTTTTTCGTATGCGTATTTATCGTGCATATAGTGGATAACATTCATGGTGTTGACATACAGACGCATGAGCCATGCGTTATATATATCAAATCTTTCCACAACCTCATCAAAATCAAGCTTTTCGGTATCCATTACCGGCATCTGCGGACCCATGTGCATTCCGCTTGTTGTGTCGTAACCGCCGTTGATGGCAATAAGCAAGAGCTTTGCAAGGTTGCATCTTGCACCGAAGAACTGCATTTGCTTACCTACTCTCATTGCGGAAACACAGCAGGCAATGGCGTAATCATCACCGTAAAGGGGACGCATAACATCGTCGTTTTCATACTGGATTGAATCTGTATCCCTTGAAACCTTTGCGCAGAACCGTTTAAATGCTTCGGGAAGCGAAAGCGACCAGAGAACCGTGAGATTAGGTTCGGGAGATGAGCCGAGTGTGTAAAGAGTGTTCAGGATTCTGAAGCTTGACTTTGTAACAAGCGTTCTGCCATCCTCTCCCATTCCACCGACAGCTTCGGTTATCCACATCGGGTCTCCGCCGAAAAGCTCGTTGTATTCGGGTGTGCGAAGATGCCTTGCGATTCTGAGCTTTATAACAAAGTCGTCAAGAAGCTCCTGAGCTGCTTCTTCGGTAAGAACTCCGTTTGCAATATCTCTTTCTATATAAATATCGAAGAATGTGCTGACTCTGCCGAGGCTCATTGCAGCACCGTTCTGCTCCTTGATAGCTCCAAGGTATGCAAAATATGTCCACTGAATGGCTTCTCTTGCGTCTTTTGCAGGCTTGCTTATATCAAATCCGTACATTGCCGCCATTTCCTTGAGATAGCCGAGGAAGGTAATCTGTTGATAAAGCTCTTCGCTCTGACGGATTGTATCTACGTTGAAATCAACATTTACAAGATTTGCCTTGTCCTTGGTCTTTTCTTCTATAAGCTTGTCAACGCCGTAGAGAGCAACTCGTCTGTAGTCACCGATAATTCTTCCTCTGCCGTATGCATCGGGAAGACCTGTTATAACATGGCACTTTCTTGCGGCTCTCATTTCGTCCGTGTATGCTCTGAAAACACCGTCGTTATGGGTGGTTCTGAATTTGAATTCCTGCGTGATTTTGGAGCTTACCTTATAACCGTAAGCTTCACACGCCTGCTTTGCCATTCTCATTCCGCCGAAAGGATTTACACCTCTTTTAAGCGGACTGTCCGTCTGCATGCCGACAATGATTTCCTTGTCCTTGATAATGTAACCGGGCGCATAGGATTTAAGCGAGCATACCGTTTCGGTATCCACGTCAAGCACACCGCCGTTTTTCTTTTCAAGCGCAAAAAGCTCGTTTACACGGCTCATTACGGTGTTCGTTCTTTCTGTAGCACCGGCAAGAAAGCTGCAATCACCCTCATACGGCGTGTAATTCTGCTGAATAAAGTCGCGGACATTAATGCTTTCTGTCCACGCACCCTCTTTAAATCCGTTCCACATTTCAAATTTCATTGTTTTTACCATCCTTTTCTTTAAGATGTAGCTCCATTGACCGATGCCCTGAAAAAAACAGAGCACCTCCCAAAAACAACAGGAGCTGCCCAGACGGTCGGCAATATAGTCTGGCCGCACACTGTGTTGATTCACATTATCCGTCAGTGCGGCAAATTTCGCGTTGCAGATATATTATATATGAGGCTTTCAGCTTTGTCAAGGGGTTTTTTGAAAAAAACACAAGATATTGTGGTTTGTTAAAAACTTGGCAACTATATATTGCATGTCTTGGATTGTCGTACACAAGATTTAGACAGGCTGTTGTATGAAATGACAGTATAAAGGATTAAACGACTTGCATTTATATAAAAAATGTGGTATACTTAATAGGAATTGCAAGCGGAGGTGTAAAAATGATAGTTTTACAGGTTATTCTGTGGATACTTTTTGCACTTATTTTGCTTGTCGGGCTTACGCTGTGTCTTAAAATCACCGTAAGGCTTAAATACGGAGAACAAAAAGCGGTAATACTCGGAATAGGCATTTTCAGGATAAATCTTACAAAGCTTCGCGAAAGGCGCGAGAACAGAAGAAAGAAAAGACCGAAAATACAGCGGCTTTCAAAAACTCTGCCAAGCAGTGCACAAGCATTAAAGGTTAATCAAAACAAGCTGCCGGAAGAGAAAAGCGTTCCCGAAGCAGCAAAAACCGATATCCGCACGCTGTCGTCTGCCACACACGCAAACAAAACTACAGACGAAAAAACACGGGAGAATAAAGAGCCGTCTGAGAAAAAAAGTTCGGTTGATAATGTAAAAAATGCACACTCGCCAAAAAAGCAAAGTCTTTCACAAATGCTCAAAGCTTTTATAAAGGGCAAAAATCTCACTGAAAATTTAACCCTTTTAAAGAATATACTGACGGAAACCTCGGCGCTGTTTTCAAAGCATGCATGCATAAAAATAAAAAGGCTCAGCGTTATTGTTTCATGTCCCGATGCTGCGGACACGGCAGTGCTTTTCGGCATTGCAAACGGCGTAGTTTCTTCGGTTATGGGCATTATCGAGGGCTTTAGAGTGTTTGACACAAAGAACGCATCCGTTGGAGTATATCAGGACTACACTTCGGGTAAAAGCAGACTTCTCACTGACATATCTTTTTCAATGCGTGTTTTTCATATGCTTTGGTGTCTTACTCCGACGCTTAAAGCGCTTCTTAACAATAAAAACAAATCCTCACCAAAGGAGAAAAACTCATGAATGAAAAAATGAATCTCTCGGAAACAGTAAAGGAAGCAATTGAAAAAATCCGCTCCATGGCAGACACCAAAACCGTCATCGGAGAGCCTATCAACGTTACAGACAAGACGACGATACTTCCCGTTTCAAAGGTGTCGATAGGTCTTGGTATCGGCGGCGGCGAATACGGAAAGAGCGCAAATACGGGCTCCGGCGGCGGTACAGGTCTTACGGTAACACCGGTTTGCTTTCTTGTAATTGACAACGAGACGGGCGACACAAAGCTTCTCAATGTCGGCGAAAACACGGGCTACGACAGCCTTGGCATAATCAGCGCCGTTAACGGCATTGACAAGGCTCTTGACAAGGCTCCCGATATTATCGACAAAGTCAAGGTTCTTTTCAAGAAGAAGGACTCGGGCGAAAAGGGCGATGCATCAAATGAATAAAAGGGGAAACACAAAGGCGAACAGCAAAGAGTCGCTCCGCTGGATTACACGCGTATCAAAGCCGTATATTCCGTTTGTTGTTTTTCTTATAGTTCTTAACGGTGTTGCGGCGTGCTTCGGTTCTGCAAGCGCGCTTCTTTCAAAAGAGGTTATCGACAGTGCTGTTGACGGTGCCAAAGGTGCGCTTATATTTTCGTGTGTCCTGTATGTAATTCTCACGCTTTTGCAAATTGTTCTTAATGTTGCAACGCGTTATCTTACGGAAAAATGCCGTGCAAAGCTCGATATTGTTTTCAAGGAAAGGCTTTTCAAAAGCCAGCTTTCAAAGCTGTATCCCGAAATACGTGCGTTTCATTCGGGTGACCTTGTAAACAGACTTACGGGCGACATTTCGGTTATAACCGATGCAGTGACAACAATTCCCGCGAATATTGCCTCTGTCGTGGTAAGGCTTGTGTGCGCTTTCGGTGTGCTTGTTGTAATGCAGTGGCAGTTTGCAATTGTATTTGCCGTAGGCGGAATGCTTGTTTTTGTTATAACAAGGCTTCTGCGAGAAAGGATAAAGTCACTTCACAAGGATATGCAAAAAGCTGAAGGAAAGGTTCGCTCCTTCTGGCAGGAGGTAACGGAAAATCTGCTCGTTGTAAAATCCTTTGCATCGGAAAAAAGCTCGTGTGAAAAGAGCGAGGCTCTTCTTTCGGAGCACTATGGTGTCAGAATGAAGAAGGCAAGACTCGGTGCTGTGTCATCGGGTGCAAACCACACAATAATGCGCGTCGGATATCTGTTTGCGCTTATTTGGTGCTCTGCAAAGCTTCTTGCAAACAAAATGAGCTTTGGTACGCTGACAGCCATTACCGCGCTTGTCGGGCAGGTTCAGATGCCGTTTGCAAGTCTTTCGGGAATTATGCCAAGATACTACGCGGCGCTTTCTTCGGCAGAGAGAATCATGGAAATAGAAGCTTTGCCAAACGAAACCAACCCCGACGACGGAAAGCTGAGCGACGTTCAGGCATCTTATGAAAAATTCCGCGGCATAGAAATTTCCGACATGGATTTTTCTTATGACGGAGAAAATGTTCTTGAAAACGTAAATCTTTGCATAAACAAGGGCGACTTTGTTTCCGTTACAGGTGCTTCCGGAATAGGAAAAAGCACACTTTTCAAGCTTCTGCTTGACATATATCCGATAGACACAGGAAAAATAGAATATGTTTTTTCCGGCTTCTCGCTTGCTTGCTCGCCCGAAACAAGAAAGCTGTTTGCATATGTTCCGCAGGGAAATCTGCTGTTCTCGGGAACAATACGGGAAAATCTTGCGTTTCTTGCCGGAGACTGCACCGATGATGACATTGAAAAGGCTCTGAAAATCGCCTGTGCCGACACCTTTATGTCAGAAACGCAAAGCGGTCTTGACACTGTGATAGGCGAGGGTGGACTCGGTCTTTCCGAAGGACAGATTCAGCGTCTTGCCGTTGCAAGAGCGTTGCTCAGCAATGCACCCATTCTGCTTCTTGACGAAGCAACAAGCGCCCTTGACGAGCAGACCGAGGCCCGGATGCTGTCAAACATTAAAAGTCTTACCGACAAAACCTGCCTTATTGTTACTCACAAAAAGGCGGCTCTTGACATTTGTACAAGGCATCTTATCATGAAAAACAAGGCTCTTGCCGAGAGCGAAAAACCGGAGAATATTGAGGTTTAATTTACATAGCATTACCGCCGCGTAGCTTTACTTACTGCGGCGGTATTTGTGTGATTTCGGCAAAGTATGGACAATATCGTAAAAATATGATATAATGATAAAAACATTTTCTATATGAGGTGCGATTTTGAAAACATCTTTTATATTGCTTGTGGCGGCACTGCTTTGGAATGCGGCTTTGCAATATGTTCCCGATGCTTATCCCAAGGCAGAGAACATTATTGCGGCAGTATACGTCAGTAATGAAATTCCGCCGGGTGAAAAAGAAGCTCCGCAGACAAGCAGCGCCGAGACGAAAGAGCCTGCCGCAAATGCGGAAAAGAGCCCGCTTGCACAAAGCTTTGCCCTTGATTTCAAATGTGTTCTGCAAAACCCCTCTCTTCCAACCGGATGCGAAGTAACAGCTCTGACGGCAGTTTTGAACTATTACGGCTTCAACGTAAACAATACATATCTTTCAAAGCATTTCCTTAACAAAGGTCCTGTAGGCACAACAAGTCCGTCCATGGCGTTTGTCGGTGAGCCGTCCTCAAAATATGCGTTCGGATGCTTTGCTCCCGTGATTGTTGAATGTGCCGAAAACTATCTTAAGTCTCAGGGCAGTTCTCTCAGGGCATATGACACAACGGGAACAAGTCTTGACAGTCTTTTCGCCGAGGTTGTAAAAGGACATCCCGTTATAATATGGGCAACCATGTACATGAGTGCCTCTTACGAAACCACAATATGGAATGCTGACGGCTCTACAATAAGCTGGCCGGCAAACGAGCATTGTGTGGTTCTTTACGGATATGACAAGGAAAGAAATGTTGTCATGATTGCAGATCCTCTCAAAGGCAACGTCGAATACCCCACGGAGCTTTTTACAAAAAGGTTTGATGAATTGCTTATGCAGTCGGTTATAATCGGATATTGACTTAAACGCAGGTTTTCCTGCGTTTTTTATATTTTAAAACAAATGTCGGATTTTCTTAATTACATTACATTTTTTTGAAGTTGACAAGTTTTATATTTATGGTAGAATATAGATAATGAAAATTCTATTGCTTACTGTGAATAACAGTAAGGATAGGCTTTTCGGAAAATCCGAAAATCACAAAAAACGGAGGTTTTATTATGAAGAAAACCCGATTTCTGACAGTACTTGCTGCAGCTATGCTTTCGGCGCTTTTCCTGTCACTTTCGACACAGGCGGCATTTGAAAAAATGCTGACCTACACACAAGGACAGTTTACAGACGTTTCCGAGAGTGCCTGGTATGCAAAGGATGTGCAGAGTGCATACGAGCTTGGCTTTATGAACGGCAAAAGCGCAAACACAATGGTTCCCGACGGCACTGTTACGGTTGCCGAGGCAATAACCATTGCAAGCCGTGTGCATGCTATATACAACGGTCTTGGAGAAATCCCGAAAACCGCCGGCGGCAATTGGTATGACATGTATGTAAACTACGCATCGGAAAAGGGTATATTTGAAACCGGATATTTTAATTCCTACGACAGACCTGTGAGACGTTACGAAATGGCGACTCTCTTTGCAAACGCAATGCCGAAGGAATATTTTACAGCGAAAAACAATGTTGCTTCAATTCCTGACGTAAACGAAAATGAGGAGTATGCAGACACGCTTCTCATGCTCTACAGGGCAGGTGTTGTTCTGGGTTCTGACGAATACGGCACTTTTCATCCGACAAACCCGATAAAGAGAAGCGAGGCTGCGGCTATTATAAACCGTGTTGCACTTCCCGAAAACAGAGTGTCGGGAATTCTGAAAAGTCTTCCCGAATACGAAGAAGCATATTACATAATTGACGACTTCACAATGACTCAGCTCACAAGAGGAACCCTCTCTCTTACTTCAAGCTGGAACTACGACAACCGTTTTTCGTCTACTCTTGACCTTGCAGGTACAACAACAAACGTGCTTACCGACGACAAAACCGATGGTTATGTTGCCATCAACAGAAGCTTTGAGCCTGAAAACTACGGCTTTATAACTCTTCGCGGTTCTGTTACTCTCACGGCTGCCTCAAGCGGCATGAGAATGTATTTTGAAAACACAAGCGGCAAAAACGTGCTTGAGCTTTACTCCAAGGACGGCGTTTTCGCTTTCAAAGGACAGAACGACATAAAATCCGAGATTAAGGTTGAAAACGGTACGGTATTCTACGAAATAGACATAAATCTTGACGAAAAAACCGCAGTTGCATATATCAACGAAGAAAAGGTCGGAGAAGTAAACCTCGGTGACTTTGAAAACCTTGCAAGGCTGTATTTTGCAACCACAAAAGAGGATACTCTTACCGTAACACCGAATACTGTGCATATGTACAAAAACTACTATGCAAACGAGGATTTTGAATCCGGCAAAATTCCGTATGACTGGACCTCTTCCAACTCTGCAATTGAAAAGCTTACCGACTCAAGAGACGAAAACAGCCTTGCAATAAGTGCAGGCGGTTCTTCGGAGAAAAAGCTCTCTTCTCTTAAAGGCGGCAAGGTTGTAACAGAAGCATATATATACATCCCCGAAAAAACCGGCAAGGCAACCTTAAATGTCGGAAATGCTTACAGCATTACAATCGCTGACGGAAAGCTTTCTGCAGGCGATATTACAAAAGCAATCAAAAACCACCTTTGGTACTGCATCCATGTTGAAAGTGATGCAGACAAGGGTATAGCAAAGGTTTATGTAAACGGAAAGAATATCGGCAGTATAAATATGAAAGCCGACGCCATTGACAGTATTGCGTTTACAAATACAGGCAGCGACAAGGTTTATGTTGACGACATAAAGGTATACAGGATATACGACTACACAGACTATGTTTCTGCACCCGAAAAAGTGCAGTCCGACGAGCATCTTGTTATAATGAGCGTTTGCTCCCTCTGGAGAGAGGGTTCGCACTTTGGCTGGGACTTTGTTTCACCGTACGAGGAATGTTCGCCTCTTATGGGTTACTATGACGAGGGTATTCCGGAAACCAGCGATTGGGAAATAAAAATTATGGCAGAGCACGGTGTCGATGCCATGCAGTACTGCTGGTTCCATGCGGATGCCGAGGATTTTTCCACTCCGCAGAAGCACCCGTATCTTGCCGAGGCTCTGCATGACGGATATTTCTATGCAAAGTACAGCAACACGGTTGATTTCTCCATCATGTGGGAAAACGCCTCCTACGGCGGCGGAAGCATGAGAATGACACTTGACCAGTTTAAGAGCTACATCTGGGATTACTGGGTAGAATGGTATTTTACAGACTCAAGATATCTGACAGTTGACAACAAGCCCGTTCTTGAAATCTATTCGCTTTCCAACTTTGTAAAAATGCTTGGCGGCACAGAAAACGCAAAGAAAGCAATTGCTTTCATGCGTGAGGACATAAAAAATTACGGCTACGACGGGCTTATTCTTCTCGGATGCGACAACGGTTTGTCCGAGGTTACCATAAAAGAAGCAGCAGAGCTTGATGTTGATTCAATACTTGCATATGGGTGGAGCGGTGAAAAGGCAGGACAACCCGATTATCAGAAAGAGATTTATGATATTGCTCTTGCAAACCTTGAACAGTATGACAGCATAACCTACATACCCACCGTCGGAGCAGGCTGGAACATTCTCGGTTGGGAAAACCTCCGCCGTCAAATGGCAACCTATGATGAACTCGTGCAATCTCTTGAGCATGCAAGGGCAGCCATCGATGCACAGTCAGACAAGAAATCCAATTGGGACGGCAAGGCTGTATATCTCAGCACCTGGAACGAATACGGCGAAGGTCACTGGATTGCCCCTACAGGTGTTCACGGTTTTGACTATGTGGATGCTTTAAGGCACGTATATACAAATGCGTCTTCATCTCACGACGATGCTGTTCCAACGATAAATCAGCAAAAGCGTATCTGCCACATGTACAACGACTTCAGAACGCCGATACGTCAGATGCTTGTTGATTATGACCCGAACAAATCTCAGGACATTCCCGACAGACTTCTTCACGAATGGAAGTTTGAAACAAAGGAGGCGGCAAACGGCTGGAATCCCAACACTCATATCGGTTCTCTCGTTGTGGAAGACGGTGTTTTAAAAGCCGAGTGCATAGGCGGCGATCCGCAAATCTGGTCACCCGCAAATCTTAAAATAAATACGGAAGAAGTAACTCATATAAGAGTAAGAGTAAAGCTCGACAGACTTTCCACAAGCACAATTTTCTTTGTAACAAAGACTAATCCCGTCTGGGACGGTGCAAAGGCACAAACAGCAAGTGCAAGTGTAAAAGACGAATTTTGCGATTTGTACTTTGACATGTCGGAAAAATCCGGCTGGAACGGTGAAGTTACACAGATAAGATTTGACGCATTTGATGCTGCAGGAAAGTATGAAATAGAATCCATTGCTCTCATGTGCTATACTCCGAGGGAAGACACGGGAGCAGGTGTTGTAAAGGTTGACGGAATAGCGCTTGATATTGACGAAGAATACATAACAGGCGAAAATGATGAATTTTATGTTGCCGGAAACCCCAAAATGGGCGTGTTCTCAGCACTTAATCTCTATCATGAGTGGAGCAGATTTACTCAGAAGCTTTATATAAAAGCTGCAAACGAAACGGAAATGATATTTACCGTCGGCAGTGACAAAGCTCTTGTAAATGGAACCGAAAAGACTCTTTCAAAAGCATTTTACACATTCGACTCAATGCCCGTACTTCCACTTGAATTTATACTTGAAAATGCAGGTGTTGAATACGAACGCAAAGACAATGTGCTTTCTGCCAATGTCAGAAACATCGACTTTAAAGAGGTTGAGTCGCTTCGCAAAAAAGGACGGTACGAGTTCACCATAGGTGGTGACAGTGAAGGCTTTACGTTCTCTGCATCTGACGGGCTTATTAAAGACGGTTATGCAATTGTAACCGCAAGACCTCTCTCAAACGGTGGATATGACCCGTACATGACGCTTACAAACATTGGGTTTGCGGCAAAAAATTATGTGGGAATCGAAATCCGCATGAAAGCTGACATTATAGCAGGTGAGGGAGAATACGTTCACGATGTCCCGACGGTGTACTTTACGACAAGCACACAAACCGGTTACAGCGAGGACAAGACCATAAAGGCAAGACTCAGCGACACAACGCCAGACAAGGACGGCTTCTACACGGTTATGCTTGATGCCACAATGCAGCCTCTCTGGAGGGAGGTCATAACCTCAATCCGTCTTGACCCTGCAGGCAACAACGGAACCTACACAATTGACTACATCCGCTTTATAGAGGGCGACAACTCCGAGCCCTTAACACCCGAGCAAAAGGCCATAAAAGAAAAACAGGAGAAGGCAATAAAGGACAACAATATTGTTTACGCTCTTGAGTTTGACAAGCCTTCGGACATAGAACATCTCTGGTTTGGCATGAGCACAGGCGAAGTAAAGGACGGAAACCTTGTTATGAAATCGGAAAAGGGAACAAACGACCCGAAGTTTGACTTTACATCGTTCCCTGCTGAGCTTTCAAGGGCAGAAAACATGGACTTTGCGGTTGTTCGCATAAAGATACCCGAGGACGCAATGGGCGGCATAAGATTCTTCTACAGAACCGACGAGATTGCGGATTACACGGGAGAAGTATTTGTTTCCCTTGAAATAAATTCCGAGCAGCGTGATGAAGAAGGCTATGCAACATATCTGTTCGATTTCTCAAAAAATACAACATACTGGAAGGACGGTATAAAAAATATCAGATTCGACCCTGCTGACTACGAAGGCGAATTTGAAATTGATTATATGCGGTTCTATACGTACAACGATTAAATACAATAACGCAACAATAAATCCGCATCCTTGTAAAAGGGTGCGGATTTTTCTCAAAACCCTTTACTTTTGATGAAAAATGTGGAAATATATGTTGAATATCTTACTGACAAAGGAGAATGACCTTGAAACATTTTGTAAAGCTTTTATGTGTGGCGGCGCTGTTTTTAGCTGTAATGTGCCTGCCGGTTTTGACGGAAAGGTTGTTGAATACAAACCCGAATTTGATTTGTACTACAACAGCACAGAGGGTATTACAATAGCAGGAAACAAGGCTGAGCTTGTTGTTACAGGCAATCTCGTGCAGGCAAATAAAATAGCCATTCCCGGTGTGCTTGTCATTGCAAGCTACACAAGAGCCGGACAGTTTGTAGATGCTGTGTTTATTCCGCTTTATCAGGATGCTGACATAACAATACCAAGCACAGGACTTAACACAAGCGGAGCTTCAAAAATTACCGCGATGCTCTGGACAAGTGCAGATGTGCCTGTGCCCATGTGCGAAGCAAAGAGTGCGAATCTGTAATTAAATAAAAGTGAAGAACGGAGCTTTCACGCTCCGTTCTTTTGATTTTTTATTCCTTTACAAAAACCCTTACATTCGTTTCAAAATCCTTGGCGCCTATGTACATAATACCTCTGTTCATAAGCTCATCGCCGCCGTATACCGTACCAACCATAGACCCAAATACAACGCCCTTTGTGTTTCCGTCGCCCTCTGTTTCTCTATAGGAAGCGTTCGGGTCAAGTCCTGCAAGCTTTATAATTTTTCCGACAGGTGAAACGTTTTCTCCAACTCTCTTGCAGAATACAACAATTACAGTGTTTTTATCCTCTGAAATAAACTCTAACACCGCTTCGTTTGTCTCAAACGGAGAACGCAGTCTGTAAAGGTCGCCCTTGTGGAAAATCTCACCGTATTTTTTATACTTTTTAACAATTTCCGCAGCCTCTGCGATTTCCTCGTCGCTCATAAGGCTCATATCAAGCTCAAAGCCGAACTGTCCCATCATTGCCATGTCGCCTCGGGTTTTCATGCTTGTTATTCTGCCTGTCTGGTGATTTGGCACAGCCGAAACATGGCTTCCCATTGAGGAAAACGGATAAACAACGCTTGTACCGTACTGTATGTTCATTCTCTCGCCTGCGTCTGAGTCATCACTTGCCCAAATCTGAGGCATATAGTAGAGAATACCGCCGTCATAGCGTGCACCGCCGCTTGAGCAGCCCTCCCAGAGAATATCCGGGAAACGGGAAGTTAGCGTTTCGTAAATTCTGTAAAGACCAAGTGTATATCTATGACAAATTTCACCCATACGTTCAGCCGACAGCAGGTCAGAACCGATTTCACTGAAGGCTCTGTTATAATCCCACTTAACGTATTCGATGTTTGCCGAGCTTAAAACGTCTGAAACTGCATTGATTATGTAGTCACACACATCGTCTCTTGACAAATCAAGCACAAGCTGGTTTCTGCCGGTACTTGATGTCATTCCGTTTATGTGCATTGCCCAGTCGGGATGCGCTCTGTAGAGGTCTGAGTCGGGTGATACCATTTCAGGCTCAAACCACAAGCCAAACTTCATTCCGACTTCATTCACCTTGTTTGCAAGTCCGTCGATGCCGTTCGGGAGCTTTTCTCTGTTTACATACCAGTCGCCAAGAGAAGATTTGTCGTTATAACGCTTACCGAACCAGCCGTCATCGAGAACCATAAGCTCAAGTCCCGTTTCCTTGCCTTTTTTAGCAATGTCAACGATTTTTTCCTCGGTAATGTTGAAATATGTACCCTCCCAGTTATTTACAAGAGCATATCTTTCAATGTCGCGGAACTTTCCTCTGCAAAGACGTGTTCTGTAAAGCTTGTGGTAAATTCTCGACATTCCCGAAAGTCCTTCATCCGAGTAAACAAGAACAGCTTCGGGGCTCTGGAAGGACTGTCCGGGCTCTAAGAGCCAGTTGAAATTAAAGGGGTTTATACCTATATACGCACGGGCGGTATTATATGTATCAACCTCGACGCCCGCCGTAAAGTTTCCGCTGTAGATAAGGTTAAAGCCGTAAACTGAACCCGAAAGCTCGTCCGCTTTCTTTTCCATAAGTGCGAAAAAGGGGTTATGGTATGCGCTTGATGCGCCGGTTCTTGAATAAATCTCCTGATTGACATTATCAAGCGGACGGCGTACAACCGAACGTTCTCTTGCCCATGCACCGTCAAGATGAACCATGTCGTAATCGGGTCCCATGGCGGTAAAGTCAACAGTCGCACTCATAACGCGGCATACATTTACGTTTTCATTACTTTCATTTGTGATTTTTGTGCTTCTTGCAATAGCGTCAAGCTCTTCAAAAACGGTATACAAGAGAGTTACAGACACGTTTTTGAGATTATCATAAAGGGTAAGCTCCAAGGTTTGTGCTTCGCTGTCATTTTCAACATATGTAGCAGGAAGAGCCTCGAGCTTTTTCTTTCCGTCAAAGATTTTATGGCCCTTATAGGTATAACGGGACATGCTTGTTCCGTCGGCAAACTTCAGATGAACCGTGGGAAGCCTGAAATCGCCGCAACCGTAGGTTGAAAATTCCATTGGAAGTTGATTTACCGAGGTGGTGGTTCCGGGTGCAACAGGGCTCATTGAAGAAGCAACACCATACATCTTCTTTTCGAATTCGGGTACATTTCTGATTTTCTTGCCGTAGTAAATATTCACGGGAATAAAATCGTTGCAGAAACCAAAGATATAGCTTGTGTTTTTGGTTTCAAGGGTGAAAACACGTGTTTGCTCGTTGTAGCGAATCATAGCCGGTCTCCTTACTTGTAAATTGAAAATTGAAAATGAAAAGTTGGGTGCTTATGTATTCGTATTATTTTCCACTTTCATATAACTTTATAATATCACACATATTCCCATATTAAAATGTCATTTTGTCAAAACACATGTCATAAAGTAACTTTTTTGGGCTCCGTTTTTTCGCTTTCACGTTTGTGGGCTCTGAAAACAACCGCAAAGTCTATTGCAAGCGCAAGTCCCGTTACTGCCCATGTTACGGGATACGACAGATAAATCGATTTCAGCGTGTTAAAATGCGCAAACACCGTGTAAAGCCATACTATTCTCAAAACGCATATGCCGAAAACCGAAATTGCAGTTGCAAGCATAGGCTTGCACATACCGCGAAGAAGCGATGTAAAAGTGTCCATAAAGCCGGCAATAAAAAACATTCCGCCGATGTAAAAAAGTCTTATTTTTGCAACCGCCATCTCTTCGGGAACTGTGGTAAATATACTTATAACAGGCTCGGAAAAAATGTTGATTAACACACCGAGAACAAGACTGAGTCCGCAAGAAAGCATAAGTCCGTGGTACATTATTCTCTTTATTCTGTCAAACCTGTGTGCACCGAAGTTTTGTCCAGTGAAATTAATAACCGTCTGTCCTATGCCGCTTGTGGCAACGTTTATGTACGCATCTATCGTATGTCCTGCAGTATGACCTGCAACCGCCGCAGAGCCAAAGGTGTTAACGCTTGACTGGATTATCACGTTTGAAATGCTGAAAAGCGATGACTGCAATCCCGTAGGAACTCCGATTGACAGAATTCTATTTAAATATTTCTTCTCAATTTTCAGTTTTTTCGGGTCAACATTTAAAACGCCGTCATATGTAAGCAAACATCTGAGAGCCATAAATGCACTGACACACTGCGAAAGCACCGTTGCAAGCGCAACTCCCAATACGTTCATGTCAAACACTATGACGAAAACAAGATTCAGAATAACATTTATAACACCTGCAGATGCAATGTATACAAGGCATCTTTTTGAATCTCCCACAGCTCTTAGCATTGCCGCACAGAAGTTGTAGAGGAGTATCACGGGAAATCCCGCAAAATATACCCGCATATACAAAACCGAATTGTCCAGAATATCCGTAGGAGTTTCCATCGCAGAAAGCATCGGTCTGCAAAGAACTATTCCTATAATTCCCGCAACAAATCCAAAAATTACGCTCATGGCAACTGCCGTGTGTGTACACCTGTTCGCTTCGTCCGTTTCCTTTGCGCCGTAGTACTTTGCTATACATACACCGGCTCCCGTTGACATGCCTATAAGAAAATTAAGAAAAAGATTTGTTGCAGAGGTCGTTGCTCCTACTGCCGCCAAGGCTCCGTCTCTGCCGAATCTTCCCACAACCGCAAGGTCTGCCGTCGTAAACAGGCTTTGCAAGAGAGAGGTAAGTATAAGCGGAAATGCAAAGGCTATCATTTTAGGCAAAAGTGCACCTTTTGTCATATCAAGTTCGTTTGTTTTGGTTTTCACTGTTCTTCGCCTCGATCAAAAAATCAATTAGGTTCTCTGTGTTCTATACTTTTATTTTAGCAAGCAATGTCGCTTGTTTTTCTTTCTTTAATACAAATGCAAATTCTATCGCAAGCGCCGCACTTGTAAGAATCCATGTGACGGGATACGAAATGTAAAGCGACCAGTCTGTTCCGATAATTGCAAATATTGTATATATCCACAAAACCCTGCTGACACACACACCGAAAATGGTAATAACCATCGATGCCACAGGTCTGCACATTCCTCGCAGTGCTCCCGACAACGTATCCATTATACCGCACAGAAAGTACGGCACGCATATGCAAAGAAGCTTTGTTTTGCCGTATGCAATTTCCGTCGGAACCTTTGTATAAAAACCAAGCAGAATCTCCGAAAAGCCGTAGGCAAATATGCTCATTATAAGTCCTACTGCGGTTGAAAGGAAAATTCCGAGCCACATAGACCTCTTTATTCTGTCTAACTTGTGAGCACCGTAGTTTTGTCCTGCAAAGTTTACAACCGTGTTTGCAATGCTGTTCTGTGCAAGATAAACATAGTTTTCAATATTGCTTGCAGCGGTTCCTCCTGAAACATACGCTGTTCCGAGTGAGTTTACTCCTGCCTGTATAAGCACGTTTGAAATGGAAAACAGCACAGACTGAAGTCCGCTCGGAACGCCTATTGACATCATCTGATTAAACTGTCTTTTATATATTCTCAGCTTCTTTGGTTCAACCCTCAGAACTCCGTCATATGTAAGAAGGCATCTGAGTGCCATGACTGCGCTGTAGCCCTGTGCGATAACAGTTGCCGTTGCAACACCCGCAACATTCATATGAAAGACAATTACAAATATAAGGTTAAGAACAACATTTATAACGCCTGCGGTTGATATGTAAATAAGGCAGCGTTTTGAATCGCCGACCGCACGCAGAATCGATGCGCAGAAGTTAAACAGCATTGTAAAAGGAAGACCTGCAAAATATATTCGCATATAAAGTGCCGAGTCCGAAATGATATCCTCCGGCGTTCCCATAAGCGAAAGCAACGGTCTGCACAGAAAAATTCCGAGTATACCGACTGCCGTACCAACAACAAGACTGACAACAACAGAGGTGTGTACGCTGTTGCTGAGAGCTTCATTGTCCTTTGCTCCGTAATATCTGGCAACACACACGCCGGCTCCTATTGACAAGCCTACAAAAAAGTTGATAAACAGGTTAACCGCAGCACCAGTAGCGCCAACTGCCGCAAGCGCACCCTCTTTTCCGTAATTTCCCACAACAATAAGGTCTGCCGTATTGAAAAGGCTCTGCAGCAGAACTGTCAGCATTATCGGAACGGCAAAAACAATCATCTTTTTGAGAAGCGGACCCGAACACATATCCATTTCGTTGTTTTTTGTTTTCATTTCTTTCGCCTCGATTTATTCTTATCAATCGTATAAATGTTTATAATTATGCTTTATTTACTGCATTTACAATGGTTTTCAGCGCCTCGTCAGGTGTATAAACCGAATCGTCAATCTCAAAGCCTTTATCGCGTAGAAGAGCCATTATTTTTGTTGCCTGCGGAACGGACAGTCCGTTCTCCGAAAGCAGCTTATGCTCGCGGAAAACCTCCTTTGGTGTTCCCTCGAGCAGCACTTTTCCGTGTGACATTGTCACTATTCTGTCTGCATACATGGCAATATCCTCCATGCTGTGAGAGATAATGACAAGCGTATTTCCGCGTTTTTTCTGATAGTCGCAAAGATGAGAGAGAATTTCGCTTTTTCCTCTCGGGTCAAGTCCTGCCGCAGGCTCATCAAGCACAAGTATCTCAGGCTCCATTGCAAGGCTTCCAGCAATTGCAACACGTCGTTTCTGTCCGCCGGACAGCTCAAACGGGCTTTTCTGCAGCATATCCTCGGTAAGTCCGGTAAATTCTGCGGCACTCAGAACGCGTTCTTTTATTTCCTGCTCTGAAAGCCCCATGTTTTTCGGTCCGAATGCAATATCCTTTTCAACCGTTTCCTCAAAAAGCTGATATTCGGGATACTGGAACACAAGTCCCACCTTATATCTTACGGAAAGCGTATCATAGCCCTTTTCCCAGATGTCCTTTCCGTCAAGCAAAACCCTACCGCTTGTAGGCTTTACAAGGGCGTTCATCATCATGGAAAGCGTTGACTTTCCCGAGCCTGTATGTCCGATAAGACCTGTTACAATCCCGTCTTGGATTTTTAAATTTACCGAATCAACCGCCGTCATTTCAAAGGGAGTGTTTTCGGAATATTTATAGGTTACATTTTCAAATTCAAGCATTTACTTCACCTGTTTTTTGGTTAGAAGCTCTGCAATTGCCTCTGCCGCTTCAGTTTCGTTTATCGCACTGTCATCAATTTCAAGTCCTAATTTTTTCAATTCATGCACAAGGCTTTTTGCCTGCGGAGGTTCAAGTCCGGCAGTACGCAGCAAATCGAGCTGTGAAAACACCTCTTTCGGTGTTCCGCTTGTCAAAAGCTGTCCCTCGTTTATAACAAAAACCTCATCTGCCATTGCTGCTTCGTTCATATAATGAGTTATCAGAACAGCCGTGATTCCGCGTTTTTTCAGCTTCAGAATTGTATTTAAAATATCTTCTCTGCCTTTAGGGTCAAGCATTGCGGTGGATTCATCGAAAATGATACATTCGGGGTTCATTGCAAGGATTCCCGCAATTGCAACTCTCTGTTTTTGTCCCCCTGAGAGCTTATGTGTGTCGTGCTTTGCGTACTCCGAAAGCCCGACCGCCGCAAGTGCATCATCAACGCGTTTTCTTATCTCTTGCGGCTCTACACCGAGATTCTCGGGAGCAAACGCAACATCGTCCTCAACAATAGTCGAAACAAGCTGATTATCGGGGTTCTGAAACACCATTCCAACTGTTTTTCTTATATCAAAATTATCATCCTCGTTCGTGCAATCAAGGCACTTATCCGAGTCTTTCGGATGAATTTTCACCGTTCCCGACATAGGCAGAAAAACGCCCGACAGAAGCTTTGCGAGCGTAGACTTTCCCGAGCCGTTATGACCGATTATTGCAGTAAACGACCCTCTTTTTATATTTATTGAAACACCCGAGAGTGCAGGCGGGATTCGCTCAGGCAGTGTTTCTTCTTCATCCTCGTATTTAAAGACGAGGTCTTTTGCTTCAATTATATTTTGCATTTTTCTCCTTCCCGCTTTCTTTGAAAGAAAGCTTAGCAAAGACCTTTTGAACGGTGAAATTGACGCTTTTTGAAAAAAGCTTAGCAAAAACTTTCGGACGGTGAAATTGATGTTCAAACAACATCAATTTCACATAACTTCTCTAACAAATTAAACCTTAATTTATAATCCTCAAATTCAAAATAGCTCCATCAAAGAAGCGTTGTTATCTTGCAAGTCATCGCCGTAAGCTATAGAAGCAGGCTCTCATGCCTCAGCACAGCTCCGCCAAAACAAACTCCGCTTCCTCTGAAATATCCAAAAGCTTCACTTCAACTATATCATTCGGATTACAAGAGCCGTCATCGGGAAATCTTACTTCAATGTAGTTCTCGGTATACCCGTGAACAAAGCCGTTTTTGCTTGTTTCGCAAAGAACGCGTGCAGTTTTGCCGAGATATTTTTCAAGCACGCTTCTTCTTACTTCAAGCATCTTTTGAGTAAGCTTTACGGTTCTTTCGTGCTTTTCACTTTCCGAAAGCTTGCCGTCCATTTCCGACGCCTTGGTTCCGGTTCTGTCGGAATACGGAAAAACGTGAACATATAAAAATCTGCATTTCTCCACAAAACGCATAGTTTGATCAAACATTTCCTGCGTTTCACCCGGAAAACCGACAATTATATCGGTTGTAAATTCCACGTCGGGAAAATATCTTCTGAGCATCCCAAGCTTTTCAAAAAACATTTTTGTGTTATATTTTCTTTTCATCGCCGCAAGTATTTTATCGCAGCCGCTCTGAAGCGACAAATGAAAATGCGGCATAAATGCCTGTATTTCTGAAAGACCTTTGCAAAGCTCTTCTTTTATAACCGTCGGTTCAAGCGAGCCGAGCCTTATTCTCTTTACGTTTTTAATATGCGAAACAAAATTTGACAGCTCCGCAAGGTTACTTCCTGTATCCTTGCCGTAAGCCGCCGTTTCTATACCTGTCAGCACAATCTCGCGGCAACCGCCCTTTTCGGTAATATCTCTGCATTCGGCGACAACCTCGTCTGCTGTTTTTGAGCGCACTTTTCCGCGAGCCTTTGGTATAATGCAGTATGAGCAGTTATTCTCGCACCCGTCGACAACCTTCAAAAACGCCCTTGTGTTATCACTTCCGCTTACCGACATTTTCTCGATTTCGGTTTCAAGAAAAATATCCTTCACAAAGCATTGAGGTGTGTTTAAAAGTCGCTTTTCTTCAACTCTTGCCCTTGCGTATTTTGCACAGGCAAGCTTTTCACTGCTTCCGAAAACCGCATCAACACCCTCGATTTTCATAACTTTTTCGGGGTTTACCTGCGACATACAACCCATTACAATAACAGTCGCATCTGTCTTTCCGTTCTTTACGGCACGGCGTATCATCTGCCGGGATTTTCTGTCGCTCTCGGCAGTAACAGTGCAGGTGTTTACAACATAAACATCGCATTTTTCACTAAACGAACCTATTTCAAATCCCAAAGCTTCAAATGCTTCTTCAACTGCTCTTGTTTCATATTGGTTTACTCTGCAGCCAAGCGTGTAAAACGCGACGGTATATGTATTAGTATTATTCATCAGTCCTTGAAAAACAGCGGCAAGGGTTCAAGGAAAACAATGTCATCGCGCTCTGCTGCATCGCCCTCTGCAAGAACAGCCGCACGGCAAACAATTTCTCCGCCTGCCTTTTCAACAAGCTCTTCAACCGCCCTCAGCGATTCACCTGTGCTTATAACGTCGTCAACGATAACTATTTTCTTACCCTTCATAAGTGCAGCGTCCGCACCGTCAAGGTAAAGTGTCTGCTCCTTTGCTGTTGTTATGCTCTTCACTGTTACGCTTATTGGGTCTACCATATATGCTTTGGGTGCTTTTCTTGCAAGAATATGCTTTTTCTCTCCTGCAAGGCGAGCCATTTCGTTTACAAGTCCTATCGACTTTGCCTCAGGTGCAATAAGATAGTCGTGCTCAGGCAGCTTTTCGTTAAGCGCCTTTGCACACGCCTCTGTCAATTCATAGTCTCCGAGAAGCACAAAGCCCGCAATCGACAGCTTATCGCTTATCGCGCATATCGGCAAATCTCTCTCAAGTCCTGCAACTTTAATTCTGTAATATTCCATAACAATTCCCCTTTCCTCTTACTTTCTTGTAAGAAAGTAAGCAAAGAACTTTTCCTTTGTGAAATTGAAGTCTGAACAACTTCAATTTCACGGTACTTTCTTCTTTGTTGAATTCTAATTTTTAAACAATCAATTTCACGATACTTTCCTATTTGTTGAATTCTAATTTTTAAAAACCTTCAATTTCGCACAAGTGTATATTTCAGTGAGATACACGTTTGTGTATTTTAACTTTCAATTTTCAACTTTCCATTCACATAAAGTCTGTACCATGTAATAAATGTAAGAATTGTCCAGATCGGTCTATAGTTGTCTTTCTTTCCAAGCCTGTGGTCTTCGAGAAGCTTAAGAGCTTCTGCCTTATCAATAAACTCATCCGCATAAGGGCTTAAAATTATGTCCTTTGCCCAGTCGTAAAGCTCATCGCGAAGCCAAACGCGTACAGGCACGGGATAGCCCTTCTTGGGACGCATTACGGTTTCTTCATTAACTATATCCCTGAACGCATGGCGGAAAATATACTTTGTTGTTCCGTTTGCAAGCTTGTCACCGTCGCAAAGCACGCTTGTCGCCTCAAAAACTTCCCTGTCAAGAAACGGCACTCTTGCCTCAAGCGAATGAGCCATAGACATTCTGTCGCCCTTTACGAGAATATCTCCCTTGAGCCAAGTGCTTACGTCGCAATACTGCATCTTTGTCAGCATTGACTGCTCCTTCACTTTGTCATAAATCGGGTGAGTAATATCCGTAAAATGTACGTTTTTGTCGTAGCATTTGTATATTTTCTGCTTCTGTTTTTCGTCAAAGATAAATGCGTTTCCGACAAACCTATCCTCAACAGGAGTTGTTCCGCGAAGTAGCAGATGTTTACCTTTAACACATTCAGGAAGAGCAGCTGCAAGTGTGTGAAGAATACTTCTCAGCGGCTTTGGCAGAGCATAAATTTTCTGTGCCGCCTCGACCGTTCCGTAAACTCTGTAGCCTGCGAACATTTCATCCGAGCCTTCACCGGAAAGGATAACCTTAACGTGCTTTGCAGCTTCCTCGCAGATAAGATAAATTGCCACAACCGACGGGTCTGCAACAGGAGAATCGAGATGGTACATAACCTTTTCATATGCGTTTATAAAATCCTCAAAGGTTGCGACTCTCTTTATGTGTTCAATATCGAGATGCTTTGCAATGTCTGAAGCATCGTCCATTTCGGAGTAGTTTTTAACGCCAAAGGAAATGGTAAACGCCTTTATTCCCGGACAAAGCTTTGAAGCAACAGCGGTTATAACGGCACTGTCAATTCCGCTTGAGAGGAATGAGCCAACGGGAACATCGGAAAGCATATGTGCTTCGATACTGTTTTCAAGTGCACGCCTTAAATTTCTCTCCTTTTCGTCAAAGCTCATTTTTTTATCGGGTTTAAAGCGGTAATCAACATACTGCTCGGGCCTTATTTTTTCATTTTGCTTTACAAGGGCAAAATGTCCTGCGGGCAAAACTTTTATGCTTGGGTCAATAGTATTCGGCTCGGGAACATACTGGAACGTTAGATACTGCTGAAGTGCAGTTTTATCAACGCTGTAGCCGTCTTTCATATTGCTATCGTGCTTAAACGCCTTGAACTCGGACGAGAATATAATTCCGTTTTCATTTTCGCGGTAGTAAAACGGCTTTATTCCAAACGGGTCTCTGCCGAAGAACAGCGAGTTTTCCTCTCGGTCGAGAATGACAATTGCAAACATTCCCCGAAGCTTTTTAATGAAAGACGTGCCCTCAAGGCGGTAAAGCGTGAGAATGGTTTCAATTTCACTTCGGGTTTCAAATACCTCGCCCTGTTTCATAAGTTCATCGCGAAGCTCGAGATAATTATATATTTCACCATTAAAAATGCCGGTATATCTTCCGGTTTTATCCGTAAACGGCTGAACTCCCTTTTCAAGGTCAATAATCGAAAGGCGTCTGAACGCCATGGCACAGTTTTTGTCTATTACGTTCTGGCTGTCATCAGGTCCTCTGTGCTTGATACAATCCGACATTTTTTCAAGGTCGGCAATATCCGGCTGTTCTATTGGAGTGTTTTTGAAAATTCCGGCAAATCCGCACATATTACGGCTCCTTTTCATGTTTTTCTTTTATTTTTGGTACACTTATAAGTATCCTATATTATCACATGAAAGTATACCACTCAAATGTTAATAAAATAATAAAAAATTCAATGTTTTTTTAAACACATTTAAGATAGTTTGTGCTATAATAATATTGGAATGAAAAATCTCTGATTTTAAAGACAGTTTGAAGGAGGAAATACCATGAAAAAGTTTTACTACATTATAGGCGCATTTGCCACAGCAGCAGCTATTTTTACATTTATCGCAGTGATGCTCAAAAAGCTTCGCATTTCTCTTTCCATTGAAAGCATAAACGACGAAATTGAAGAACCCGAAAACACAGACATTGAGCTTTCAATTTCCGAGAACAAAAAGGAAGAAGAAGAAGACGAAGACGAGCTTGATTTCTCCGAGACCGAGGAGCTTATAAGACAGGAGCTTGACGGCATGATTGAAGCGGACGATGAGGATATCGAGGTTGAAATCAAGGTAGAGGAATAAACCAAAACGCACTAAAGGGTGACCGTGACGGTCACCCTTTTTCTTATACAGCCTTTGCCAGCGTAAATTTAAAACAGCAATACTTTCCGTACTCGCTCTCAACCGAGATTTTTTCTCCGTGAGCTTCAATCTTGGTTTTTACAATGTAAAGTCCGAGGCCCGTTCCTGTTTTGTCAAGTCCTCTTGAGGAATCGCTCTTGTAGAACCTGTCAAACACATACGGAAGCTCTTCACTTTTTATTCCAATACCCGTGTTATAAACACTTACCTCGTACCTCTGTCCGAGGTCTTTTATATTTATCTTCAAGGTTCCTTCTTCGCCTGTGAACTTTATGGCATTGTCAATAAGATTGTAAAGAACCTGGTGAATTGCATCTCTGTCCGCAAAAACCTCTGCCGGGTCTGCATCTGACTCAAATTCGATTTCCAGCTTCTTTTCATCTATCTTTTCTTCAAAAGAAATCAGAATAAGGCGGGCAACCTCGCATATATCGAATTTAGTCTTATTGAATTTTACTTTACCCGATTCAAGCCTTGAAACCTCAAGCAAACTGCTGACAAGCCTTGAAAGCCGTTTGACTTCGTCCGACACTATTTTGAGATAGTATTTTTGCTTTTCCGGTGGGATTGTACCGTCCAAGATGCCGTCAATAAACCCTTGAATGCTTGTCATAGGCGTTCTCAGGTCATGAGACACGTTTGACAAAAACGAGCTTCTTGTGCTTTCAAAGGTATCAAGTGATTCCGCCATCTGGTTGAAGGCTTTTGCAAGGTCTGAAATCTCATCATTTCCCTTAACTGTAACACGTGGAGAAAAGTCTCCTCGTGAATAACTCTTTGCAGCACCGCTCATCGCTTTAAGCGGAGCTATTACTCTGTCCGTAATGAAATACACTGCTATTATTGCCGCGAAGAACGTCCAGATGCAGGCAATAATTACAATTGTTATAATCTGACTGCGTATATCCGCAAGACCGCTTCCGGAGGATGAAAGAATTATAAGACCGTCAATTATTTCGCCGTTTCCGGCGTTTACCGTATAAACATAGTTAAAACGTCTGCCGGCAAAAAGTCCCGAGAGATTTCCGTATACAAAATCCGTGTCAGAATCCGTCAGAGCCGTTATGCTTTTGACATCGGCATATCTTTTCTTTATTTGTCGCTTTTCCTCTCCAACCTTAACAAGCAGATTTCCCTTACTGTTGGTTATCAGAATAACCGATTCGGAATACTCTGCCAAAGGCTCTATAGACTCCGAAAGAAAGGAAGCATTGTCCGCACACACGTCTCCAAAGCTCTTTTCTGTGCTTTCCATAATTCCGTATATAGCATTATAAACGGTTTTTGCAGTGTTTTCCATCAGACTTTCCTTGCGGTCTGTTGAATACTCACTTATTACCGAGCTTAAAACCGCAGCTATTGTTATAAAGCCCAGTCCCAAAAGCAAAACAAATGAAAGCATATATTTTGAAAATATGGATTTCACAGCTTTCTTCTCCTTTCTTACGGAAATAATTGAATTATATTATTTACTGTTTTTTACAAAAAGCTTTAGCCATTATTCTCGCTTTTGCGTCAGCATCTATTACCTCTGAAAGCGTCAGCGTTTCATCTTTTCCGCCACGGACATTTTCAACGCAATTGTCCATAATTTCAAAAATATCCGTATATCCTATTTTATCCTCAAGGAACATATCAACACATGCTTCGTTTGAAGCATTGTAAACCGCCGTTGAAACTCCGCCATAGGAAACGGCTCGTCTTGCAAGCTTTACCGACGGGAAAACATCATTATCTACATCGTAAAACGACAGCTTTCCCATTTTTACAAGGTCAAGTCTTTCCGAAACGCCGGGTATTCTGTCGGGATATGTCAGAGCATACTGTATGCAATGGCGCATATCGGGAACTCCCATCTGTGCTATCACCGAACCGTCATTAAATTCAACCATTGAGTGAATTATGCTCTCTCTGTGAATAACAACGTCAACTTTGTCCATCGGCACATTGAAAAGGCGCATTGCCTCTATCATTTCAAGCCCCTTATTCACAAGCGTTGAAGAATACACGGTAATGCCTTTTCCCATGCTCCAGTTCGGATGACAAAGTGCCTGCTCTTTTGTAACTGTTTTAAGCTGTTCTTTTGTGTATCCGAAAAACGGACCACCGGAACCTGTTACAATTATTCTCTTAATCTCGCCATGCTTTCCGCTTCGAAGACACTGATGAATCGCACAGTGCTCGCTGTCTATGGGAAGCACCGAAACGCCCTTTTCTCTTGCTCTTCTCATTACAATTTCGCCTGCAGACACAAGCGTTTCCTTGTTTGCAATAGCTATGTTTTTTCCTTCGTCAATAGCCGCGAGCGTCGGCTTTAGTCCCGAAAAACCGATTATTGCGTTTACAACCGTGTCGCAGTCACACTCATGACAAAGCTGTTCAGCAGCAGCGTTGCCCGAAAGAATCTTTATTCCTTTTGCAGACACTTTTGCTCTAAACTGTTCTGCAGCTTTTTCATCGGTCACGGCACATATTTTTGCTCCTGTTTCCAAAAGCTGCTTTTCAAGAAGAGAAATGTTACTGTTAACGGACAGCGCCGTAACAGAAAGCCCGAGATGTTTTGCAACATCAAGCGTCTGAGTTCCTATTGAACCTGTTGAGCCAAGTAGACAGATTTTATTCATTTCAACTTTCAACTTTCAATTATTTAATTGCTATCATGCTCTTGTCGGCAAATTTTCCCATTTCAATATTTGCATCTTCAAACTGGGTAATTTTTTCACCGTTGAGAGTATAATTTTCGATTACAACGTTGGAAATTTCTCCGACACCGTTATATCTTTCAATCCACCATCTCGGTTTATAGCCGTTCTGTGTAACAACAGAAATGTTACGGAATGTAACACTGTCAATTTCTCCTGTGTGGTCGTCCTTTGAATACATTGTACGAACAGTTGTAATAGCAGCTATCGGAGGATAGTGGTTTTCATTGTCATCTTCATATTTCTGTTCTTTTTCAGTCTGAATCATGGATCTTTCATATCTTTCATCATATTCAAGTCTGATATCCTCAAAAAGAACATTTGAAATTTTTGCTCTGTCACCGTGCTGAAGGTCAAGTCCCTGATGCATTACTCTTATGCAGTCGATATTCTTAATAGTAATTCCGGTCATTTCGTCTGCACTTGTCTCTGCACCTATTTCAACGTTCTTACCCCAGTCACACCAGGTTACGCAATTTTCTACATAAATATTTCTTACATACTTTTCCGAGTTCCATGCAAGACCTTTTATTACAATACAGTCGTCAAAGTTTCTGAGAAAACTGTTTCTGAGAACGCAGTTTGTGGAGTTTGTAAAGTCGCAGCCGTCGGAATTATATCTCCACATTCCTATAAGCTTTATGTTATCCGCAACGCAGTTGTCGCAGTCTGCAAAGTGAATTGTCCACTGCGGAGCATCTCTGACTATAACTCCTTCTACAAAAACGTTCTTACAGCTTTTGAACATAAGAGGAGTTCCGTTTCCTCTTTCGGTGTTTGAACTGTCAATAATTCCGTAGCCGACTATTTTTATATTCTCCGCACCTTCTGCTCCAAAAGAGCCATACACCACAGCACCTTCGTCCACATAAACGGTTGTATTGCTTTCCAGAACCAACTTTTCTTCAAGGTAAGTAACGCCTTCTCCAAAATAAATGACATTTTGATTTTCGGAATCAACATTAAATTCCTTTACGGGATTCACAAAAATATGAAGAACTTTATGTCTTGAACCGTATTCAAGAACATACTGTCCTGCACCGGGAAGAGTAAATTCTACTTTTCCGTCAATTACATTGGTCTTTATATTTTTTGAAAGCGGACGTACAACAACATTTTCCGTAGGATATTCGCTCTTTACAGACATTTTTACTTCACTGTCTGCACCGAATGTAACAAAAGAAGTAAGCTCCGTCTGGTCAAGGGGTCTCTGATATCCCGGCCACACCTGATTTATAGGATGTGCAGAAACTCTTGCCTCGTGGCACTTTATGTTTTGTCCATCGGCGTATACTGAAAATTCCTTTGATTCTGTTTCACTTTCGGGAAAAATATAGTTTTTAATCATTGTTTATTCCTCTCTTTTTATAAAAAAGTAAGCTGTTTTAGATTTGTTACTGTTGTCCCTGTGCTGGGAAGCTTATTCTTTCTGTAACGTGAGAAATCCTTCATTTTTTCACTTCCGTCGTCAACGAACAATGATACTGTTTTTATCTTTTGTCCCTTTTTAAGAGTGAAAACAATTACTCCTGAAGATGTTCTTGTTACCTTTTGAGTAAGCTGAGAGGAGTTCATAATAATTGCTTTTCCGCTGTCTGAAACAAGCAGATATTCACTTGCAAAGCCTCTGCCTTTGTGCTCGGGAACAAAGAATATTCCGACAGTTTTTGAATCCTCACTGAATGCATTTGTGAGCTTTTTGCGGTTTGTCTTTGTTTCGTAGCACTTTATTGGAATACTCACAGCCTTGCCGTTTTCAAAGAACAGGGCAACATTTCCGGAATAATCCTTTGTTGTACACATGAAAATTACATTTTCGCCCTCATCAAACTCAAGCTTTGCGGGAATGTAATCACCAAGACTTGAGTTTTTAACCTCGTCAAAGTCATCAAGTCTTGCCTTATAAACCTTGCACTTATCTGTAAATGCAAGTAAATCGCAGTCATTTGTAACAAGCTCATTTGAAATAATTGCGTCGTTTTCCTTGAGCTTGTGTTCCTCAACTTTTGCTTTGTCACTCTTAGGAGGAAGCACTTTTTTGAAATATCCGTCCTTTGTTATTACCGCATATACCGGATAATCGAGAACAGGTGCTTCTTCTTCATACTGAACGGGTTTATCATATACAATTTCAGTTTTTCTCGGAATAGCATATTTTTTCTTTATTTCCGTTAGCTCTTTTGCAATAAGGTTTCTTACCTTTGTTCTGCTCTTTAATATATCCTCTGTTTCGGCGATCTTCTTTTCAAGCTCTTCCGTTTCGGAAATACGGTTGAGAATATATTCTCGGTTAAGATAACGGAGCTTTATTTCCGCAATGTATTCCGCCTGAATCTGGTCAATATTAAAGCCTTTCATCAAGTTAGGAATAACATCCTTTTCTTTCTCTGTTTTACGTATAATCTTTATTGCTTTATCAATATCGGCAAGTATTTCCTTGAGACCGTAAAGCAAATGAAGCTTATCCTTCATCTTTCCGAGATTAAAGAATAGCTCTCGTTTTACGCATTCGCTTCTCCAGGCAAGCCATTCGTCAATTATTTCTCTTATTCCGAGAGTTCTTGGCGTTCCTGCTATAAGAACATTGAAATTGCAGGCGAAGCTATCCTCAAGAGTTGTGTTTTTCATAAGCTTTGCCATAAGCTTTTCAGGATCTGCTCCACGCTTCAAATCAATAGTGAGTCTCAAGCCTTCAAGACCTGTTTCGTCTCTTATATCGGAAATTTCCTTTACTTTTCCTTCCTTTGCCATGGCGGAAATTTTATCAATTATTGCCTCTACCTTTGTTGTGTATGGAATTTCCGTTATTTCTATACAATTATATTTTTTGTTATAGGTATATTTACTTCTTAGCTTAAAAGAACCTCGTCCTGTTTTATAAATTTCCGAAAGCTGTTCTCTGTCATAAATAAGATATCCGCCGGTTGAAAAATCGGGAGCTTTAATTATATCAAGAAAATCAACTTCTTCGTCCTTTATAAATGCACAAACCGCATCGCACACTTCTCCAAGATTGAAAGAACAGAAATCCGATGCCATACCTACGGCAATTCCCTTATTTGCAGAAACAAGAATATTTGGAAAGGCTGTGGGAAGAAGCGCAGGCTCCTTCATTGTGCCGTCGTAATTATCTATCATTTCTACGGCATCTTTATCTATTCCGCGGAACACGGTTTCACAGAAATCGGAGAGCTTTACTTCTGTATAACGCGAAGCTGCGTATGCCATATCGGAAAAGACTTTACCAAACGAACCCTTTGAATCTACAAACGGGTGCAGAAGTGCCTCGTTTCCTCGTGTAAGACGCACCATTGTTTCATATATTGCCGCATCTCCGTGAGGATTAAGGCGCATTGTCTGTCCTACAACGTTTGCGGATTTTGTCCTTGTTCCTCCAAGCAGTCCCATTTTATACATTGTATAAAGAAGCTTTCTATGTGAGGGTTTAAATCCGTCTATTTCAGGGATGGCTCTTGAAATAATTACGCTCATTGCGTAAGGCATATAGTTCTTTCGGAGAGTATCTGTAATTATTTCATCCGTAAGCACTGCTGTTATTTCCTGAACCTGTTCCGGCTCCGATGTTTTCTTTTTTCTTGCCAAGGGGAAGTTCCTCCTCGCTGTTTTTGATATGTTATGTATTTATATGTTATTTTCTTTATGTTAGGTGGGGTTAAATGGAAATTTTATCTCTTATCGACCGAGATATATAAAAATGAAATTTTAGTTTCTTTTTTCGTACTTTCCACCGGAGGAAAGTACTACAAAGTCCGCCCATGGAAACTACGTTTCCCTCGGTCACCCTTCCTTGTCGCCGACGCATTTCTATCTTACTTTTTTCAAAAAGTTTATCTCTCATCTTCAACCTATTTGTCGTACAATCCGGCTTCTATAGCTTACGGCGATTATTTGTAAGATTACAAAAATGCAACAATGGAGCAATCTCGTTTTCAGAATGCACTCAAATATGTACTTTCGTGAACTTGATGTTGTTTAAATTATATTTCAATTCAATAGGAAGTATCGTGAAATCGAAGTTGTTTAGACTTTGATTTCACCGTTCAAAAGTTTTTTGCTTACTTTTTTTCAAAAAAGTAAGTGAAATTATCTAGATCTTACCGGCATTACAAGCTGCAAATAGAAGCTTTCTTCCTTTTCATCTTCTTCGCGAGCAATAATAACAAGACCTTTTCCGCCGGAAGCTATACGCATTACAACCTTTTCGTCATCACAGGCACGAAGCGCATCTATGAGATAATTCTGGTTGAAATTTACTTCTATGGGATTTCCTTCCATGTAAATAGAAAGAAGGTCATTTATTTTACCCTTGTCGGTTTCACAGCTTATCTTAAGCTGGTCATTGATAAAGTTTAGCTTTGCTGATGCTTTAAGCTTGTCGTTTATAAGAGCAACTCTTTCAAGGCTTGAAATAAGAGCATTTTTTTCCACTACTGCACTTACTTCGTATGTTGGGATGTATTTTTTGTACTGCGGAAATTCTCCTTCAAGAAGTCTTATAAGAATATAGAGATTGTCAACTTGGAAAACAATGTGTTTATTTGCAAGCTCGCATACAACATCATCATCGCTGTCATCAATGATTCTTAGCAAATTCTGCTGTGCTTTTCCGGGAATTATAAAGCTTACATTAAGGTCAGACTTGTCCGCTGTACTCTTTTCCGTTCTCACAGAAATCCTGAAACCGTCAATTGCACAAACCGTGAGATTTCCGCCGCTTATTTCAAACAGAGAACCTTTGAGAATCGGTTTTGAATCATCTGAGGATACTGCAAACATTGTCTTTGCAATAATTGCTCTGAGCTGTTTTCTCGATATTGTAAAGTTTGAAAAACCTTTTATGTCGGGAAGTTCAGGATAGCTTTCCGCACTTCTTCCGAGAATTTGAAAATCTGCTTCTCCTGCTGTTATTTTTATGATGTAATTATCGTCTGTTTCTATGTTTATTTCGCCTTCGGGAAGACTGTGGATAATAGGAACTATCTGAAGGTCTGCAATAATTTTTCCTTCCCTTTCGATATTTGCAGGAACTGTAGTTTTAATTCCCTTTTCTATATCGTAGCAATAAAGGATAAGCTCGTTTCCTTTTGCTTCAATATATATTCCGCTTGCAGCTGATTCTGCAGCTTTGTTTTGTGCAACAACACTTACAGGAGTTATTGCTTTTTCAAATTGGGATTTGTCTACGGTGAAAATCATGGTTCTTCATCCTTTCTGTGTATATAAAAACATATATTTTAATTTATTTTAGGTAGCAGTAGTAGTAGTAGTATATGTGGAAAATGTGGAAAAGCTTCGGAATGCTTATATAAGGCAGATTTGTGAGAATTTTTTATATGGATAACTACGTGGGAAACCATGTTGGAAATATGTGGATTTGTGTGGAAAACCCAGTGTGGAAAAAGTGGAAAACTATTTGTGTAAATGTGGAAAAAAATGTGGAATAATCAAGAGACTTATTTATTCATTAAATTTATTATATTCATAACTCTCGCCGGCGTACAGGCTGTCATTATATTATTCAAAAACAGAACATCCGTTATGTTGTTTTCCGTAATGTAAGAAACCGCATCAAACGGGAATGTTCTTATATCCGCAACAACAACCTTATCATAGTGAGCAAGAAGAAACGGAACAAATGCATTTCCGTAGGATTCCTTAAAAACAATAATGCTTCTGCCGGAATTGTTGTCGGTTGTGGCAACTGCACATGGAATATCACCGCCGGTAAATACAAGATATCCTGAAGAAACGGAAGAAATATTTTCATATATCATAGTACCGGAATAGGTGGAAACACCGTCATCCTTGTAGTTTGTCATGTTATAATTTGTGAAAGGCTTGTAGTATTCTACATAATCGGGATTTTCTTCAAGAGTTTTGTCATAAGTACCGGAATAGAATGTTCCGAGAAATTTGTCTATTTTGCCTTTTTCGTATCTTTCGATATCCACAGGCTCAAAACCTGCAGAAATGGCAAATTGTTTATAAGCATAATAAGCACCAAGACCTGTCCAGTGATGGTCAGAACGGAAATACAAATATTCACCCTTGTTGTAATGCTTTTGAATTTCGCTGTAAGCATCAACCGCAGAAATGCCATGGTCAAGATTTTCGTATATCTCATTGATAAACGGTTTCTGGCGTCTTCCGACAGATTCATGATATTTTGAAGGAAGCCCGAATTCAAAATGTGTGGGAATAACAGCATCAAAAATTCTTATACTTTGTGGAAGCGACTGTCTGAAAGCATTTATGGTATTTGTGTAATCACGTGCAACATTTGAATTTCCATAGAAAATTTCAAGAGCTGTGTCTCCTATCATAAATAATGGACCGCGCTGTTCGCCGGTTAAATCTTCTTTTGTAAGGTCTGCATATTCCGAAGGATTTGTTATTTCGGCATAAACCCTTGATGGAATCTGTTCTTCACCAACTTTGAGAGAAATATTGTCGGCTCTTGAAGGTTTTAAAGATTCAAAGGGGATATCTTTGAATAAAATTTTAGAAGAAGCCGATACAGAATCCTTGGAACTTTGAGTACCCGAATTATAGATTTTTATATTGTCAAGACGAAGACCTCTATTTTCTTCGAGTGAAAAACCGAGCTTTACAAAATCTTCTCTGAAAACAAAATTGTCAGAGTAATAAACAGAATAGTTGTCTGTATATTCACCCGAAAAAAGATTTTTCGCGGAAAATTCGGGTTTTTGAGTAAGTTTTCTTCTTTCTATTTCCGATTTCTCCTGTTTTGGAAGAATAAAAAACAAAATTCCCAGAACAGAAATAAAACATAAAAAGATTAAAACTGTTATTGCAGAGAAAATATTGTTTAAAATTTTTAATTTTTTTGTTTTCATAATTCTTTACTTTCTGTATTTTTGCAGGTTTTGCATATACCGTAGAAAACTGTCCGTGTATTGTCGACTTCAAAGCCGTGATGAGAAAGAATGTGTTCTCCGATGCTGTCAAGAACAGGACAGGAGGCATGAAAAAGCTTTCCGCATTTTGTGCATTTGAGGTGAAAATGATTTTTACAGCCGTGAGAAGAAATAAACTGAAAGCAAGCACCTTTTGTACTGTCGGTACTGTATTTTCTCACTAATCCATCAGAAACGAGCTTTTCAACATTTCTGTAAATTGTAGCAGTTCCGACGGGATTGTTATCGGCTTTGAGCTGGTCGGAAATTTCTTCAATTGTAAGATGTCTGTCGGAATTTTTTTTCAGACATGACAGAATAAGCTCACTTTGTTTTGTTCTGTAAATCATACTTTTCTGAAGCATATTATCCATCCGTTGTTAATTATTGTTTTCGGGAAGAACAAGCTGTCCGTTTCCTCTGTTTAAGATAAGAGTTATTGCACTTTTATTATTTTTAACAACAATCTTGTGTCTGCCTTTTTCAAATTCGCCGTCAAGAGTCCAGTCAATATTTTCTTCTGTTTCGACGGTAATTTTTGGAGAAGAAAAAAATTCCAGCATTTTTCCGTTCAAATTAAAGCTTTGCAAATCCGACAAAAGCTCTACCATTTCTGCAGGATTTGAGGGATTTTTCATGAGAACAACTTCAAAAAGTCCGTCATTTATATCAACAAGATTTTTAGGGATTCTTATAGCACCGCCGCCTACTCTTGTTGTATTGCATATAGCGCCGAAAAGGTACTTTCCTTCAAGGCTTTTTTCTTCCGTTGTAATTTTCACGTTAAATGATTTTATTTCTGTAATTTCCTTCATGCTTTCGAGAATATAAGCAAGATGTCCGAAGGTGTTTTTCAGATCTCTCGGTGTTGAATAAGAGGATTTTGTGAAAACACCGAAGGAAGCAACATATGTGAAAACTCTTCCGCCAAAGGAACCGGCATCAACTTTTACTTTTTCGCCGCAAATTATATCCTTTGCTGCCTTTAAGGGATTTGAAGAAAGCCCGAGACTTGAGGCAAAATCATTTGTGCTTCCTGCCGGAATATATCCGATAGGAACATCAATTTTATCTTCAACAACAGCAGAAACAACCTCGTTAAAAGTTCCGTCGCCGCCTATACATACGATCAAATCTTTACCGGGGGCATATTTTTGAGTTATTTCCTTGCCGCGGATGTGTTCGGTTGTCATTTGAACCGTACATTCGTAGCCTTCTGCAGAAAAAACAGAAAGAATATCAGCAAGATATTTATTGCATTTTTTCGTTCCTGCCTTGGGATTCATAACCAAAAGCAGTTTACCGGACATAAAAAATCCCCCTTTTATACTATTACATACTATTTTATCATTTTTAGTATATATAAGTCAACAGATTTTTATAAATTTAATAATAATGTAAGATATTAATTTTTATTGCCGGTTTTTTGGGAAAAAGAAAAGGAGTTGTAGTAAAATACAGCTCCGTTTGAGTTTTATATTTGGAAAGGTTGAAAGGGAGATTTTGTTGCCTTATCGACCGGAAAATACAAGTTTGAAACTGTAGTTTCATTTTTTCGTACTTTCCACCGGAGGAAAGTACTACAAAGTCCGCCACTCAAAAAGAAGGGATGGCTCGATTTGGAGTTATACTATCTTCTAAACTTGAAAAACTTCACGTTGTTTCCCACTTCACACTTCCAAATCTCCGCTTACTTCCTTTCTTTCGCCGTGGTGGCTTAACTACCCTCATGGTAAACATCACAACCTATTTGAACAAAAAACTGAATATTCTTGTGTTAGATAGATAGTTGATTGTTTATTCTCTAATCAACAAAACGGCACTCGAGAAAGAGCTCGCGTCGCGAAGCCCGTAAAAGCTTCATTGATGCACGCAAGGCTCCTAAGGTTAAAGTTTTCAAGGAAGCGAAAGTCCGCGAGCTTAGGAAGAGATAACTAAGAGAACCGTAGGTGCTCTTAGTCGTGCTCTTTTGTTTCATTTTCTACACGAGTAGAAAATGAAAGCCTCCACGGCAGTGGAAAGCTACAAATTTGGTTTAAGCTCACCTCGGCGTTAGCCAAAAATATATAAACGAAAAAGTGAAATTGAAGTTGTTTAGACTTCAATTTCACAAAGGGAAAGTTTTTCTAATCAGTTCTGACGGTAAACTCGGAAATTTGTAAAGATCCATCTGCCGTCAACTTTTTCGTACCTGAAGGCTTCAGTATAGTCCTTCAACTTGTTGCCGTCTTCGTCTACTGTGTGATAGGACACATTATAAGTGCAGCTGTCTTCGCTGTTTCTTACAAGCTCAAAGGTTTCTTCTTCGGAAAAACCCTGCGGTTCATAGTAAAATTTCATGCAGTAAAGCCCGCCGTCGGGTGATTCAACAATACGGCCTATTTCCTCGTTTATGTCCATGAGTTCTTCGGTGGTTGCTTCATCGAACATGGTAAGATAGTAAAGCTTTAAATCTTCAAGGCTGTTGAGAAAATCGCTCTTGACACGGTAATAAGCAAGACCGTCTTTAACATATTCGTCCTTCATATCAACAGGCGGTGCTGCCGTTATGGTTATCCAGCCGAAAGCATCACATGCTGCTTTATACACGTTTGCCATATCTTCTTCTGTAGGATATCCTTCGGGATACACGGGAATTTCTGCCCAGGACTTATCGGAATAGTCAATTTTCTGTTCGTTTTTTGTATCAGTACCCTCGTTGCTTTTATCTGGGTCTTTTTCAGCACAGCCGAAGAAACACAAAACGGTTAAAAGAACAGAAAGTATTGTTAGAAGTTTTTTCATAAAATCCTCCGATTTATATTATTAGTGAATGAAAAGGCTTGATTTTGCCTTTACCGCTTCACGCGGACAAAATTCCTGACAGCAATAGCATTTTATACATTTTGTCTTATCAATAAAAGCTTTTTTATTCCTAATCTCAATAGCGTCAACGGGACAGTTTTTTGCGCATATTGCGCAGCCGACACAAAGACTTTTTTTAACAGTCGGTCTCGGCTCAAGAGCAACTCTTAGTCTTCCGCCGAAAATTGTCGGTATCTGCTTTACTATACCGCCTGCACGCGAATCGGGGCGGATAAATTTTGCCTTGTATTTTTCTTTATCCTCACCGATTATTTCAAGTTCGTCTGCATTTTTCGCACAAAGACCTCGTTTTACGGCACACTGAACTGTTCCAACCTCATCGGGTTCGTAACCCATAAGATAAGAGCCGAGAACATCTGCTGCAAACGGGTCACAGCTCGCGATAACAGAGCCCGTTTTTCTGAGTGTTCCGCCGGAAGGACCGTTGCCCTCCATGCAGATAACAGCATCAATTATGTTTATCTGTGGTGCCGTCAATTCGCACAAATCGCACAGCATATCCGCAAATGAAAGTCTTTCGGGAAAACGTGCGTGCTGTTCGGCTTTCTGAAGTCCCGGAATTGAGCCGAACATGTTTTTAACCGCTGCTGACATTTCACACAAGGCATGAGTTTTAAGTCTTGCAAGATTTACAACAACATCTGCGTTTGCAATTGGATTTATTATATTGAAGCTGAATTTTGAAATGTTATGGTCAGACTTCATTTCATGACCGAAATCTTCGTTTACAGACGCACCTGTTTCTTTTACCGCTTCATACATTCCGGTCTGTGAGCAGATGCCGTGAAAGGCAGTTTTGTTATAAACTCCTCCGGGACTGTCTGCTACGGTAACAACAGCACCCAAAGAGCAGAAGAATTCACACGCCGCTTTAACAAAGGACGGATGGCTTGTAACACATTTTTCAACCTCTATTTTTGCAAGCAGGTTCGGTTTTACGGTAACCCGTTTGCCCTCAAAATATACCTTTTCAAATCCGTTATCGCTTATAACGTTTTCAAAAAGAGGAAAAAGAGTCTCTTTTACCTTGTCGTAATCGTAAGAATCAAGAGCAGAAAGATAAACCTTGTTTGTGTGTGTAATGTGTCTGTTCATAAAAAACTCTCTTACTTAATTTTCTGAAGGAATTTGTCAATTCTTTCAATGGCACGGCTTATATGCTCAATCGAATATGCATAAGAAATTCTTGCAAAGCCCTCACCCGAATCTCCGAATGCAGTACCCGGAACAATTGCACACTTCTGGTCATAGAGAAGCTTTTCGCAGAACTGCTCGGATGTCAGTCCGTATTTTCCTATGTTCGGGAACACATAGAACGCGCCCTCAGGCTCAAAGCATTCAAGCCCTATCTCGTTAAGTCCCGAAAGAAGCATTCTTCTTCTCTGATTATAGCAGTCACGCATATATTCAATATCCTCGTCGCCGTCCATGACCGCTTTCATGCCTGCATACTGGCTCATTGTGGGCGCACACATGATTGCATACTGGTGGATTTTGAGCATCTGCTGCATAATTTCTTTCGGTGCGCAAACGTAGCCGAGTCGCCAGCCTGTCATAGCATAGCACTTTGAAAAGCCGCCGACATATATTGTTCTGTCCCACATATCAGGAATCGAAGCAAACGAAAAATGCTTTCTGCCGTAGGTAAGCTCGCCGTAAATTTCATCGGTGAGGACAACTATGTTTGTGTCCTTTAAGACATCCGCGATTTTTCTCAAATCCTCCTCTGTCATAATACCGCCTGTGGGGTTATTCGGATAAGGAAGAACAAGCATTTTGGTTTTTGGGGTAATGTGAGCCTTTAAAAGCTCGGGAGTGAGCTTGAATTTATCCTCAACTCTTGTTTTGAGCATAACGGGAATACCGCCGGTGAGCGATGTTATCGGTGTGTAGCACACATACGACGGCTCAACTATTAAAACCTCGTCTCCGGGTTCAACAATCGCGCGTATTGCAAGATCAATCGCCTCGCTTCCGCCAACGGTTACTGAAATTTCCTTAGATGGGTCATAAGACACATTAAAGCGTCTTTCAAGATATGCAGCTATCTGCTTTCTGAATTCCAAAAGACCGCTGTTTGATGTGTAATAGGTTTTACCCTTTTCAAGCGACTCGATTGCCGCTTCTCTTATGTGCCAGGGTGTAACAAAGTCGGGCTGACCGACCGTCAGAGAAATAACTCCCTGCATTTCGTCAAGTATATCAAAAAATTTTCTTATGCCGGAGGGTTTTAAATCAACGGCACGCTGTGAAAGCACTTTGCTGTAATCTATCATCAGAGCATATTTCCTCTCTCGTCCTCAGACGTTTCGTTTCCGTGGCCGAAAACAACGCCCTTGTCCTTATATTTGCGAAGTACGAAATGTGTACTTGTGGAGATGACTCCCTCAATGGGAGCAAGCTTTTCCGCAACGAAAAGCGCCACCTGCTTTATAGTTTTTCCCTCAATCATAACACAAAGGTCATATGCTCCGGACATTAGGAACATATTTTTAACTTCGGGAAAATTATATATTTTCTGAGCAACTCTTTCAAAGCCTCTGTCGCGCTGTGGTGCAACCTTAAGCTCAATAAGCGCGTCTACATATTCTCTGTCTGTTTTATCCCAGTCAACGAGCGCCTTGTAGCCGAGAATTGTTCCGTCGGCTTCGAGCTGCTCGATTATGGCTCGAACTTCGTTTTCATCTTCTCCCAGCATAACGGCAATACGCGAAGAAGTGAGTCTCGCGTCGTTTTCAAGGAGTTTTAAGATTTTTCTTGTCAATTCTTCTTTCATGTTTATTCCTTCTTTCATGAAAAATAGATATATTCAGTATATTTTAATTGATAATAATGATTATTTTCTTACAGAACTTTTGTGAAAGTATGAAATATTTTGCCTGCATCAGTTTTTTAACTGCAAAACAGCTTTTTGTTGACAATAGGGCGTTTGGGTGTTAAAATAGCCTTGACAAAGAAAATGGCGAAAGGAAAGACGAAAATGAAAAGATTTCCCGACAATTCAAGAGTGTGTTTTCTTGGAGACAGTATAACACAGGCAAATGGATTTATTTCTCATATCGCAGAGTATTATCATGACAATTTCAAAGAATCAAATATAAACTTCTACAACTGCGGTATAGGCGGTACTTCAAGTGCCTCACTTTTTCAGTTTTTTGAAAGCGATGTAAAGATACACAAGCCCACCCACATTGTTCTTATGGAAGGAATTAATGCTTCACATCGTGACATTCTCTCAAATCCTCAGAGCAGCGAGAGATACGCGGTTCTTGAAAACGCATTTGAAGCCTTCAAAAAGAATTATGCCATTATGTGCGATAAATGTACATCCATTGGAGCAAAGCTCATAATATGTACTCTTCCGCCTTACGCCGAATATCAGAAAGAAGGAGGAGACATTCTTCCCGGTGCATATGCGCTTCTCTCATCATATGCAGATTTTCAAAGACAGTTTGCGCATCAGAACGGCTATGAGCTTATTGACATACACGCATACATGACAAAAGAAATGCAGACACAGGTCCTATACGGCGGTGACAGAGTTCACCCTAATGCACTTGGTCATTTTGTCATGGCAAAATGTATTCTGGAGTATCAGGGCTTTGATATCGGCGACTACAAGCCGTGTGCAGAGTACCTTTCCGACTGGATAGAAAACGTAAAAAATTACAGAAATATCATGCATGCAGAATTTCGCTTTATCCGCGATGTGTCGATATCCGAGGAAGAAAAGAAAACCATTGTTACAGATTATCTGGAAAATGAAATGTATGGAAAAAACACATGGCTTAAAGGTGTTGCGGAATTATACCTTCGCTTATGGCCGCATAAAAAAGAATATTTTGAAAACGCAAAACGAATAATGGAAGTTGAATTGAAGAAATAAACAATATAAGGTGCCTTGGAAAAAACCAAAGCGCCTTTTTGTTATGATTTACTCTGCGCTTGTCTGTACTGACTCGGAGTAAGCCCGAAATGTCTTTTGAACACATGGAGAAAATACTGAACCGAATTATGTCCCGAATTAAGAGCAATTTCGCTTACGGAAAGCGAGCTTGATTCAAGAAGGTTGCATGCATATTTCAAGCGAACGTCACCAAGGTATTCGTTAAAGGATTTTCCAAGGCTGCTCTTTATAAGTTTTCCTAGATATCCCGATGATACAGACAGAGTATCCGCAAGGAGGCTGAGTGAAATATCCTGTCGGAAATTCTCGTGTATATAGGCAGTTGCCTGCTGGACAAATTCGGGAAGAGATCCCTCGTCCTTGTCATTTGACAGGCGAAGTGCATGAGAGGCAATTTCTGCAAGTATTGACCTTAATACAAGGTCCTCCGGGCTTGTTGCAATACCGTTTTCACTTTCAAGCACCCTTACTCTGTCGTCTATATACTTTATTTTTTCCTCATCAAAACTGCACATAACCGTTTTTCCCGAATGCTGAAGACGTTCTGCAAGCTTTCCGTCAAGTATTTCGGGACTGAAGCCCATATTGATGATTTCTATATCCTCCGACGCCTCAAGAGAATGATAGTCGTAAAACGACATTATATACATGCTTCCTCTTGAAACCTCATATTTCTGGCCGTTAAGAATATGAGTTCCTTTTCCCGACACTATTATTTCTATTTCAAAGTAGTTGTGCCAGTGAACCCTTGCTTCGTAGCCTTTTTTCAATACCTTTCTGACAATGCTCAGACCCGTAACTCCAAGAGGTCTGTCAAGGTTCATAAGAGGCTTTGATTTCACGACACATCACCTGCCTTTATTCAAAATACGTGTTTTTAAATCCTTGCTGCAGCTGTCTTTAAGCTGCTTGTATTCACCCGGTGTAATTCCGAATTTCTTTTTGAAAACATACAGAAAATACGGTACTGAATTATAACCCGCGGCGAAAGCGATATCTCCGACGGACATTTCCGAGGACTCCAGGAGATTACAGGCATACTTGAGTCTGACAGAGCCGAGATAGTCGTTAAAAGATTTGTTAAGGCTCTTTTTGAGCAGCTTTCCGAGGTATCCGGAGGATACACAAAGAGCTTCTGCAAGAATATCCAGCGAAATATCCCGTCTGAAATTTGTGTGTATGTATGCGGTTGCCTGCTGAACAAGCGGAGGAAGCGCAGCTTTGCCTGCCTCATTTGTTTTTCGTATTGCTCGTGCAAGTATTTCGGAAAGAAGTGAGCTTATGACAACGTCTCCCATGTAAATTTCGGGAGAGTTTTCGTTTTCAAGCGCCGTTACTCTGCCATCAATATATTCAAGCTCTTCTTCGCTCAGCGAACAAACAATTGCTTTTCCGGAGTTTTCGAGATAATCGGAAATTCTTGCGTCAAGAAGGTCGCGGGAAAAATTGAGATTTATCATTTCCGTTTCTTCAAGAGCGGTAAATGCATGATAATCGTAAAACGACAGCATATACATGCTTCCGCGGGAAAGCTCGTATTCAGTTCCGTTCATGACGTGAATTGCTTTTCCCGAAAGAATTATTTCAAGCTCACAGTAGTCGTGCCAGTGAACCGGAATTGTCCTGCCGGCATAAAGCTTTCTGCGAATTATTTCAAGATTTGTTTTGCCCAAAGGAGCTTCAAGGTTCATGAGCAGTTTTTTATCCACGCAAAACACCTCCCGAGGCTGTGGAGTTTAATCCGAATATAACTGTTCGGTACAGTCGCGGAGCTTTTTGTATTCTCCGGGCGTCATTCCGAATCTCTTTTTGAAAACATACAGAAAATATGTTGTTGAATTATATCCTGCAGCGGATGCAATATCGGAAATCGGCATTTGAGATGAGTCAAGAAGATTGCAGGCATATTTCATACGGATATCTCCAAGATACTCGTTGAAGGACTTGTTAAGATTCTTTTTAAGCGCTTTTCCGAGATAGCCCGATGAGACCGAAAGGGTTTGAGCAAGACTGTTAAGCGAAATATCCTGTCTGAAATTTGCATGGATATAGCCGGTTGCCTTCTGGATGAGAAGTGGAACCACGGGCTCTGACCCGTCGCTTGTTTTTCTGAAAACAAAGGTAAGTATTTCGGACAACAGCGTGCTTAGCATAATTTCAGACAAATACCCGTTTTCCTTCAGCTCTTTTTCAAGGCTGCAGATTCGGTTCAAAACGTGCTGCATATCCTCTTGGTCAAAGCAGCAAACCAACGCTTTGCCGTTTTTTTCAAGTATGTAACTGATACGCTTGTCGGGCACATCCGGCATAAAGGAAATGTTGATAAGCTCGCAGGGTTCAAGAGAGATGTAAGAATGATAATCATAAAACGACAAAAGATACATGTTACCGCCGGTCATTTCGTATTCACGTCCGTTTATACACTGGCGCATTTTTCCCGATACAAGTATCTCAAGCTCGTAGTAATTGTGCCAGTGTATACGTGATATGCTTTTCGAAGGAATGCTTCTTCGTATAACATTGATATTTTCTGCGCCGTCGATTTTTTCAAAATTTATAAGAAGCCTCGTATCCAAGAAAAATCCACTCCTCTTATTCTTAATCGATCTTTGAAAATGTTTTGTCGTGTATTAAAGCTTTGCCGGTTATTTTGGAACTGTATGTCTGTCTGCTGTCCGGTAAGACAGCTTGTGGAATAAATAAATCCGATTTTCTTAATTATATCATGGATTTTTACACTTTACAAGACCGAATTTTGTGATATAATGTATATGTGAAAAAAATACTGGAGAGGTATAAAAAGAAAGGAAAATCAAAATGAAGCTTTTTATTGATACTGCAAATCTTGACGAAATTCGTGCGGCAAGTGATCTTGGCGTTATCTGCGGTGTAACAACAAACCCCACTCTTATTGCCCGTGAAGGAAGAGACCTTGCAGAGGTTATAAAGGAGATCGTTAAAATAGTTGACGGTCCCATCTCTGCAGAGGTTATGAGTGAGGATGCAACAGGAATGGTTGAGGAGGCAAAGGTTCTCAGCGCAATCCACAAGAACATTGTTATCAAAATACCCATGACGCTTGAAGGACTTAAGGCTGTAAAGCAGCTTACTGCAACGGGTATCCGCACAAATGTAACTCTTATATTCAGCGCAGCACAGGCTCTTCTTGCAGCTCGTGCAGGTGCAAGCTTTGTAAGCCCGTTCCTCGGAAGACTTGACGATATCGGTATGCCCGGTATGGAGCTTGTTGAGGAAATCGTTGAAATTTTTGATATTCACGGTATTAAAACTGAAATTATCGCGGCAAGCGTCAGAAGCCAGATGCATGTTATAGATGCAGCTCGTGCAGGCGCTCACATTGCTACAATTCCTTACAAGGTAATTCTTCAGATGGCAAAGCATCCTCTTACAGATGCAGGAATTGAAAAATTCTTAAAGGATGCCGGCGTTAATGCATAAATAATCTGTTTTTATTGCAAAGGAGTTTTCGTTATGCAAAAACTTTCTCTCAACGGCACATGGAAGCTGTCATATTTCAAGCAGAATTCACTTGACATAAAAACTCCGGAGCAGCTTCATGCAAGCAGCGCGGTTCCTACAATAGAAGCAGTAGTTCCGGGAAATGCAGAGCTTGATCTTTCGCGCGCAGGAGTTCTTCCCGAAAACCTGTTCAAAGGCGAAAACATGCGCCTTGCCGAAGAGTTTGAGACATATGAATGGTGGTACGAAACGGAATTTGACATTCCTGCCGAATATGCAGGCAAAAAGCTGTCGCTTCTTTTTGAGGGAACAGACTGTATTGCCGAATACTTCCTTAACGGAGCAAAAATCGGCGAATCGGATAACATGTTCATTCCGTTTGAGTTTTCCATAGACGAAAACGCAAAAATCGGCGAGATAAACAGTCTTTGCGTACATATAAAGTCCGCTGTGCTTGAAGCCTACAACAAGGATATTTCCATGTTCACTCTTGCAAACGGCTGGTACAACAGAAACTACGAAAGCGTACAAATAAGAAAAGCTCCTCACAGCTACAGCTGGGATATTATGCCAAGAGCCGTATCAGCAGGTCTCTGGAGAGATGTTTCTCTTGTTGCAAAGACAGACTGCGAAATCAAGCAGTTCTTCTGCTACACCGAGACAATGTTCCCGGGCGGTGCTTTTCTCCGTTTTTGCTATGAGCTTGAAACAGAGTGTGTTCCGAAGAACACGACAATAGAAATAAGCGGTGTGTGCGGCGACAGCAGCTTTTCCTTTACAAAACCCGTCACCTTCAAGGCGGGAGCCTTTGAGCACGGAATAAACAATCCCAAGCTCTGGTGGCCATACGGTTATGGCGAGCCGAACCTTTATGTAGTTAATGTTCGCTTTATTTGTGACGAAAAGGTTCTTTGCGAAAAGACCGTCAACGTCGGCATACGTCAGGTAAAGCTGTTAAGAACAGACACGACCGACGGAAAGCACGGCAAGTTTGAATTTCAAATCAATGGTGAAACAGTTGTCTGCAAGGGTTCAAACTGGGTTCCCATGGACGCATATCACAGCCGCGACAAGAGCAGATATGCAAAGGCGTTTGAGCTTGTAACAGATATTGGCTGCAACATTCTCAGATGCTGGGGCGGAAATGTTTACGAAAGTGATGAGTTTTTCGATTTGTGTGACAAAAACGGCGTTATGGTATGGCAGGATTTTTCAATGGCCTGTCATCCTTATCCGCAGGACGAAGCCTTCCTTGAAACAATCCGCAAGGAAGCAACTGCAATTATCCGTCTTTACCGTCAGCATCCGTGTATCATTCTCTGGTCGGGCGACAACGAAAACGATGCACTCATGCAGAACAGCCACACGGCACCGAGCAAAAACCGCATAACACGCGAAATTTTGCCGCAGGTGGTTGCGACCGAAGACGCCGGCAGACCGTTCCTTGCAAGCTCGCCCTATGTATGTAATGAGATTTACGAGAGTAAGGAGTTTGAAAAGCTTCCCGAGGACCATCTCTGGGGTGCAAGAGATTACTTCAAGAGTAAATTTTACGTAAACTCCAATGCTCATTTTGTCAGTGAAACAGGTTACCATGGCTGTCCGAGCGTTGAATCTATAAAGAAATTTATCGACGAAGACTGTTTGTGGCCGGTTTACAACGAGCAGTGGACGCTCCATTCTACAGACTGGGCACATAACGACAGCAGAGTTGCTCTCATGGACAAACAGATTTATCAGTTCTTCGGCAAAAAAGCCGAAAGTCTTGAAGACTTCTCCTTCATGTCTCAGGTTTCTCAGGCTGAGGCGAAGAAGTATTTTATTGAAAGAGTTCGTATAAACCCAGACAAGAAGGGTGTTATATGGTGGAATCTGCTTGACGGCTGGCCGCAGATGTCGGATGCAGTTGTGGACTACTACTATGACAAGAAGCTTGCTTACCATTATATAAAGCGTTCTCAGCAGCCGTTTGCAATCATGTGCGACGAGATATCAGACTGGGGCTCGCGTGTTGTTGCAGCAAACGACACACGTGAAAATGTTTCGGGTCAAGTAAAAATCACGGACATAGAAAGCGGAAATGTTGTTCTTCAGGGCGGATTTACCGCCGCTGCAGGTCAAAGAACCACAATCGGAAAGATAGAACTCATGTATTCTGACAAGGGTATGCTTCTGATTGAGTGGTTTATTGACGGAAAGCGCTATTTCAACCACTACCTGTACGGATATCCTGCGTTTGACGTGGATAAGTATAAGGAATGGCTTGAAAAGCTGAAATAAGAAACAATTGATATAAGTAGGGGTTGCATCAAAATAATTTGATACAGCCCCTTTTTTCAATAATGTATTTTAAATTATATTATTTCCAATTCATCTGCCGAAGGAAACTTCGGGAAATTTTTACATATGCTGTCCTGATACCAGAATGCAACCGAAGAAATATCGTCTTGCAGAGGTAAATAGCGGCCGCCGCTTCTCCATCCTAGTGCTTGAATTGTTACTTTTATGTCTTTCTTAAAATAGATTGGGTCGGTTATGTGCCATCTGTATAGAGAAAATCTCTGTTGAGAATTATATGTGCCGTCAGGTCTTATTATTTTTGAAAGACCCGAGTAAGGCGTACAAAATTCCTGATACTTACCGCAGACATCGAAATTCCATGAACCGCAGAAATAATCCTCAGTACCTGTTCCGCATATTGTAGGATACTCTTTGTCACCGTCAAGGTAGAACTTTATCTCGCCTTCACCCCACCATCCGTTATTATTAACACCCCAGAACATATATGTTCCTACATAATGGCCGTTTCCTTCAACATTATTCAGAATTGTATAATTCTCTTTATACGGAAGCGGGTTTACTCTCCTGAACTGTGCATGAAAGTATCCGTGTCCTTCGGGTATTTTACCAATAATATAGTCAACCTGATAATAGAGAGTAACACTTTCCGAATGGAGATTTTCTATTGTTATTCTACACTTTTTATAAAAAGGCATATCCCAATAACAGTTAAATCCTCTTTTTGGATTTACACAAACCGGCAAAGATGAGAGCTGTGCATAGTTTTGGTAATCTGCAGAAGCAAAAAAGTCGCCAAGAGGAACTTCCACCGATGCTTTGTCGCTTCCGTCCCAGTACATTCTGATTACAAGCATTCTGTTTTTAGGGCAGTTATCCGTTATCCATATATGCTTTATAATACCCGCGCCTTCAATACAGGCAATTTCAAATGTTTCTCCTGCACCAATTCTTACAGCCGGAGATACCTTCCATCCTTTTCCCAATTCTCTTGCGCACTCTTTATTGACCCCGGTTTCAGCCATTGCACCTTTGCCTTTTTCGCCTGTGAAGTTTTCAGCAGAAATTGACCTCGATTCAAACTCCTGTATTTTTGACAAATTCATCATTTTTCTATTCTCCCTTGCTATTACTTTAAAATTGTGGTATAATTTTAACATAATTCAAAATAAAAGAGAATAGCAGTTTTAGTTAACAGATTTATCATTTATTGACACAAGGTCAAGAGAAAGGTATTTGGGATATGAACAAAAACGAGTTTTCTCCATATATAAGAGTTGCTATGTTTTCTACGCTTATCGCTCCGTTCAGGATTAACAACAGGGTGATATTTGATTACGAATTGATACTGGTTACAAGCGGAAAATGCAAAATCACTGTAGAAAATATCGAATACCTGTGCAAGAAAAACGATGTTGTGTTTTTAAGACCGGGAATCCATCACAAATTCGAATGTGTTGAAAACATTGATTTTGTACAGCCACATATCCATTTTGATATGACATACAGCAACGCAAGCGAAAAAAGATATATATCCTTTAAACCTCAAAAAAAGATGTCAGATTATGAATTGTCACTTATTCAGGAGGACATTTTGGCTGATATAGGCATTCCATGTGTTTTTACTCCGTCTGATACTGCCTTGTTTCAGAGGATCTTTTTTGAAATCATTGAGTTGTTTAAAAGTAAGGCTTATAACTATGAACTGTTATGCAAGGCAAAAATGCTTGAGCTTTTAAACTGCATTTTAACACAATTTGATCATGACAGAACAGGCAGCCCCGATATGATGAGCAATCCGGTCGTTGCTGTCAAAAATTATATAGACAACAATTTCATATCCGCAATAACTTTAGATTCTCTTTCAAAACAGTTTTATATCAACAAATACACATTGCTCAGAAAATTCAAGTATATGTATGGAATAAACATTATTACATATTATCGGCACAAGCGGATTGAGTATATCAAAGACATTTTAAAGACAACCAATATCCCGGTATCTGCTTTATCCGAAAAAATGAGTTTTTCCGACATTTATTCATTTAGCAGGTTCTTCAAAAACTGTGTCGGGGTTTCTCCGTCGGTTTACCGTAAAAATCATTTATCAATTAGTGTTAATTGCCCATAAAAGAAGGCAGAAACGAAATCACACGTTTCTGCCTTTAAATATTATTGTTCTACTGTCTGTGGTTTTTGCATTTCGTAGAAAATGCCTTTCTTTGCTACAAGCTCGTTGTAAGTTCCTATCTCACAGCATACACCGTCCTTGATAACGGCAATTCTGTCGGCGTTTTTGATAGTAGAAAGCCTGTGTGCAACAATAAATGTTGTCTTATCTCTTGACAGATTGTTTATTGCGGTTTGTATTTCCTTTTCGGAAATTGTATCGAGAGCACTTGTCGCTTCATCAAAGATAATAACATCCGGGTTTCTGATTAGTGCACGAGCGATTGAAAGTCTCTGTCTTTGTCCTCCGGACAGGTTTGCACCGTGCTCTTCAAGCGGAGTGTCGATGCCTTTGGGAAGCGTGCCTATAAAGTTCGAAAGCAGTGAGGCATCAAGCACCTCTTTAAGCTTTTTATCACTTACTGTATCAAGACCGTATGTGATGTTTTCACGTATTGTTCCGGTAAATAACACGCTGTTTTGCGGAACAACCGCAAGGTGCTTTCTGTAGGAATGAAGGTTTATTTCGGTGATGTCGTGTCCGTCAATGGAAACCTTACCCGAATTCGGGAAAATAAATCCGAGCACAAGGTTCATGAGCGTTGATTTTCCCGAGCCCGATTCACCGACTATTGCAATGGTTTCTCCTTGCTTTACGTGAAGATTAAGACCGCGAAGCAGCGGTTGGTCGTCCTCATAGGAAAAATGTACGTTTTCAAAATCGAAGTCGCCCCTTAGCGTTACAAGCTCTTTTTTGCCCTTGTTGTCCTCAATGTCAGAGGCACCGAGTATTTCTCCGATAGAGGAAATCGACTCAAAGCCCTTGGTCATAATGGGAAGAAGTCCGATTATTGTTGAAACCTGTGCGGTGAGTGTTGTGAAATATGACTGATAGAGAGAAATGTCACCGATTTTAATTTGTCCGTTGATTGCCATAAACGCAGTGAACACCAGGCAAAGAAGCTGGAAAACCTGGAATACAACCCATGAGCTTGCTCCGAACATGGACTGAATCATATCAAGCTTTATGCCGGTATTTGCAAGCCTGCTCAGCAGAGACGTCATCTTGTGAACCTCTCTGTTTTCAAGAGCATGTGCTCTTGTAATCTCAGTCATTTCAACCATGTCCATAAGGTTTGCACTTGTGTTCTCCATGTCCTTTCTGTAGGTGCGGTTGTTTTTTCTGATGGGAGAACGGAACGCTCTTACAAGCAGTGCCGAGGACGGTATACACAAAATGAAGAATGCGAACAGTCTCCAGTCGTTGACAAGCACAATAACAAAGGCTGTTACCATATTTACTATAATTTGCGGCAACGACGAGAAAATCTGTTGTGCAAGTCCATGAACTGTTTCAACATCCCGCATGAGCTTTGACTGAATACGTCCCGACTGCATTTCCTTGTGGAAAGAAATGGACAACTGCTGAAGCTTTCTTACAAGAGCACCGCGAAGCCCCGCTTCAACGCGTCTTAAAACAAGGCTCTGATATTTTACCCTGAGTACGTTTGTCGGAATATTGAGCAAAAGCAGAAACGCTATTACTGCAAGGTTAACAGCAATATCTCTGTATAAATGCTCTGTCGGATAGGCAACAAGATTTATAATATTTGCAGTGATTATCGGAAGTGTTATATGCGGAAGGGTTGCAATTATGTAGAAAAATATTGACAGAAAGAGTTGTCTTGGAAAACGCATGTATAGAATCAAGAGTATTTTGAAGGTGCTTTTTGAAGTTCCGCTATAGGCGTTTATAAATTCAAACTCAAGATTTCTTAACTGCTCGTCCGTAAACTCCTTTTTATGAGATGCCGGTCTTAATTTGTGTCTTCGTTTATGCAAATGCGGCATATGATGCTCACTCCTTTTTCCGTGTTGAAAACACGGACTTTGGCTGTTGGTTTGTTTGGATACGTACAATTTTCCCGAAGCAATAAAAACGGGATTACGTCAATATATTCCGCTTGACGAATCCCGAACTGTATGCCTATAGTGTTTTATCCTCCTCACCTTACGTATTCGGCGCGTCTCTCGGACGCCTCCGCCTCTTCTCGTTCGGGAGTTTTTACACATTTATATTCTGTTCATGGGTATATTAACATACCGTATCCCGTTTGTCAATACAAACTGAGAATTTTATTTAACTTTCTTTTTTAAGTTAAGTACAACGATCGCTGCAATAATTCCTGCCATGCCGAGGCACACGGAAACTGTCAGCTTCTCACCTCTGAAAACGCCGCAAACTGCAGCCATAAGCGGTTCAACAGATGCCATAATTGCTGCTTTTCCGGGTTCTGTTCCCGAAAGACCTTTTGTGTAAAGCGTAAACGGAAGTACAGCCGTTACAAGCCCTGTTGAGAAAATCGCAAGTGCAAGAAGTGCAGATGCATTTGCTGCTGTATTTGACAGGAGCGACGGCATATCGCACACGCACCACGAGCCTATTGCTGCAAAAAGGAAAGACCAGAAGGTAACGGTATACGCGTGATACCCCTTTTTCATTGCTACTGTGCTGAAAATACTGTAAAGAGCATAGGCAAGCCCCGACAGAAGTCCAAGTACTATCCCTTTTGTTGTTGCGTGTACAGAACCCGACATTGACACAAGCACGCATCCCAAAAACGCAAATACCAGTGCAAGCGCCTTGACTCTTGTAAATTTCTCCTTGAAAATAATACATGAAAGCAGCATTACGATAATAGGAGCGGTGTAGAGCAGAATTGCCGAGACGGACATGCTTGTATCGCTGCTGATGGAGCCGAAGTAAAACACCGTCATGCACAAAACGCTTATAAATCCGTTACACAAAAAAACCCATATATCATGCAGCTTTATTTTGAATTTCTTTCTGTCAGTCAGAAGCAGAAAGAGAAACACCATAACTGCACAGCCCGTAATGCGAAGAGCAGCCGCCTGAATTGAAGTATATCCGAAAATGTCTGTCAGCGTGTGCACAAAAAGTCCCATTGTTCCCCAGAGAACGCCGGCAATAATTATAAGAAGTGAGCTTGTTGTCATAGTTCTGTCTCTTTTCTGTTTTGTTTTTATTGTTTTTTTACATTCTTTTGCGGATAAAGCCGCATTTTTTGCAGGTATCGAAAACAGCCTTTTTGCTGTCAAAGCCTTCTCTAAGCTTTGTTGCAAGAACACCCGAGAGCATATCCGAAAGCGCGTCTGTTTCTATGTTTCCCATGCAAAGCGAACCCTCACTGTCGATACAGCAAGGAATAACCGTGCCGTCGCATAAAACGCCGAACTGGTCTTTAAGCGCATAACAGCGTACATTTCCCTTTGCCTCATTCTGTTCATGCCACTCAAACCTGTTTGCATATTCCAAAAACAGCTTTTCACGTAAGCGATAGCCTTTTGTATTTTCCTTCCACTCACCGCAAAACTTCTCGTGAAGCCTATTTTCGATTTCTCCGTTAAGAGTGTTTTCCGCTCCACTGTTCCAAAGCCTGAACACCGACACAATGCCCTTTTCCGCAGCTTTTTCGCAAAAATCAAAGCACGCGTCAAGATATGCGTTTTTATCTAAAGCAGGGTTTGCTTCCAGTGCATGAAGCGACACGTTCACCTTATGAAGCGCTTCTTTTGAGAGCAGAATGTCTGCACATTCGCAAAGTTTTGTGCCGTTTGTTACAAGCACCACTTTTAAATCGTGTTTTTGGGCTTCATCAAACATTTCCGATATTTCGGGATGCAAAAGCGGTTCTCCGAGGACGTGAAGATAGATGAAGTCTGTATATGCCTGTACCTTGTCAAGCACTTTTTTAAAACGCTCAAGGCTCATAAATTCCTTTTTGCGATTAGTTCCCGCACAAAACGAGCATGAAAGGTTGCAGACATTTGTTATTTCTATGTAAACCTTGCGAAAAGGTTTTTCACGGTTTATATTCACACTTCCCATTGCTTCAAGAGTCTTTTCCGGTTTTGACTGCCGACAGAAACGTTCCCGAATGACCGCCGCTTGCTCTGTGCGAGAAAAACGGTTTTTCTCCGTTTTCAATTGTGCAGCAGGTGCATATGCCCGATGCTTCTATGTTCTGTGAGGGTACGCCTGCATTTTCAAGAAGCGTTCTGTTAATAAGTGCGAGATTTGCATGTTTCTTCTGTGAAAGCGAACATATTGACAGGCTTACAAACATATTGTCCGTCATTTTTGAAATGCCCCTGATATCAAAAAGCAGCTTTACTGCATCGTAAACCTCGTCGCCTACCTCATAGCAGCAAGCACCTATACAAGGGCCAATTGCGCAGATAATGTCTGACATATTATTGCAACACAGCATTTGTGCCGCTTTTGCTGCAATGTCGTTGACTGTTCCTCTCCAGCCTGCGTGAACGGCACACACGTCGCCGGTTTTTTTGTTGCCCAGTAAAATCGGAGTACAGTCTGCAGTTTTCACGCATGCGGTATTTACGGCGGAATTTTCTGCTTTCACAAGCACTCCGTCATACCCGATACTACTCTCGCGCAAGATTTCAAGTCCTGCGTCCTTGTCGGTTGCAACTCTGACGGTGTTTTCATGAACCTGCTTTGCCCCGACCGCGCTTTCGGGAGAGCTTTCTATTGCAGAAAGTGCAATACGGTAGTTTTCACGCACGTTTTCGGTGCTGTCGCACATACCGTTTTTATCTTTTCTGGTAAAGCTCATGTTAAGGCTGTCAAAGCAAGACGAGCTTACTCCACCGTATCTTGTGAAAAAAGCATTTTCAAAGCCGTTCTGCAAAAGAAGAGTGCTTCTGTAGTAAATGACGCTGTTTTTCTGACACTTTTCAAACACAGCTTTTCCTCCCGTTAAAACAAATTATAATTTATGACACAATACATGGGCGACCGGTTCTGGCCGCCCGACTCTTTTATAAAAAATATGCCGAAAAAACAAACAAATCACTTATGAAAGTGAGGTTCTTCCCTCTATTGCTCTGTAAAGCGTAAGCTCATCTGCATATTCAAGGTCGCCGCCGACGGGGATACCGTATGCAAGACGCGAAATCTTTACTCCAAAAGGCTCAAGCAGCTTTGAAATGTACATTGCCGTTGCATCGCCCTCAACACTCGGATTCGTTGCAAGGATTACTTCGATTTCGCAAGCAGGGTGTTTATCTGTCAAGTCCTTTACACGCGAAACGAGAGGGGTAATTGTCAGCATTTCGGGAGTTTTTCCGTCAAGCGGAGATATAACCCCGTAAAGCACATGGAAAACACCTCTGTACTCGCTTATTCTCTCAACAGCTCCGACATCTCTGGGATTTTCGACAACGCAGATTGTTTTTTGGTCGCGTTTTTCATCTGCACATACAGGGCAAACCTCGCCTTCCGAAACGTTCTGACAAATACTGCAGCGTGTAACGCTCTTTTTTGCCGAGAGTATTGCTTCCGCAAAATCGTTTGCCTGCTCCTCCGACAAGTCAAGCACGTGGAATGCAAGCCTGTATGCACTTTTCTTTCCTATACCCGGAAGACTGCGAAAATGCTTTGCAAGTCTTTCCAGCGGCGTAATGTATGATATCTCCGACATAGCTCTCCGTATAGCGCTTTTGTGCGCTGTTTCTAAAATTTATTTTTTCTCTGTAAGACAAGTGTAAATATCAAAAATCTCATTGTATACTTTTTCGGGACTGAACTTTTCCCGTATTGTTTTTGCGCAGTTTTTTCGGCATTCGTCGTATAGCTCTGAGTTTTCGGCAAGCATTTGTATTGACTCTGCCATGGCGTCTGTGTCACCGTATTCGACAAGCTTTCCGCAGCCCGTTTCTTCATTTACGATATCGCTGTTTCCGCCTACATTCGTTGCAACGACGGGAAGTGAGGCATTAAGCGCTTCGAGGATTGCAAGGCTGAGGGATTCGTGACTTACTGATGAGTTGACATACAAATCCGAACCGAAAAGAATGTTGTACGCATCCTTTCTGAAGCCGAGAAGCTTTATTTTATCCGAAAGTCCCTTTTCTTCAACCTTTGTTTTTATATCCTCAAAAAGCTCTCCTTCTCCTGCGATAAGAAGCACAAAATCGCGCTTTATACTTTTGCAAAGCTTTTCAATGCTGTCAACGAGAAACTCAAGACCTTTTGAAGCATGGAATCTTGCAAGTGTGGATATGACAAAGGTGTCATCGGCGATTCCGAGCTCCTCTCGTATTTCCGACTTGTACCTTCCTTCTTCATTAGGCACAACTCCGTAAGGAATAACGGAGATTTTTTTCCTCGGATATCCGTTTGCACAAAGCTGCTCTTTTCCGCTTGTGCAGATTGAGATAATCCTGTTTGCATGTGAAGCGACAAGCCTGTTTGAAATTCTCCTTGAAAGACTGTCCTCATACGTCAGATGACTTGTAAAAACTATTTTTATTTTTCTTTTGCAGAACAGGCGTGAGAAAAGCGCAATATACAATTCCTTCGGATACTGTACATGTATAATATCTATTTTATTCTCACGGCAAATCCGCGCAAGTGTTTTAGCCGCCTTTAAATCAAACAGCCCTTGCAGATCAAACTGAAATGTGCTTATTTTTCTTTCCGCCATTTTTTCGGAAAGATAACCCGGGATATTGTATGCAAAATAACATTTTGCCCTTTTGTCGCTGTACTGCTCGACAAGATTAAGTACATACTTTTCGGCACCGGCTTTTGCTGCACGGTTCACAAGATACAGAATTTTCATAAACTCCTCCAAAGGCTTTTAGTTATCTGTATGTTTATTGTACTGCTATTGTTGCAAATAGTCGTCGATGGCGTTCTTTAGTTTTTCAACAGCTTGGGCGAGAGTGACGTTTTTAAGCTGCGCTCCTGCCGCGTCAAAGTGACCGCCGCCGCCGAGCTTTTCAAGCACCAGCTGAACGTTTATATTTCCGTCCGAGCGAGCTGAAACAGTAACCTCGTCTTGTATCATACAAAGTACAAACGATGTTGAAACACCTTCAACAGACAACAGCCTGTCTGCCGCTTTTGCCGCAACGATTCTGTCTTTTCCGTCGGCGTCGCCCTCATATACCGAAATTGCAATACAGTCACGGTAAATCTGTATGTTGTTTTCAAAAACAGATTCACGCATGAAGGTCTGGATATTGGTTCTGAACAGCTTTTGTGCTTCAAATGGGCTTGCTCCTTCGGAACGAAGGTAAAGTGCGGCTCCAAAGGTTCCGACTCCAGTGTTTTTGGTGAACTGCTTTGTATCAAGAATAATTCCGGAAAACAGAAGATTTGCTTCGGCCTGTGTCAATGTACCCGGCAAAAGCACCTGCTCAAGAATTTCACACATAAGCTCTGAAACCGAAGAAGAAGCAGGCTCAATATACTGTCTTACCGGCTCTCTTACAAGCTCTCCTGTTTTTCTGTGATGGTCAATTATAATGAAGTTTGCCGCGGATTCATAAAGCTCGGGAACTTCAAAAAGAGCAGGGTTATTGACATCACACACAATAAGCAGGGTTTCAGAACGGAGAAGCTCCTGCGCGGATTCACGGTCTACAAACAAATCCGCGTATTCCTTGTATTCTTTTTTGCCGCGCATACTGTTGAATATGGGCTTTAAATTATAGTCATGAATGTTTACTACGACATTTACGGGCTTTCCGAGATACTTTGCAAGTCTGGAAACCGCAACACAAGATGCAACCGAGTCATGGTCGGCATATTTATGTCCCATTACAATTACGTTTGAGCTCTTATTGATAAGCGCGCAAAGCTCATTTGCAAACACTCTTGAGCGAACCTTGGTCTTTTTCTGAACACCCTTGGAACGTCCGCCGTAGTATTCGGTTGCTTTTCTTGTCTTTACAACTGCCTGATCGCCGCCTCGCTGCAGCGCGTGGTCAAGTGCAACACGGGAGGCTGCTTCCTTTTCTGACAGTGTGCCGTCTGAGCAGGCAATTCCGACAGAAGCCGTAAATTGCATTACAACATCGTCAACCGTTATGCTTCTGATTTTATCCAGGATTTCAAATTTGTTCTCACAAAGTTCTGCGAGATACTTTTCCTCAAAAATAATAATATATTTTTCCCTGTCGTACTCCTTGACTATTCCGTTTATTGAAGCACTCCACTTATCAATTTCGCTTCCGATAACCGCAAGCGCCGTTCTTGTTTTATCCTGAACAAACTGCATTGCTTCCGAGAAATTGTCAATTACGAGAAAAGCTACAAGTGCATTCTTTTCGGAAAGCTCATGTTTTGCCTTTAAAAGGTCTGTTTTGTCCTGCCACACTGTTATGCAGTACTGCTTTCCCGAGGATGCGGCAAGAGTGGTTGAAACTTCATACTGTACGCCTGAAAGAGCAACAAACACCGGAAGTGCGTCTTCCCTGAAAAGTCTTGAGGGAGTAAGCGTGTGATTTATCTTTTCGGCAAGGCTTTTTCCGTATAGTGTTCCTTTTATATCGGCTGCGGCGGCAAACGCCCTGTTATACCATGCGATATCGCCGGACTTGTTAATAATTACAACAGGCAGAGTGCTCTGCATTACATAATCAAGAGCAAGTCCCGAGAGCATCGGGCTTTCGCTTGACAGCTTGGTTTTCTTTCTGTCGTATCCGAGATAGACCGTCACTGCCGCAACATACAGTACCCCAAGGCACACAGATGCTGCAAAGAGCAGGTTTCCCTTAACTATGCCGGTGACTGCAAACGGCAACAGCATACACAGTGCAAATATTACCGATTTCTTTGTAAGCGCCTTAATTAAAAGTTCTTTTGCTTGTTTCAAATACATCACTTCCGTCTGAATTTCCGAATACGTTCGGATTTTCCTGATATGTCAATAAAATAAATATTTACAAAAGCTATTTATCCTTTTTTTCAAACAGTTTTATTCTTTCCCTGAAGTTTACTATATACACGCCCACGAAAGCAAGCATTACGAAAGAATAAACCTGTACGATACCCGATATTATCACAAAACCCACTATCATAAGCAATACGCTTGCAAATGGGTGTATACCGCGCTTTTTCATAAAGCGGTATATGCTTTTCAGTGCGATTATGTCAAGAAGCGGTGTGAGCATAATAACAAGGTTTACGCTTGTTATTATAGCCGCAGCGGGAAATCTTATTATACTGCCGAGAATTGCTATAAAAACAGCCGCATTGAAAACGCGCGCAGTAACACCGCTGACTGTGTATTCCCACGGCTCGTTTTCTCTTGAAAGAGCAATGCCGCCGCTTTTTGCAAACACTCCCAAGAACGCAATTATTACAAATGCACCCATCATTGACACAAGTGCAATGATTGCCGGAAGACACGAACGTAAAACAGACAAAAGAGCATCAACACCTGTTTCAAGAATGGGCATCAGCGTTTCTTTTGTTATTTCCTCCTGAGATACAACGCCCGAAAGTGCAGTCTTGAACATATTGAGAAACTCTTCGTTACTAAGCGCAGTTCCGTAAACGGATAAAACAGTTTCACGGATTGTTCTGAAAACGGAATTTATCTCTTCAATGACAAGAGCGGGTGAAAAATATCCGTTTTTCGTTACAGCCATAACACAGAGTGAAACAAGCACCATAATTGTAAACACAACGCATATGCCTATAAGCATAACTGTTTTGGAATGCTTTTTTATACAGCAGTAAAACATAAATGCAGCAACAGCAACCATGCCGGATGCGCAAATCAGAGTATCGGCAACACATGCGCTTCCCGCACTTTTAACTGCACCCGAAAACAGCGCAATTAAAAATGCTGCAATTGCTCCAAGGAGAGGGATTGCTCTTGCCGTATTTGACCTTGCCGTAATAAGCGATGTGCAATATGCTGCCGGAAAAATAAGCATTATAATAAGAGAAAAAAGCGTGCTTCTTCCGGAAATTGTGCTACTGAGAATAACATACAGCGACAAAAGGGAAATAATGGGCATTACAAATGCTGCAAAGGAGTTTCTCTTTGCCGGAGATGTTACGTTGTTTTCCTGCGGTGTCTGATTGTTTTCCATTTATGTCTCCTTAACCCTACCGAAATTGCAAGTGTCTTATCAATGACAGCTTTCCCAGTTATATCCTGTTCCTGTTGCTACTTCAAGCGGAACGGAAAGTGTTGCCGCGCCTGTCATTTCTTCGCGTAAAATTTCAAGAGCTCTCTGAGCATGTTTTTCCTCACATTCAACTATAAGCTCGTCGTGTACTTGAAGAATAAGCTTTGCGGAAAGCTTTTCTTCTTTCAGTCTGTCATATACGCGCACCATTGCTATTTTTATAATATCTGCCGCGGTTCCTTGAATGGGTGCGTTCATTGCAACTCTCTCGCCAAAAGTTCTGGTTTTAAAAATTCTCGACTTGATTTCGGGAACGTATCTTCGTCTTGCAAAGAGTGTTGAAACAAAGCCGTCTTCAAGAGCCTGTTTCTTTACGTTATCAAGATAAGCCTTAACGCCGGGATAATTTTCAAAATATCTCTCAATATAGCTTGCCGCCTCTTTTTTGGTAACCTTTATATCGCCTGCAAGCGAGAAATCGGAAATGCCGTAGATTATACCGAAGTTTACCGCCTTTGCTTTCTTTCTCATGTCGGAAGTAACATCGTTTTCCGATACTCCGAACACTTGAGAAGCTGTCATTGTATGGATATCCCTGCCGTCAAGGTAAGTCTTAATCATATTTTTGTCACCCGACATTGCCGCCATAAGACGAAGCTCTATCTGGGAATAGTCTGCATCAATAAGCACTTTTCCGTTTTCGGGGATAAACACTTTTCTTATTTCGCGTCCTTCAGCGGTGCGTATCGGTATATTTTGCAGATTCGGTTCTGCAGAGGAAAGGCGTCCCGTCAGAGTAAATGCCTGTTTGAAATTTGTGTGAAGCCGTCCGTCATCACCTATTGCCTTTAATAGTCCGTCGGCATATGTGCTTTTAAGCTTTGCGACGGTTCTGTATTCGAGAATTGCATCTATTATCGGATGATGCTCGCGCAATTTTTCAAGCGTTTCGGCATCTGTTGAATAGCCTGTTTTGGTTTTCTTTGGTGCAGGAAGTCCGAGACGTTCAAACAGAACCTCGCCGAGCTGTTTTGGGGAATTTATATTAAATTCGCCTTCTGAATATCCGTAAATCTCCTGCATACGAAGCTGAATCTTTTCATCAAGTTCTTTTCCGTAATTTTCAAGAGCCTTTTTATCAACGAGAAAGCCCTCATGCTCCATATCTGCAAGCACAATCGACAGCGGAAATTCAACGTTATAAAGCAGGTTTTCCTGTCCGTTTTCCTTTATGCGTGTACTAAGCTCATCTTTCAGCTCACACATAAAGTCAAGCACCGATGCAAAAATCTTTTCGTCGTTGTCTTTTTCACCGGAAAGAGCTTTTCCTGCAAAAAGACGGTCGCTTGTAACAACGCTCGACGGGTCAGCAACATAAGAAGCGAGCATAATGTCAAAGAATTTTGCTTTTATTTCGTATCTGCCGAGAGAATACAGATATACCTGAAGCGATTTTGCATCATGAAGCGTTATATCCTTATTCTCATCGCACAAAAGCGCGGTTATATTTTCTGCGTTTGCAGGCAGAGAAAAATATTTTCCGTCTGCTTTTATATAAATTCTGCCGCTGTCAAAATCAAAGTAAGCACAAAGACAGGCTTCTGTTATATCAGCTGCTGTTTCGACACGGCTTATTTTAACGGTTGAAAGTGTATCTGTCTGAAAATCGTCGTCAAAAAGACTGCCCTGCGTATTTTTTTCGAGTCCGAGACGTTTTATTACCGAGAACAGCTCCAGATCTTCGCAAAGCGACATGAGAGAAGCCCTGTCCATTCCCGTATATTCAAGGTCGCAAAGCTCTGCACCAATTGGCGCATCCAGCTTTATTTCGGCAAGAAATCTGCTTGCAAATGCCATTTCCCTGCCTTCATCGAGCTTTGCTCGTACGCTCTTTGTAAGTCCGTCTGCTTCGGGAAGCTCTTTATACAGATTTTCAACCGTTCCGAACTGCTTTATAAGTCCGAGTGCGGTTTTTTCGCCTATGCCGCGAACGCCGGGGATATTGTCCGAAGAGTCGCCCATAAGCGCTTTTAATTCTATAAGGTCATGAGGTTTTAAGCCATCATATTTTTCTGCAATTACGGATTCATCCGTAACAACTGTTTCCTTTGTGGAAACATACAGCACAGAAACATTATCACGGACAAGCTGATACGAGTCACGGTCACCCGTCATAACATATACGTGTGTATTCTCATCACCGAAAGACGAAAGCGTTCCGAGAATATCGTCTGCCTCAAAGCCTTCACAGGTAAGAATATGAAAGCCGAGATATTTTCCTGCGTTTTTTGCAGAGTCAAGCTGTTCATGAAGTTCCTCGGGCATGCCTTTTCTGGTTGCCTTATAAAAGTCATACGCTTCATGTCGGAAGGTCGGCTTTTTAAGGTCAAAGCAAAGTGCGGCATAATCGGGTTTTATGTCATCAAGTGCTTTTGTGAGCATGTTTATAAAGCCGAAAACGGCGTTTGTATTTCTTCCGTCACGTGTTGTAAGTGGTTTTACGCCGTAAAACGCACGGTTTATAAGGCTATTGCCGTCAACGGCAAGCAGTTTTTTTGGCATAGGATCCTCTCGCTTTCTCACGCTTCTTGAAAGAAGCTTAGCACTTACTTTCTTGAAAGAAAGTAAGCAAAGAACTTTTGAACGGTGAAATTGATGTTTAAACAACATCAATTTCACAACTCACCTTATTGTTATTTCAATTGAAACTTAAACAACAACAAATTAACTTTTTATATTCTTGTTAGTATTACCGATGAGGGTAGTTAAGCCACCACGGCGAAAGAAGGGAAGTCAGCGGAGATTTGGAAGGGTGAAATTGGAGATAATGTGAAGCTTTTCAGGTTTAGAAAATAGCATAACTCCAAATCGAGCCATCCCTTCTTTTTGAGTGGCGCCTTTGGGTACTTTTCAGCGTTGAAAAGTACAAAGAAACAAGCAACAGCTTCAAATTTATCAATCTCGGTCGGTAAGGTAATAAAATTTGCTTTTAATCCACCAAACACAAACTAATCTAAAGTAATCCTTCCAATCCTGCCGTCGCGGAACTCATCAATAATGCACCGTGCCGTTCTCGGATAGTCGACTTCGCCGCCGGATACAAGAAGTCCGCGTTTTTTGCCGATAGCTTCAAAAATCTCGTGCGGTAGCTTTCCGTCTACATCCTCGCGTGAGAGCTTGTATCGGCTGTACATAAGAGAGGGATAGTCCTGCATGAGTTTTGAAACAAGCAGAACGGCGATACTTTCTATATCAAGAATTTCGTCGCGTATAGCACCTGTAAAGGCAAGGTTAAGCCCAACTGCCTCATCATCAAACTTCGGCCACAAAACGCCGGGTGTATCAAGAAGCTCGATAAGACCGTCAACCGTTACCCACTGCTGAATACGAGTAACACCTGGTCTGTTTTCGCTCTTTGCTTTACGTTTTCCGTAAAGACGGTTAATAAGCGTTGACTTTCCGCAGTTTGTAACTCCCATTATCATGGCACGAGGAAGCTTATTCATTCCTTTTTCCTCGTATTTGTCGAGCTTTTCTTTAAGTATGCTTCTTATGGCCGGAATAATCTCATCAATTCCCGCACCTGTCATACAGTCTGTAAAAATTACTCTGTGACCGTCCTTTGACAACTGCTCCTTATAGTAAGCATTTTTTGCAGGGTCGGAAAGAGAGCACTTGTTCATAACGGTAATAAACGGCTTTGAGCCGACAATTTCCGCAATTTTCGGGTTTCGGCTTGACACGGGGATGCGTGCATCACACAGCTCAATTACTATGTCAATTTGCTTTAAGCTCGCTTCGATTTCACGCAAAGCCTTTGTCATGTGTCCCGGAAACCACTGAATTATTTTTGCAACTTCTCTTGCATTTGCCGCACCGGGTGAGGTCTCTTTTTTTGTTTTCGGTGCTTTTTTGGGCTTTGCCGAGTCGGTAGAGACTTTCTTGGGTGCGTGATAGAATTTTTTGTCGGATTTTTGTTTTGCGGCGTTCTTTTTCTTTGCCGCCGCTTTGTATCCGGGTTTTATCTTCTTGTTTTCTGCCACGGTTGTTTCTCCGTATTTTAAAAATTTATTCTATTGTTTCCTGTCCTTCAACAACTTTTCCTCGTGATACTTCATTTTTTCTCTCGGGATACTCTTTTCCCAGATGCTCATATGCACGCTTTGTTGCCATTCTACCTCTTGGTGTGCGGTTTAGAAAACCAAGCTGCATAAGATACGGCTCGTATACGTCCTCTAAGGTTATTGCTTCTTCGCCGATAGTTGCTGCAAGCGTTTCGAGTCCCACGGGTCCGCCGTCAAAAAAGTCGATAATTGCACCAATCATTCTGCGGTCGGTCATGTCAAGGCCGAGTGAGTCTATTTCGAGCATATTCAGTGCCGCATCTGCGGTTTTCTTATCAATGACTCCGTTTGCTCTTACCTGTGCATAGTCGCGAACACGCTTTAGAAGCCTGTTTGCAATTCTCGGTGTACCTCTTGAACGGCGTGCTATCTCAAACGCACCGTCGGGCTTTGCGTTAATACCAAGAATTTCTGCACTTCTTACAACTATGTCCGAAAGCTCTTCATCTGTATACATTTCAAGCCTGTACAGATTTCCGAAACGGTCACGAAGCGGAGATGTCAGCTGTCCTGCACGCGTTGTTGCGCCGATAAGCGTAAACGGTGGTAAGGGCAAGCGTATGCTTCGTGCAGACGGCCCTTTGCCCATGATTATATCAAGATTATAGTCCTCCATTGCAGGATACAGAATTTCTTCCACCTGACGGGAGAGACGGTGAATTTCATCTATGAAAAGTATATCTCCGCTTTTGAGGTTGGTGAGAAGCGCCGCCAAATCTCCCTGCTTTTCTATTGCAGGTCCGCTAGTTATGCGTATGTCAACGCCCATTTCTGCGGCTATAATTGTTGCAAGTGTTGTTTTGCCAAGACCTGGAGGTCCGTGAAGCAGTATGTGGTCGAGTGTGTCGCCGCGCATTTTTGCAGCTTCCATGGAAATTGCAAGCTTCTCTTTTACTTTTTCCTGTCCTACATACTCATTTAGGGTTTTTGGGCGAAGCGAGACTTCGGCGTCTCTGTCTTCCTCTGCTTCCTCTGCGCTTATAACTCTGCTCTCGAAGTCGAAATCCTCCTCGGGCATCTGGTTTCTGCTGCTTTTAATCATGTCTGCACCTTATCGAACAAACGTTCCTTTGCTTAAATTTATCTGTCTATTACCTGAAGTGCTTTTCTTATAATTTCTTCTGCAGTCTTGCCTGTAACCTTTGACACGGCTTTCTGCGCCTCGTGCTTGGTATAGCCGAGGTTTGTAAGAGCCTCTGCAGCGAGCTTTTGCTCTTCCGACAGCGCCTTTTCGTCCTTAGCTGACGAAATCTCAGCCGAAGCACTGCCGTAACCTACGCTGTTCTCAAGCATGAATTTTTCAAGCTTTCCTGCAAGGTCAATACAAATTTTCTGTGCAGCCTTCTGACCGACTCCCTGAGCTCTTGTTATTGCCTTTGTGTCGTCAGACGCTATCGCCGTACACAAGTCTTCAACCGACAGTACCGACAACACCGCAAGTGCTGCTCTTGTTCCTATGCCCGATACTGTCTGCAGAAGCTTAAACATTGCAAGCTCGCTTTCACTTGCAAAGCCAAACAGCTCAAACAAACTCTGGTCGACCATTCTCTGCATTGTATACATTTTCACGGGCATTTGGGATATTTCTCCGGTTGACTGAAAAGCACCTTGCGATACAAGCGTTTCGTAGGTTGTTGCAGTAATCATCAAGTTATATCCTATGCCGCCCGCTTCAACAACGGCTCTGTCGCGGAAAAGCTCCTCAAGCGTTCCTTTAATGTAGTACATCAATTGATAAAACCACCTTTTTATCAGTCAAGATATGCCAGTGCGCTTTCGGGAAGCTCTTCACGAGTAAGCTCAATTTCGAGCTTTCCCGCCGCATGGGGCGCAATTTCTTGCTCATTATACCATATCTTCATTCCGTTTTCTGTAAACACCCATGTATCAACTGCGATGTTGATAAGGTTTGTCTGTATAAAGCTGTCCTGCACTGTGTCGGGGTACTTTGCATCTAGCTTTTCTCTTAGCATAGCGTCATACAGCGGGGTTTTTTCGTCATCGTCGATTGGGAAAAAATCCTCAAGAAAAAGCTGCTTTCCTGTTACGGCATCAAAGTTGTACGAAAAGTCCATATATGTGGGATATGCTCCGCCTGCATTATAATATACATGTTCAACAAAGCACACATACTTTCCGCCGCTGCTTTCAACATCGTATTTTGCTTCGAGTGCCCACGGAAGACCTGTCATGTTTTCGCCTGTAAACGACTCGAGCAAGCCGTTTTTGAGAGATTCTGCCTGAAGCTCATTGCGTTCATAGGATGCTTTCATAACAGATGAGATGTTTTTTGCCGCATCGTGGTACCCTGAGTGCTGTGCTGTTACTCTGATTCTTTCTACGGTCTTTGTGAATATCAAATTTCCTGTGTCTTTTAGCGTAATTGTATCTGTTGTAGGCTCGATTTTCATAGAGTATTCGGGCGTTGGAAGTTCTTCGTCATTCCGATTTCCCTCATCAATTATATCTTGTCCTTGTTGTACATTGTTGTTGTCGAGCGGCTGTGTATCTGTGTTTCGGCAGGAAGTAAACGCAACAAGCATGCCTGCACATATAATGGCCGCAACAATTTTCTTTTTCATAAATTTCGCTATCCTTTCTTTTTTCACAATGTTTCACGTGAAACATATAAAAGTCTATTCGCTTATATAATCGCCGGGGTCACGTGTTCTTCCGTCAACCAACACTTCAAAATGCAGGTGCACTCCTGTGACATATCCTGTGCTTCCCATAGCTGCAATAACATCTCCTTGTGCCACTCTCTGGCCTTCCTCTACATAAACCTCGTTGCAATGAGCGTATCTTGTTACCGTTCCGTCGTCGTGGAGAATCTGTATGCTCAGACCGTAGCCTGAATCGTCGTGGCGTGCGTGTATTATTTCTCCTCCGTCGGAAGCCAGAATATCTGTGCCGAGCTGTGAAGCGATATCATATCCCTTGTGGAATTCGTTGCTGTTTCCCATGATGCGCCATCCGTAACCGCTTGTATTAATACCTTCTGCCGGCATAATATACGTACCGGTTGACTTTGTTCTCTTTTCATCTTCGGTCATAGGACGCGTTCCGACCAGAAGAACTTCTGAAACGGGTGGTGTCACGATTTCTTCGGCAAGCAGTTTTCTTGATACTTCTTCTCCGTCAAGGTATCCGACTGTGTACGTAACGTTTTTAACACCGTTTACGCCGTGAACTCCCATTCTTGTTCTGCCTTCCACAAGGTTTGGCTCTTCTGCTCGCACTGTATCGTATGGTATGGGCTCTTGAACGACAACGGTTCTTTCGATAACAACGCTGAGGGTGGTTGTTGAGTTCTGAGGTTCTGTTGAACCGATATTTTCGGATACAATGTCTGTGACGGAACTTTCGTCTGCTGCGTTTCTGTCGGGCAGTGCGTTTGTTACACTTATATCTCCCGTTGTTGGTTGTTCTCCTGATATTGGCGTGAGCGAAAACATTTCTCTTATTTCGTTTTCTGTCATGAACAGTGTGTCGGGATACAGCCCCGATGCAACTGTCATATTATTGTAATAGGTAACACTGTCGAGATCTATTCCGCTGTCAAGAAGGCTTGCCTTTTTAGCTTCGAGACTGTCGTTGACGGCTTTGTCCAGCCATGCTTTATATGGAGATGCGCACACCAGCATGTCGTCAACATAAAGACCGTAGCCCTCGGACATTGAGGATAATGACGCATCTCTGAATATTTTGTTGATTTCGGCGGGCTGCATTACGCTTGAAAGGTCTGCAGTGACAGGCTTGTAGGTTATGGAGCAATCAAGAGTATATGATCTTCCGAGCAGCAGCGACTCTGTTTCTTCAAACGTGCGTCGGGCACGTTCTATTATTTCAACGCTTTCTACACGCCCCGCGTGCTCTCCATCTATATACACGTCGAGTAAGGGAGCTTTTTCTACACTTGCATGTATGGTGTATGAAACACCGACCAGCGTACCGACACAAAGCGCATACGTAAGAGCTTTGCAAAGAAATGTGCCAACACCCTTTATTCCGATATGACTATATTCCATGTGTCTCCAGAATGATTTCGCCTTGCCTTTAACCGGGGTTGCGGCAATTGCCGTAATATCCGCAGTCCTTTTTGCGGCGGGAATTAGTTCAAGAAGCTTTATTGCGGCAGACCACTTATTATGCCGCCACATTACGCTTCCGTGTCTGAACCAATTATCCGGATGCCGGTATATATTACGGTAGCGCTCCTTAAGCTGTGCACCGGAGGTATAGTATTTGTCGTTGCAGTACAGGTAAGCGGCGTTATATGCGCTTTCAAATCTCGAAAGCTTGTTGCTTCTGAAGCTTTTGTACAGCTCCTTGAAGTTTGGTTGCGCTGAAAATGTTTCACGTGAAACATTTTGCCCGCCAAGAACATTTGTTCTCGGCGTCTTTTCTTCTGTACTGTTGTTTTGGGTTGCAGTACCTCTTTTCAAATAACGGCTCCTTTCGGCTGCAGACGGCGTTTTTATCAATTGGGTATATGCCTCTACAATAATACAGTATACATTATATACCAAATAAACAAAAAAATCAAGTCAATATCTGCACAACGACAGCAAAATGGGATAATATAGTTAAAGGAAACACAAAGTTACGGGGTTTTTGCAGTAAAATTTACTATACATTAAAATTTTAACCAAAATTTGTGATAAAATGTTCTCATAAACATAATTTGTCCGTTTTGATGAAGGGCAATTACAGAAAGGAACAGGTATATTATGAAAACATTACCCGTTGGATTGCAGTTATACACTGTAAGAACAGAAATGCAGAAGGATGTTGCCGCAACACTCAAGGCTGTAAAAAGCGCAGGCTATGACTACGTTGAGCCCGCAGGCTTATTCGGTCTTTCCGGAAAAGAATTCCGTGCACTACTTGATGAAATCGGACTTTGTGCTGTATGCGCTCACGTTCCCTTTGTTGAAATGCTTGCAAACCCTGAAAGCGTAATTGACACATACATCGAAATCGGCTGCAAGTATTTAGCGGTTCCGTATCTTGGCGAAGGACAGCGTCCCGGAGATGACGGCTTTGACAAGGTTCTTGCGGACATTGACAAGTTCGGTGCTCTCTGCCACAGCAAGGGACTTACACTTCTTTACCACAACCACGATTTTGAATTTGTAAAAATGCCAGACGGCACATATGGTCTTGATTATATGTATGCAAGCGTCAGCTCAGATAATCTCCAGACAGAGCTTGACACCTGCTGGGTAAACGTAGGCGGTGAAAATCCCGCTGATTACATAAGAAAGTATGCAGGCAGATGTCCTGTTGTTCACCTCAAGGATTTTGTCGGAAGCAAGTCCGAAAACATGTATGAGCTTATTGGAATAAAGTCCGAAAAGAAGGAAGAAGCTCAGAACACCTTTAAGTTTGCGCCTGTCGGTGCGGGAAAGCAGGATTTCCCGGCAATTCTCGAAGCTGCTGTTGAAAGCGGTGCAGAATATGTTATCGTTGAACAGGACCAGACATACGAGCTGCCCTGTCTTGATGCTGCAAAGCAAAGCCGCGACTATTTAAAAACCCTCGGCTGGTAAGCAGCGTGACGCTCGACGCTTTTTGAAAAAAGCTTGGCAAAAACATTTCCACGGTGAAATTGATGTTTAAACAACATCAATTTCACAAAAGTGCATATTTAAGCAAATCTAAAAACGGGAATGTTTAAATCTTGTTTTCAGTAAGAAACACACGCAGTCCGCAATTTCACATTTCGCCTTAGCATTATTTAATTTCAAATATCAACATAATCATTTCCCGAAAGGACAGAAAATAATGAAAAAACTCCCTTTTAACCTTGACCTTGGCGGCAAGGTAGTAGTAATCACGGGCGCAGGCGGAGTACTTTGCTCCGGCTTTGCAAAAACAGCAGCAGCATGCAACGCGAAGGTTGCAGTTCTCGACCTCAATCTTGATGCAGCACAGGCAGTTGCAGACGAAATCATAAAGGACGGCGGCACTGCAATCGCAGTAAAGGCAAACGTTCTTGAAACTGCAAGCATGGAAGAAGCAAAGAAGACCGTTGACAAAAAGCTCGGCTCCTGCGACATTCTTATAAACGGCGCAGGCGGAAATAACCCCAAAGGCACAACAACTAAGGAATACCTCTTTGAAGAAGACCTTGAAAACAACGCTGAAATAAGCGGAATCAAAACCTTCTTCGACCTTGATCCCGACGGAATTTCCTTCGTGTTCAACCTCAACTTCCTCGGAACTCTTATTCCTACTCAGGTTTTTGCAAAGGACATGGCAAAGAAAACCGGAACAAGCATCATTAATGTTTCCTCCATGAATGCCTTCTGTCCTCTTACAAAGATTCCGGCATACAGCGGTGCAAAGGCTGCAGTATCAAACTTTACCCAGTGGCTTGCAGTTCACTTCTCTAAGGTTGGCATACGCGTAAACGCAATTGCTCCCGGCTTTTTTGCAACCAATCAGAACAAAGCTCTTCTCTACAACGAGGACGGAACTCTTACGCCCAGAAGCGACAAAATTCTTTCACACACACCTATGGGACGCTTCGGCACACCTGAGGACCTTGACGGTGCTCTTCAGTTCCTTCTCAATGAGGATGCATCTGCTTTCGTAAACGGCGTTGTTCTTCCTGTTGACGGAGGCTTTGCGGCTTATTCCGGCGTTTAACAGGCAAGAGATAAAGCCGATTTCAGAACATAACAGATGTACATGTCTGTTTTTGCCGGAGAATATGCATCTCCGGCATCTTATTTATAATATTAAATTTTAACAATCATGAGGTGTGTAGAATGCCGTTAAAGCAAGATGACGTATTTCTCTCTCATTTCAGAAACAGCCCGGCACTGCAAGAAGCAGCAAAGCACCTTGACGTAAAGCTTCCGGGGATTATATGCAGTAAAACAGGCAACATTCTTTTTATAAACGAAAGAGCAAAGTATATGTCGGTGAAAACCAATATATCAAACGTTCTTGACATGTTTTCTTCTGCGGAACGCAACAAAATAGAATTTGCTTTGTCCGAGAAAGCCGGATACGTACAAGAGCTTTCACAAATAGGGGAATATCTGCTCATTTTACCGTCGGCAAACGAGCTGCGCTGCGTTATGTGGCTCAATTTGAATGCCAGAAATTATCAAGACCTTCTCTCTCTTTTGAGAGATTCCATACATGTTATGGAATTGCTCGGCAGGGTTTTTTCGGAAAACAACAAATCCGCAGAAAAACCGCGAAGCCTGGTAAGTGAGAGAATGACAAAGCTTATTCAGCTCATTGAGCTTACAGAGCTTCCCGTAAAGCCGTATTCGGAAATACTCTGTGACCTTACTTCTCTTACCAAAATGCTGTGCGAATATGCCTCTCTTACCGTTTCGGATATTGGCGGCTCGTTTCTGTTTGATTCGCCTGCCGCGGTTTTGTCAAGAATCAACCCCGAGCTTTACGCCCTTTTGTTTTGCTCCTGCTCGAGCCTTGTCATGTGTAAGAGCGAATGCAGTAATATGCGAGTAAGCATTGAATACGAGAGCGGAGTCTCAAACCAATGTAAAGTACGCTTCTTTTGCAACGCTTTTTCTGAAGGAGCAGGAATGTTTTTATCTTTTCTGGAGTATGCCTGCTACAAGATAGGTATTGAATGCTCGTTGATGTCCGATAAAGAGATGGACCTTACCGAGTTTACTCTGGTTATAAAAACAGAAACCGATCTTGGCAATCTTCTCAAGTCCGATAAAGCTCCTTCTGACCTGTACAGCATTTCCCGATACATAAAACTGCTTTCGGGAAGAATATATACCGAAATATAAATTTTGTGCATATACTGTCATAAAGGGGGTGACTCCGAGTGACAGTATTTCAGAGCATAACGGAGATAATCATTTGTTTTTTTGCGGTGCTTGGGCTTCATTTTGCCGTGTCATGCATTTTTGACAGCATATCCTTCCGCAATGCTCCGTCAAAAACATATCTTTTCATTGAGCAATGCGACATAAAGAATCTTGAATATCTCATAAGACTTTATGAAAGCAGAATAAGTTCCGGCGAGTTTGATGATATGATTTGCGGTATAATGCTGCCGCAAAATATCGGACTTGACGATGAAACCTCGTCAAAGCTCTGCCGTGAGTTTGGAAACATATATTTCGTGTAAAGTAGTAAGGACTTGAAAAACACATAAAAATGTGGTACAATATAGCTAAATAAAAGCAAAACATAATTTACCGTATCAAAGGATGATATAAATGAGAATAATTGTATCAGGCATAGGAAAGATAGGAAAAACCATAATTTCAAGCCTCGTTTCTGAAGGACACGAGGTTATCGGCATTGACAACAACCCGGATGTTGTTCAGGAAATTACAAATCTGTACGATGCGATGTGCGTTTGCGGAAACGGTGCAGACTGCGAAACACTCACGGAAGCGGAGGTTGAAAAAGCAGAGCTTTTTGTTGCGGCGGCAGGCTCGGACGAGCTTAATATGCTAAGCTGCTTTCTTGCGCGAAAAATGGGAGCAAAGCATACAATCGCGCGTATAAGAAACCCCGAATACAACGACAACAGCCTCGGTTTCATGCGCGAACAGCTGCATCTTTCATTTTCCATAAATCCCGAGTTTTTGGCAGCACACGAGCTTTACAAAATTCTTAGATTCCCGAGTGCGGCAAATGTTGAAACCTTTTCGGGCAGAACCTTTGAGATGATTGAGGTTGTTTTAAAGCCCGAGTCTGCACTTTGCGGACTGTCGCTAATGGAGCTGAGAAAAAAATACGATGCAAAATTCCTTGTAGGAGCTGTACGACGCGGCGAACAGGTTTTTATTCCCGGCGGTAATTTTATACTTGAAAGCGGCGACAGAGTCGGTATTATGTCTTCGCACTCAGAGTTGCTAAAGCTCTTCAAGATGCTGGGCATGCTGCAGAAACAGGCAAAGAATGTTATGATTCTCGGTGCCAGCAGAACAGCGTTTTATCTTGCAAAGCGTCTGCTTGCCGCAGGGAACAGCGTTAAAATCATAGAACGCAGCAGGGAAAAATGCATAGAATTCAGCAATGCACTTCCGAGTGTAAAAATGATTTGTGGTGACGGTGCTTCTCCCGAGCTTCTTCAGGAGGAAGGAATTTCACAGACAGACGCATTTGTTGCACTTACCGGCATGGACGAGCTGAATATACTTATTTCGTTCTATGCGTCAAGTCATAATGTCCCAAAGGTAATTTCAAAGGTCAACCGAAGCGAAATTGCGGCAATGGCGGAAAAGCTCGGACTTGACTGCATTGTTTCTCCGAGAAAAATGGTGTCGGACGTTCTGACAAGATACGCAAGAGCACTTGAAAATTCACTCGGCTCAAGCGTGGAAACGCTTTACCGAATCATGGATGACAAGGCTGAGGTGCTTGAATTCAACGTGGGCGGGGATTTTGAATATGTCAACACGCCCCTGAAGAGTATGGCACTCAAGGAAAACGTACTTGTTGCGGGAATTGTACGCGGTAAAAATGCTATAGTTCCCTCGGGCGATGACGTTATTCTCGGCGGTGACAAGGTTATTGTTCTTGCCGAAGGAATGAAGCTTTCCGACCTTGCGGATATAATGGAGTAAGCGGCTATGAATTTGAAAATGGTATTTCGCGTCATAGGACGCATACTTGCACTTGAGGCGGCAATTCTTCTTCTGCCGCTTGTTGTATCGCTTGGTTACGGTGAAAAAACGTCGGCGGTATCCTTTGCGATAACAGCGGCGCTGTCACTTGTTATAGGCACTGTTTTACTTGTAGGCTTCCGTACAAAAAATCAGGTAATATACGCAAAAGAAGGCTTTGCAATTGTTGCTCTTGTGTGGCTGTGTATGTCGGCAATCGGTGCGCTTCCGTTTGTTATAAGCAAGGAAATTCCAAGCTATATTGATGCTTTTTTTGAAACTGTAAGCGGCTTTACTACAACGGGAGCATCAATTCTCGACGATGTTGAGGCTTTAAGCCGCGGAATGCTTTTCTGGCGAAGCTTTACACATTGGCTCGGCGGAATGGGAGTGCTGGTCTTTATTATGGCAATAATTCCCAACATTTCCGACAGGTCAATCCATATAATGCGTGCAGAGGTTCCGGGACCGGTTGTCGGAAAGCTTGTTCCGAGACTTAAGGACACGGCAAAAATTCTTTACTGCATCTATATCGGAATTACCCTGTTTGAGGTAGTGTTTCTGCTCTTTGGCGGAATGAGCGTATACGAAAGCTTTGTTTATGCTTTCGGTACGGCAGGAACGGGAGGCTTTGGCATAAAGGCTGACAGTATTGGCTCTTACAGCCCCTATATTCAGTGGGTGATTGCAATTTTCATGCTGATTTTCGGTGTGAACTTCAACCTGTATTATCTGATATTGATAAGAAAATTTAAATCAGTGTTCAGAAGTACGGAAATGTGGACGTATCTCGGAATTGTCGCTTTCAGCACAATTATGATAATAACAAACACAAGACATCTGTTTGAAAACCTGTCGGAAACAGCAAGACACTCTGTTTTCCAAGTTGCTTCAATTATTACAACCACAGGATATTCAACAACAGACTTTGATTTGTGGCCTACACTTTCAAAAACAATACTTCTTATACTCATGTTCTGCGGAGGCTGTGCAGGCTCAACTGCAGGCGGTCTTAAGGTCTCAAGAGTTGTAATTCTTTTCAGGATGATGGGTAGAGAGCTTAAAAGAATGCTTCATCCGCGTTCGGTAAAAACCATAAAGCTCGAGGGCAAGAGTGTTGACGAAGGAACGCTTTCAGCGTGCGGAACATATTTTGCCGTTTACATGGCGTGTATTCTCGGGATTTTCTTTCTTCTGGGATTTGACAGCTTTGGAAACATTGAAACAAATTTCACTGCGGCTGTGTCGTGCTTTAACAATATTGGCCCCGGCTTTAACAAGGTAGGACCGATGTTCAGCTATTCGGGATATTCAGGCATTTCAACCTTCATTCTTTCGCTTGCAATGCTTCTCGGACGACTTGAAATTTTTCCTCTTATGCTGCTTTTTAGCCCGTCCATGTGGAAAAGAGATTAAAACGTGAAAGGATGTGAAAGAGTGTTCAAGGCAATATTTTTTGATGTTGACAACACCTTGCTTGATTTTAATAAGGGTGCAGACAAGGCAATGGAAAAGGTTTTTGGCGACCTTGGAATTCCCTTTTATCCCGATATGACGAACACCTTTCATGAGGTTAACGACGGACTCTGGAAACGTCTTGAAAAGAAAGAAATCACTCTCGAATATCTTCACGAAATACGGTGGGAGCTTGTGCTTGAAAGATTGGGAATTTCAGGCTTTGACGGAAAAGCTGTTGAGCAGGAATTTCTTGCTGCACTGCGGGTTTGCGCCGTCAAAATTGATGGCGCCGAAGAGCTTCTCTCGTCTCTTTACGGAAAATACAAGCTGTACGTTACAAGCAATGCACCTCATTATCAGCAGGTTGCAAGACTTACAAACACAGGTCTTTTAAAATATCTTGACGACATTTTCACTTCCGAGCTTATCGGTATTGCAAAGCCCGAAAAAGGCTTCTTTGACGGCTGCTTTGAGAGGGTGCCTGAGCTTAAAAAAGAGGATGTTCTGCTTGTAGGAGATTCTATCAGTGCAGACATAAAGGGCGGTGCAGCGTACGGACTCAAAACCTGCTGGTACTGTCCCGACAAGGAAAAGGCAAAAACAAACACCCTTGCCGATTATGTAATAAACAACCTATGCGAACTTACTTTCTTGAAAGAAAGTAAGCAAAGAACTTTTCCTTTGTGAAATTGAAGTTTAAACAACTTCAATTTCACGTAATTTTCCCAACAAATTTAAACCAAATTTGCAACAACTTCAATTTCACAACTTGACATACTACAATTAAATTGTAAATTTGGAACAACATCAATTTCACAAAACTCTCTAACCAATCGAGCCTTGATTTATACCTTTAAATTAAGAATAGCTCCAATGAAGCGGCTTTGCAATCTTACAAGTTATCGCCGTAAGCTATAAAAGCCGAGAGAACAAGACAAAACAAGGTAGAAGTAATTCATATTCTTTAGAATACCATAAAAAAGATAGGCGTCGGCGATAAGGGAGAGATACTTAAGAGAACCGTAGGTTCTTTTAAGCGTGCTCTTTCGGTTACCTTTCTGCACGAGCAGAAAGAGTAACGCCTCCACGGCGAGTGGGAAGCTGCAAATTCTATCTATAATTACCTGCCGCCAGGCACGATATGAAAGCAACCATCAAAAAATAATCAAAGGAATCTTTACATGACAAACAAACGGCTCGTTAAGGGCAAAATTTTCGACATACAAAAATTCTCAACCCATGACGGGCCGGGAATCAGAACGATTGTGTTCCTTAAGGGCTGTGTTCTTCGCTGCCGCTGGTGCTGCAATCCCGAATCGCAGAGTTTTGAAACTGAAACGCTGATTCGTGGCGGCAAGGAAGTTGTAATGGGACAGGAAATCACGGCAGGAGAGGTTATCGACACTGTAATGCGCGACCTTCCTTACTACCGCAGAAGCGGAGGCGGTCTTACCCTTTCAGGCGGAGAAGCTATGTGCCAGCCTGACTTTGCGGAGGCTTTGCTTGTCGAGGCGCATAATCACGGAATAAACACAGCAATTGAGACAACCGCGTGCGTTCCGTATGAAATTGTACAAAGACTTGTACCGCATATAGATTATGTGCTTATGGACATAAAGCATATGAACAGCGCAAAGCACGAGCAGTTTACAACTAAGAAGAACGAGCTTATTCTGGATAACGCAAAGAAGATTGCAAAGATGGCAAACAGCCTTACAATACGCGTTCCGGTAATACCGACATTCAACGACACCGAGCAGGAAATAAGTGATATTGCAAATTTTGCAGCATCGCTTGGAACCGTAAAGCAAATACATCTTTTGCCTTACCATAGACTCGGCTATGATAAATACATAGGGCTTGGACGAAATTACGGAATGGGAGATATTCCCGTACCTACACCGGAGCATATGCACTCGCTTGTGGAAGCGGCACAAAAAAGCGGTCTTACCGTTGTGATAGGAGGCTAGAGCAATATGGATAATATATATGAAGGAAAACAGAGAATAATCCAGGAGCTTGTTCCCGGTAAACAGATTACCCTTGCTCATATAATAGCAAATCCCGATGAAATACTTTATAAAAAGCTCGGTCTCGACCCGTCGATTGACTATTCACAAAACAAATGTGCAATAGGTCTTGTTACTATGTCACCTGCTGAATACGCAATAATCGGTGCTGACCTTGCAATAAAAAAATCGGCAGCAAAGCTCGGCTTTGTAGACAGATTTTCCGGAACGCTTATTGTGACGGGGACTGTTTCCGAGGTTGAAGCATCGCTTAATGCTGTGACAGAATACGCAGAGAAAAAGCTTTCATTTAAAGTTTGCCCTGTTACGAGAACGTAAAATATGCGCAAGTTAATACTGATCGGTCGCAGCGAAAGCGGAAAAAGTACGCTCATCCAAGCGCTTCGCCACGAGGAAATACATTATCACAAAACACAGTATATTGACTACAGCGAAAGCATAATCGATACTCCCGGCGAATATGTCGAGGACAGACAGTTCGGCGGTGCGCTTGCAGTGTATTCTTGCGAAGCGGATGTAATAGGGCTTCTGCTTTCGGCAACCGAGCCGTATTCCCTGTTTCCGCCTTGTCTTGTGGGTATGGCAACAAGACCGGTTATCGGTATAGTTACAAAATGCGACCACAAGGATGCGGTTCCGACACGTGCCGAAGGTTGGCTCAGACTTGCGGGATGCAAACGCATTTTCTTTACTTCGAGCTATAATAACGAAGGTATACAGGAAATTCTTGATTATCTTAGTTTGGATGAAGAGCCTGATTAAATGTGACCAAAATATGACCAAAAACACGTTTGGTGAAAATAAAACCACATAAAACAACAAAATCCACACAAAAAACCACATTTTTTGTCCAAAAAAGGTTGACATGTATTTGACAAAGTGGTATAATTTGTGTTGTAGAGGGTTAAAAGCTCTTTAATAAACAAAGAAAACAAAAAACAAATCATAAAACCGAAGGAGACTTTAAAATGGCTACAGAGTACGAAATTAAAAAACAAATCTGTGACATCGGCAAGCGTATTTACGACAGAGGCATGGTAGCTTCAAACGACGGAAACATCTCCGTAAAGCTCAATGACAATGAGTTCCTTTGCACACCTACAGGCGTAAGCAAGGGTTTCATGACTCCCGAGTACATATGCAAGGTTGATGCAAACGGAAATGTTATTCAGGCAAACGACGGCTTCAAGCCTTCCTCCGAAATAAAGATGCATATGCGTGTTTATAAGGAAAGACCTGACGTAAACAGTGTTGTTCATGCTCACCCCATGTACGCAACAAGCTTTGCTATCGCAGGCATTCCGCTTACAGAGCCAATCATGCCCGAAGCAATCATCGCTCTCGGATGTGTTCCGATTGCAGAATACGGCACACCTTCAACAGAAGAAATCCCGGATGCAGTAAGCAAGTATCTTCCTTACTTTGATGCTGTTCTTCTTGAGAACCACGGTGCACTTGCATTCTCCGATTCTCTTCTTAACGCATATCACAAGATGGAATCCGTTGAGTTCTATGCTCAGCTTCTCTATCAGGCAAAGATGCTCGGCGGTGCAAAGCCTCTCTCCGAAAGCCAGGTTCAGAGACTTTACGAAATTCGCCGTCAGTTCGGTCTTAAAGGTAAGCACCCTGCAGACCTCTGCCCCAACAATAAGGCAGGCAAGCCCAGCTGTCACTCTTGCGGCGGCAACTGCACATGCGGCGGACACGGCCATTCTGCAGAAGACGAAATCATTGCGCAGATTACAAGAGACGTTCTTGCTCAGCTTCAGCAAAAGTAATTCGTTCTTATATTAAAGAAAGGAGCTGACACGCTTTGAGTCTTGAACTTACAAAAATCGTTGACGGCGTTGTCAGAGCCGTTCTCGAGCAAAATGAAAATAAAACCGAAACAGTTTCAAACAATCTTTCCAAAATGACACTTTCGGCTGCCAGAGATTTGATAAGAGCGGTTGAGACAAAGGCAAGAGATATGGGTGTAAAAGCCGTTGTTGCCGTGTCTGACGCATCGGGAAATCCGATAGCAGTTGAATGTATGGACAATGCTTTCCTTGCAAGCTACGATATAGCCGTAAACAAAGCGTATACCGTAACGGCGCTTAAGATGCCGACCTCAGCTCTTGCAGAACTTGCAAAGCCGGGCGGTAGTCTTTACGGAATACAGCATACAAACGGTGGAAAAATCGTGATTTTCGGCGGAGGCGAGCCTCTTGTGAATAACAAGGGAGAGATAGTCGGAGGTCTTGGAGTAAGCGGCGGAACTGCCGAACAGGACACGAACCTCGGTCAGTTCGGAAAGATATATTTTGAAACCGGAAAACAGTGACATAAGCAGAAACGGAGAGATATCATGGATATAAAAGCAAATGATATTGAAGCTATTGTAAGACAGGTGCTTGCAAATATGGCAGACGGCAAAACAAATACCGCGCCTGCCGCGAAGAGCAGTGCTCCTGCAGGTGGCGTTCCAAAGAGCGCACGCGTTGCAATGCTTACAAAGCTTGAGCATTTTGATTTGAATGAGTATCCCATTCCCGCGCTTGCAGACGACGATATCCTTGTTAAGGTAGAAGGCTGCGGTGTTTGCGGAACAGATGCTCATGAGTTTAAGCGTGACCCCTTCGGACTTATCCCCGTTGCTCTCGGACATGAGGGAACAGGTGAAATTGTTGCGATGGGTAAAAACGTTAAGAAGGACAGTGCGGGAAAAGATCTTCACATCGGTGACAAGGTTGTTACATGTATGATTTTTTCAGACAATCCCGACATTACAATGTTCGACCTTAACAAGCAGAACGTAGGCGGTGCAGACGTTTACGGACTTCTCCCCGATAAGGAGGATAACCATTTTAACGGATGGTTTGCTGATTACATAGTTGTTAAAGGCGGCTCTACCATATTTAACGTAAGCGACCTTGACCTTGATTCAAGAATACTTATTGAGCCTTGTGCGGTTCTTATCCATGCGGTTGAACGTGCAAAGACAACAGGCATTTTAAGATTCAATTCGAGAGTTGTTGTTCAGGGCTGCGGACCTATCGGTCTTATCTGTATTGCAGTTCTTCGCACAATGGGTATTGAAAACATTGTAGCGGTTGACGGAAATGATATGCGTCTTGACTTTGCAAAGCAGATGGGTGCTACAAACACCGTAAACTTCACACAGCACAAGGGCGTTGAAGCTCTTGCAGATGCGGTTAAGGCAGCGTTTGGCGGTCATCTTGCAGACTTTGGCTTCCAGTGCACAGGCTCACCTGTAGCACATGCAAACATCTACAAGTTCATCCGTAGCGGCGGCGGACTTTGCGAGCTCGGCTTCTTCATTAACGGAGGCGATGCAAGCATAAATCCCCACTTTGATATCTGTGCAAAGGAAATTACAACCGTGGGCTCTTGGGTATATACACTCAGAGATTACGCTACAACGTTTGATTTCTTAAAGAGAGCAAAGGCTATAGGACTTCCGCTGGAAAAGCTGATTACTCACAAGTATCCGCTTGAGCAGATAAACGAAGCACTTGAAATGAACCTGTCCATGCAGGGGCTTAAGATTGCTATCGTCAACAAATAAGTTATCCCTAAGCAAAAAATAAAAAATATATAAATTTTTCTAAGGAGGAAAAGAAAAATGGCACTTGAAGCACTTGGAATGATTGAAACCAGAGGACTCACAGCAGCAGTTGAAGCTGCAGATGCAATGGTAAAGGCAGCAGAGGTTACTCTCATCGGAACTGAAAAGATCGGTAGCGGACTCGTATCCGTTATGGTTCGCGGCGACGTTGGAGCAGTAAAGGCAGCAGTTGAGGCAGGTACCGCAGCAGCTTCCAGACTCGGCGAAATTATCGCAACGCACGTTATCCCCAGACCTCACAACGACGTTGAAAAAATTCTTCCTTCTCTTAACTGATTTAAAGGGAGGAAAACATCATGGCTGAAAAGAAGCCTACACCCCGCAAAAGAGCAACTGCTCCCAAAGCGGAAAACATAGCCGCATCGAATGTAATTGCTTCCCCTGCTACGGAGGTTGTCGAAAAGGTAATCACCAAGGCTCCGGCGGCAAAGAAAGAAACAGCGGTAAAGAAAACAACAGAACAGGAGAAAAAAGTTATGGTACAGCAGGCATTAGGTATGGTTGAAACCAGAGGCTTGGTTGCAGCTATTGAAGCAGCAGATGCTATGCTCAAGGCAGCAAACGTTGAACTCGTTGGAACCGAAAAGATCGGTAGCGGACTCGTATCCGTTATGGTTCGCGGCGACGTAGGAGCAGTAAAGGCTGCAGTTGAAGCAGGTCTTGCAGCAGCTCAGAAGCTCGGCGAAATCATCGCAACTCACGTTATCCCCAGACCTCACACCGACGTTGAGAAGATTCTTCCTTCTCTTAAGTAATAAGGTGAACTTTTACAGCGGCATCTGCAAAAAACGGATGCCGCTGTGGAGCAGAATAGTGTACTTTTGAGCACTGTTTGCGCCGTCCTTTATTTGAGTATGAATATGTCAAATTGTATTTATACTCAAGTGAAAGACACCACTAAAAATGTAAGGCAGGTGTACAGAAAATGATTATAGGAAAAGTAACAGGCAGCATCGTATCCACACGCAAGAACGAAAACCTTGTTGGACACAAGCTTATGATAGTAGAGCCGATTTCGTCTATGTGCGGCGAAAATGGCGCGAAGAGCTTTGTTGCCATTGACAATGTAGGCGCAGGTATAGGAGAAATTGTACTTGTTGCTACGGGAAGTGCCGCAAGAATCGGTTGCGGTTTTGAAAATTCGCCCATAGATGCGGCAATTGTAGGTATCGTTGACGAAGGAAGCGGATTGGAGTGATGGGATTTTGGAAATGAATAAACTTTCTCAGTTTCTTCGTGACGGCGGTGTCGTCGGAGCAGGCGGTGCAGGATTTCCCTCCTATGCAAAGCTTAACAAGGATGCTGACACTATTATACTCAACTGCGCTGAATGTGAACCTCTTTTGAAGCTTCACAGACAGGTTATGGAGTTTCATGCAGAGGAAATAACCTTTGCTCTTGATGAAATTGCAAAGGCAGTCGAAGCACAGCGCGTTATTATTGCAATAAAACCACATTATGAAAAAGCCATTGCGGCAATTAATAAATGTTTGCCCAAATATAAAAATATGACAATCGGTCTTTTGCCGGAGATTTATCCTGCGGGAGACGAGGTTATAACAATATATGAAACTACAGGCAGAGTAGTTCCTCCGGGAAGTCTGCCGATTTCTGTCGGAGTTACGGTTTTCAACGTTGAAACTGCGCTTAATGCGGCAAGAATGATAAATGAAAACAAGCCGGTTACATATAAATACGTCACTGTTGCGGGTGAAGTCAAAAAGCCGTGCACGTTAAAAGTTCCGCTTGGTATGACTTACGGAGAGCTTGTAGAGCTTGCAGGCGGAGAAACGTGCGAAGATGCAGTGCTTATCGCAGGCGGACCTATGACGGGTATGATTGCATATAAGTCGGATGTTGTTACTAAGACTTCAAATGCAATTCTCGTAATGCCGCCTCATCAATATATTGTTGAAAAGAGAAAAACTCCCGTAGGCATTGACCTTAAGCGTGCAATGAGTGTGTGCTGTCAGTGTATGATGTGTACCGATTTGTGTTCGAGAAATCTTCTCGGTCATCCCATTGAGCCTCACGCCTTTATGCGTGCCGCTTCTTATGCAAAGACAGAAGACACGCAGACCTTCCTTAATACAATGTTCTGTTCTTCCTGCGGACTTTGCGAGCTGTATTCCTGCGGACAGGATTTGAATCCCAGAACGCTTATAGGTATCACAAAAGGCGCTCTCAGAAAGAACGGCATTGCAATCCCGAAAGACATCGAGCAAAGCGGTGTTCACAAGCAGAGAGCTTACAGAACAGTACCCATGTCACGCCTTATTTCAAGACTCGGTCTTCGCAAATATGACGTGGAGGCTCCTTTGGATGAAAAGCTTGTCGATGCAAGGTTTGTAAAAATCAACCTTTCTCAGAGCATAGGCGCACCGAGTGTAGCGTGTGTCAGTGTTGGAGATAAGGTTAATGTAGGCGACGTTGTGGGAAATGCTCCCGAAAAGCTCGGGGTTCCGGTTCATGCGTCGATAAACGGAGTTGTAACCGAGGTTACTGACAAGTACGTTGCCATAATGGCACAGTGAGGTGTACATAAATGAGTAAAGCAATAGGAATGGTAGAATACAGAACCGTATCCTCCGGCATTACGGCGGCGGACACTATGGTTAAGACAAGTGCCGTTGAGGTGCTTGAAGCACATGTAGTTTGTCCCGGCAAATATATTGTACTTGTTGCGGGAGAACTCAGTGCGGTTAGAGCATCGGTTGATGCGGCGACAAGAAAAAACCCCGATATGCTTACAGACTCCTTTGTTCTGGGTAACCCCCATGAGGACATTTTCAGAGCAATCTACGGAGGCTCGCCGCTTGAAAACGCAAAGGCTCTCGGAATACTTGAAACTTTTTCCGTGCCGTCGATAATCGTTGCTGCCGACAGTGCTGCAAAAGCGGCTGAGGTTGAGCTTATCGAAATAAGATGTGCAAGAGGTATGAGCGGAAAATCATATATGCTTATTACCGGTACGGTAGCTTCCGTAACTGCGGCAATTGAGCATGCAAAGCAGAAAATTTCCGAGGAAGGAACTTTCCTTGATTCTTCGGTTATTCCCAATCCCGACCCGTCTATCTGGGACAGCATTCTTTAAAATAAGCAAATCCCCCGACAAAATACAACTTCGGTAGGTGAATTATGCTTCCTATAGAAAGAAAAAACGAAATACTTGCAAAGCTTGTGGCAAGCGGCAAGGTAATTGTGAGCGATCTGGCCGCGGAATACGAGGTAACTGAAGAAACCATACGCCGCGACCTTGACAAGCTTGAAAAGGAAGGTCTTGCAAAAAAGACCTACGGCGGTGCCGTTAAAAACGAAAATCTCAACGCAGAGCTTCCTTATAACGTAAGAAAGCAGACTAATGTTGAGGGAAAAATGTATATTGCCGAAAAGATAGGTACTCTTATCAAGGACGGTGACTACCTGCTTCTTGATGCGAGCACAACCGCGCTTTTTACGGTTAAAAACATTTCTTCGCTTCACAACATAACGCTTATAACAAATTCCATTGAGGTGCTTCTTGAAGTGCCTCACAATAACGACTGGCGTGTTATATGTACAGGCGGTGAGTTCGTGCAGAATGGGCTTGCTTTTGCAGGACGCCAGGTTGAAACTATTATTGATGAATATAATGTAGACCTCGCGGTCATCTCCTGCAAGGGACTTGATATGGCAAAGGGAATCACCGACACCCGTGACTACAACGGGCAGACCAAGAAAGCGTTTATGCGTTCGGCAAAAAAGGTTCTGCTTGCGGTTGACCACACGAAATTTGATAAGACGAGTTTTGTGCGTTTTGCGGAAATCTCCGACATTGACACGGTGGTTACGGATAAGGAGCCGAGTGAAGAGTGGAAGAACCTCTTTATAAGCAATAATGTAGACCTTTATTTTTAGAGTTTTTTTCGGAGAATAAAATGCAAAGATTTAAGCTTAAAACTGATATATATTTCGGCGATAACGCCCTTGATGTTTTAAAGACCGTCAAGGCAAAGACCGCGGTCGTTTTTACGGATGCGTTTCTCGTCGATAACGGAACGGCAGACCGCATAAAGGGACTTCTTTCTCAGTGTGAGAAGGTTCTTATTTATTCCAAGGTAAAGCCTGACCCGCCTGTAGAGCTTGTTGCAGACGCACTTGCGTTCCTTATGGAATGCGATGCCGATGTTATAGTTGCTGTGGGAGGCGGTTCGCCTATAGATGCCGCAAAGAGTACGATTCATGTGGCTCGCAGTACAATGAATAAGAAAATACGCCTTATTGCAATTCCCACTACGAGCGGAACGGGTTCTGAGGTTACTCAGTTTGCGGTTATTACAGACACCCAGAAGGATGTGAAAATTCCGCTTGTAGATGAAGAGCTTCTTCCTGAAATGGCGATTCTTTCAAGTGAGCTTACAGCAAGCGTTCCGCCGTCTGTTACCGCAGACACAGGTTTTGACGTGCTGACACACGCTCTTGAAGCTTATATTTCAACAAATGCAAATGAGTTTTCGGATGCTCTTGCAGAAAAGTCGGTTGAGCTTTTTGCTGAGTATATGGTTCCGGCGTACAAGGACGGACACGACCTTGTTGCACGAGAGAAAATGCATACAGCTTCGTGTCTTGCAGGCATTGCCTTCAATGAAGCGGGACTCGGAGTAAACCACAGTATTGCACATGCACTGGGTGCGAATTTCCATATACCTCACGGCAGAGCAAATGCACTTTTACTACCTCATGTAATACGCTTTAACACCGAGCTTGACATTAAATTCTGTGTTAAAAATGCTTGCCCCACAGCAGATAAGCTTGAAGGGCTTGCAAGACGCCTCGGTTATCCTGCGAACAGCCCCGATATCGGTGTAAGAAACATGATACACAAGATAAAGGAATTTCAGAACTGGCTGAGCATTCCTACAACTCTCGGCGAAACGGGTGTAAAGCGAGCTGATTACGAAGCGGTAAAAGAACATATAATTGAAAGCGCTCTTTCCGATAAGTGTACAGCAACAAACCCCAGAAAAATAGACAGAGCTGCGGTAGAAGAAATTCTGTCTAAGATAGCCAAATTCTAATATTAATACTCAAAAACAGGCGGCGTAAAAACCGTCTGTTTTTTTGTTGAAATCCTCGTCAAATGTTTTTGTGTCACTTTTTACAAAAAGTGACCAAGCTTCCAAAGGCGAGAAGCCTTTGGTCGCTGTCCGCAGACAGCGAAGCTTCTTGGCGTTAGGAAAACTCGATTATTGCAACAAATATAGCGAAAATGCACAAAAACAATGGTGCTAAATGCATGAACTTGTGCAAAAACGGGAAAAATATCCGCAAAATAATTATTTTACTTGACAAAATGGGACTTGTGTTGTAAAATTTAAGAGTCGCTTTATGTGTATAGGTGTGTCCTTGCGCATTTTTCGATAATATTTTTGAAAGGAGTAGCGGTATGCCAACATTTAACCAGTTAGTCAGAAAAGGACGTGAACAGGCAACTTACAAGTCTAAGTCTCCTGCTCTTCAGAAGGGTCTCAACACTCTTACAAAGAGAGCAACTGATGCAAGCTCACCTCAGAAGAGAGGCGTTTGCACAAAGGTTTCAACAAAGACTCCTAAGAAGCCTAACTCTGCTCTTCGTAAAATCGCAAGAGTTCGTCTTACAAACGGTATTGAGGTAACCTCCTATATCCCCGGAATAGGTCATAACCTCCAGGAACACTCCGTTGTTCTTATCCGTGGCGGAAGAGTTAAGGACCTGCCTGGTGTTCGTTACCACATTATTCGTGGTACTCTTGATACACAGGGTGTAGCAAAGAGAAACCAGTCCCGTTCCAAGTACGGCGCTAAGAGAGAAAAGGCTGCTAAGTAATTTGTGCCTTTTATCTTGCCGGAGCGTATCCGGAAAAATTGGTTGGTATTTAAAGAGGTTGCCGCACTTATCATACAGTGTGCTTTGCCTCTTGTTAAGTGCTGACGGAATATGGTAATCATTTCGAGTACCTGTGAATTCATTATTTGTGAAGGAGGGAATACAAGTGCCGAGAAGAGGTAACGTACCCAAGAGAGACGTACTGCCCGATCCTATGTACAATTCAAAGCTCGTAACAAAGCTTATCAACAACATCATGTACGACGGTAAAAAGGGCGTAGCTCAGAAAATTGTCTATGATGCATTTGCAATCATAAATGAAAAAATGGGAGATCCGCTGGAGGCTTTCCAGAAGGCTCTCGAAAACATTATGCCGGTTCTTGAGGTTAAGGCTCGCCGTGTAGGCGGTTCTACCTATCAGGTTCCGATTGAAGTAAGACCCGAAAGAAGACAGACACTCGGTCTTCGCTGGCTTACCGTTTACTCCCGCGCAAGAGGAGAAAAGAAGATGGCTGAGCGTCTTGCAGGCGAAATTATGGATGCTTGCAATGGACTCGGATCCGCTGTTAAGAAGCGTGAAGATACTCATAAGATGGCAGACGCAAACAAGGCGTTCGCACATTACAGATATTAATCTGACACGCTTAAAACCTGTCCGCGCCTTTTGTTTAAGAGGGCTTTGCGGACAAGCTAATTAATATAAGGAGAAAAAATCCATGCCGAGAAGTTGTTCACTCGAAAATACCAGAAATATTGGTATCATGGCTCATATCGACGCCGGAAAAACAACTACCACAGAGCGTATACTTTTCTACACCGGTAAGAACCACAAGATCGGTGAGACTCATGATGGTTCTGCAACTATGGACTGGATGGAGCAGGAACAGGAAAGAGGTATTACAATTACCTCTGCTGCTACAACTTGCTTCTGGTCCGGTGAAGACAAGCAGTATGTTCCTCACAGAATCAACATCATTGATACTCCCGGTCACGTTGACTTTACTGTTGAAGTTCAGCGTTCACTTAAGGTACTTGACGGTTCTGTAACTGTACTTTGTGCAAAGGGCGGCGTTGACCCTCAGTCTGAAACCGTATGGCGTCAGGCTGACGAATATAAAGTCCCCCGTATGGCATACGTTAACAAGATGGATATCATGGGCGCTAACTTCTACAGAGTTGTAGATATGATGCGCGATAGACTCAAGGCTAACGCAGTGCCGATTCAGCTTCCTATCGGAGCTGAAGAAACATTTACAGGTATCATTGACCTTGTTCTTATGAAAGCGTTTATCTTTACAAACGACCTCGGAACAGATATCAAGGTTGAAGAAATACCAGCAGATATGAAGGATAAGGCTGAAGAATACAGAGCAGCTCTTATTGAGCATGTCGCCGAGACTGACGAAGCACTCCTTGAAAAGTACATGGAGGGTGAAGAATTCACCATCGATGAAATAAAGGCTGCTATCAGAAAGTCTACAATCGCTAACACCATGGTTCCCGTTGTTTGCGGAACCTCCTACAAGAACAAGGGCGTTCAGAAGCTCCTCGATGCTATCGTTGACTATATGCCGTCTCCTCTTGATGTTCCTGCTGTAAAGGGTGTTGACCCCAGAAAGCCCGATGATGCAGAGGATAACGAAATTGTACGTCATTCGACAGACGATGAGCCTTTCGCAGCTCTTGCATTCAAGATTGCAACAGACCCCTTCATCGGCCGTCTCTGCTTTATCCGTGTATATTCGGGTACCCTTACAAGCGGTACAACCGTTTATAACGCTAATAAGAACGGACGTGAAAGACTCGGTCGTATCGTGCTTATGCACGCTAACCACCGTGAAGACGTAGATCAGATTTACGCAGGTGATATCGCAGCTGTTATCGGTGTTAAGAATACTACCACAGGTGACACTCTCTGCGACGAAAACAACCCCGTAGTTCTCGAATCTATGGTATTCCCGGAACCCGTTATCCGTGTTGCTATTGAGCCCAAAACCAAGGCAGGTCAGGAAAAGATGGGCCTTGCACTTGCAAAGCTTGCTGAAGAAGACCCGACTTTCAAGACCTATACTGATGAGGAAACAGGTCAGACAATTATTGCAGGTATGGGTGAGCTTCACCTCGAAATCATCGTAGACAGACTTCTCCGTGAGTTCAAGGTTGAAGCAAATGTAGGTCAGCCTCAGGTTGCTTATAAGGAAGCAATTACAAGAAGTGCTGATGTTGATAAGAAGTACGCACGTCAGTCCGGTGGTAAAGGTCAGTACGGTCATGTTAAGATTACCGTTGAGCCTAACGAACCCGGTGCAGGATATACCTTTGTAAACAAGGTTGTCGGCGGTGCTATTCCCAAGGAATACATTCCTGCTGTTGATGCAGGTATCCAGGGTGCTCTGAACTCCGGTGTACTTGCAGGCTATCCTGTTGTTGACGTTAAGGTTACACTTTACGACGGTTCGTATCACGAAGTCGACTCTTCCGAAATGGCGTTCAAGATTGCAGGTTCTATGGCAATCAAGGAAGCTCTCGAAAAGGCTGGCTCTGTTCTTACCGAGCCGATTATGAAGGTTACGGTTATTGTTCCCGATGATTACATGGGCGATGTAATCGGTGACCTCAACTCCCGTCGTGGTCAGATTCAGGGTATGGATCCTGTTTCGGGCGCACAGCAGATCAACTCTTTTGTTCCGCTCGCTAACATGTTTGGTTACGCTACAGACCTTCGTTCCAAGACCCAGGGTCGTGGACAGTATGTAATGGAACCCAGCCACTACGAGCAGGTGCCTAAGAACATTTCTGATACCATTATCGCTCAGAAGGGCAAGCGCCAGTAAAAAAAGCGCGTCAATATTGAATAATGTGTAAATTATTACCCATTTTATATTGACACTAACTGTAGATTTGGTATAATCTTATTTGTAACTAAAAAAATATATTCTACCTTTAAGGAGGAAACTAAAAATGGCAAAGGCAAAATTTGAAAGAACCAAGCCCCATGTCAACATTGGTACTATCGGCCACGTTGACCATGGTAAGACAACTCTTACCGCAGCTATAACAAAGACTCTCTCTATCGCAAACGGCGCAAACGAATTCATGGCATATGACCAGATCGACAACGCTCCCGAAGAAAGAGCAAGAGGTATCACGATTAACACCCGTCATGTTGAGTACGAGACAGATGCTCGTCACTACGCTCACGTTGACTGCCCCGGCCATGCTGACTACGTTAAGAACATGATCACCGGTGCGGCTCAGATGGACGGTGCTATCCTCGTTGTTGCAGGTACTGACGGTCCTATGCAGCAGACAAGAGAACACATCCTTCTCGCTCGTCAGGTTGGCGTTCCTGCACTCGTTGTATTCCTCAACAAGTGCGACCTCGTTGACGACGATGAACTTCTCGACCTCGTTGAAATGGAAACAAGAGATCTTCTCTCTTCCTACGATTTCCCCGGCGACGATATTCCGATCGTTAGAGGTTCCGCAAGAGCAGCTCTCGACGCAGGCAACGACCTCGGCGATGCAGCTTATGCTCCTATCCTTGAGCTCATGAAGAGCGTAGACGAGTACATTCCTACTCCCGCCCGTGCAGCTGATGAAGCATTCCTTATGCCTGTCGAAGACGTATTCTCCATCTCCGGTCGTGGTACTGTTGCTACCGGTAGAGTTGAAAGAGGTCAGGTAAAGATGGCTGACGAAGTTGAAATCGTTGGTCTTAAGGAAACCAAGAAGACAACAATCACAGGTATCGAAATGTTCCACAAGCAGATGGATTACGCTGAAGCTGGTGAAAACATCGGTGCTCTTCTCAGAGGTATCGCAAAGAACGAGATCGAAAAGGGTCAGGTTCTTGCAAAGCCCGGTTCCATCACTCCTAACACAAAGTTCGTAGGTCAGGTTTACGTTCTTACTGAAAAGGAAGGCGGACGTCATAAGCCCTTCTTCTCCAACTACAGACCTCAGTTCTTCTTCAGAACAACTGACGTTACAGGTATCATCACTCTTCCCGATGGCGTTGAAATGTGCAACCCCGG
>JAZQGP010000005.1:0-27246 GCA_045540015.1 Eubacteriales bacterium
CCATGGCTTCCAGGTCCGCCAGCTCTTCCCCACGTTCTCCCACGGTCAGGGAGCCGTAAGGGGTTACCGGAATTACTGCATCTTTTTCAATGATATCCAGCTGCACCTTCAGGTTTTCCAGATCGTCCGGAACCGGTTTCAGGTTCGGCATGGAAAATACGTGTGCGTAACCGGATCTGGCAGCAGCCGTGGTGCCGGTCTTTATGGTTTCCTTATAAAAAAATCCCGGCTCCCGCAAATGCACATGCACATCCACGAAAGATGGGATTAAAATAACGTTTTCAGCAGATAAGAATTCCTGGGAACCGGAAAAACGGGACTCAAAATCCCGGGCAAAAATCGCCTGATTTTCAAGGTTATTCAGGTTTGTTCTGAATGTTTCTGTCATGGGTCTCCTCCGTTTTTTTACACAAAAAAACTTGTCCGGTGGACAAGTGTAGACTCAGCAAAACAGCAGGCAGAATCTACTTCGCCCTGCTTCTTCCATATGTCCATCTTGCCGATCTCTCTGTATCGTCCTTAAAGATTTTTTATTATGATACCACAAAGAGCGATTTTTGTCAACGGATTTTTTGAGATTTAACAATTTATCTTATTTTATATTTCATTGACACAAATGATACAGTGTGATAGAATATTTATGCTTAAAAATTCCCCAAAGAAAGTGAATTGAAAATGATAAGAATAATGTTCGTCTGCCACGGAAACATTTGCCGAAGCCCGTCGGCTGAATTTATAATGAAGCACCTTGTAAAGAAAGCAGGTGTTTCGGAAAAATTTTATATCGCCTCAAGTGCAACAAGCACAGAGGAAATAATAGGCGGAGTCGGAAAACCGATTTATCCGCCTGCAAAACGCGAGCTTGAAAGAAACGGGATTGCCTTTGAAGAACGACAAGCCTTACAGCTAAAAGCATCCGACTACGACAAATACGATTACTTTATCGGAATGGACAGTGCAAACATTCGCAGCATGCACAGAATTTTCGGCTCTGACCCAAAAGGAAAAATATATAAGCTCTTGAGTTTTACAGGTATTGACCGTGATGTATCAGACCCGTGGTACAGCAGTCGGTTTGACGAGGCGTTTAAGGACATATATAAAGGGTGTAAAGCACTTGCGCATAATTTACTGAATAACAAAGAATAAAACAAAAAAAGTATGGCAACCATAACTACAGAAAGTGAGGTTGTCATATTATGTTTAAACACGAAAAAATGCTGTTTCACCCTGTCGAGATTGAAAAACCAAATCCGCAGTACGCAACTCTTCTTCAGGAGCAGCTTGGAGGCGGAAACGGCGAGCTTAAAGCCGCAATGCAGTATATGTCGCAGAGCTTTCGCATAAAAGACCCCGAAATCAAGGATTTATTCCTTGACATAGCCGCAGAAGAACTCGGTCACATGGAAATGGTCGCACAGACAATAAATCTTCTCAACGGTCATGAAGTTGACGCTTCTGCCGTTCCTGCAGGTGAAATACAGACTCATGTAATACTCGGACTGAACCCCGGACTTATCAATGCTTCCGGCTATTCTTGGACTGCAGACTACGTTACTGTTACAGGCGATTTATGTGCGGATTTACTTTCAAACATTGCCTCCGAACAGCGTGCAAAGGTTGTTTATGAATACCTTTACAGACAGATTAACGACAAAAAGGTAAGAGAAACAATAGACTTTCTTCTCAACCGCGAAGAAGCACACAACGCGATGTTTCGTGAAGCCTTCAACAAGGTGCAGAACACAGGCTCAAACCGCGACTTCGGAACAACAAAAGCAGCAAAAATGTATTTCAGTCTTTCAGAACCGTCTCCCGAGGATAGCAGATTTACAGATCTCAATGTCAAGGCTCCGTCCTTTAGTTAAAGTGCAGCAATGCGGTGTGAAAACGCCGCATTTTTATTTTCCCTGTTCCCTTTCTCTCTTTTTCCAGCTCACAAAGCCGTACATGTCATTTACAAAGAACATGGCAAAACACATTACCATAGGTAAATATGACAAATCCTTTAAAGAGGCAATTACCCATAAAACTATAAGAACTATATCGTTTGCCGCATATGCAAGAGCATAAAACGGATTACGGTAAAACATCAGAAATGAAGCAAGATAGCTTGTCGTTACGGATACCGTACTCACTGCAAGGCTTTCATTTCCGAGTGCCTTGAGTATAAAATAAAATACAAATGTCACAAGCAGGCAGGAAACAATCATAAACACTGTCTGCTTTTTTGAGAGCTTATGTATTTCAACCTCGTTTTTTCTTCCTTTATACGGATGTCTGAGCCATGACACAACCGACATTGCCGCAATGGGCATTGACATTCCGAGATACGTAATCATCTCGCCGTAATATTTCATTTCAAATGAAGTCACCGCATAGAGAAAGCTAAAAACAACTGTTAAAAACTGTCCCCAGACATCTCCCTTTGCTACAAATATAAGTGCCGTAACTCCGACAGCCGTACCTGCAAGTGTTACAAAATCGGGGCTGTTTGAAAAAAAGTTCGACAGCAGCACCGTTATAAGCGAAACAATCCACAGTCCCCATTCTCTTTTACTTAAATACTTAAAAGGATTATAAAACATATCAGTCCTCCAAAAACAAAGCACCCGACGGCATATCTTCTAAGACCTAACGATACGCTTCGAGTGCTTTTGCACATCTACCCGGTGGCAGATTTTGTTTATTTTTTTGTGAGTATATCACATAGAAGTAAAAAAGTCAAGGTTTTGCTTTAAAAAGTATCATATACTACAGTTTCCTCAATGGGTCTAAATTTCGAGTGCATATCAAGCGGCTGAGCATCGGGTGCAGCTTCTCCCATGACAAGAAGTGCACAAGGTTCAACGTTTTCCGGTATATTGAAAGCTTCTCTCATGGCATTCGGATCAAAGTGCATAACCCAGCAGGAGCCGACTCCGATTGAGTGAGCCATGAGCATCATGTGCGTTGTGACAATGCAAGCATCAACAGGCGCACTCAGCGCTCCGTCATATTTCCTTGTCCAGCTTTCGTCCTTATTATAGCAGACAAGCATTGCAGTCGGTGCGTCAAAATGGCACTTTGTGCAGTTCTTTAGTTTTTCGATTGATTCATCTGTGTTCAGCACAAGTATTCTCTGCGGCTGAAAATTACAGCCCGTCGGTGCAAGATGACCGGCTTTCAGAATCTTATCTATTGTATCCTGTGAAAGATGTTCGTCTTTGAATTTGCGTACCGAGTATCTGTCGGCACAAAGCTTTAAAAAGTCCATATTTATTTCTCCTTAAATAATATTACAAAAGTTTAAAAGTGCTTTTCTCGCAGTCTATGATGCCCTCTTTACGCAGCTTTGAAATTTCAGCAGAAAGGCCGCTTCGGTCAACTTCAAGATAATCCGCAAGAGCCTGTCTGTCATAGGGGATGACAAATATGCGTTTGCCTGTTTTCTTTGCATGCATTCCAAGATATGCCATGAGCTTTTCACGCGTTGTCCTCTTTGATGTAATCTCAGCTTTTTGATTAAGGAAAATATTCTTTCGTGAAATGATTTTCATAAGATTAAGTATCAGGCGGTTATGAAAATCACAGGCGTTTGAGCAGGAATGTATTATTCTCTTACAGTCTATGAGCATAATTTCACAGTCCTCAGACGCAATCACGTCAAACGGCATATGTTCAAGCTCTGCACACGCAAAGGACTCGCCGAAAAGCTCGCTCGGTTCGACAACCGTCACAATACTTCTGTTTCCCTCATAGTCCGTTCTTTCAAGCTGAACTCTTCCCGAAAGCACAATTCCAACATTTTTCGCACGCTCGCCTTCAGAGATTATTACGTCTTTTTTGCCATATTCTTCAATCTTTGCATCAAGACATACAAACAGCGATGTAAGGTCTTCGTCCTTTATACCGTCAAACAGCACGCAGAGTCTCAGTACATCAAAATATTCTTTCATTATTTTCTCCTCTGTTGAAAATTCAACATACATTCCGTATATATTATAGTATAATTAAATCACAAAATCAACAGGAGGAACAAAAATGCTTAGGAAAATCATAAAAATAGACGAAGAAAAATGCAACGGGTGCGGAGCATGTGCTGCGGCTTGCCATGAGGGTGCAATCGAAATGATAGACGGCAAAGCACGTCTTACACGCGAAGACTACTGCGACGGACTGGGTGACTGCCTGCCTGCTTGCCCGACAGGTGCAATTACATTTGAAGAAAGAGAAGCGCCTGCCTACGACGAAGAAGCGGTATTAAAATCAAAACAGGAAAAGAAAACAGGCACGCTTCCCTGCGGATGTCCCGGAACAAATTCAAAAAGCATTAAAAGAGAAGAAGCCTGCGAAATACCGTCATCACCCGTTACAAGCAAGCTCTCACAGTGGCCGGTGCAGATAAAGCTCGTTCCTGCAAACGCACCGTACTTTGACGGAGCAAATTTACTTATTGCCGCAGACTGTACAGCCTACGCTTACGGAAACTTTCACAACGAGTTTATCAGAAACCGCATAACGCTTATCGGATGCCCAAAGCTCGACATGGTTGACTACACCCAAAAGCTTACTACAATCATTTCAAACAACAACATAAAAAGCGTGACAATTGTACGTATGGAAGTTCCTTGCTGCGGAGGTATTGAGTATGCGGCAAAAGAAGCAATCAAGAACAGCGGAAAGTTTTTGCCGTGGAATGTTGTTACTATTTCAACTGACGGAAGAATATTAGATTAACAGGAAACAAAAAAGAAGCGTAGCTTTGTATTAAAAATACGCTTCTTATTTTTTAGAAAGACTGCGCAAACGGTGCATAAATGCAGGTGAAAACGCAAAGAGCACATCCTTTACATTCTGTTCGACAAATCGGAATTTATTTAATCCACCATTCAGGAGTTATTTCGCCGAGTTTTATGGTTTTTCCCGTGGAATAATCAAGCATAATTTCTATATCATAATAATTCCCTGCCATAAGTTGAACCATAAGTTCTCGACAAGCACCGCAAGGAGCACCGTTAGAACCATCGGGCAAAATACAAAGAACTTTGTCAATTTCCTGTTCACCGTTAGTAATCATATTAAAAATAGCATTTCTTTCTGCACAAATGCCGAGTGTTGAACAAGTATCTATGCAAACGCCCGTATATATCTTTCCTGATTTTGAACAGACCGCAGCGGATACTTCTCCGCAGGTAACATATTCTGAAATTCTCCGCTCATTCAATACGGCTTTTGCGGCTTCATACATTTCATTCCATATCTTTTCCATAAGTAATCTCCTTGTCATATTCTTATTTATCAAACAGATTATACTACAAAAGCAAGAATTCTTCAATGATGCATCCTTGTCGTTAGACAAAAACGACTTTTTGTTGGGAAAGCCGAACCATAAGGATATTTTTATTTTATTGGCGATATACTCGCTCACGCTCGTTCGATATATTTGCTTCGCAAATTCGATATAACCTCATTTCATTCGGTTGCAATATGATATAAATTCCTTTATCTCGTTGCCGCAAGGCAACATATCGCATCGCAGATATATCGCGTACAAAGTACATATAGCAAATTCCGTGAGGAATTTATATCGATGAAAAAGCGACAGAAATCTATCGATTACTGTCGCTTTTTCTGGTGCCGGTGGTGGGACTTGAACCCACACGGTATTGCTACCAACGGATTTTGAGTCCGTCACGTCTGCCATTCCATCACACCGGCTCGTGCTTTCATATTCTATCACAAACAAAAGCATTTTGCAATAGTTTTTTGAAATTTTCTTTGCGAAAAACAAATAAATCTCCCACACAAATACAAAGCAAGTTTGCCGCAAGCCAAAAGCACCGCCAAAGCGATGCTTTTTCCCTTATCTTCTGTCAATTTATATCTTATTTTTCAAAGAGAAAGTGCGCTTTTCTTATAATACTTAATTGCCGAAAGAGTATGCTCGGGTGCTGAAATATATAGCGCGCTTTTTTTGCCGTCCTCACTCTCGAAAACAAGCAGATATCTGTTTTCGTCCTTATCAAGGCATGCCTTATAAATCTTTGACTTGTCAATTCCCAAAAGCATGCTCTCGTCGGCACTGTCCGCCTTTACTGACTTTTGAAGGTCGCTCAGTCTGTAAGACGCAACCTTTTTGCGAGTTTTTGAGCCGTAAATTACCGACAGCTCAAGCTCTCCGGATGCAATTATGTACTCGCATTCGCGTCTTGTAAAGTCAAACGACATCTTTGCAAAGAACACAATCACAACAAGCCATATCACAAATATCTGAGGTATTTTACTTGTAAGTGCAAACAGTCCCCCGAGAAGTAACAGCGACACTACCGCAATCACAAGCCTTATCAACTTTATCTTTCCGTTTGGGGCAATCTTTGTGAGAAACTCCGCATATCCCGGTGTTCCGAATTCGTTGTCCTTCATTTTTCCGCCTTTCCGGGAGCTTATGTCCCTTTTAACACATTATTTTAAATTTTATCTTTAAAATAGGAATTTGTCAATACCCAACTTAACATAATAACATAAAAGCAGACACCCAAAAAAGAGTGTCTGCGCATATTTTGTTCAAATCAGCCAATAATCACGCGCGATTACTTGGATGCTTCCTCAATAGCAACCGCAACTGCAACAGTCATACCAACCATGGGGTTGTTACCTGCGCCGATAAGTCCCATCATTTCAACGTGAGCAGGAACAGAAGAAGAACCTGCAAACTGTGCGTCGGAATGCATTCTTCCCATTGTATCTGTCATACCGTAGGAAGCAGGACCTGCAGCCATGTTATCAGGATGAAGTGTACGTCCTGTACCGCCGCCGGAAGCAACGGAGAAGTACTTTCTGCCGTTTTCGTTACACCACTTCTTGTAGGTGCCTGCAACGGGATGCTGGAAACGTGTGGGGTTAGTGGAGTTACCTGTGATGGAAACGCCAACGTTTTCAAGCTGCATGATAGCAACGCCTTCGGGAACGTTATCAGCGCCGTAGCATCTTACGTCTGCTCTCGGTCCCTTGGAGTAAGGATGCTCGTCAACAACCTTAACGGTTTCTGTATTTGCATCAAACTCAGTCTTTACATAAGTAAAGCCGTTGATTCTGGAAATGATGAACGCTGCGTCCTTGCCGAGACCGTTGAGGATAACGCGAAGGGGCTTTGTTCTTACCTTGTTAGCATTGAGAGCAATCTTGATAGCACCCTCAGCAGCTGCAAAGGATTCATGACCTGCGAGGAAGCAGAAGCACTCTGTTTCTTCGGAGAGAAGCATGGAAGCAAGGTTACCGTGGCCAAGACCAACCTTACGGTTTTCAGCAACGGAGCCTGTGATACAGAAAGCCTGAAGACCGATACCGATAGCAGCAGCAGCGTCAGCAGCCTTTGTGCAGCCCTTCTTTATTGCGATAGCAGCACCAACGGTGTAAGCCCATACAGCGTTTTCAAAGCAGATAGGCTGAGTTTCTCTTACGATTTTGTCACAGTCAATTCCCTTTGCAAGAGTAATTTCCTTACATTCTTCAACGGACTTAATTCCGTATTCAGCGAGAACTGCGTTTATTTTTTCAATACGTCTTTCGTAGTTTTCAAATAATGCCATTGTTTTCTACCTCCCTCGATTACTCCTTACGGGGATCGATGTACTTTGCAGCATCATCAAATCTTCCGTAAGTGCCCTTTGCCTTTTCGTATGCGGTATTGGGATCGTCACCCTTCTTGATGAAGTCAGTCATCTTACCGAGGGAAACGAATTCGTAACCGATAACCTGGTCATCTTCGTCGAGAGCCATTCTTGTTACATAGCCCTCTGCCATTTCGAGGTATCTAACGCCTTTAGCACGTGTTCCGTACATTGTACCAACCTGGCTTCTTGTACCCTTACCGAGGTCTTCAAGACCTGCACCGATAAGAAGACCGTCCTCGGAGAATGCGGACTGGCTGCGTCCGTAAACAATCTGGAGGAAGAGCTCACGCATAGCGGTGTTGATAGCGTCACAAACGAGGTCTGTGTTGAGTGCTTCAAGGATTGTCTTGCCCTGGAGGATTTCTGCAGCCATAGCAGCAGAGTGTGTCATACCGGAGCAACCGATGGTTTCAACGAGAGCTTCCTCGATGATTCCGTTCTTGATGTTGAGAGAGAGCTTACATGCGCCCTGCTGAGGAGCACACCAGCCTATACCGTGTGTAAAACCGGAGATATCCTTAATCTCCTTTGCCTGTATCCATCTGCCCTCTTCGGGAATGGGAGCCGGACCGTGATTCGGGCCCTTAGCTACACAGCACATTTCATTTACTTCTGTTGTGTAATTCATTCTTTTGCATCCTTTCTTATAACTTCGCTGTTTTAATCAAACCTGTTTTTCAAGGTTAAAATTACTTTACGATTTCGCCCATCATGCCGGGTTTTAAGCCTGCGGCATTGGATTCGTCTGTATCAACATGCATTGCAGGAGCAAACTTTTCGCTTACTCTTACAACAACGTCACCGAGAATTGCGCTTCTTCCGTCGGAATCAATCTTAACGGAAACGATTTCCTTATCGGAAACGTTCATTTCTTTTGCTGCTTCGGGTGTGAGATGAATGTGACGCTTTGCTGCGATAACGCCCTCTGCGATTTCAACCTCGCCCTCAGGACCGATAATTTTGCAAGCACCGCTTCCTGCGATATCGCCGGACTCACGGATAGGTGCATCCACTCCGATGCTTCTTGCATCTGTAAGAGAGATTTCAACCTGTGTTGCGGGTCTTGCGGGACCGAGAATGCTGACACCTGCGATAGACTTCTTAGGGCCAACTACTGTTACTCTTTCCTCACATGCGAACTGACCGGGCTGTGAAAGAGCCTTCTTAAATGTAAGCTCATGTCCCTTGCCGAACAGTGTTTCGATGTGTTCTGCGGAAAGGTGCACGTGACGTGCGCTTGTTTCAATGAGAACCTGTGCCATTTTGTACACTCCTTATGATATGTAATTAATATTTTATTATTCTACAGGGTATGCGATAGTTGTCATGAGAGCCATTTCTACGGCACTTGTATCAAGTCTTGAATACTGGATAACAAGCTCGGTATTACTCTCAACGAGTATTGCGTAGGGAACATCTCGTTCAATCTGTTTTCCGCTTTTGGAAACAATTTTATCAAGACGGATATGGTGAGTTCTTCCTGCCTTACAGAACGACTCAAACTCCCCTTCTATCTTATCTCTGTCCTCGTAGAAAAGCGTAAGCTTTATAACAGCGTCTTCATCTGTCGTATTGATAACGCAGATTGCCTCATGGCTGACGTTTTCGTTCTTGGAAACGGAGTTTAAAAAGCAATCCGGGATAAGCCAGGTCTTTTTTCCGTACTTTGCCGACATTATGTGTCACTCCCTTTGTTTATTATTTAACCATGTTATTTTAACATATTTTGACAAAGACAAAAACATATAAATTGTAAACAATCGGTCTTTTCTCTCCTACTTTCTTGAAAGAAAGTAGGCAAAGAACTTTTGATTTGTGAAATTGATGTCTGAACAACATCAATTTCACGGTTCGACTGTTATGCTGTAAATTTATGTGTATTTGCGGGCAATTCGTGAATTGCCCCTACTTATGATATTTCTCCCCATTCAGTATCGTCATCGCCCTATAAATTTGTTCTGCGAGCATAACGCCGAAAAGACCATGTGGAAAAGTCATGGGCGAGAATGAAAGGCGTTCGTCGCACTGTTTTTTGAGAGTTTCCGAAAGACCGTATGACGAACCTACAAAAAAGCATATGTCGCTCTTTCCGCTTGTAGTTACCTTATCAAACAGCTTTGCAAAGTTTTCAGAGGAAATGCTTTTACCCTCAACGCAAAGTGCGATTTTATATGCGCCCTTCGGGCATGCCGCAAGTGCGTTCTGCGCTTCCCTTTCAAGTGCCGCATCAATGAGCGACTGAGAGGGATTGTCGGGAAGAGCTTCCGGCTTTACTATTTTTTCGGTAAATTTTGCGTATTTGGAAATGCGCTTTGCATATTCGTCAAGAGCCTGGCGAAAATATTTATCCTTTTGCTTGTCTAGATAAATGTAAGTTATGTTAAGCATTGTTTTCCTCCGATTATGCTTGTATGTGATACGATATTTATATAACAGAGCGAATAAATGTCTTATTTTCGTATGCAGTTTACCGCCATACTCTATTGACAAAAGCCGTATGCGGTGGTAAAATTATCATGATATTTGGTGGAGATTGCTGTTTTGTATCATTATACCATGAACTGATAACAAATTCAAGTCTTCCGCTCACATCAATAACATTTTCATTTTTACGTCCGGGTACAAAGGACAGAAAGGATAATCAATATGAAAGCAGTATGTTTCGGCGAAATTATGCTCAGACTCACACCCAACCTCTACGACAGATTTGTACAGTCAGAAAAGCTCTGTGCTACCTTTGGCGGCGGAGAAGCAAACGTTGCAGTATCTCTTTCAAACTACGGCATTGACGCTTCTTTCGTAACAAAGCTTCCGGGACACGAAATCGGTCAGATGGCTGTCAACAGCCTCAGAAAGTTCGGTGTTGACACAAGCGACATCACACGCGGTGGAGAGCGAGTAGGTATATATTATCTTGAAAAGGGCGCATCTGTTCGCGGCTCAAAGGTTGTTTACGACAGAGCGTACTCCTCAATAGCAATGGCTTCAAAAGAAGATTTTGACTGGGATGCAATTCTCGACGGTGCTGACTGGTTCCATTTCACAGGCATCACTCCCGCTCTTGGCGACAACGTTGCTGAAATCACGCTCGAAGCCGTAAAGAAAGCAAAGGAAAAGGGCATCACCGTTTCCTGCGACCTCAACTACAGAAAGAAGCTCTGGAGCAAGGAAAAAGCGAGAGAAACAATGGCAACTCTTATGCCCTATGTTGACGTTTGTATTGCAAACGAAGAAGATGCAGACGACGTATTCGGCATCAAGGCTGAGGGCACTGACGTTAATGCAGGAAAGCTCAACCACGAGGGTTACAAAAGTGTTGCAAAGCAGCTTGCTGACAGATTCGGTTTCAAGTATGTTGCAATTACACTTCGCGAGAGCATTTCCGCAAACGACAACAACTGGGCAGCAATGCTCTACGACGGCAAGGACTACTGCTTCTCCACAAAGTATGCGCTTCACATTGTTGACCGTGTTGGCGGCGGAGATTCCTTCGGCGCAGGACTTATCTACTCCATGCTCACAGGAAAGTCCACTCAGGACACAATTGAGTACGCAGTAGCAGCATCTGCTCTCAAGCACACTATTGAAGGCGACTTCAACCTTGTAAGTGTTTCCGAAGTTGAAGCACTTGTAAAGAACGGCGGTTCCGGCAGAGTTCAACGCTAGCGGAGAGCCTACACAGAGACGAAAAGAAAGCTGTATTTGCCCAAATTGTGTTCCGTTTGACTGCCATAAACGCCAGCGGTCAAACTCTGCCAAAGTTTCGGCTATAATTACAATATCATTGTAGGGGCGACCCTGTGTGGTCGCCCATTAAATTTCCTATGGAGTAATCATATGAAAAAGACATTTAAAGAATACTTGCTTATGACGCTCGGAGTAGTTCTTCTGACGCTTGGTGTATACTTTTTCAAGATACCCAACGGCTTTTCAACAGGCGGTGTCAGCGGTATAGGTACACTTCTCGGGAAAATAACTCCCTTGTCACCGGCAACATGGATTTCAGTTCTAAACGTATTTTTGCTTTTTATAGGATTCGCTCTTCTGGGCAAGGAAACCGGTGCGAGAACGGTATATTGCAGTATATTATTTTCGCTGATGACACAAATGCTTGAAATATTTGTACCGCTTTCAAAGCCTTTAACAGACCAACCGTTTCTTGAGCTTGTCTATGCAATGATGCTAACAGCAATCGGTGCTGCTATGATTTTTCAAGCGAAAGCATCTTCCGGCGGAACGGATATTGTTGCACTTATTCTAAAAAAATATTCCTCTCTCAATGTAGGAAAAGCTTTGCTTTATGTTGACTTTCTGATAGCATTCAGTTCTCTGTTCGTTTTCGGCATAAAGATAGGACTTTTTTCGATTGCAGGGTTATTTGCAAAAGCATTTCTTGTGGACAGCGTAATTGAAAGCTTTGATGCTTGCAAATATTTTGTAATTGTAACAACTAAGCCGGAAGAAATCCGCAAGTACATAATTGAAAATCTTCATCACGGAGCAACCATTCTCACGGCAGAAGGTGCTTTTACAGGAAATGAAAAGACCATGATTCACACGGTCTGTCGCAGAATTGAAGCTGTCGGACTTCAGCGCAGAGTCAAGGAAATTGACCCGTCTGCGTTTATTATAATCACAACAAGCAGCGAAATTATCGGACGCGGCTTCAGAAGCATCTAACTTACTTTTTTGAAAAAAAGTAAGCAAAAAACTTTTGAACGGTGAAATTGAAGTCTAAACAACTTCAATTTCACATAGATGCATATTTAAGCAATATTTGAAAACGAGATTGTTTAAAGCTCGTTTTCAGCGTGAAACGGACGAAGTCCTCGCTTTTTGAAAAAAAGCTTAGCAAAAACTTTTCAACGGTGAAATTGAAGTCTGAACAACTTCAATTTCACATAGATGCATATTTAAGCAATATCTGAAAACGAGATTGTTTAAAGCTCGTTTTCAGCGTGAAACGGACGCAGTCCGCGCTTTTTGAAAGAAGCTTAGCAAGAACTTTTGAACGGTGAAATTGAAGTCTGAACAACTTCAATTTCACATAGCATCTACATATAATCATACACCGAAGTTGAGGCTTCCGCTCGCCGCGGTGGCGTTACTCTTTCTGCTCGTGCAGAAAGGTAACCGAAAGAGCACGCCCACAGGCACCTACGGTTCCTCTGGGTAGTCCTCCCTCAGCTCGCGAACTTTTTCTTTCTTGAACACTTTAACCCGAGGAGATTTACGTTCACCAACAAAGCTTCAACGAGCTTCGCTACGCGAGCTTTTTCTCAAGTGCCATTGTGGTTTGTTTGGGCGTTTTTTCTCTTCTTTAAGGCTACAGCATTTTATAAAGAACAAGCCGTCCGCTTGACTTCTTGCGGACGGCTTGAATATGTTGGGGCGAAATAATCCACAAACGGCTTATCATGTTCGGATATTCCATCAAAGTTCTTTGCCAAGCTTTCTGCGAAAGAAAGCGTGCTTACTTTCTTTCAAGAAAGTAAGTTGATGACGACGTTGTCAAGCTCAAAGGAGCCCGAGGTAGTTTCTGAAGGAGGCTCTATGTAGCAGGAGAATTTAGATTCGGCAGTTGATTTCATATCCTTAACTGTGTATTCCTTTTCGTAGTGTCTCCACTCTCCGTCAGCAGGAAGCGTAATCCCGCCTATAACATGGTTGGTGTTGCCGTCGGCGCCTGCATACTGAATGTTTACCGAAAGTCTCAGATCTGTCGGATCTCCGTTTGAATCGGAAATAGCTCTTGCGTCAAAGGAAATTTTGTAGGTTTTTCCCGATTTGAACGGGTATACATGGATGGCGTACGTCCACGACTTCTTTTGCGCACCGATAAAGCGGTAGACGTGGTTATCGGGATTTGCAGAGTCTTCTTCAATGGTAACCGTCGCATTGTTCGAGTAGAAGGTTTTAACACCCTCTCTCTCGGCATCTCCGTTTATTATTCCCGAAAAATCCTCTGCCGTTTCTTCGTCGTAGTCGGGATTTTCGATGAGCTTTATGTAATCTATTTCGGCATAGCCGATTGCGTTAAACGGGTCTACTCTTATGCTTTTAATGTATCCGTACCAGCTTTCGTTTGACGACACGTCAATCGTGAAGGTTTGGTATTCTCCGCCTGTGTTTCTGCCGGGAAGAGAACAACTTACCCTCTTTTTTTCGTTCCATACAGTGTCAAAGCCCGTTGTAAAGTATACGGAAAGGTCTCCCGGATATGAGTTGCACTCGTATTTCATACGCACTTCTACTGCCGAATATTTTGCGGCAGGTACCAAGCTTTCATCAAAATGCTTTGTTATATTCGGGTCCTTATTGTTTGTCCGGGTGTTATCAAGTGTGATATAGCCGTCGTTGGTCAAGAGCTTTGCGTTGTTACCGCTCCAACCGCCTGTTGTGTAATAATTGAATTCCCAAATGTTTGTTTTTCCGAGGGTTTCGTCGGAGTACAGCTCTATTTCGGGAGTTTCTACAATATAGTTATGAGAAGCTTTTCTGAAAGTAAACCCGAGTGCTTCGGCGAGAGTTTTATAAGAAAGCATCGGCAGTCCGTCGGTTTGGTAAAGCGTGTATCCGAGAGCTTTTTCCTCACCGTCAACAGTATAGGTGTTCTTCCCTACCGTGTACACAACCTTATGGTTATTCGCTTCGATTGTGAGAATCTTTTGCTCGTGGTTCCAGTTGATAAGTGAATGCATGATGTAATTCACGGCAGTTTCGGGATCATACGGGAAAAGATACTCATCTCCCATAAGCTCGGGTTGAATCACGCTTTTTATCCTCTGATTGTTGATAATAAGCCCTTGTCTTGCATCAAGCAATTCGACTTCATAAATCTCAAAATCAATTCCGACTCCTGTTGCAGGGTCGATTCTGAGCTGTCCGAGTTTTCCACTCCAGCCTTGTTTGCCGTTAAGGTTGAACATATAGTCGCGTATTTCGCTTGTATCGGCTTTAGTTCTTATTGATTTTACTTCATTCAGCACCTTATCTTCTTCGGTTGAATAAAAAATCTGCATTTCACAATTCTTGGGAACCTTCATTCTGACTCTTATTGTATCGACATTGCTTATATCCGTACCCATCGCATCTTCAAAATAAACCTGAAAGTCGGCAGAGCTGCTCGTTCCCGAAACAACACCGTCTGTTACCGTGAGGTTTTCGACACCGCTTTTTTTCACGTTTTCCGACGTCAGAGACAGCTTCTTTACGCTTACGTATTCGCAGCCGTCGATAGTTACGGTTTCCTCGAGAAACGGTGTGTGATCGCCCTGATAGCGAAGGAGTCTTGCGTACTGAGGATAGAGGTACTGTATGCGCTTGCCCTGCGCTTGTGTAGGAACAACATCGGTGTGGCTGCTTTTAAGTGACGTATAGTTATCTCTGAGAACGTCAAGATATCCAAAACCGTGCAAAGCCTCTGCGGGCATGATATATGTTCCTTCACCGTATTCGTTCCAGGTCGAGAGCCATACAAGCTTTTCCTGCCAGGTGGATGCTTTTGCATATTCGGGAATATAGGTGTTCTTAACCCAGTCGTGGCATTTATCGTAATCGGAAAGCGACATGAGCGGCATTTTCATATTACGCCATGCAAAGTCGGAATATCCGACGCTTATTGTGGGTATCTGATAAACCGTTCCGGTTTCTACGGCCTTTTCTGCACCTTCAAGGTTTTTACTTACGTTTGTTTCATAGGTGTAGCCTGTAGCTCCCCAGTGATACGCCGCACTTGCATCTATTCCAACATTTGCAAGAGTTACGATATCTCCGTTTGAAACATAGAGCATACCGTCAAAGCCGTGTTCTCTTGCAACCTCTTCAAGATACTCAAGCTCAATTTTTGTCTGCTGCTCCGTACCGAACATCTTATCACTTACAATAGTGTTAATTGAATACACGTAAAGCACGAGCCTGTTATCTATTACAAGATAGTTCTCATCAAGGAAATAGTTTTCAAACCAGTACGGAATTACGTAGTTTCTGAACTGTTCAGGCTTGAACTTTGTTCCGCTGGCTTCCCAGATAATGCAATACTTCATGTAGTCCTCATACCTTGAAAGCTGATATCCGTCGTGAAGCTGTGAGGAAAGCCTCGGTGTCTTTATAGGTCCTTCTTGCACACCACCCGCGTACCAGCAGAAAGCCTGGGCATCAATTCCGTGTTCAACCATGAACTTGATTTCCCAGTCTGCGCTTTCGGGACTGCCCTCATCATAGTAGCCGAGAACAGGCTTGTTTTCGTCATACGGAGTTATAACCGCCCAGCCGAAGTGTGTGCTGTCATCCTTCCAGAGAGAGCAGACATTTGTCACAACAATGTAGTCGTCAAGGTCGGCTTTTGCAGACGGTTCGGGAACATAATCCTCGTAGTCGATAATGGGTTTTATTTCGATTTCATCTATTCTTGCGTTTCCGCTTTCCGAGCTTATATCAAGGGTATCTACCGCACCGGAATTTCGAAGCGGAACGATTTTGGGAGTTCTTGCGTTTACAAGAATCTCAGCCTGTCCCATTGTCGGGTCTGCTTCAATTCTCAATCTGTACCACATATTCGCGGTAAGCTTTTCATAAACGGGGATTCCGTTTGCACAGAGCACGCCGCCGTCGTTCTTCAGTTCAACGGCAACAGCGTTACCGTTCTTTATTCTTATGCTTACATTCTCGTTTTCGGGGAATATTGCAAGCATATCAACAGCATATTTTGTTCCAATCTCAGAAAAGCTCTTTGTAACACGGCTTTCTCCCGGAAGAACAATTTCACCGTCGGATACAGAAGCATCACCTTGCGTTTCCCAGCCGTATGCTTCTTCGATGCCGAAGGTGTCAAAGTTTTCAAAAACTCCGTAATTTGCGGTCATGGTTATTTTTCCGGGATTTATTGTTCCTATTCCTTCCCGGTCGATTGCAAAACGGAAGTTTACCGTATTATCGGAAAGCAATGCATGCTCTCCGCAGTACACATCATCAATGTACGTTTCACTCTTGCCCGAAACGAAATCGAGATATATTCTGAATTTTTGAGAGTCGGTATTGTCGTTATCTGCAAGATGTGTATACTCGCCGTCAGAGCCGAGAATATACCAGCTGCCTTCATCAAATCTTATACGGTATGCAGGAAAATCCGATTCATCACGGAATTCCATGCATATGCCGTTTCCGCTGAAATCGGCCGAAAATTCGGCAGTAATTCTGCCCTCGTTTATCTTATTGAATTCGCGGATAAGCGCAGAGCCTTGTGTTGTGCTGATATCAGTAACACCGCTTATGCTGTGTTCTATATTCACTCTTGCCGCACCGCCTCTGTTATCAAGCACCCATCCCGAAGGAATATTCTCGCGAACACTTCGGTTATCACCCGTAAGTCCGTTATCCATTGTTCCGTCGGAATACACAAACATGTAAGCCTCATGCACATCCGTACCTACAAGATTTACTGTTCTGCAATAGCTGCAGGGAGTAAGCTTTTGCGTGTCCGACAGCAGCATGGCTTTTATCATATCGGCGCCTGTTATATCAAGTCCCATGTCTTCAAACAGAACCTCGATGCGGCCGCTTGACGCCTTCATGTCAGAATGTTTTACGTCAATAAGCTTTCCGTCTGCATAGCTCGCAGCAAACAAAATACATTTTCTGTAGATTCCCTCAGGAAAGCTTACCTTATTCTCGTCCAACGTAAACTCAATGTCCAGAAAAAGATCGCCTATATCAACAAAGCTGTCGTCCGAGTAAGATAATTCTGCACTTTCATCGTTTTGTGCATATGCAAGCGTCATGCAAGCAAGCACAGCAGCAACAACGCCCAAAAGCGTTACAGTCAATCTTCTTTTCATCGAATTTTCCTTTCTTATTTATATGGTCTAAGAGGCACGGAAAACCGTGCCTCTGCCATATTTCATTTATCTTTAGGGGTTATTTCACAAATCTGATGTAGTCAACATCGGCAGTACCAACACCGTTGAACGGGTCGATACGGACGGAGGTAACGTTTCCTGTCCAGGTTTCAAGCGCTGACATATCTACCGTGAATACTACCCAGTCGCCGTCTGTGGACATTGCCTCGTGCTTAACATACGCAACCTTCTTTTCGTTCCACGACTTATCGACATCAGTTATAAAGTAGATAGCAAGAGAAGAAATGCCTGTGTGTTCATAGTCATACTTCATTCTTACTTCCATTGTCTTAAAGCTGCTTGTCGAAACCTTAAGACCGCTTATTGACATACTCGGGTCGCTGTGATCCTTTGTAGTATTATCAATATTCATATACTCGCCGTTTGCGGTAAGCTCAGAATTGTTGGAACCCCAGCCTTCTGTTTCAAAGGTGTTGAATTCCCAGTAGGTTCCGTCACTCTGAGTCTTCTTTTCTTCAAAGCGTGCAATTTCGGGAGTTTCGATATAAACCTTTCCGCCCTCGCTCTTATATGTAAAGCCGAAAGCCTGTGCAAGTGTCTTATAGGAGAGCATCGGCAGACCGTCGGTTGCATAAAGCGTATAGCCGAGAGGCTTTGACACTCCGTCAACCGTGAAGGTGTCCTTGCCAAGCATGTATACAACCTTGTGGTTATTTGCTTCGAGAGTAAGCTCTTTTGCATCATGGTTCCAGGTCATAAATGCATACATGATGTAATGCACCGCAGTTTCGGGGTCAAACGGGAAAAGTATTTCATCGCCGTTCTTTTCGGGCTTAATAACGCTTTCGAGCTTCTGGTTGTTGATATAAAGCTCGCTGTTTTCTACGGTTGCTTCTTCCTCGGAAACAACAGTCTCTAAAAATTCTATAGACACGAGCGAGAAGCTTATTCCCTCTCCGTCGGTCGGGTCAACCCTGAGTCCCTTGAGAGTACCTGTAAACAATTCTGCCTTATCCATCTTGTTGACATCTACTATATACTCACGCATATCGTCGCTTGTGGAGTTGAAGCGGACTGTCTTGCTTTCACTGAGAGAGCCGTCAACGCTTGTTGTATAGTAAATTGTCATGCGCTTGCCTCTGGGAAGCTTGGTCTTGACTCTTATCTTATCTACCTTGTCAAGGTCAATTTCTTCAATATTTGAAACATATGCGGAAAAGTCATCTTTTTCGCTTGTTCCGCTGAGCATACCGCCCTCATAGCTTACATTTGTAATGCCTACAAGGTTTAAAGCTTTTGCATCGGCAAATGTCACGGTCTGGAGCACCTCATAGTTTTCCTCTGCCGCCTGTGTGCCTTTTACCTTGAGGAAATCTATTGAACCGAGAGTAAATTCCACACCCTCGCCGTCGGTCGGGTCGATTCTGAGCTTTTTAAGGGTTCCCGTCCACAGAGGAAGTGCGCTTACGTCTATCTCATAAGCCTTCATATCGGAGGATGTTGAGGTAAATCTCAATGTCTTATCCTCACCCATACTCGGGCTTTCCTCTGTTGTGTAGTATATTGTAGTCTGCTTTCCTGCAGGTATTTTAAGGTTTACAACAAGCTTATCGACAATATCAAGCTTCACGGGCTCAATTGTTGGATAAAGCGAGAAGTCATGTATACTGCTTGTTCCCGTAACTGCGCCGTTTTCAAATGAGGTATTCTCAACACCCACAACAGAGACAGTTCCGTTTTCAAAGGTGACAGAAGATTCAACCTCATATTCGGTCGATGTGCCTGCGCCCTTTATACCGATAAACTCAATAGCACCGAGTGAGAACGAAACTCCCGCGTCGTCAGAGGGGTCAATTCTGAGCTTTGTAAGTGTTCCCTTCCAGCCCTGAAGAGCCGAAGTATCATACTCATACGCCGTCATTTCGTTGGAGGTAGAAGTGATTCTGATTGTCTGGGATTCGGAAAGGCTGGGAGCTGCTGAGGTTGCATAATATACAGTAGCTACCTTTCCTGCGGGAAGCTTGATATTAAACTTAATCTTCTTTGCATTGTCAAGCTCTGTTCCAATAGAATTATCGGGATAAACCTGAGGATTATTATTATTTGTAACACCGGAAATTACTCCGTCTGAATATGTTATGTCTTCAATGCCGGTTGTTCCGATTGCTCCCTGCTCAAACATTACAACGTTTTGTGTTTCGTACTCTACAGGCGTATCATCATCCTCTTCTTCCTTGGGCTCGAAAATGGACATATCCATGCCGTAGTAGCCCTGACGGCGAAGAAGTCTTGCATACTGCGGGTAGAGGTGTGTAATTCTTTCACTCTGTGCATCTGTCGGAACAACATCCTCGTGGTCTGCGCCGAGGTTTGTATACTTATCTCTTATTACATCAACATATCCAAAGCCGCGAAGCGCCTCAGACGGCATGATATATGTACCCTCACCGTATTCGTTCCAGGTTGAGAGCCAAACCATCTTTTCCTGCCACGTGCCTTTTTCTGCATATGTGGGAATATATGTGCTCTTTACCCATTCGTGGCTCTTTTCATAATCGTAAATGCTCATAAGAGGAGCTTTTGCACCACGCCATGCGTAGTCGGAATAACCTACGCTTATTGTGGGTATCTGGTATACCTTATCGGAAACAAGTGCATTGGAGGTGTTTCTGTCAACATTTGTCTGATATGTATATCCGGCTGCATCCCAATGGTATGCGGCGCTTGCATCAATGCCAAGCTCTTCGAGAGTGGTAATGGCACCGTTTGAAATATAAAGCATTCCGTCAAAGCCGTGTCCTTTTGCAACGTCTTCAAGATAATCAAGCTCTGCCTTTGCCTGCTCTACGGAGCCGAACATTGACGAGCCGGTAAGTGTACCAAGTCCGTATATATGAAGTACGGGCTTATTGTCAACTACAAGGTAGTTTTCATCAAGGAAGTAGTTTTCAAACCAATAAGGAACTACATGGTTTCTGAACTGGTCAGCCTTGAACCATGCACCGCCTGCCGCTTCCCAGATAAGGCAGTACTTCATGTAGTCCTCATACTTCGCCTGCTGATAACCGTCATGAAGCTGATAGGAATTATGCGGAGTCTTGAGAGGTCCTATTTTTACATCTGCGTACCAGCATAATGCCTGAACGTCAATTCCGTGTTCTGCCATGAACTTGATTTCCCAGTCGGCACTTTCGGGGTTACCTTCATCATAGTAGCCGAGAACCGGTTTGTTTTCGTCATAAGGTGTAATGCACGCCCAACCCCAGTGAATACCGTTATTTCTCCACAGTGAGCATACGTTCATTGCAACAATATAGTCGGAAAGGTCTGCCTTTGCCGAAGGCTCCGGAACATAGTCATAGTGGTCTGCAAGGTTATAAACCTTGATATTGTCAAATCTTGCGTTTCCGTTTTCGGAGGAAATAGCAAGTGTATCTACGGGATTTGTTGTGCTAAGGGAAACCTCGCCTACGGTTCTGCCGTTTACGATGATTTCGGCCTTTGCGGTACTTGGATTTGCTTCAACGCGAAGTCTGTACCACATGTTCTTTGTAAGGTCATAGACTGCTTTGCCGTTAGCAAGAAGCTTTCCGTCCTTGCTCTTAAGCTCTATGGCGCTTGCGCTGCCGCTCATTACCTTAAAGGACGCTGTTTCTCCCTCGGGGAAAATTGCAAGCATTTCTGCAACGTACTTTGTATCAATTGCATCAAAAGGTTTTATTACGCTTGCCTTATCTGTAAGAACAAGCTCTCCGAGAGTTATGGCTGCATTACCCTCAACCTTCCAGCCGTAAGCCTCTTCAAGAGCAAAGGTGTCAAAGATTTCAAAAACACCGTAGTTTGCAACCATATTTACCTTCTTCGGGAATATACCGCCTGTTCCCTTTTCATCAATTGCAAAGCGGAAGTTTACGATATTGTCGGAAAGAAGAGAATGCTCGCCGTAGTAAACGTTGTCAATATAGGTTTTGCTCTTGCCCATAGTAAAGTCAAGATAAATTCTGAACTTTTCGTTCTTTTCCTGACTTGCCTTTACAAGAGTTGTATACTTTCCGTCTTTTCCGAGAATCGCCCAGCTATCATCAACAATCTTTATGCTGTATGCAGGGTTTCCTTTATCATCGCGGTATTCAATATATGCACCGTTACCCTTTACCAGTGCCGAAAACTCGGCAACAACCTTATCTTCGCTTATCTTATTGAACTCGCGGATAAGTGCCGTGCCCTGAGTTTCGCTGACGTCCTCAATGCCCGTTACCACCTGCTCAATGCTTGTTCTTGCCGTACCGCCTCTGTTATCAAGCACCCATCCGGAAGCAATGTTATCTCTCACGCTTGTCTTCTGGGCTGCAAGAATGGAGTTATCGTAGGAGCCGTCGCTGTACACGAACTGATAAGCATCGCGTGCGGTATATTCCTTGAGAGCTTTTTCAAGTCTGTTTTCGGGAATTGCAACGCGGTTTATAATTGCCGCAGCTTCGCTTCTCTTGATGTCTGCATCGGGATTAAATGTACCGTATGCATCAGAGCCCATTACTACGCCTGCGTTATAAAGCATGAGAATCTTTGAAGCGTAGTCGTTTGACTCGATAACATCGGGAATATGCTCAACGCCGTTAATCGCCTTGAACTCGCTTGCAGGAACTGCGTCTGCAAAGAGAACTGCCATTTCCGCTCGTGTTATGTTTCTTGTGTAGCTGTCGAAATCGTCAGCCTTGATAATGCCGTTGTCTACAGCATACTTTACAAAGCTGTCGTACCAGTTACCGCTTGTGCTGTTAGAGGGTGCTTCTTTTCCGTTGAAGTTTGCGTGAACGCGAACTGCCATTGTGATGCCCTGTGCAACCGTTACGTTGCCGTCGGGACTGAACACATCTGTGCTTGTTCCGTTCATGAAGCCAAGCTCATAAGCAGAAGCTACTTCCTTTGCATACCACGAAGTAGTCTTTACGTCTTTAAACTGCCCGTCGGTATAGGTGTTTGTTTTTGCAAAGGCAGCATTTGCACCGAGTGTTAAAGTACACGCGGCAAGCACGCCTGCAAAAAGCTTTGCGGTGATTTTTGTTTTCATGTCATCGCTCCTGTTCTTAAATTTATTTTTTATTTTTTATTAATTATAACACATTTTTCGGTGAATGTATATGTTTTTTTTTGACAAATATATGGATATTCTTGATTTTTGCTCAGAATTGTCCGTCTTCGGTACATACAATCATAGCAGTATTTTTTATTGAAGTCAACTCAAAAATCAGCAATTTGCATAATTATTTCTGTAAATATGATTATACATTACAATAACACAAAATTCAAGCTACAATACTATCATTTTATAAGGCATATTTTCATCCGAGCACATTAATATTAACAGCCAGATGTAAAAAAAACAATACAATAAACGATCTTTTTTGTATATTTTTTTTAGAAAATCGATACCGGCAGTTATCAAATGCAATACAAAGAGATACAAAAACGGCGCAGATTTCCCTGCGCCGTCGGAAGTGCTGTTAAATCCGCTTTATTTTATCATTTCAACCTTTACATTGTCTACCTGATAGCATGCCGATGAGGTGTCGCTCGTAGGCTCGGCATAAAATGATACCTGCTGACGAAGGTTAGATGACATCTTTCCTACGGTAAATGTGTCTTCAACATGCACCCATGAGCCGTCTCTTGATACTTCATGACTCTTTATAACGTGCTCAACGCTATCTTTACCCTCTTCATAGTATCTGATATTGGTGCTTACCTTTATATCAACACCGTTTCCGTTTGTGTCGGGAATTGCTCTTACATCGTAGCTGAACTTATACGTTTTACCCGATTCAAACGGATACTCGTGTATAAAGTACGTCCATCCTTTCCCTTTTGCACCGTTTACATTATATACACGGTTATTTGCATCCTTGGGGTCCTGAATATTGGTAACGGCAGCACCCATAGAGGTAAAGGTGCAAATACCTGCTTTTTCCGCATCGCCGTTTATTATTCCCGAGGAGGTATCCTCAACCTCCACAAAATCAGCATCGGGAATAAATCTGATGTAGTCTATGTCCATAGTTCCGACTGTATTGAACGGGTCAAAGCGGATGCTCGTTATTGTATCCTTCCATGTGCCGACCGAGGAGAAATCAACTGTATAGGTTTCCCAGTCCTTAGACTCTGTTTCGCTGTTCTGTTTAACCCAGATTGACTTCTTTTCGTTCCATTCCGTATCTTTATCTGTAATAAAATAGAATGCAAAGGACTGTCTTCCGGGAGTATCATACTTATACCGTATTCTGATTTCCGCCTTGGGATACTGTTTTGCATTGAAGTTTAATCCGCGTGTCGACTGAACCATTGAAGGATCCGCATATCCCGATGCTCTGTTATCAAACGTGATATACTCTGCATTCGGCATAATCGTTGCTCTTGAGGACGACCAGCTTTCGGCTTCATGCGAATTGAATTCCCATGCTCCGGGCTGCAGGCTTGTCGCAGAGTCATAGAGCCCCTTTTCATTGGTTTCAACATCTACACGGTTTTGAGCTTTATCATAATTGCAATAGAAGCCAAGCTCTGCGCAAAGTGTTTCAAAGCAAAGCATCGGAAGTCCGTCTGTAGTATAAAGCGTATAGCCGAGCTTCTTTTCCTTGCCGTTTGAAACATACTTATCGCTTCCTACCGTGAATTTCACCTTATTACCGTCAGCTTCAAGCGTCAGGCTCTTTTCTGCGTGATTCCAGGTCATGAAGGTATGAAGAAGATTGTGCATGCTTGTTTCGGGGTCGAAAGCAAACAGGAGTCTGTCACCTTTATTTTCCGGGAGCACCTTACTCTGAGCAAGAATACCGTTTATATAGAGCTTCGGGCTTTCTTCTACACGCTTCTGATATTCTACTTCTGTTTTATTTCTGATAAATTCTACCGCTTTGACCGTAAACGTAATATTATTGCCGTTTGCCGGGTCGAGTCTGAGGCTTGTGAGAACTCCCTGCCATTCCGGCTGCGATGAAAAGTCAAAATCATAGACCGTCATTTCGGATGCAGTTGTGCTGATTCTGACAGATTTTGTTTCGGAATGCTGAGGATTATCGGCAGTTCCGTAGTATATCTGAATGTTATTGCCTGCAGGCACATTTGCATGAACTCTTACACCGCTGATGTTTTCAAGCGAAACACCCTTTGCAAAAACCCCTTTGAGCATCACCTGGAAGTCATCAGAATTACTTGTTGCCGTAACGCCCTCATCCGTATACTTTATATTATCACATTTAACAAGGCTTACGGTGCTTTCATTTACATCAATTCTCTGTGCAACCTCATATTCAGGCTCTCTCGAATTGTATTCAAAGCTTTGCTGGCGGCGAAGGTATCTTGCATACTGCGGATAAAGTCTGTTAATACGCGCCGCCTGCTCTTCTGTCGGAATTTCGTCCTCATGGTCTGACGGAAGATCCGTAAAATGCTTTCTGAGTACATCGAGATAGCCGAACTCATTAAGTCCCGAGGGCATGATATATGTTCCCTCTCCGTATTCGTTCCAGGTGGAGAGCCAGACAAGCTTTTCCTGCCATGTTCCCTTTTCTGCGTATGTGGGAAGATACTCGTTCTTTACCCAGTCAAAGCACTTGTCGTAGTTTTCCACCGTCATGAGAGGCTTTCTGCCTGTATCGTTCATCCATGCAAGGTCATTATAGCCCATGCTTATTGTAGGAATCTGATATACCTTATCCGAAGCAAGATTGTTCGCTGTATTCATTTCCTTGTTTGCTTCAAATTCGCTTCCTGCACTGAGCCAGTGATAAGCCGTGCGGTATTCTATTCCGAACCTCTCAAGAGCACTGGGCGAATCGTTTGCAATAAAAATTGCTCCGTCAAAGCCGTATTCCTTGGCTTTTTCGTTTACGTATTCAAGCTCTTTTCTTACATTTTCTTCACTGCCGAACTTCGAGCTTGATTTAAGGCTTGAAGCACCGAACATATCTATAACTATCTTGTTGTCAAGCGTGAAATAATTTTCGTCAAGGAAATAGTTTTCAAACCAATAGGGCACTATATATTTTCTGAAGTTATTGAGATTGTATCCCGAACCGCACTCCATGATTATACAGTACTTCATGTAGTCCTGATACTTTGCGTGCTGAAGAGCATCGTTGAGCTGATAGCCGTTTCTCGGAGACTTGATAGGTCCGTCTGTTACATCGGGATACCAGCAGAGAGCCTGAACATCAATACCGTGTTCGACCATGAACTTGATTTCCCAGTCTGCACATTCAACGCTTCCTTCGTCGTAGTAGCCGAGCACAGGTCTGTTTTCGTCGTAGGGTGTTATGCACGCCCAGCCGAAATGTCTTCCGTTATCGCGCCAGAGAGAGCAAACGTTAAGTCCGACAATGTAGTCTGAAAAGTCTGCTTTCATTTCAGGCTCTGCTACATAGTCATAATGGTCGGCGTTTGCGTAAACCTTTATGTCGTCAAATCTCGCTCTGCCGTTTTCGGAGAATATTTCAAGCTTATCTACGGCAGCTGCGCTTTTCAGGGTGACTGTGCACATTGTTCTGCCGTTTACGACAATGTCTGCTTTTCCCGTGGACGGATTTGCTTCAACGCGCAGTCTGTACCACATGTTTTCCGTGAGCTTCTCGTAGGCAACGCTTCCGTTTGCATACAGAACGCCATTTTGACTCTTAAGCTCAACTGCACAAGCTTGCCCGCTCATTACCTTAAAGCCTGCGTCCTCGCCGCTCGGGAAAATAGCCAGCATTTCTGCAATATACTTTGTGTCAATCGCTTCAAACGGCTTTGAAATGTCAGCTTTGCCTGAAAGAATAAGCTCGCCGTTTGTTACATTCACGTTTCCGTTCTTTTTCCAGCCGTAAATCTCTTCGATACCGAAAATATCGAATATTTCAAACACGCCGTAATTTGCAACGATGTTGATTAATCCGGGTTTGATATGTGTTTTTGATTCTTCATCAACAGCATAACGGAAATTGAGAATGTTATCCGAAAGGAGCTCGCTTTCACCGCAATTCACATTATTTATAAATGTAATCGCTTTGCCTGCGGTCTGGTCAAGGTATATTCTGAAGTTTTCATTAACTCCCTCATTACATTCGGCAATAGGCGTGTATTTTCCGTCTTTTCCGAGAACAGCCCACTTGCCGTCAACAACCTTTACGGTGTAAACACTCTTGCCGTCCTCATCGCGGAATTCAACATATGCGCCGTTTCCGTATGCAGCACAGGAAAACTCGGCAACAAGCTTTTCGCCCTCTGTCTTATTAACTTCCTTTATGAGAGCCGCGCCTTCGTTATCGCTGATATCCGTGACAACCGAAACTGCTTCTTCAATGGAAACTCTCGGTGCACCGCCGCGATTGTCAAGCACCCAGCCGGAGTCAAGGCTTTCATGCGTTCCCGTTTTTCCGCCGACAATACTTGTTTTGTAATCTCCATCGTTGAATACAAGCTGATATGCATCATGCACATTGTATTCCTTGAGAGCTTTTTCAAGTCTGTTTTCGGGAATAGCAACGCGGTTTATAATTGCCGCAGCTTCGCTTCTCTTGATGTCTGCATCGGGGTTAAATGTACCGTATGCATCAGAGCCCATTACTACGCCTGCCTTATAGAGCATAAGGATTTTTTCTGCGTAGTCGGAAGCAATGTTTACGTCGGGAATGAATTTAACGTCATTCTTTGCGGCAAACTCACTTGCGGGAACAGCATCCGCAAAAAGAGCACCCATT
>JAZQGP010000006.1:0-33348 GCA_045540015.1 Eubacteriales bacterium
CCCCCACGGCAGTGGGAAATTGCAAATTCGGTTTATAATTACCTGCCGATAGGCAAAAGCATCGTGAAATTGAAGTTGTTTAGACTTCAATTTCACAAAGGAAAAGTTTTTTGCTTACTTTTTTTCAAAAAAGTAAGTGCTGAGCTTTTTTCAAAAAGCGTGCCTGCCGCCAGGCATAAGTGTCCTCCCCTTACGCCGGTAAAAACTCACATACCACCCTAACTATGGTAAAGAAATCCTTGACAAAACAACTATCTTGATATATAATTATACTGTATCGGAATGTAAAAGGGCAAGTTCTGCCATTTTTTGAAAATTCTCCGAAACAATCCATATACGGGGTGATAAAAATACTTAGCATGACAGGCTGCGGTTATGCCAGAGTGCAGACCGAGGACAGCATAATAACAGTTGAGATTAAATCCGTAAATTCAAGATATCTCGACGTAAACGTAAAAATGCCCAGAATGTACAGCAGGGTAGAGGAAAAAGTAAAGCAGACGCTCGGAAAGTATACAACAAGAGGTAAGGCGGATATATATATCAGCTCCGAGGCGCTTCCGGGAAGCGAAGACGTAAACCTCTCGCTTGACGAGGTTTTCCTTGAGAGCTATCTTAAATGCCTGTACGAGCTTCGCGATAAATATAACCTCAAGGACGATATAAGCGTCATGAGCGTTGCAAGAAACAGCGATGTGTTTTCCACGGTAAAGCGTGAGGAGAAAACACCCGAGCAGCTCTGGGAAAAGCTCTCCGGTCCTGTTGAACAGGCAATGGAAGGCTTCTTTGAAATGAAGCAGACCGAGGGAAAAAGGCTGGGTGAAGATATTCTCGCAAAGCTTGATAATATAGAAAAGCTTGTTGACGAGGTTGAAAAAGCGGCGCCGGCTGTTGTTGAGCAGTATGCAAAGAACCTTGAAGAACGCATAAGCGAGATGTGCAAAAGTCCCGAATACGATAAAACGCGTATTATCGAGGAGGTTGCTGTTTTCGCCGACAGAGTTGCAATAGATGAAGAGCTTGTACGCCTTCACAGCCACCTTGCACAGTTTAGGGATTTGATTGCAAACACGGGCGACGTTCCCTGCGGAAGAAAGCTTGATTTTCTTCTTCAGGAGATTAACCGAGAAATAAATACAACAGGCTCAAAGTGCAACAGCGCAGATATTGCAAGAGTTGTTGTTGATGCAAAGAGCGAGCTCGAAAAGATACGCGAGCAGGTTCAGAATATAGAGTAGTATAAGGCATATCCACCCTATTTTGCGAAAGAGGTAAAAATGAAACTTGTAAATATTGGCTACGGAAATATGGTTAATTCCTCAAGGATTGTGTCCGTAGTAAGTCCCGATGCAGCTCCCATAAAGCGACTTGTACAGGATACCAGAACCGCAGGAAGACTTATTGACGCAACAGGCGGAAAGAAAACACGCTCCGTTCTTGTATGCGACAGCGGTCATCTTGTTCTTTCGGCTCTTACAACCGAAACGGTACAGGGAAGAATCAACGGAGCGCCGTCGGAAAACGATGATGCGGAGGACGAAGAATGAGCGAAGCGAAGAGCGTAAAAAAAGGCAGACTTGTAGTAGTGTCGGGCCCGTCCGGCGTAGGTAAAGGAACTGTTCTTAAATATGTTCTTGAAAACCCGGATTTTGTTTATTCCGTATCGGCAACTACAAGAAAGCCGAGAGACGGTGAAGAAAACGGAGTAAATTATTTTTTCATAACCCGTGAAAATTTTGAAAGCATGATTGAAAATGGCGAGCTTATCGAGCATGCCGAGTATAACGGAAATTACTACGGAACACCGAAATTCTTCGTTGACAAAATGCTTTCCGAGGGAAAGAACGTAATCCTTGAAATAGAAGTAAAGGGTGCGGTTCAGATAAAGAAGAAAATACCGGACGCGATGTTCGTGTTTATAGCTCCCGAGAGCAGAAGCATCTTGGAGGAAAGACTCAGAGGACGTGCAACCGAGGAGGAAAGCGTCATCAGAAACAGACTTTCGATTGCAGAAAACGAAATTCGTTCATGCCTTATGTATGACTATATTGCCGTAAACGAGGACGGAAAAGCCGAGGAATGTGCACTTGATATAATGTGTGCTGTTAAGGCGGACGGAATGAGACCGCATAACAGATACGGTGAAATTTCGGAATTTTTCGGATAAAGTTAATAACCGCGTATTTTTGCGGAACAATAAAAGTATAAAAAAGTTTAAAGCTATTTTCAGTAAGGAGTAAATCACCATGGTAAAACCCACAATTGCAGAACTTTCAAACGGAAATAAGTACAATCGCTACATGCTTGTAACAATGGCGGCAAAGGGCGCAAAGTATGTAACCGACAGAGAAAATTATGACAAGGCTCATCCCGAACGTGACAACTTCGGATATCCTGAGGAAAAGATTGAGATTGACTATAATAACAAGCCTGTTAAAAACGCAATCAAGCTTTTCCATGAGGGAGAAATTGTAATAAAGCTTTCTCCTGAAGCAAAAAAGGCATCCGATGAACACCTTGCAGCCTGCAATGAAGCAGAGCTTACCCCTGTCGAGGAATAATTTTCAGTAATCGGAGGAATACCTTTGTTCTACGCAACAGTTCATGTGCTTAATATTCCGTACCACGCAGATAAGCCGTATACTTATCATATTCCGTCGCAGCTTGAATCGAAAATCAGCGTTGGAAGTGTTGTAGTTGTGCCCTTTGGCGGCGGAAATAAGCTGAAAAACGGAATAGTAACGTCTATAAGCGACAGCACAGACTGTAAAAAGACAAAGCCCGTATCAGGTGTGCCGGGAAAGTATCTTTATGTCAGAAAAGAATTGCTTGAGCTTTGCTCGTTTATGAAAGAGCATCTTTTCTGTTCTTTCGGAGATGCTGTCAAATGCGTGCTTCCTTCGGGACTTGGAGTAAAGGCGGTAAAGGTATATGTGCCGTGCGGGGAAACTGTGGCAAACGAAGAGCTTCTTAATCATGCGGCAATGAATATCTTTACGACATTGCAGAGAGAGGGAGCTCTTTCGGAAACAGAGCTGCGTGACAGCTTTGGCTCAGGTGCGCTTTCCTGTGTGCGTGCTCTTGAAAAAATGGGGCTTTGTACATCGGAGGACGGCTTTGAATGCCGTATTAACCGCAAAAACGAAAGATATGCTTCTCTTACGGAAAATGAAAAAATAGTCGGTGATGTGTCCGAAGGCGCAATAAAGCTTACTGCAAAGCAGTCGGCTGTTTTTGAGGTGCTTATGGGCTATGAATCACCTTGCCCCGTAACCGAGCTTCAAGAAGCGTCGGGTGCGGGTATTTCTGTTATAAATGAGCTTTATAAAAAAGGCATTATCGAGCTTATGAGCTTTGATAAAGACAGAAATGAAGAGCTTTTAAAGCCGTATGATAAGGCGCAGTACGGAGACTTTGAGCTTTCCGAAATGCAAGATTCGGCTCTTGATACGCTTTCTTCAATGTACGAAACAAAGAAGGCATGTGCGGCGCTTCTTCACGGTGTTACGGGTTCGGGTAAGACAAACGTAATCCTAAAGCTTATCGACAAAGTGCTTGACGACGGAAAACGCGTTATAGTTCTTGTTCCCGAGATTGCGCTTACAAGCCAGACCGTAGGCCGCTTTGCAGCAAGATACGGCGAGCGGATTGCACTCATTCATTCGGGACTTTCTGCGGGTGAAAGAATGGATGCGTGGAGAAAGATAACGGAAAATAAGGCAGATATTGTTATAGGAACGAGGTCTGCAATATTTGCTCCTGTGGAAAATCTCGGACTTGTTGTGCTTGACGAGGAACAGGAGGGCTCTTTCAAATCCGACCGTTCACCTAAATACCATGCAAGAGATATTGCAAGGTTCAGATGTGCTTATAACGATGCACTGCTTGTGCTTGCTTCGGCAACGCCATCAATTGACAGCTTTTATAAAGCACAGACGGGAAAATACACTTATGTACCTCTGACAGAACGCTATGGCGGAACAATGCTTCCCGAAGTTATATTCCATGACATGAGGGATGAGCCGTATTACACACCAGAAAGTACTGAAAAGACTGACGGAGAAAACAGAGATACGATTCTTGGCGGCGTACCTACCACAATAGGCGAGAGTCTTAAAAAAGAAATTGCAGAGGTTTTGCAGAATAAAGAACAGGCAATCCTCTTTATAAACAGACGAGGCTTTCGCGCTTTTGCACAGTGTAAAAAGTGCGGTCATACCTTTGAGTGTCCAAACTGCTCGGTAACGCTTACGCATCACAGAAACAAGCGCTACGGCAGAGATACAATGGTGTGCCACTATTGCGGATACACTCAGACGCTTCCCGATAAATGCCCCGTGTGCGGAAAAAGCGAAAGCATTATCTACATGGGAGCCGGAACACAGCTTCTTGAGCAGCAGCTTTGTGAAATGTTCCCGGGAGTAAGAGTGGAGAGAATGGATGCCGATACCACAAGCGGAAAAATGTCCCACGAAAAGATACTTGATAAATTCCGTAACGGAGAAGCTGACATACTTGTGGGAACGCAGATGGTTGCAAAGGGGCATGATTTCCCGAACGTTTCGCTTGTCGGAGTAATAAGTGCCGACACATCGCTCTATCTCAACGATTTCAGAGCAAACGAAAAAACCTTTTCGCTTCTAACACAAGTTCTCGGCAGAGCCGGCAGAAGCACAAAACGAGGCAAAGCAGTAATCCAGACCTACACTCCCGATAACGATGTTTTAAGGCTTTCGGGACTTCAGGACTACAAGAGCTTTTACGACAGAGAGATACTTTTCAGAAAAGCGTCGCTTTTCCCGCCGTTCTGTGACATAATCACGGTGACGTTTTCGGGCGAGGTTGAAAACGATGTTGTAAATGTGTCAAAGGATTTTGGCATGGCTCTTGACGAAATGGCAAGAAAGGCATATACGGATGTGAAGTTTGTGCTGTTCGGGCCGTTCAGAAACGAGGTTTACAAAATCGCGGGACGCTACAGAATGAGATATATCATAAAATGTGCGAATAACGCAAGGTTCAGAAGCCTTATGTCTGAGCTTGTGGGTAAATATTCGTCGGGACTTCGCGATGTATCCGTAAGCATGGACGTAAATCCGATAAATTTATAAACAATACATATTACAGCAATACCGGAAAGAGGAATATCAATGGCAGTTTTAAAAATAGTTACAGAGGAAGACGAAATACTCAGAAAAAAGAGTAAGCCCGTTGAACAGATAAACGACAGAATAATTACACTCCTTGACGACATGAAGGATACGCTCATAAAATCGGGCGGTGTCGGACTTGCTGCGGTGCAGGTCGGAATACTTCGCAGAATTTTTATAATAGATGTCGGCGTAGAAGAAGACGAACACAATATAATTGAGTTTATAAACCCAAAAATTGTTGAAACAGAGGGCAATCAGCAGGAGGTTGAGGGATGTCTTTCCGTACCCGGAAAATACGGCATCACCGACAGACCCATGGTTGTAACGGTTGAGGCAACCGACAGAAACGGAGACACCTTCCTTTATACGGGAAGCGAGCTTTACGGCAGATGTCTTTGCCACGAGTATGACCACCTTGACGGCGTGCTTTACATTGACAACGTGCTTGAAATGCTCGACCCCGATGACGTTGAGTAAGATTTGCTAAAGGGGAATTTTAATGCTTCGTATACTTTTCATGGGAACGCCCGATTTTGCAACGGCGTGTCTTAAAAAACTTGTTGAAACAAATCAGAATGTTATCGGTGTTGTAACCCAGCCCGACAAGGCAATGGGTAGAGGAATGAAAACGGGTTTTTCCGATGTAAAAAAATATGCTCTCACTCAGAATTTGCCTGTGTATCAGCCGACAACCCTGAAGGATGGCGCTTTTTTGCCTGAACTTGAAGAATTAGAGCCTGATATTATAGTGGTTGTGGCATACGGAAAGATACTTCCGGAATATGTTTTGTCGTACCCGAAATACGGCTGTGTGAATGTACACGGCTCGCTTCTTCCGAAATACCGCGGTGCAGCACCTATACAGAGAGCTGTCATGAACGGCGACAAGATAACGGGCGTTACCACAATGCTCATGGATAAAGGTCTTGACACGGGCGACATGCTTCTCAAACGCGAATATGAAATAGGCGAGAATGAAAATGTCGGAGAAGTGTTTGACAATCTTGCACAGGTTGGTGCAGAGCTTCTTGTTGAAACGCTTGACGGACTTGAAAAGGGCAGTATAACTCCCGAAAAGCAGAATGATGCCGAGGCAACTCACACCGAAAAAATCTCAGGTGAGGAATGTGAGCTTTTCTTTGATGAAAGCGCAAAAAATACACATAATAAGATACGCGGACTTTCTCCGTTTCCCGGTGCATTCTGCCGTCATAACGGAAAAATTCTCAAAATCTACGAGAGCCGTGTGATTGACGAAGAAATAAACGGAACAAACGGCGAGATTGTTCGTCTTGATAAACAGGGAATATATGTAAAGTGCGCAAAAGGCACGCTTATGCTGACAAAGCTCAAGCCCGAGGGCAAGGGAATAATGAACGCATGCGACCTTATAAACGGCAGAAAAGTTGTACTTGGCGATAAATTCGGACAGTAAACAATGCTTTTGGAGGCTCAAACACAATGGAAATTATTGCACAAATATTCGGTGTACTCGGAGCAGGCATTAAAATGGCGTGCTTCCAGGCTAAAGATACCAAGAAATACTGCTTGCTTCAGGCAATAGGCGGATTCTGCTTTTTTCTGAATTTCCTGTTGCTGCATGACTATACGGCAAGCGTGCTGAACATTATTTTTATCATTCAGTCAACAGGCTTTATGATGATTTCCGGCAAAAGAAAAACAGGATTATTTGCGATTGGTACGATAGTTTTATATTCCTTGACGCTTTGGCTGACATACGACGGAATTTTCTCTGTATTGATATATATTGCCCAGCTTGCTTGTGTTACGGCAATGTATACGGCAAATGCGATGATAATACGTTATTTCCAGATAGGCATTTCATCTCCGCTTTGGCTCATTAACAACGTTGCTACAGGTTCAATCGGTGGGGTTGTCTGTGAGCTGTTCAGCCTTTGCTCGGCAATAGTTTTTGTTATCCGTATGAAAATTAAAAATAAGAAAGAGGTAGCTTGAATATGTTTTTTTCGCTTTACAGCGCGGAATCAATGTACACGTATCTGATTTTTGTACTTCCCGCGGTAATTCTTGCAATGTGGGCAAGTGCAAACGTCAATTCCACTTATAAAAAGTATTCAAAAATACGTTCCTCCTGCGGTTGGACGGGATTTGATGCGGCAAGGAGAATACTTGACGCAAACGGTCTTTACAATGTTACAATAGAACGCGTTGCGGGAAACCTTACCGACCACTATGATCCCAAAGCAAACGTTATCCGTCTTTCGGATGCAGTATACGCAAACAACAGCGCCGCCGCAATAGGAGTTGCGGCACATGAGGCTGGACACGCGGTTCAGCACGCAGTAGGGTATGGCCCGATAAAGCTTCGCATGGCGCTTATTCCTGTGTGCAACATTGGCTCAAATCTTGCAATGCCGCTTGTTTTTCTCGGACTTATCATGGGTTCGTATTATCTTGCAAATATCGGCATTATTGCCTTTGGGCTTGCCGCACTTTTCCAGCTTGTAACGCTTCCCGTTGAGTTTAACGCGTCAGGCAGAGCACTTAAAGCTCTTGAAGGAACAGGCTACATGAGCGATGACGATTTGAAAAGCTCAAAAAAGGTTCTTACAGCTGCAGCTCTTACCTACGTTGCAGCACTTGCAGTTGCTCTTGCAAATCTTTTAAGACTTTATGTTCTCGTTAACGGCAGACGCCGCGACTGACTTTCTTGAAAGAAAGTCAGCAAAGAACTTTTGAACGGAGAAATTGATGTTTAAACAACATCAATTTCACATAAGTGCATGTTTTGGCAAAAACTAAAATGAGGTAGTTTAAAGAAAAACTAATTTTCAAGTGTTAAAACATATAGAAGAAATTTGATTTCCAATAAAATACAAAAGCACTTGAGCAAGAGCTCGCGTAGCGAAGCCTGAGAGAGTTTCATTGATGCACGTAAGGCTCCTGAGGTTAAAGCTTTCGAGAAAGAGAAAGCCCGCGAGCTAAGGGAAGAATACATAAGGAAACCGCAGGTGTCCTTATGGGCATCTTTTGGTTACTTTTCTGGGCAAACAGAAAACGTAACACTGCCGGTAGGCAAAAGCCGCAAATACGGCTTATGACTTCCTGCCGATAGGCACGATGTCAATCATACAACAGTCCCATTACAAAAAGGAGGAAAGAGCACAGATGACACCCCGTAAAGCCGCAGTGCTTTCACTGAATTCCGCAGTAAAAAACGGAAGATTTGTAAACCTTGAGCTTGATGCCTCCATAAAAAAATACGGCTTTGAGGATAAGGATAAATCCTTCTTCACATTCCTCCTTTACGGAACGGTTGAAAGAAAGATAACCCTTGACTATATAATAAAGCAGCTCTCAAGCGTTGCCTTTGAAAAAATCGAACCGCTTGTGCTGTGCATACTTGAAACGGGGCTTTTCCAGATTTTTTATATGGATAGAGTTCCCGACAGTGCTGCCTGCAATGAAGCAACCGAGCTTGTCAAAACCATGTGTCCGAAATCCTATGCAGGATACGTAAACGGTGTGCTGAGAAACGCCGTTCGCAGAAAAGAAGAGCTTCTGAACGAGATTGCTTCACTTAAAGGAAATTTCGGTATAAGCATAAAGTACAGCGTTCCCGAATGGCTTTGTGAGCTTTGGGATAAGGATTACGGCTGTGCCGAGGATATAGTAAAAGCACTTTGCGAAAAAATACCGCATGTGACGCTGAGAGTAAATACACTTAAAATAACAGCCGAGGAGCTGTGCGAGAAATTCGATAAAAGCGCTCACGCAAAGGTGCTATCGGACACAAGCGTTTCGGTTTCGGGTGCAAGTAGTATCCCGTCACTTTACGGCTTTGATGAAGGGCTGTTCTTTGTTCAGGATACGGCGTCTACGCTTTGTGCTTCGCTTGTTTCAAGAGAAAGTATAAAAGCAGAAAGCCCGCTTGTGATTGATACATGCTCATGCCCGGGAGGAAAGAGCTTTAGTGCGGCAATAAACCTTGGTGATGAATGTGAAATACATTCCTTTGACCTGCATAAAAACAGGCTGTCGCTTGTGCAGAGCGGAGCAGAACGTCTGGGACTTAGAAGTATTACAACACAGGCGCGTGACGGCAGAACTCCCGACGAAAGCTTTTTCGGAAAAGCGGATGCAGTGATTTGCGACGTTCCTTGCTCGGGACTTGGAGTTATAGCAAAAAAACCTGATATAAGATATAAGAATAAAGACGATATAGAAAGACTTCCCGAGGTGCAGAAGGCAATACTTGAAGCGTCTTCAAAATACGTAAAGCAGGGCGGATTTATAATTTATTCCACCTGCACTCTGAATAAAGCAGAGAACGATGACGTTGTAGATGCGTTTTTGCAACAGCACGAGGAATTTTCGCTTTGCGAAACAGGACTTTACGCAGACAAAACAGGAAAGGTAACATTCCTGCCGCATAAAACCGGAACCGACGGATTCTTTGCGGCAAAGCTGGTGAGAAAGTGAACAAAACCGATATTTCAAGCTTCAATTTGGAAGAGCTGACAAGGTGGCTTTCGGCTCTGTCCGAAGAAACGGGCGTAAAAATTGAAAAGTACAGAGCAAAGCAGATATATTCCTTTATAGTAAAGGGAGCTGAAAGCTTTGATGAGTTTTCAAATCTGCCAAAGAGCGTGCGTGATGTTCTGCAAGAAAACGCGTATTTGTCTTTGCCGCAGATAGAAACAAAGCTTGTGTCGAAAATCGACGGCACGGTGAAATATCTGTTCAGGCTTTGTGACGGCGAATTTATCGAGAGCGTTTTCATGCGTTATGAACACGGAAACACGCTTTGTATATCCTCTCAGGTCGGCTGCCGCATGGGCTGTACGTTTTGTGCTTCAACCCTTACGGGACTCAAACGCAATCTGACACCATCCGAAATGACGGGACAGATAATAGCTGCTCAGAAGGATATGAACGAGAGAGTTTCAAACGTTGTTATGATGGGCATAGGCGAGCCGCTTGACAACTACGAAAATGTACTTAAATTTTTAGAAAATGTAAACGATGAAAACGGACTTAATATTGGTCTTCGGCACATATCCCTCTCAACCTGCGGTCTTTGCGATAAGATACGCGACCTTGCAGACAGAAAACTGCAGATAACACTTTCCGTTTCACTTCATGCAAGTGATGCGGAAACGAGAAAAAAGCTCATGCCTGTTGCAAAAAGGTTTGACCTTGATGAGCTGATAGATGCATGTAAGTATTATATAGAAAAAACAGGCAGAAGGATTTCCTTTGAATATTCGATGATACACGGAGAAAACGATACACCCGAGCACGCACATCGACTTAGAAAGCTGTTGTCGGGAATGCTGTGCCATGTAAACCTTATACCGCTAAATACCGTCAGGGAAAGAGGCTACACAAAAAGCTCAAGACAGGCGATAGAGGAGTTTAAGGGGATACTTGAAAAGGCACATATAACGGCAACAGTAAGAAGAAGGCTCGGAAGTGATATAAACGCCTCCTGCGGACAATTGAGAGCAGATAAACAGGAGGAAAAAGACACATTTGCAAAGGAGTGAATCGGGCAATGTGGAACTGGTTTGGAAAAACAGATGTAGGACAAAAGCGCGAAAACAATCAGGACTGTTTTGAGGGAAAAATACTCTCAGCCGGTGCTTTGCTGTGCGTTGTTTGCGATGGCATGGGCGGTGCTGCAGGCGGAAGTCTTGCAAGCACAGTTGCAAGAGATGCATTTTTTGAACATATCAGCACAAATATAGAAAACACGGAAAAAAACGACATATGCACGCTTCTTGACGATGCACTTGCTTTCGCGAATACTGCAGTTTACGAAAAGGCGGAAAGCGATAAAGAACTTGAGGGCATGGGAACAACTCTTTGTGCCGTGCTTGCTTGTGACGGCATGCTTTATTGCTTGTCTGTCGGAGACAGCAGAATATATGTTGTAAAAGAAAACTCAATGTCAAGACTTTCGCACGACCATTCCTTTGTGCAAACGCTTGTTGACAGCGGACAGATAAGCGAAGAAGAAGCACGTGTTCATCCTAACAGAAACATAATATTAAAGGCTGTGGGAACTGAAAAAAGCGTTAAAGGCGATGTGTTTGCGCTTGATGAGGAAAAAGTGGATAAAATTCTCATCTGCAGCGACGGACTTTGCGGATATGTTGATGACGAAGAAACAAGCAAGGTTCTTTTTGAGTCGGATTCCTGTGAAAGCGCGGCAGGTGTTCTTGTTGATAAGGCGAACGAGGCAGGCGGCTTTGATAATATAACGGTCGTTGTGATGGAAAAAGAACACATAAACGAAGTAAATTCTTAAGATGGAGGACTTTTTCATGGATAACTCATTTGAAAAATTGATAAATCGGGTGCTTGACGGCAGATATCGCATTGAAGATGTTCTCGGCATAGGCGGTATGGCGTATGTTCTCAAAGCAACAGATCTTCAGAGCGACAACAGAACGGTTGCAATAAAGATACTTAACGATGAATTTAACAATGACGAGAATGCAGTCAAGCGTTTTGTCAACGAGTCCAAAGCAGTCTCGATGGTCAGCGCACCTAACATAGTTAAAATACATGACATTGTTATTTCCGATACATTGAAATATATTGTCATGGAATTTATAGACGGCATCACTTTAAAGGACTATATCGACAAAATAGGAAGTCTTGGCTGGAAAGAGGCTGTTCATTATGTGAAACAGATTCTCATGGGACTTGGTGTTGCACATGAAAAGGGAATTATCCACCGTGACGTGAAGCCGCAGAATATTATGCTGCTTAATGACGGCAAGGTTAAGGTTACGGACTTCGGTATTGCAAAGCTTCCTAAAGCCGAGCCTCTTACAATGACGGACAAGGCAATAGGTACGGTGAATTATATAAGCCCCGAGCAGGCAAGCGGAGGGAAGGTTGACTTTAAATCGGATATCTATTCAACCGGTGTTATGCTGTATGAAATGGTAACGGGAAGACTTCCGTTTACAGCGGAAAGCCCTGTTGCTGTTGCAATGATGCAGGTGTCGGATGAGCCTGTGCCTCCAAGAGACATAAACCCTGCAGTTCCTATGGGACTCCAGCAGATTATTCTCAAAGCCATGAATAAAGACCCCGAATCGCGTTTTTCAAGTGCGAACGCAATGATAAAGGCTCTTGAATATTTTGTCAAAAATCCAAATGTTGTATTTGCTCAGTCGGAGGGTTCGGGCGGTGTTTCGCGCAACCGCGCACTTGAAGAGAAAAAGACCGATGCTGCAGATCCCCAGAATACGTCTAAACCCATGTACCCGATTATTCTCGGAATAACGCTTGCGTTTTTTGTGGTTGCACTGATTTCGGGAATATATCTTATTTCTCACTCAGATGTTTCTCACACCGACGGTCTGTCCGGTATTGATAAGCTTCTCGGAGTTGCCGGAAATAACAGTGCTGACAGAAAAATGCAGGTTGAGGATTTCAGCGGTAAGCTTTACGATGATGATTTTAAGGCATATCTTGCCGAAAACGGCTACAGCGTTGTTAAGGTGGTATATGACAGAGTACTTAACGTACCCGAAAACAGCATCATAAATCAGGACCCCGAGGCGGGTGCTACAAGAATAAAGCCCGAAGGGGACAAGAAAATAGAGCTTACACTATATGTAAATATGGGAGCAGTTGAAACGAAAATGCCCGACTGCGAGCTTACCGAGGTGGATACGGCAAAGCGTTATCTTACCAATGAATTTAACTCCATGCTTATTGACGATTACGATACTTCCGGCATTACGGTTGAGGAAGTGTTCAGCGATACGGTTCCTGTTGATTTTGTTGTTGAAACCATGCCTAAAGCGGGTGAAATGATAACAATTACAAAGGATCTGAAGGTTGTTCTTTATGTAAGCAAGGGTTCGGACAGCGAAACTGTCGTAATGCCTTCTGTTGTGGGACAGCCCGAAGCGGAAGCAAGAAGACTTATTCTTGAGAGCGGCATTGCACTGGGCTCTACTACAAACGAATACAGCGATGAACAGCCTGCAGGCTTTGTTATAAGAACAAGCGTTAATGAAGGCGAAGAGGTTATTGCAAACAGCACTCCCGTAGATATAGTTGTAAGCCTTGGTCCGAATCCGGGATATTATGCCTATACACAGCCGAATGAGGGCAACAATACACCCTCGTATTCCCAAAATGATTCAAGCGGAATTGATGCATTGCTTAATATGAGAAATAACAATGAGTATTAAACAGAACACCAAAAATAACGCAGAAAATTTCGAAAAAAAGAACGGACTTGTTGTAAAGAGTACCGCAGGTTTGTATTCTGTTGAATGTAATGACGGGTGCATTGTAAAATGCAGAGCAAAGGGAAGCTTTCGTCATGAGCATATATCTCCTCTTGCAGGTGACAGAGTTGAGCTTGAAATACAGAACGACGGCAGCGGATTTATAACCGAAATAAAGGAAAGAAAAAATTCGCTGATACGTCCTGCGGCGGCAAACATTGATTTGCTTGTAATCGTGAGTGCGGTGAGTGACCCGGAGCCTGATTTGTTCGTGCTTGATAAGCTTTCGGCGGTTGCAAGCCATAACGGAATTGACGTGCTTTTTGTGTTTAATAAGTCTGACATAAAGAGCGCAGATGAGCTTTGCCGCGTTTATACCGATGCGGGATTTTTCACCTGCGCCGTAAGCACCAAGGATACACTTGCTTTTGAAGAACAGCTCGGAGTGCTTCATGAAAAGCTTGACGGAAGAATCAGCTTTTTCACAGGCTCATCGGGTGTCGGAAAATCAAGCCTTATAAACGCACTTTTTCCTTCGCTTTCGCTTGAAACGGGTTCTATAAGTGAAAAAATAAGGCGCGGCAAGCACACCACAAGAGTTACAAATTTGTTTAAAGTTTCGCAGAACACTTACATCGGAGATACGCCGGGCTTCAGTATGCTGGATATTGCAGGCTTTGGAATGTTTACGTGCGATGAGCTTTTGGGTGCGTTTCCCGATATTGAAAAGTATGCTGTTGGGTGTAAGTATAAAAAATGCACACATCTCTGTGAAGACGGCTGCAATGTGGTAAGGGCAGTCGAAAACGGCGAAATTCCAAAGACAAGGCACGAAAGCTTTGTAAAGCTCTATAACGAGCTTAAAGACATAAAGCCGTGGGATAGATAATCACGGATAACAAAATATTTTGAACGGAGGCAGCTAAATGCCAAAGAAAAACGGAGAATACGGAAATCAAAGTATATCGTCGCTGAAAGGTCCGGACAGAGTAAGAAAAAGACCTGCGGTTATATTCGGCTCTGACGGAATCGAAGGCTGTGAGCATTCATTCTTTGAAATTCTGTCAAACTCCATAGACGAAGCACGCGAAGGCTACGGAAATGTTATAAACATCACCTACCGTAAGGATAACTCAATTGTTGTTGAGGACTTCGGACGAGGTGTTCCGCTTGACTGGAATGAAAAGGAACAGAGATATAACTGGGACCTTGTTTACTGCGAGTTGTATGCGGGCGGAAAATACGGAAATGATGAGGGCGAAGCGTATGAGTATTCACTCGGTCTTAACGGACTTGGTGCGTGTGCTACTCAGTTTTCGTCTGAATATATGAATGTAACAAGCTACACAAAGCAGGGTAAATATTCGATTTCCTTTGAAAAGGGAAATCCCGTAACCGAGCTTTTAAAGGAAGAACCCGTAAGACGAAGAACGGGAACGGTTATTGAATGGAAGCCTGACCTTGAGGTTTTTACGGATATTGACATTTCTCTTGAGCATCTTGAGGAGGTTCTGAGAAAGCAGTCGATTGTTAATGCAGGACTTAAGCTCTGCCTTGATTATGAAACAAAAGAGGGAAAGCACGAAAAGCGTGAATACCTCTATCAGAACGGTATTGTGGACTACGTAAATGAGCTTATAACTCTTTCTGACGGAAGAGCAGTTCCGAATACGTCTGAAAGCTCCGATGAACAGGCAGACGGCGAAGAAGAAAATGCCGAGGCTGAAAACGAAAGCACCGAAGCAGACAACTCACCTGAGAGAACACTTGCTATTACAACCCCCATGTATTTCCAGACAGAGCGTGTGGGACGTGACCGTGAGGATAAGTCGGATTATAAGCTAAAGGTTGAAACCGTGTTCTGCTTCTCAAACACCGTAAACCGCATTGAGTATTACCATAACTCAAGCTTTCTTGAACACGGAGGTTCGCCCGATAAAGCTGCAAAAAGTGCTTTTGTCAAGGCTTTTGACAAATATCTTAAAGATAATAATAAGTATACGAAGAACGAAAGCAAAATAACCTTCGGTGACGTTGAGGACTGCCTTGTGCTTGTAGTAAACTCGCACTCGACACGCACCTCCTATGAGAACCAGACAAAGAAGGCTATAACCAATACATTTATTGCCGAAGCAATGACGGAATTTTTCCTTCATTCACTTGAAGTATTCTTTGCGGAAAACCCGAAGGAAGCCGAAAAGTGTGCGCTTCAGGTGCTTGTCAATAAGAGAAGCCGCGAGAATGCGGAAAGCACAAGAGTAAATATAAAGAAAAAGCTGTCGGCGAATATTGACATTGTAAACAGAGTTGAAAAGTTTGCAAACTGCCGTTCAAAGGATGCCGAAAAGAGAGAACTGTTTATAGTGGAGGGTGACTCCGCAAAATCGTCCTGCATGCTTGCACGAGACCCTGATTTTCAGGCGATAATGCCTGTAAGAGGTAAAACCTTCAACTGCTTAAAGGGCGGCTATGACAAGATTTTCAAGAGCGATATTGTCGTTGACCTTCTTAAGGTTATCGGCTGCGGCGTTGAAATGGGAAAGAGTAAGAGCAAAAATCTTTCCGACTTTGACCCTAATGCACTCAAGTGGAGTAAAATAATAATCTGTACGGATGCGGACGAAGACGGATATCATATCAGAACCCTTATTCTTACCATATTCTACAGACTTCTTCCTACGCTTATTAAAATGGGCAAGGTTTATATTGCAGAATCTCCGCTTTATGAAATTACGTCTAAGAGCGGTGTGCAGTTTGCGTATAACGAGGCGGAAAAAGTTAAAATACTTTCTGAGCTTGGAAACGAAAAGTATACCATTCAGCGTTCAAAAGGTCTTGGCGAAAACGAGCCTGACATGATGAATAAGACAACAATGAACCCCGCAAGCCGCCGCCTGATAAGAATAAATCCGACGGATGAAACGGAAACACTTATTATGTTCAACACACTTCTTGGCGATGACCTTGCGGCAAGAAAGGAATACATTGCCAAAAACGGAGCAGAATACATTGACCTTGCGGATATTTAGCAAGCTTTAGGAGGAAACCTATGCATACCTGTGCAGCCCTTGCTTCGGCACCCGGAAAATCGGGCATTTCCGTCATCAGGTTGTCTGGAGATGACAGTATACAAATAGCAGATAAGGTGTTCAGGTGCGCATCGGGCAAAAGGCTCTGCGAGCTTGAACCAAATAAAACAGTTTACGGCGGAATTTTTGCATCCGACGGAAAGAAGATAGACAGCGGTATGGCGGTCTGCTTTCATGCACCGCATTCGTTTACTGGCGAAAACACGGTAGAAATAAGCTGTCACGGAAGCCCTGTGGGTGTGGGACTTATCCTGTCGGCACTGTTTGAAGCAGGAGCAAAACCTGCAATTGCGGGAGAATTTACAAAGCGTGCCTTTGTCAACGGAAAGCTTGATTTGACAAAAGCCGAGGCAATAGGACAGTTTATAGACGCCAAGAGCGCAGCTTCTCTCAGCTTGTCGGCAAGGCAGATAGACGGAGCACTGTCAAAGGAAATAAAGCAGATATCGGATGAAATAACTCTGCTTCTTGCTTCGCTCTACGCATACATTGACTATCCCGACGAGGATATGACGGATATACCCGAACACGAGCTTAAAGCGCGTCTTTTGGCACTTTGCGAAAAGCTGTCGCGTCTTTGCAGAAGCTATTCGACGGGTGTTGCGGTAAATGAGGGTGTAAACGCCGCTATTGTCGGAAAACCAAATACGGGAAAATCTTCGCTTCTCAATATGCTTCTCGGCTTTGACAGGGCAATAGTTACCAACATTTCGGGAACAACGAGAGATGTTGTTTCTGAAAAGGTGAGCATCGGAAATATTCTTGTAAAGCTCTCGGACACTGCAGGGCTTCGCGAAACGGACGATACCGTTGAAAAAATCGGAATTGAAAGAAGTCTGTCAGAGCTTTCATCAAGCGCACTTGTGTTTGGCGTGTTTGATGTGACGGATGAGGATTTTGAATCGGCTGAAGAGCTTTCGCAAACGCTTAAAAGTATGTCGGAAAACAAGAATGTGATAATCGTGCTAAATAAGTGTGACCTTTGCTCGCCTCAAAAGCACAGGGTATATTTTGAAAACCTCGGTTTTTCACATATAATTGAAATAAGCGCAAAGGAAAAGCAAGGACTCGGGCAGATTGAAAAGGTAATTTCACAGCTGTATCCCGACAGCGATAACCTTGAAAATGCGGCAATTCTTACAAGTGCAAGGCAGTATACAGCCGTCAAAAACGCACTTTCGGATACAGAGAGGGCAATCGGCGCACTTGAAACGCTGACTCCGGATGTAGCGTGTCTTGACATGGAAAACGCACTTTCATGCCTGCTTGAAGCAGACGGACGCAGAGTTTCCGAGGAGATTGTAGACAGCATCTTTTCTCACTTTTGCGTGGGTAAATAAGTAATTCATTTTTAGGAGATATATATGATTGTACAACTTGAAGAAGCAAAAATCACACTGAATCAGTTAAAGGAAGAAACCAAGGAACTAAAGGGCGCACTCAATGTTGACGAGCTTTCGGCAAAGGCAAAGGAGCTTGAAGAAACAACCTGTGCAGAAGGGTTCTGGGACAGAAGTGATACTCAGGCAATTCTTTCAGACCTTAAAAGCGCAAAGGACGTAGTAGATGCATATAGCGACCTTGAAGGCGGCGTTGAGGCACTTTACGAAATGATAGAAATGGCTGTTGAGGAGGACGACGAGAGCTTTACGGATGAGATTCTCGATGAGCTTAAGCGCCTTCAGAAAAGCTATGATGAGCAGAGAATACGTGCTCTTCTTTCGGGTGAATTTGACAAGAACAACGCAATTCTCTCAATTCATCCCGGTGCCGGCGGAACAGAAGCTCAGGACTGGGCTGAAATGCTCTACCGTATGTATAACCGCTGGGCAGAAAAGCACGGCTTTAAAGTAAAGCTTCTTGACTATCTTGACGGCGATGAAGCAGGTCTTAAGAGCGCAACAATTCTAATTTCGGGTGACTTTGCTTACGGCTATCTCAGAAGTGAAGTCGGCGTTCACAGACTTGTACGTGTTTCTCCCTTTGACTCGTCGGGAAGAAGACACACTTCCTTTGCTTCCGTTGAGGTAATGCCCGAATTCAATGATGATATTGACATTGAAATACGCGACGAGGATATCGAAATGGAAACCCACAGAGCAAGCGGTGCCGGCGGTCAGCACGTAAATAAAACAGATTCAGCTGTTCGTATCACGCACAAGCCTACAGGAATTGTTGTCGGCTGTCAGACGGAAAGAAGCCAGCTTCAGAACAGAGAAACCTGTATGAAGATGTTAAAATCAAAGCTTATGGAAATAAAGCAAAGAGAAAAGCTTGATAAGATTGAAGACATCAAGGGCGAAAAGCTCAATATTGAGTGGGGCTCACAGATACGTTCTTATGTATTCATGCCCTACACCCTTGTAAAGGATACCCGTACAGGCTGTGAAAACGGCAATATAAGTGCAGTTATGGACGGCGACCTTGATGAGTTTATTACGGCATATCTTAAGGCTAAGGGTAACTTCATCAAAGGCTGATAATTTACAATTTGTTAATAACAAATATTTCAAAACACTTGAAATGTAGAAATTTGTATGGTATAATTCATACGTTGCGTTATGGCGAATGCCATGCCATTATATAATTACGGACAGTCCTCTGCACAAGCTGCGCATGAATGTCTGAGAAATCAAGGAGGAAAACCCAATGAGCAAGAACATTGTCATCGAGGCTTTTACAAACGAGCAGCTCAAGACAGAAGTGCCTTCTTTCAATGTTGGTGACACAATCAGAGTTCACAACAGAATTAAGGAAGGTCAGAGAGAAAGAATTCAGCTTTTTGAAGGAACCGTTATTGCAAAGCGTAACGGCGGTATTTCCGAAACCTTCACCGTAAGACGTGTAGCATATGGCTGCGGCGTTGAAAAGACTTTCCCGCTTCATTCCCCGAATGTTGCAAAGGTAGAAGTTATCAGAAACGGTAAGGTTAGACGTGCAAAACTCTTCTATCTCCGTGATAGAGTTGGTAAGGCTGCTAAGGTTAAGGAAGATATCTAAGCCTTCACGGTCGCTTTCGGAATTAAAAGCGAAACTTGTCAATGACAATCAAGAGAGAGACCGCATTGTCGGTCTCTTTTGCTTAACTTTCAGAAAGGAAAAACTATGTCGGATAACAAAGAGCAGGCAAAGAAAGCGAATCCTGCAAGAGAAATATACGACTGGGCAGAGACGTTTGCTGTTGCACTTACGATGGTGGTGCTGATTTTTACGTTCCTGTGCCGTTTTGTAACGGTAGACGGTCATTCTATGGATAAAACCTTAAACCATGCGGACAGGCTTATAATTTCAGACCTGTGTTATACACCCAAAACAGGAGATATTGTTGTTGTTCACGACACAACCGAGCCGCATTTTCACGGACCTGTAATAAAGCGTGTTATTGCGACTGAGGGTGAAACGGTGGATATAGACTTTGGCACATGGACGGTCACGGTTACGGACAAAGAGGGAAATGTGCGTGTGCTTGATGAAACATATGTAAACTACATTGAAGGCGCGCCAATGGCAAGCACAAGTCCGTCGATTTACTATCCTCATGCACCGACATATCCTCATGTTGTTGACGAGGGTTGTGTGTTTGTCATGGGTGATAACAGAAATGCTTCTCTTGACAGCAGATACGTTGGGGATATAGATGAGCGAATGATTCTCGGAAAAGCATATATAAGGCTGTTTCCATTTAATAAAATAGGACTTTTGAAGTAATGAGAAAGCTCTCCCGAAAAGGAGAGCTTTTAACTTTCATTTAAGTAATTCAACCAATAGCTGCGTTACAATCTCCGCATTTGCGCAGCCTTTTGTTTCCGCCATGACTTTCCCGACAAGCGATTTGAACGCCGCCTGCTTTCCTGATTTGTAGTCGCTGACGGATTTAGGACTGTTTTCAATTGCATTTTTTGCAATGCTAAGCAAAAGAGACCTGTCGTTTATCTGAAGAAGATTGTTGCTTTTTGCATAGTCTTCTGCGTTTTGTGTGCTGTCCCATATGGCGGACAGCACTTTTTTTGCGTTTGTCGAGCCGATTTCCCCGCTTGCTAACAGGTTTGAAATAACAGCAAGATTTTTTGCGAGCCTTGGCAGTGTATTCTTCTCCTTGCGAAGCTTGAAGCCTTCGGATAGTATAAGATTTGCGAGTGTTTTCGGGGATTCGCAAAGCTCTGCGGCTGTGTCGAAAATGTGTGCAAATTCGGGTTCGGATATAAGCGTTTCGGCATCTTCTTCGGAAAGAGCATACGTTTTTGTGTAAAGACTCTTTCTCTCGTCGGGAAGCATTGGTATTTGCTTTCCAAGCTCTGAAATGTATTCGTCCGTCAATGAAAGTAATCCAAGGTCAGGCTCGGGAAAATATCTGTAGTCTGCGGCATTTTCCTTTTTACGCATAGAAATTGTCGTGCCTGTTTTTTCATCAAAGCGTCGTGTTTCCTGTTCGACCTTGCCGCTGTTCTCAAGAATTGCCGTCTGCCGTGCAAATTCATATTCCATTGCCTTGTGCGCAAACTGGAAAGAGTTTATGTTCTTTATTTCAACCTTTTCACCAAAAGCAGAGTAACCTTTTTTTCTGACAGAAATATTTACGTCGCACCGCATTGAACCCTCGTTCATTTTGCAGTCGGAAACACCTGTGTAGAGAAGTACAAGCCGCAGCTTTTTGAGAAACTGCACCGCTTCGTCCGCACTTCTCATGTCTGGCTCTGTTACTATTTCAATAAGCGGCACACCGCAGCGGTTGAAATCTGCTTTTGTAACGGTGTTTTCGTGTATCAGCTTGCCTGCGTCCTCTTCCATGTGAAGCCGTGTTATACCGATGCGCTTTTCGCCGTTTTCCGTTTCAACCGTCAGAAAGCCGTTTTCTGCTATCGGGTGAAAATACTGCGTTATCTGATAGCCTTTCGGAAGGTCGGGATAAAAATAGTTCTTTCGGTCAAAACGTGATTCTTTGTTCACGGTGCATCCGAGAGCAATTGATGCCTTTACTGCATATTCGACGGTCTTTTCATTCAGAACCGGAAGTGCTCCCGGTAAACCCATGCACACAGGGCATACGCTTGTGTTGGGGCTTGCACCAAACTCTGTTTTGCACCTGCAGAATATTTTGGTTTTGGTCTTTAACTCGGCGTGAATTTCAAGTCCTATCACGCATTCATATTTGTTTTTTATGTTTTCATTCATGCAAATTCACCTCTCTTTTCGCATTCGAGTGCAAAAGATGCACGAAAGAGCGTGTTCTCGCAAAACTTCGGTGCACATAAAAGAACGCTTATCGGAAGACTGCCCTTGGTCTTTGAAAAGGGAACGGACATTGAGGGAAGATATGCAAGGTTTGCACAGCAGGTATACCTGTCAGATTGAAATCTTTCAACTGCATTGTCAGAGGATGAGCCGAGCAGTCCTGATGTTGTCGGACTTACGGGAGAAAGGAGAATATCATATTTTTCAAAAGCTTTTTCATAGCTCTCGATTATGACAAGACGAGCTTTTTCGGCTCTGCGGTAGTATTTTTCAAAGCATTCCTGCGAGAGGAATACACTTCCCGAAAGCAATCTTCTCTTGACTTCGGCTCCGAAGCCTTGGCTTCTTGTGAGAGTGTAAAGTGCGTCAAGGTTTTCTTCTTCGGACGGCGAATATCCGTAACGGATGCCGTCATAGCGTGAAAGGGTGGAGTATGCTTCACTCGAGGAGAGAACAATATAAGAAGCAGTCGCGTGTTTCAGTACAGGCATTGACACTTCTTCAACGTCAGCTCCCAGCTTTTCAAGAAGCAATGCGGCATTCTTTACAGCATTTATTGTTTCCCTGTCTGCTCCGTCAGAGAGAAAGTCAGAGATAACTCCGATTTTAAGTCCCGTAACACCGCTTTGTATGCCGAGTGTGTAGTCCTTGCATTCGACATTTGCACTTGTGGAATCGTTTCTGTCGTGAAAGGCAATTTCGGACAAAACAAGTGCGCTGTCGTATACATTTCTTGCAATAACGCCAATCTGGTCAAGGCTCGGTGCAAAGCCTATAAGCCCGTATCTTGATACAAGACCGTATGTAGGCTTTAAGCCGACAACACCGCAGAAGGATGCAGGCTGACAGACGGAGCCGCCTGTATCAGAGCCAAGAGAGAACGCCGCTTCAAAGGAAGCAACGCTTGCCGCACTTCCACCGCTGCTGCCGCCCGGTGAATACAGAGAGTTTATTGGATTCTTTGTTACCTTTATTGCCGAATTTTCTGTTGTGCTTCCCATGGCAAATTCGTCCATGTTTGTTTTGCCGAGAAGTACAGCACCATTGCTTTCGAGCTTTTCGCAGACAGAAGCGTTGTATGGCGGAACAAAATCCTCAAGCATTTTTGAAGCGCAGGTTGTGCGGATGTCTTTTGTCAGAATGTTGTCTTTAACGGAATAGGGAACACCGAAAAGCCTGCTTTGGGAATTTTCTTTTATGCAGACATTCCCGCTTACGGTAATATATGCACCGATTTCACTGTCATTTTTTGAAATGTGTTCAAGGTATGCTTTTACCGCTTCAGACGGAGAAAACTCGTTTTTTTCGTATCCGTCGAAAAGCTCTTTGACGGACAAATATATTAGCTCTTTCATGTTATTCCTCCGTCAGTCAATTGAGCTTGGAACGACAACGTATGTGCCGTCGTTCTTTTTGCTTTGCGCCAGAAGCTTGCTTGTGTCCTCGTGCACTTCGTCTTTTTCAAGAGGTGTGACGGGCAGCGCTGCACTGTCCGAAAAGCCTTTGGCATCAAGCTCGCAAAGCGTGTCGGCAAAAGCTAAAATATCCGTCATGTCTTTTATAAAGCTTTCCTTCTCGCCTTCGTTAAAGGACAGATGCGACAGCCTTGCCGCTTTTTCAAAATCTTCACGATTCATGGCTTTTACCTTCCTTGTAAAAAAACAGCGGACGGATTGTTTCCGCCCGCGTATTAACTGTTTTGTTGTTTATTATTCAGCAGTTTCTGCTTCAGGCTCTGCGGTTTCTTCGGTTTCGGTAACCTCTGTTGTTTCTGCTTCAGCGCCTTCTGTTGTTTCGGTTGCTCCCTCGTCTGTACCTTCTGCAGTTTCAGCGTTTGCTTCTTCTTCAGCCTTTGCCTGCTCCTCGTTGTACTGAGTGAGTGTCTGCGTTACGGGAACGAGAGTCTGCTTGCCCTCTTCGTCTGCTTCAACGGTGTAGTAGTTAGCAACTATAACCTTGTCGCTGATGCTGTTAAGAGCAGTCCAGTCGGTGATGGTGTTACCTGTAAGGTCGAGCTCTTCAATCTTTGTAAGGTCGAGGTTTGCAAAACCGGAAACATCAGTAATTCCGCAGGAATAGAAGTAACCTTTTCTGAGGTTTGTGAGAGTTCCGATATATTCATTGGTTACGGGAATTGACGAAAGAGAAATTGTGTCAACGCCTGTAAAGAACTTAACGTCGGAAAGATCGCTTTCTTCGTCGCCTTCAAAGGTAACCATTTTTGCAAGGTCTGTAAAGGTTGCTTCGGGAGCTGTTTCGCCCTCTGCAAGGTTGTCAACCTTTTCGTTGTACTCGTCATATGCTGCGATAAAATCGTCATATCCGACAGCGAGCATGTAAGCCTTGTTTGTTGCATCATAGGAAAGCTCAAGGTACTTAACCTGTGCCATGTCTTCTTCGGTGATGCTTGCTTCTGTTTTTCCGAAAGCTTCGCTCAGTGCGTCTGCAAAGTCCTGATTTGCCATGATGGGTGAAGTAGATGTAAGTCCGCCGTAAACTACATAAACGATTGCTGCTGCAACAATAACAATTCCGATGAGAAGTGCGATAAACTTGTTGCGGCTCTTTTTCTGGGATGCTGTTAAATGTGCCATGATGTCCTCCAAAATTTTTAATGTCTTTTTTCAGCTTTACGCCATTTGAATGTATTATAACACCTTTTTACAAAAATTACAACCACTTTTTGCAATTTTTATCAATTTATATAAATTTGATTTAAATATGAGAGAAAGGGAATTGACGTGAAAGTAAAAAAATGCTATAATATAAACAACTCACAGATAACAGATGGAGAGCAAAGCAATGGAAACAGGAATTAATATTTTCGGCGGAATTGAATTTGAAAAGCAGGCCCAGCTTTTCAAGAAGTATGGCATCAAAAAAACTTTTATAATGTCGGAAACACACGAAATTGACAAGGTAATAAAGACTTTTCGCGATAACGGCGTAGATCTTGAATCGCTTCACGCGCCTTTTGACAGAATCAACGATATGTGGTCAGAGAACATAGTTAAAGGCATCAAAATGCTTAACCGCCTTAAAAACGGAGTCCAAATATGCAGCAAGCACAGCATTCCCGTGCTTGTCGTTCACTTGTCAAGCGGAAAGCCTATGCCGGAAATCACACACGTAGGTGTTAAAAGATTTGAGAGGCTGTTTGAATACGCAGAGAAAAAAGGTGTAAAAATAGCTCTTGAAAACCAGCGCTTTTTAGAAAATCTTTCGTATTTTATGGACAGATATGAAAATGTGGGTTTTTGCTGGGACACGGGGCATGAAAATTGCTTTACAAGCGGAATAAACTTTATGGAGCTGTACGGTGACAGAATATGCGCTCTTCATGTACACGACAACAGATGCCTTGCCGATAAAGATGACCATCTTTTGCCGTTTGATGCGAACATTGATTTTGACAAGGTTGCATCCTTCCTTGCAAAGTGTGCGTATGACAAGGCTGTTATGCTTGAAGTGGGAAAGACTGCACACGTTGACGGAAAAATGATATACGAAGATATGAGCGACGAAGAATATATAAAGCGTGCGGTGGCGGCTGTGCAAAAGCTTTCGGATATGATAGAGAGTAAAAGAGCCAACTGAGATTTTCGGTATATTTGTTAGGAGTGAAAACATGACGGAACAGCAGGCGAAGGCTCGGATAGACGAGCTTTGCGAGAGTATCGACTACCACAGAAAAAAATACTATCTTGAGGACAGTCCCGAAATCACGGACGATGCTTTTGATGCGCTCATGCACGAGCTTCAGGCACTTGAAAAAGAGTTTCCTCAGTTTAAAAAGCCGACATCTCCCACAACGAGAGTCGGAGGATATGTTGCGGATAAGTTTGAAAAGGTAAGTCACGCTGTTCCTCTTAAAAGCCTTACAGACGTGTTTTCTCCCGAAGAAGTAAAGGAGTATCTCGACAAGTGTCGTGACTCAATCGGGTATGATGTGCCCTTTGCCGTGGAATACAAGATAGACGGGCTTTCCGTCAGCCTTGAATACGAAAACGGACTTTTTGTAAGAGGTGCAACAAGAGGCGACGGACAGATAGGCGAGGATATAACAGAAAATCTTAAAACCGTATCTGCAATTCCGCTTGTGCTTAATGAAAAGCTTCCGTATCTTTGCGTTAGAGGCGAGGTTTATATGCCTAAGAAAGCCTTTGCCGAGCTAAACCATAAGCGCGACGAAAACGGCGAACAGCCCTTTGCAAATCCGAGAAACGCAGCAGCAGGTTCGCTTCGTCAGCTTGACAGCCGAATAACTGCACAGAGAAAGCTTTCGGTATTTATATTTAACATCCAGAGCATAACCGGCGGTAAAGAGCTTCATTCGCATAAAGAAAGCCTTGATTATCTCAAAAAGCTTGGCTTTGTGGTTTCTCCGATGTACGATACCTATACCGATTATGATGATATAATGAAAACGGTGCTTTCAATGAATGAGCACAGAGGTTCTCTTGCTTTTGACATAGACGGCGCTGTTATCAAGGCAGACAGCTTTTCCGACAGAGAACAGCTCGGAGAGCTTCCTCACGCACCCAAATGGGCAATTGCCTATAAATATCCGCCTGAGGAAAAGACAACACGTCTTATCAGCATTGAGGTAAATGTTGGAAGAACAGGTGTTATAACTCCGTTTGCAATTCTTGAGCCTGTTCGCCTTGCAGGAACGGTTGTCTCAAAGGCAACGCTTCATAATGCGGACTTTATAGCCGAGAGGGATATACGCGAAGGTGACATGGTAATTGTCCGAAAGGCAGGGGACATTATCCCGGAAATACTCGGCGTTGATAAGAAATACAGAGAAAATCAGATTGAGTTTAAAATGCCCGAAAAGTGTCCGTCATGCGGAGAAACTGTAGTAAGAGAAAAGGACGAAGCGGCATACAGGTGCGTAAACGGCGAGTGCCCCGCACAGCTTTCAAGAAGACTTGAGCATTTTGTGTCAAGAGATGCGATGAATATTGACGGCTGCGGCGAAGCACAGATCAACGCGCTTATAGCGGCAGGACTCATAAAGGATGCTGCAGACCTTTATTCACTTAAAGCTGAGCAGATAGAAGCGTTAGAGCGAATGGGCAAAAAGTCTGCACAGAACCTTGTAAACGCCATTGAAAACTCAAAGAGTGCAGGGCTTGCAAGACTTATTCACGCACTTGGCATACGCCACGTCGGAAAGCAGACGGCAATTGCACTTGCGAAGTATTTTGGAAGCCTTGACGCGATAATGGACGCAAAAAAAGAAACGCTCTCCGAGATTGACGATGTGGGAGAGGTTGTAGCTGAGAGCATATGCAATTTCTTCTCACTTTCATCAACACATGAGCTGTGCGAAAAGCTCAAAAGCGCAGGCGTTGTAACGTTTGATACCACAGCGGAAAAAGCAAGCGACAAGCTCTTGGGACTTACGTTTGTAATTACGGGAACTTTACCCGGCATGAAGCGTGAAGAAGCAGGCGAGCTTATCGAAAAGAACGGCGGCAAGGTGTCTTCGTCCGTGTCGAAAAAGACAAGCTACCTGCTTTGCGGTGCTGATGCCGGAAGCAAGCTCACAAAGGCACTGAGCCTTGGAGTTGAGGTTATTGACCTTGATGGACTTATGGGAATGATAGAAAACTGATGAATATAAACTTGCCGCAGAATACATTCTGCGGCTTTGTTGTTTTTGCCGTTCTTGACAAAATTGTATTTACATATTATAATAATATTTAATGTTTATAGTTGTATTTTATAAAAAATGAAAGAGGTAGAATGAAAATGCGTAAACTCATTTCTTCAATCGTAATGGCACTTATGTTGTCTGTTGCCTGCTATGCATCAGTGAATGTTAGCATTCCCACATTTACTGTAAACCTAAACGGAGCACAGGTAACGTCGCAGACAAGAGAATATCCGCTTATCGTTTATAACGATATCACATATTTCCCCATGACGTATCATGACAGCCTTTATCTTGGTCTGGTTTCCGAATGGGATAATGCCACCTCAACATTTTCCGTCAGTAAAGGAAAAGCTTCCGGCGAATATCATTCATATGCTACCTCAACCCTTAACAAAATGAATGATAAAGCGGAAATCTGCTCATTCAATGTCGTGGTAAACGGCAAGAGAATCAATAACCAAACCGAGCAGTATCCATTGCTTGTGTATAGAAACGTAACTTATTTCCCTTTGACATGGCGCTTTGCGGTTGATGAATTCGGATGGAATTACAGCTTTACAACAGAAAAGGGACTTGTTATTAATTCGTCGGGTGAGTCAGTTCCCGTAATACCTGCACCTTCAAATCCCGCCGATGATTACATTAATAAAATTGAGAATGCTCCGTCAGTTACAGATAACTACTGGAACATTTGGAATGATGCATTAGCACTTAAAGCCGGCGGTGATTACAGGGGTACAATTGATAAGATACTTTCCATATCATCTGTATTTATTAAAAGCAACATGAATGCTACTGCCAGTAACGCAATGCTTTTCAAGCATCTTGGTGAATGTCACTCCGAGCTTGGAGAGTTTGCTTTGGCATCGGCCTGCTTTGCAAGAGAAGCCTATTACTGGGATATGACTGCCGGAATGGAGCAGTCGCAGATTGATGCCGACAGACGTGCTCGTCTTATCAAACCGTATACGGAGATTTTTGCTTTGTCTACTGATAACAGAAGTAAGTATTTCGGTGTTGAGCATGAGCCGATTGGCGGTGTGTATATCGGTGCGATTGATGAAATGCCGGGTCTTCTTGTGAAGCCGGTTGCGGGTATACTTGAGTATATAAACTACGGATCGGACAATCCCTATACTGTAAGAGACGACCAGATTTTACAGCTTTCACTTCAGCCTAACTCAGGTCTTTATCAGGTAAACGATACTGACGGATATCTCATAAACCTTGCAAAGAGCCTTGAGAACAGCGGATGTAAGGTAATTCTGAGATTCGCAGGTGAAATGAACGATTCGTCTACACACTGGCCGTCAACTCCCGAGGAATATATCAAAAAGTTCAGAATTGTAGCAAATGTGTTCCATAAGTATGCTCCTTCCGTTCCTGTAGTGTGGGCGCCGAACTTCTATCCTACAAACAATATAGAAGCATACTATCCGGGCGATGAATATGTTGATTACGTAGGCTTGTCTTTTTATCAGGAATATCAGCCTGAAACCGATCCTCTCGGAAGAGGTGTTGACAGAAGCAGATGGATTAATTCACTTGACTTTATCTATACTACCTATGGTGACAGAAAGCCTATTATTATAGTTGAAGGCGGTGTTGCATACAAAAACGGACGTACCACCAAGGATTTAACCGACTATGCAGTAACCCATGTCAAAGAATTCTTCACTTATCTTCCCATTAAGTATCCTAATGTAAAAATGTTCTTCATATTTAATGTTAATGACGGACAGGGAAGAGAATTTTCACTTTATAATAATAAGCCGCTTCTTGATGCTTATAACAGCGTTCTTCAGAGTAAGTATTATTACGGAAGTACAAATTATACCCCCAACGAGGGAAGCTATTATGAGCTTACAAATTCGTCAAAGGTAAAGGCGAAAAATACAGAAATTTGCAGCTATACCTATGCGCCGGAAAATAATGTGGCATATGTAAAGTACTATGTAAACGGAAATGAAGCCGCAACGTCGTACGGTATACCCTTCAGAGTCAATATAGACTTTTCTCAATATTCCGGCAAGACGGTTGCTTTAACCGTAAAGGCGTTTAATTCCGATTATAAGGTTGTCAGCGAAGCAAGTACATATGTAACCGTTGAATGAACCGCAAAGTAAAAAACGCTTTTTCCGCTTTAAAGTTGATATAATGTAAATACCACACGGTAGGGTGCAGCCTTCTGTGTGGTATTTTTCTGTTATTATTCTTCAGCTCTTTCTATTTTTATATCCTTCACCATAAAGCTTACGCCGAGATCGTCTGTCGGGTTTGAATAAATTGAGAAACAGTCCTCCGATGACGGAATGTAGTAGTCGGGAATGGTATAGAGAACGGTGTATTCATACCATCCGTCGGAAAGCTCGTGAAAGTTCATTTTAGGGTGATGATATACAAGATTTGTATTTTTGTCAGGAAACTGAAATGTGCATGGTATTCTTATGTATGTTGCTTTTTTTCCTACTGAGTTGCACAAAGCCTTGGCTTTGTATGTTACTCGGTAGGTCTTGTTTGCAAAAAACAGCATTCTGAGTATAAGGTGGCACCAGAGCTTAAGAGTTTTGTCGCGGCAGTTTATAAGCACTGCGCACTCGTCAAGCAGATATTCCATATCAACGTTGCTTTTCCATTTGTATGAGAAAATGTCTTTTCCTGTGCCGCAGATTACCGTGTCTATGCCTTTTTCGCTTTTACCCGAAAGGCTCAGACGGAAGGATGAGGGTGTGACACCAAGTACGCACTTAAATACGTTGTTGAACGAGCGTATTGTTTCAAAACCGCAGGAAAGGGCAATTTCGGAGATGTTTTTTTCGGTACTGCACATAAGCTCTATGGCATGGTTTATTCTGAGTTCGTGGATGTAGCTTGTAAAATGTTTCCCCGTAAGTTTTGGAAAGAGGAAAGAAAGATAGTTTTTGTTTATTCCTGACACTTGTGACAGTGTTAAGAGCTTTAGCTTTGCGTCGCAAAAGTTGTCTGATATATACGAAAGCACTGTATCAAACTTTTCAATGGTTTCAAAGCTCACATTTTCATTAGGCGAGGTGTTCTGTGTGCGGTCTCCCGAGATGCTTACGGTTGTTCGCCTTTTTGGGTATAAATCAAGCAGTACCGAGCAGAGTGCATAGCAAAGAGAACGGGTGGTTTGAGAGATTTGGTCTTGGGAAGAAATGCTTTTGTGAGAGGCTTTGAACGATGCAAAAATACTGTCAATGAGGTTTTTTGTTGTTTGGTTTTCTGAAATTATTTCTGCAGGTATTATAAAGCTTGAGCGGATGCAGCTTCCGACGAGAGTGCAGAAGGAAAGAGGAAAACGCACAATTTCCACATTCAGTTTTTCTCCGGGAGATATTCTGTGAATGTCCGAGCTTTTTATAATAACGCAGTCGCCTTTGTACACGTCGTAAACTACTTTTGCCATGTCAAGACACATGCGTATTCTGCCGTCTGTAACGCGTATGATTTCCATGCGGCTGTGGCAGTGATATTGTTCATTTTTTTTAATACACGCTTCTTCAAATTCAAATGCGCTGCTGTTTTCCATGTAATATTCCAAAATTCTCACCTCTTTTTGCTTTATATAGCAATTATACCATGTAAATGAAAATATTTCAATATCAACTGAGAATTTTTCTACTTTTTGAAGCTTTTTTTCTTGCAATTGTTATTTTCGTGAGTATAATGAAAATGTAATATCCCTATACAAACTGTGAAAGGAAAACACAAGCATGAGAAAAACATTTAATCTATCAATTATCATAGTAATGGTGGTGATTATTATGTCACTTGGATGCTATGCGGTAAATGTTGTTCCCGGTAAAAATCTTCTTACGGGTACAACCGAGCCGCTGACTTTTGACGATTTAACCGAGCTTCCGTCATTTGTGGAAACAAGTGCGGCACTTTCAAAGAGTCCGTTTTCGCATGAAGATGGAAAGGTACTTGTTGCAACCGAACAGAATAAATACGCAAGTATTAATTTTAAATTCGACCCTGCACTTCCAAGTGACAGACACTATCAGGTGTCCTTCAAAATCTATCAGAAGGCAGATGAGGGCTACGGCAATGATAAGTCTCTCTGGATTATGAAAAACGGAAGAGCCGGATGGCAGATTGCGTATTCTATTGGAGGGTTCAAGCCTAATACAGAAAACGGCTGGACACAGCATTCTGTGAAGGTTGTAACCTTTGATGACCTTGTTGTCAAAGATACAGGTGCGATAGATACAGCTGATGTCAGCAAAATTCTTATCGAATGGGGATACGATTCCAAGGAAGCGGCAACGGTAAATCAGAAGGTATACATCGATGATGTTTCGGTTGTTCCGCTTTACAAGATAACATGCCTTGACGAAAACGGTAACATTTATAAAGAATACTATGAAAACATTACAGGCAGCACATTCAAGCCATCCGTTACAGCCGATGACAGCGAAAAATATATAATCGGCTGGAGCCTTGAAAAGGGCGGAGAAGCGGTAAAAGAAATCCCCGTAAATTACAAAGATATTACGCTTTATGCCGTGTATGACAATTCCCTTAAAATTTCACTTTCTTCAGATATCAATCTGCTTGACAAAGCGGGAAAGTCCGTAAAAGTTTCTGCATCTGTCAGCGGAAAGAATGCACAGGCAAGTAGTGCTACATTTGCATATTCCGTAGCCGAAGGCAAGGACTTTGTTACTCTTACCGATAACGGTGACGGTACGGCAGAGGTTGTTTCAAAGGCAGAGGGTATATCAAAAATTGTATACACTGCTTCTACCGGTGAAAAGGGAGAAATTTACATTCTTTCAGATTACAGCGGTGTGCCGAGAACTGTGAGAATTATAAAAGAAGCATCCGACATAAATGTTGATGCAGGCACAAGCGAAATGCAGGCAGTGATTTTTGCAAGTGTTGCAGGCGAAAGAAAGCTTTCCTGGAAGACTTCCGATGCTAATATTGCAATTATAAAGGGCATGGAAAACGACAAGGCAACACTTCTTTCAGTCGGCAACGGCAAGGTTACTGTTACAGCGTTTGACGCAACAAATGAAGAAATAAGCGCGGGCTTTGAAGTGGATGTTTCAAATCAGCGACAGAAGTTTGCAGTATATGATTTGAGAGTTCAGTTCTGGGGTGCTTCAACCACTCATCACGGTGCGTCTCCCAGCCTTCAGTGGTTTGGTAACTGGGGTATGGCGGCATCAAGCGAAGACAAGGACTACGTGCACAGACTTGTTTCACGACTTGAAGAAGAATTTTACCCCTCAAAGGTTAATTACCATATAGTAGCAACAAGCGGATTTGATGCGGCAATTTCAACAGATACAAGCACATCAACCGATTATTCAAAGCAGAAGGATTACATCAATATTAAAAATGCAGTTACTGCACTTCAGCCTAATATTATAGTAACTTCTATGACAGGCAATCTCAAGAATACAACAATTGAGGACTGCGTACTCAACGCATATACCCAGGCATATGACATGATGTACGGAATTGTTCCGGAGGCTATAATACTTAAGCAGTACTGTTCACTTTCCCACAAGCCGTATGTTGAAAGAGTAGCAGCAAAACTTGCTGACAGATATGCAGAAATGAATAAGACGTTTATTCATCAGCATTCACAGCTTGTAGGACATCCCGAATATTTCGCATCTGAATATCTGCTTCTTGACCCTCCGCAGACAGGTGTTGCTGCGCATTGGAATGATAAGGGTATGGACGAGATTTCGAGAATAATGTTCAATGACCTTGCACCCCTTATCCGTTCAAAGATTGAGCCTACATATATTTATATTCCCGAAGACATTACAATTTCAGGTGCAAACAAGATTACAACAAAAGCGGGAACAATAAAGCTTGCAGCCGTTGCAAACCCTTCCGATGCATCAAACGATGTTATCTGGAGCGTTGATAATGAAAAGCTTGCCGTTATCAACGAGTACGGTATGCTTACTGCCATAAATAAC
>JAZQGP010000007.1:0-40116 GCA_045540015.1 Eubacteriales bacterium
CGTTTAGAACGAGTAAAGCTTGCTTATGAAGATGGTGTAGATACTCTTGAAGAGTACAAAGCAAAGAAAAAAGCCATTACAGATGAAATTGATAAGCTGAAAGAAATGCTTGAGCAAGCTCAAGAAGAACCAAAAGAAGAAGTTAAGCTAAACAAAAAAGAGCTTCGCAGATTGACAGAAGTTTTGAAAGACGCTGATGTAAGTAATATGGAAAAGAACAATATGGCAAGGACAATTTTTAAAGAAATTATAAAAGGAGGAGATGGCGGAAAACGGCTTAAATGCGTGTTTTGGCGGCATTAGCTAGGCTACTCAAACATTTGCAGTACGCACCGCCGAACTGGCTCATTATAATCTGCGCAGACTTAGGATCTGTCTTTTTTATACTCAGCGGATACTGAAGTCTTTTCTCATAATTCCACATACCTTCCTACACCCCCATTTCCCATGGAAATGGACTCTCTATCCATTTCCAGCCGTCATTTACTGCAGTTATATTATCTGTAAGCAAAGGACCGTAAAGCTTTTCGTAGTCATTAGTAGCAGACTTTCTGAGAGTATTATATTTATCATAAAAGCGTTTTGCAGCCTCATCCTCGGGATGCATATCCAAATACAGTCTTGCTTCGTCTACAGCAAAAGAATATTCTTGCACACGTCTGAGGCATCTTTCTTTAGATACACGGTTGTTCGTCATTTATTTATCCTCCCTGTTCCAAGATACGGAAGGTCAAGCTCGGGAAATATTGTTCCTCTTACAAGTGCCGCTTCCGGACTGTAAACACAATTCCAGTTTGCGTTCTGCACAGGAGTATGTGATATTCCGAGCATCTGACACTGTCTCAATTCACATGTTTGTGCATTCTGCATGTCAACATTCATGTTTTTATCGCTATACACGTTTCTATCTTCCTTTCATGCTTATTTTCTGAGAACCGTAAAACACAGCTCTCACGTTTATTGTATGCTTTTTTTATTACAGTTGTCCTGAACCGCAGGCATGAATTGTAATATCCGGGTTGACAAATCCTGCAAATTGAAGTATAATACGAACAAATAAAAGCTAAATTGGGAGGACAATATCATGAAGAAACATTTTTTTAAATTAATATCGGTTATGCTTGTCTTTGGACTTTTGCTTTGTTCTTCGTGTGATAAAAAACCAAATAACGAAACAAACAATGATGCAGTCGACACAATGCTTTCCGAATCAGAACGCAATACTACGGAAGATGTCAAAGAAAACACTGCTTCAGAATCCGAAAATGCTTCAAATGTTACTGATGCTCAAAGCCAAAATACAACTGTAACTGAGACCGAAAATGACAATAATACCGCAAAGTCCAAAAACGAAAATGACAGCGATAAATCAGCGGACTCAGCAACCGCAAAGGCTGATGAAGTAAGCTTTGAAAACAAAGGACTTCTTTTGGCGGTTAAAAAAGCTCTTGGTAAGGAATTTATTACAAAGCAAGACATACTTGACATATATTATCTTGCAATTGTACCCATTGACGGCGGAGCGTTCGGACTGAGCGTTGGTCTTTCAGATTACCGCGATGCATATTTTGCAGAAATTGCAAAGGAAGCTCCCAATTACGTAAATCTCATTCCTTATGTCAAGGAAGCCGAGTTTTCTATTGAAAGCAGCAAATATCTTGACACAGACCTTGCACTCTTTGAAAATATTGAAATTTTTGAATACTACGCATTTCCGGTAAATGATGTAACTTTCATTAAAAACTATCCGAATCTTACATACGGTTACTTCTCGTCAAACGGAATAACAGATGTTTCCGGCCTCTCCGACTACAATCCTGAAAGCCTGACAGAGCTTGATTTTACAGGCAATTCCATTTCTGACTGGTCTGCTCTTAATCACATTGAAGACAAGGTCATCGTGCTTTATTCCGCACAAGACGGAAAAATCATAAAGCTAAACGAATACAACGCTTCCTCCGACAAGGACTCGCTTCTTGAAATACCTGAAGCTCCTGTTGTCGAAGAAACTCAAGAACCCGAAATGAGCGAAGAAGAAGCAAAGAAGCAAGCCGAAGCCTTAGGACAGCAAATAGCAGAAAGCATCGACTGGGGCTCGTTGTTTGAATAAACTGATAATTATACGAAAATGACCGGCACTTACACAGTGTCGGTCATGTTTTTATTCATTTGCAGGCGTTCTGTAAATCACTATTGTCTTGTACTCGCCTTTTATAAACATACTGTTTTTATAAATACCGTCAAGCTCAGTCATACCGCATTTTTTCATAACTGAAATTGAAGCGTTATTTCCCTCTATACATTTGGCATAAAAAGAGGTGAGTCCGAATACCTCTCGTCCAAACTGCATAACTCTCTTTGCTGCTTCTGCGGCAAGTCCCCTGCCCCAATAATCCTTGGAAAGAACATAGCCTATCTCTGCCATATTTTTCTTTTCATCAAAGCTTGTAAAGCCGCAAGTTCCTATCATTCTGCCTGTTGATTTTTCTACTATTCCCCAATCATTGTAAAACCCTGATTTGTACTTTTTTTGCAGCAGCTTTATATGACGCTGTGTTTCCTTGAGCGAGGAATGCGGCGACCAGGTAAGATACCTTGTGACAAGCGGATCCTTTGCATAATCATACATATCGTGCGCGTATTCGTCGACTATCTTCTTCAAATAAAGGCGATCTGTTTCAAGAGTGGGAGCATCCGAAAAGACCTCTTTAATTTTTGCTTCAAGATTCGACAACGGTAAACCCAAAAATGACATAAAATAAATCCTTTTCTATAATATATACGTATTATATTAGATAATGCCCTTGCAATTCAATCATAAAATATGAATTATTAAGTAGAAATGCCGCCTTTTTTCAAATAACTCTTGAAAACCAAATAACTTTGTAATATAATACGGTAGAGGTAGATGATGATGATTATCTTAAAAAACATCAAAGGCGCAATATTCGATATGGACGGAACGCTTATTGACTCTTTGATATACTGGAACATGCTATGGGACAAATTCGGCAAGCTGTATTTGAACGGAAAGCACTTTGCTCCATTACCGGAAGACGACAAAGCCATAAGAACAATGACTCTGGAAGATGCGACAAGTCACATACATTCCGTCTATGGAATAGGCAAAAACGCGGAAGAATTATTTGATGTGGCAAACAAACTTATAATACAACTTTATTCCGTCGATGTAGAACTTAAAGATGGTGTTTTGGAATTTCTTGAATATTGCCGCGAAAAAAATGTAAAAATGTGTATCGCCTCTGCTACCAACATAGATTTGATAAAAATAGCAGTCAGGCATTGCAATATCGAAAAATATTTTTTGGATATTCTTTCCTGTGCAGACATCGGCAAAGGCAAAGACATGCCTGACATTTATTTAAAAGCGTTATCTTCGCTCGGCACTTCAATTGATGAGACATGCGTATTTGAGGATTCGCACGTTGCAATTGCAACAGCTGCAAAAATAGGATTGAAAACAGTCGGTTTATACGACAGATACAATTACGGTCAAGACGAAATAAAGCGCATTGCAAATGAATATATTGCAGAAGGCGAAACACTGAAAAAACTTATACAAGTATAATCTGAGGTGGGTTATCATGAAAAAATATCTATTGCCCGAAAACGGCTCATTTTACAAGTCGAATCTTCACTGTCACAGCAATTTTTCCGACGGGAAATACACGCCCGCAGAGCTGAAGGAAATATATAAATCCCTTGGCTACTCCATTCTTTCAATTACCGATCACGAAGGCTTTTTCTATCACCCCGAACTTGACGATGGAGAGTTTCTGACCATTGCAGGCTACGAGCTTTCCTTTGACATGATAAGCGACCGTCCGAGAAGCGAAGTTCCGACCTGTCACCTATGCCTTTACAAAAAGGATCCGTCTGACATCTATCAGCCGGGATATGACGAAAATTATGTGAATACGCATATAGCCTGGACAGTTACACCTGAAATGAAATCGCAAATCAAGGGAAAAGGCGAGCCTTTTGACCGTGAGTACACACATGAAAATATAAACAATGTTATGAAGATTCTCAAAGACGAAGGATTTATTATAACCTACAATCACCCGAAATGGTCAATGGAAAGCTACGAAGACTACATTCTTCACGACGGACACGACAACCTTGAAATCTACAACCATGATTCATGCCGCTGCGGACATGATGAACGCAACGGCGAGGTATATGATGCATATCTGCGCAAAGGCAAAAAGCTGTTTGTAACAGCATGTGACGACAACCACGATTCATCAACGGCAAACCGCATCGGCGGATTTACAATGTTCAAAGCACCCTCTCTTACATACGAAAACATTATGAATGCTTTTGAAAAGGGAGAATTTTACGCATCGGAAGGTCCTGAAATTGACGAGCTTTACGTTGAGGACGGAAAGATTGTTTTAAAATCAAAAACTCCGCTTCGTTATGTGAGCCTTATTACAGGCACGAGATACACATCAAGATGTGCGGGAGACCCTATATACGAAGTAAGTCTTCCCATAAGACCCGACTGCAAGTACATTCGTCTTGAAGCCTGCGACCTGCAGGGCAGAAAGGCATACACGAATGCATACTGGCTTAAGGACATTATGTGATCAACGGAGCAAAATGATGAAAAAGTATCTGCTGCCTGAAAACGGCAATTTCTACAAAGCAAATCTTCACTGTCACAGCACATTTTCCGACGGCAAGCACACGCCGGCAGAGCTTAAAGAGCTATACAAAGCACAGGGCTACAGCGTTCTTGCAATCACCGACCACGAAGGGCTTATATACCATGGCGAGCTTAACGACGAAGAATTTCTGACAATACCGGGTGTTGAGCTTGCGTTCTACAAAATGAAGAACGACCCGTACATCACCTGCCACCTATGCTTTTACAAGAAAGATAACACAGATGTATATCAGCCGGGATACAATCCTTCATTTGTGCATCCGAGCTTTGCCTGGACGACAAATGACGAAATGCGTGCACAGATTACTCCCAAGGGCGAAGCATTCAGCATGCTCTATACTCCCGAAAACATAAACCACGTTATAAAAACCATGAAGAACGAGGGCTTTATCTGCACACTGAACCACCCGAAATGGTCTATGCAATACTACTGCGACTACATAAACTATGAAGGTCTTGACAACCTTGAGGTTTACAACAATGCATGCTACAATTCGGGACACGACGAGCACAACGGAGAAGTTTACGACGTGCTTCTGAGAAAAAAGGGCAAAAGAATGTTTGTGACAGCGAATGACGACAACCACCGCCACATCACAAACGAAAACCACGACATGTTCGGCGGATTTACCATGTTCAAAGCCCCCACGCTTTCTCACTCCGACATAATGCGCGCTTTTGAAAACGGAGATTTCTACGCTTCAAGCGGTCCCATAATCAAGGAGCTTTACGTTGAGGACGGATATATTGTTCTTACAAGCGACACTCCCTTGCGTTATGTCAGAATGGTAACGGGCGAACAGAGAGTCGGCATTGTAAGAAACAGAGACAAGTCTCCTGTTTTTGAAGCACGGATAAAAATTGATCCCGACAGCGGTTACATTCGTCTTGAAGCAGAAGATTTTGACGGTGGGCGGGCGTATACGAACGCGTACTGCATTTCAGATATAATTTAAGCACCTGATATATGATTTCAAAACACACAAGCAAAACACTGTTACAAAGCAAATACCGCACGGAATACTGAATCCGTGCGGTGTTATTTTGTTTATGCACTATTTTACGGTGATTTTTGCTGTAATATATTGGTCGTTATAACTGTTTGTTATTTTCAATTCGGTAGTTCCGATTGATATCCCTTTGACTGTTATTTCCCACGGCAGTGAGTCTGCATCATCGGCAAAATCTGCAAAAGCAACATCTTCGTTTTCGGAAACAGCCTCAACATCAAAGCTTTCCGGAAAACCGGCACACTCAATATCAAGAATAACACTTGCAGTTTCGCCAACACTCAGGTTTATCTCCTGCGAGCTTAGTTTATAATCAATTCTCGAATACACGATCTTTTCAGATTCATCATATGAAGTATATCCCAGGTCTGCTACGCTATAAACTCCTGTATTGCCAAGATATTTATCAAAAATCATATTTATAAAATTCAGCCCATCAATATGCATCATTTTCGCAACAAGGGAATCAACTAAGCGGTCATCTCCCTCATATTCGGTAAAATCAAAGACATAGTCACCATCCAATTTACTACATTCAACCAAAGTCTTGCCACTGGAAATTTCAACAGCCTCCTCGTTTTCTGTTTCAATAAAATACTTATATCCACCTGCTGAATTTTCGCTGTCGGGTGTTATATCGAAAAAGTAGGCAAAAGTACTACCGCTTTCTGAAGTTTTCAACACATATACAGAAATACCTGTATTATTAGCAAACAAAATTAATGATGAGAAAGAAACACCATTCTCGGAATAATCCTTGCAAAAACCCCGCCTTTGTTGCTTGGTTACATAATTATAATTGTTTCTGATAAATCCTTTCAGCAAGTAATACGCCGTATGTTTCTCAGCGGTTGAATCTATCTCATAATCGCCAAACCACTCCGAAAACTTTGTAAGTTTTTTACGTAAATAATTTTGAAAATACGTCACAGGAATTACAAAATTGAGGTTTTGTGCGTCATCACGCCCGCTGGTTGTTATTCCGATAACGTGTCCCATCTTATTAAGGAGTGCTCCTCCGCTGTTTCCGTGAGAAATAGGTGCGGATATCTGGATATGATCTATTCCGTCTAATACTCTTTTCGGATTTGATATTAATCCTTCGGAAATTGTGTTCTGAAAACCCAATGGACTTCCAATTGTATATATAGTAGCTCCTCCGACAACCGTTGACGGATTTCCTATTTCAAGATATTCGTTGCCCGTGCAATCAACCTGTATTACAGCCCAGTCCTGCTCTTCACTAAAGTCGTAAATACCGATAACGTTGTATACTTTTCCCGTATCTGACATCTGAATCTTTGCACTATATGCCCTCTCAATAACATGATAGTTTGTTACAGCAGTTCCTTTATCATCAATAAAGAATCCGCTTGCGTTACCCAATGTCTGTTTAAGTCCGTTATATATTTCTATATAGAACACCGCAGGAGAGCACATTTCATATATTTCTTCAGCTGAAAGCTCATTATTTCCAAATGTTGGCTTTGTAGCACTGTTCTTAGAAGAATTATATAATCTGTCAAACTGCGCCTTTGTAAACACCTCTGCAGCAATCAGCTTTTGAGCAAGCGTCTGCTGAGTACCGTTAAGATATGAAGAAAGAGCAGAATGCGACACAAGAACAACGTCTGCACGCCAGAACTGTTGTATATTTACGCTGTCGGAAAGTATACCAACCTCTCTCGCAAGGGTAAACGGGTCACTCCAGACAAAATCCTCGCCGTTTACATCTGAGTATCCGAGTGCGCGAAGCACAAATGTAATATACATTGCACCACTCGCGTCTCCTGTGCCGAATTCCGTCATCGACTGACCGTTTGTTAGTCCGTTTGAATATGCATAGCCGACATACTTATCCGCCCACTTCGGAACATCCGTAAACGGATGACGCCACACGCCCGCTGTTACATCGTTTTCTTTTCCGAGAACTCTTATCAGCATAACAAGAGCTTCAACTCTTGACGGTGCTCTTCCGAGGGCAAAGTCCGTGTCTGACACACCTCTGAACAGCCCGAGTTCTTTTAATTCCTGTGCAAGTAATTCTTCATTTGAAACATCTCTCTGCGCATTTACGGAAATCGAAACGCAGGAAATGCACATGATAACAATCGCAAAAACAGCAATAAAACGTTTCATATATCATCATCCTATATACTTTTTTCCATTACTGCCACTCAAGCTCTGACACATCAATTTCGCAAATTTCGCGTCTGCCGTTTCTTGTAGAGTCAAAGGAAATTCTATCTCCCTTTACGTTCCATCTGTCGTGCAGGTCGCATCTTATATCGACAACAGACGGTCTTACGGAGTAATCCTTTAGTATCGGTTCACACTCACGTGTTTCAAGGTTATACAGATAAATATGTCTGCAGTGGTCCTCTTTCGGGTAGCTATCACCGATGAAGTATTTTTGGTTAGGCGAATAGATGCAGTGAATATCCGTGTGTCTAATCTCATCTTTTCTCTTATCCACTGTAATATAAGGCGTATCGTATGTAATATACTTATCACTCAAATCATCTACAAGGTGAACCGCAAGAACGCTGTCAATTTCACCGAAGAACATAATCTGATTTGAGTTTTTCCAGTGATAATGAGAAACCATTGTGTTATGAAGTCTCTCAAACATATTTCCCTCAAGGTCACTTGTTATAAGCGATGTGAGCCAGCCGGGATTTGTTTCAGTCTGAAAGTTTCTGAACAAAAACAGAAATCTGTCGCTTGTCGGGTTAAAGGTAATGTGGTTTACAACAAACTTGGCGTCAGGGTATTCTGCATTCGGGAACTCTTTTAAAATACGTGCAACGCTTATTATCAGTTTACTTTTACCTGTTTTCATATCTACAAGGAACACGCCGTCATCCTCGGGCTGAGGAATATCAAACCATCTGTCCTTAACGCCTGCATAACCGTAGCCGGGACGAAAATCGTATATTCTGTTGAAGTTTACCGCAAGTCCCCATTTCCCGTCGGGAGAAATACATCCGCAGGCACGGTCAGTATACTTTTTTTCACCTGTTTTAAGGTTGTGTGTGCAGGTGCTGTAGTCGTTTTCACCCATTCTTACGTTATAGAAAACCTCGTCATAGTTCGACTTATTATAAGTCATGAGTGCACCCTGCTGGAAATTCCACGCAGTTGTCTCGGCAAACTTTGTAAACTCTTTTGTTTCAAGGTCAATGTAACCAAGCTCGCACACATCGTCCTTTTCGGGAAGTCTGTCCATAAACTTTACTCTATGTGCAAGATGATATTTTCCGTTTTCATGATATGCGTTCAAATCGTAATAGCCAAAGAAATAGTGGAAGCCGTCATTTGGCGTAATAACCCTTACATCAAATTTTGCATCAAGACATTTTCCGAAGTTTTCGTGTTCCATAATTTTTACCTCCGTAATATGAAAAAATGTTATGTGTTTCTATTGTGCTGTTTTACAAACCTCAACCCACGCCTTATACTCGGAACACGCTTCAAGCTCTTCTATCGTAAGCTCAACCGCACTGTTTGAAGTTCCGCAGGCAGGATAAATCTTTTCAAAGCGTTTCATTGATTCATCAAGGTACACCTCAACACCCTCATTCACGCCAAACGGGCAAACACCGCCGACTGCGTGTCCGACAAGTGCTTCAACTTCGTCAAAGGACAGCATTTTCGCCTTTGTGCCGAAGAACGCCTTATATTTTGCATTATCCACCTTTGTGTCGCCTGCCGTAACAACCAGCACTACCCTCTCGCCTACTTTAAAGGACAGGGTTTTTGCTATATACTCCGGCTTACAGCCGAGTGCCTGTGCCGCAAGCTCAACAGTCGCACTTGACACGTCAAAGGTCTTGATTTTGTTTTCAAAACCGTATTTTTCAAGATGTGCTTTTGCTCTTTCAAGTGACATTTTATTCTTCTCCTATGCCGTTACATATATTTCTTTCTCCAGTGTCTTATAATCAAAGCACAGAGTATTGTTCCGAGCGAGGCGCTTACAATCCAAACGGTTATCGTCGCACCCCAGCCAAAGACCTCTGCAATTTTTGCTATACCATAGGTTGACAGCGCACTTCCGATATAGGTGAACGCATTGACAATTCCCGAAATGGTTGAAACCTTACCCGTTCCGTTGAAATAGGCAGGTATCATGCAGATAAGTATGTAGTTTACGCCGTGCATTGAAGCACAAAGCAGGGACAGCAGTACAACCGAAAGACCGGGACTGCTCTGACGCACAAGCTGAAGGAGAAACGCCGACACCGCGCCAAGTGCAAAGAAAAGTGAAGCGCAAGCAAGCGGGTTTCTTACAAGTTTTCTGTAAACAAACGATGTTACATTCGTCATTACAATTGAAAAAATCGGAAGCAGTACACCCGAAAAAATAGAAGAGGTTGTAGACATATTGAAGTTTTCCGATATGTACGAGGGCATCCAGGTTGTAACTCCGTCACGAAGCGAGCCTTGCAAAATAATTGATATGAAAATAAGTATCATTGCAGGCGTTAAAATATGCTTCCACACGCTTTCGCTGTTTTCACTGATGGTTCTGACACTTTTCTCAGGTCTGTCTATGTAGCATCCCGTGAAAAACCAGACGGCGCTCATAATAAGTCCGCACAGTGCCGCAATATAGAAAACACCGCGCCAGGTAAAATTGGTTATGATTGCCGGTGCCAGAATATACACCATCATAGTACCGAGGTTTCCGCCGACGGTTACGAACATGCACGCCTTTTTATAGTACTCCGCATCAAACAGGTTTGTCATAAGCCTTACAAGCGGAGGCCAGATAAGAGCCTGTGCAAAGCCGTTTACACACCACACGGCAGTCATTGCCGCACTGGACGGGCAAATCGGAAGAAGAAAGTTCATCGCGGAAGAAATAAGAAGTCCCGAAAGCAGCACGTTTTTCGGCTGGAACTTATCTCCCAGCACACCGCTTACAAGCTGACCTATTCCGTAGGTTATAAAGAGTCCGGTAAGGGCAAGCGACAGCGAAGATTTTGTCATGTTTTCGCTTGCCGCCATTTCGGAAATCACTGCGGCATAATTCAGTCTTGTAACGTAGCTTACAAAATACGCAATACTGAAAATTGCGGTATAAAAATTGTTCGAGTATCTTTTCTGTGATGTATACATTTTCGTTGTATCTCCCAATGCAATTTCAGTTTACTTTGAAATTAATTATTTTAGCCCTGTCTGAAAGAAGCCGGGCTTCCCTTTCATGACAGGAAAGTATTATTATCTGGAACTCTTCGGAAAGCTCATACAGAAGCTCCATGAAGATTTTCAGTCTTTGATCGTCCACAAACGCAAATGCATCGTCGAAAATCAGTGTCGGTTTTTCCTTGTAAAGGTATTCGCACAGCGAAATTCTGAGACACAGATACGAAAGCGATCTTGTTCCGCAGCTTAAATACATACCGTCTCTTACATCGGCATCCGCACTTTCAAGGAATGAAAGATTCATTTGTTTATCTGCAAACAGTGCCTTATATTTCCCGCTTGTCACCCTTGCAAAAAGCTCACCGCAGCGTGAGGTAATATAGGGAGAGGCAGTATTCTTTATGTTTTGTGATGCCTTTTCAAGTGTATCAAGAGCAAGCACAAGTGCATCATACTTTTCCTGCATCTCTTCCTTTTTACATTCGAGCGAAGAAATCCTGCTTTCTATTTCAGCAGGCTTTGGAAGTGTTCCCGAAAGTACTGCTGCTTTCTTCTCAAGCTCTCTTTCCTTATCGGATAATGCCTGTATGGACTGCGTATAGAAAGCATATTCCTGTCTTAACGTTTTATCATCGCGGAAGCCAAGAGCTTCGTCATACAGCACAGCTTGCTGTGAAAGCTCTTCGATATTTATGCTTCCCAAAAGCGTATTATACTTTACAAAATCATCGTTACACAAACGCTTACATTCAGAAAGCTCATACAGATAAACATTAAGCTTTTTAATATACATAATCGCCACATCATAAACATCGCCGTCTGCACTTTGACCTGCACTCGCAAGAAGTCCGAATAGAACACTCTCTGCGTTTCTCTGCTCATCAATCGCCTTTTGCATACCTGACAAAGACTGTTCATGTACCTTCTTTGCAGCTGATGCCGCACTTGAAAATGCCGAACTTGCACACAGCAGTGCATACAGCTCGTCCGCATTCGCTACGCCGAAAAAGGTAAGCATTTCTTTTATTTTCGCGCCTGCTTTGCCGTGTTTCACATAGAATACAAGCGCTATGGGCAAGGTTATGACAAAAATTGTAAGTATAATAGCAGCGGCAAGAGAGCTTTTCTTCTTTTGTATCAGAATTTTCAGCTCATTTGCGGTTTCCTCGGCACTTTTTCCGGTTTCGTAAAGTCTGTCTGCTATATATTTGTGACGTTCATCCGAATATGCTTTTGTAAGGTTTTCTGCGGTCTCTTTCTCCTGCTCGGACAGTCTCTTTGCGTTTTCACGGCTTCTCAAAACTTCTGCCGCAGCATCCGTTATACGCGCCTTAAAATCTTCATCGGGAACAAAAGCTTCGTGTTGCAGTTCTTTCTGCTTTTCGACAAGAGCCTGCTTACTTGCAATTGCGGCATTTTTACACTTTTCTATCTCTGAAAGCTTCTGCTTTGCCTCAAAACACTGCTTATTCTTTATTTCCTTTTCGAGAGATAGAAGCTTTTGTCTGTTAAACTCAAGTTTATTCTTTGTCTCGGAAAGAGTGTGCTCGGCACTGAGAAGCTCCTTATGTCCGCTTTGCCACTTTTGCTTTTCCTCACGAAGATTCAAAAGCTCTGTTTCGGTTTCGTATATTTTACCGCCCTTACCGTTTTTTGTGAGAAAGAACTTTCTCGCCTCGTCAAGCTTTTTTATTACCGCTCCCGTATCCGCGCTCTCATCCGCTGCATACACAATGTTATGTATCGCATTTTCAAGCTCGCCCTCATCCGAGAAGACAATATCGTTCTGACCGATAAATGCCGTCTTTTTAAAGCAATTGTCGGAAACCCCGAGAAATTCTTCACCTGCACAGTCAGACGCTATCGGCTCACCATTATCATTATCAATAATTGAGGACGCGTTTCGTGCGGTGGTTTTGCGTAGTGCGGTATAGCTTTTTCCGTTTGAAGTTGAAAAATCCATTTCACCGCCGCATTCGTTTTCATCCCACGGCATAAACTTTTTCTTTGTATTATCAGAAAGAGATGTGCTCCTGCCGGCAAAGCCGTAAAGCATATAGCGGATAAATCCCGAAACCGTGCTTTTACCCGCCTCGTTTTCTCCCTTAATGACAGTTATTCTTTCATCAAGAGAAACATCAACATCTTTTAATTTTCCGAATTTATTTATTCTTAACTGTTTTATTTTCATTTTATGCTCCGAAAGCAGCTTTTTTTATGGTTTTTCAAATATATCCGAAAGGTCAAAGTCAAAACTGCCTGAAGAAGTTTTCTTTGTTTCTTCGGCCTTTTTCTCTTTTAAATCCTTTGCCTTTTCAGGCGTATCTATCCCTTGCTCATGCCATGATTCGAGAATTTTCGACATATAAGAAACAGAAGGCTTGGATATTGCCGAAACACATATTTCATACGCATATTCAACGAGCTCCTTTGTAGCCTTATAGGTGTTCTCCCAAACAGCAACAAGCTTTGCTTCCTTCGGAGTGAACGCTCTGTCCTGTGCACCGATTATTCGCTTTACCATTGATTCGTATTCTGCGTATCTTCTCTTTGCCGCAAGGTATGTTTCAAGCTCCTTATATGTTACAACGCCGTCATTATGTATTCCTTCGGCACACTTTTCAATGTACCGAAGGCTTTTCTTATCATTTGAAACGCAGTGTGCGATAATTCCCATTATCACATCAGATTGCATACCGAGATTGTCGTAAAGATACAACAGCGTTGATACACGCGAAGAGTTGAGCAGTGTTCCCAGCATATGCTCGGCATAATTTACAAGCTCTTTAAACTCACTGTCGCTTTGCATAACGCCGGCTATTTCTTCTGTGGAATATCCCGCGGGTTTTATGGCAGGCTCTTTCTTTATCTCAAGCTCCTGCGTTTTTTCAAGCACAGTATTTTGTGTTTCCTCTGCATCTTCAACCTCACAAACAATGCCTGTTCCTCTCCAGAATGCAAGCGCTGCCGTTATACTTTCGGGCGTTTCCGAAAGACACTTTGCCGCTTCTTCGACAGAGAAATTCTGTCCGTTGCGCGAGAAAATATACATTATAAGTTTTGTTTCGGATTTCTTTGCGCCTTTAAGGTAGTCAATCACCTTTTTCGGCATTACAAACACGTTTTCCGTGATTTCACTTTTAAGCTTCATGTGCTTCTCTTTCCTGTGCAAAATTCTTTACACATCCATTATTATGGGAAGTATCATGGGTTTACGCTTGGTAATAGAATAGATATGATTTGTAAGAACATCTTTTATTTTGCCCTTAATGACATTCCACTCATCAACTCCGCTTTCAAAGCAGTCTTCAAGTACAGCCTCTGCTTTTCTTCTAAGTCCCTCCATAAGCTCCTCGGATTCCTTTACATAAACAAATCCGCGGGATACAATATCCGGTCCTGACAGCACAATGCCCTCTTCGCTGTTGACTGTTGCAACAACAACAATTATTCCGTCCTCGGCAAGATGTCTTCTGTCGCGAAGAACAACGCTTCCGACATCACCTACGCCAAGTCCGTCAACGAGCACCTTGCCCGACGGCACCTTTTCGATGCTTCTGAATACTTCTTCGCCAATCTCAAGGCTCATACCGACCTCGGGAATAATCATATTTGTCGCAGGAATACCCATTTCCTGTGCAAGCAAACAGTTTTTACGAAGATGTCTGTATTCGCCGTGCATGGGCACAAAGTATTTCGGCTTTGTCAGCATCATCATAAGTTTCAGTTCTTCCTGGCAAGCGTGTCCCGAAACGTGAACGTCGGCAACCTCGTCATTAAGAAGTGTAACGCCTTTTTTGAGAAGCTCGTTTACAACCTTAGTAACAAGCTTTTCGTTACCGGGAATTGTTGATGCCGAAATGATAACAACATCGTCCGTTCCGAGAGTTATTTTGTCATGCTCGCTTGTAGCCATTCTGGAAAGCGCACTCATAGGCTCGCCCTGCGTTCCAGTGGTAACAATGCATATTTCCTCAGGCTTATAGCGTTTTGCATCGTTTATATCAATAATGGTTGCAGGTGGAATATCCATATATCCGTACTTTGCAGCGGCGCTTATGACATTAAGCATACTTCTGCCGGAGAGAGCCACCTTTCTACCGTACTTATATGAGAAGTCTATTATCTGCTGAACTCTGTGAACGTTTGAGGAAAAGGTTGAAATGATAATTCTCTGTCCCTTATGGCGCATAAAAATATCATCAAGGCTGTTTCCTACAGTTTTCTCGGACATTGTATATCCCGGACGTTCAACGTTTGTAGATTCGAGGAACAGTGCAAGCACGCCCTCTTTTCCGAGTTCTCCGAAGCGTGTTAAATTTATGGGTTCTCCTTGTATCGGAGTTGTATCTATTTTAAAGTCACCGGAGAAAAGTATAGTTCCGGCTTCACATGTAACTGCAATTGCGCAGGAATCCGCAATAGAATGATTTACTCTTATAAATTCAACAGTGAATGCTCCGAGTTTTATCTTATCGCCTGCGTTTACCTGATTCAGCTGTGCGCTCTTTACAAGCCCGTGTTCCTCGAGTTTTGTTTCAACAATGCCGAGTGTGAGAAGCGTGCCGTAAACGGGAGCGTTTACAAGTCTAAGAACATACGGAAGTGCACCGACATGGTCTTCATGTCCGTGTGTTAAGCAATAGCCTCTTACTTTTTCTGCATTGGTTTCAAGATATGTTGTATCGGGAATTACAAGGTCAACACCGGGCATGCTTTCATCGGGAAATCCAAGACCTGCATCTATGACGATTATATCGTTCTCATACTCTACAACCGTCATATTCATTCCGATTTCGCCGAGTCCGCCAAGAGGAACAATCTTTACCTTTGACAGATTCTTATGTTTATTTGTTCTGTTTTTTGCCATTTATTAAATTATCCTTTCTGAAAAATATTTATGTATACAGCTCGCTGTCCGCGACCGCCGTAATTTACCAAATAATGTAAAATAGTGAAATGTTTTATAGTTTAGTTTATGCCTGTCGGCAGATTATCATAAACTGTATTTATGATTTATTCCCTACGGGGTGTTACCGTTTCTGCTCGTGCAGAAAGGTAACCCAAAGAGCACGCTTAAAAGAACCTACGGTTCTCTTAAGTATCTCTCCCTTGTCGCCGACGCCTATATTTTCGCGACTTACAAAAGAAAATTTAATCTCTTTAACTTATTTACCATGAAACCGCCGCTTCCATAGCTTACGGCGATAACTTGTAAGATTACATTACTGCATCATTAAAACTGTTCTGAATTTGAAGTGGCATAAATTAAGGTTAAACTTGTTAAAGAAGTATTGCGAAATTGATGTTGTTTAAATTAAAGTTTAGTTTGTTAGAGAGATGTCGTGAAATTGAAGTTGTTCAGACTTCAATTTCACCGTTCAAAAATTTTTTGCTTACTTTTTTTCAAAAAAGTAAGTTACATAAAAGTGGCAACAAGCTGTTCGGGAGGTGTGGTCTTTTCGATGCTCTTTGCTGTCAACACAGGGCCCTTTTCGCTCTTATATACTCTGTGTTTTTCCATAGAGATAACAGCAGTTAGCTTCACCCAATCTCCCTGTGCAAAATCGTGTGCTTTTTCTGTCCTGCAAAGCAAACCTTTGTAGGTAATGTCCGCCTCACAGCAGGTCATAATCTGTCTGCCGACTACAATCTCGGTTTTTGCATTTATCAACTTGTTTCGCATAACAAGTCCCTTTATGGTTACGGTCTTGCCAAGATAATCGCTGACATTTTCAGCAAAATCTCTGTACCAAAGGCCGTAGTCTTCATCTTTTATCTCGATAATGTTTGCTTTTTTGTCAAAGGGCAACGGGTCAATAATATCATCATATTCAACCTCGCCGTCCTCATATTCGTAAGCAATGTCAGCTTTTCTGCTCACAGAACGCACGATTTTATGAAGCATGAGCTTATCAAAATTCTTCTTACAGCGGTTGAAAATACACATTTCACAGCTTTTCAGTTTATCACCGACAAGACTTCTCATGTTCGCATTATAATTCTCAAAGGTGTTGGCGTCCGCAAACATCATTTCCTGGTAAACTACCCAGCCTTCGGGAAGCACGGCATACAGCTCATCGAGCATCCACATGCCGTTATACTCTATAAGTACGCGGTCGGCGTCGCTCTTGCGTGCAGCCTCTTCAAGATTTTCGCGTGTAAGCTCATCTTTATCCTCAAGCGTGACAACAGACACATTTGCTCCCGCAAAGCTCTCTGGACAAAGCTCTTCTTCGCCCTCCTCGCAAACTATAACAAGTGTATTTTCGCCCTTGTTAAAGCCGCTGTCTTCAAGAGTTTCCTGGATAAACTTGGTTTTTCCGGCTTCCAAAAAACCGGTAAATAAATATACAGGTATTTCCATAAAATCCGTTTCCTTCTAAATAGTATGCCCTTGCGGTATATGTTTATACGCCAAGGAGTGTTTCAATTGCTGTCTTATCGATTTTTGAGCCGATAACACATATTCTTCCCGTAACCTCAGCGCTTCCGCTTCTGATATCCGGACAACCCGGTACATAGTCAAAGTGTATCCAGCCGCCCTCTGCATTTTCAACTATACCCTTTGCACGCAGAATAAATCCGTAAGTCTTTTCGTCCTCAAGAGCAGAGAGAATATCGGAAATCTGCTGTTTTGTAAACTTGTGTGAGGTTTCCTTGCCGTAGCTGTCAAACACTTCGTCTGCGTGATGATGATGTCCGCAGGAGCATTCGCCGTCATGGTCGTGGTGATGATGTTCGTGGTCGTGGTCATAATCGTGGCCGCAACAGCATTTTTCGCCGTGTTCATGGTGATGCTCATGTTCATGGTGTTCATGTTCATGCTCATGGTCATGTCCACAATGGCATTCACCGTTGTGTTCGTGATGATGTTCATGATGCTCGTGCTCGTGTTCATGTTCGTGTTCGTGGTCATGGTCGTGATGATGACCGCAGCAGCATTCCTCACCGTGTTCATGATGATGCTCGTGGTGATGATGCTCTGCCTGTTCGTGAAGCCTATGAAGCTCTTCCTCGAGAGCATTGGTGTTTTCCATTGCAGACAGAATTTGCGCTCCGTCAAGCTCTTCCCACGGTGTTGTGATGATAACCGCGTTTTCGTTATGCTCGCGGATAACAGAAACCGCCTTGTCAATCTTTTCCTGAGACACGCCCTGAGTACGGCTGAGAATAACAGTTCCTGCGTTTTCTATCTGGTCAATATAAAACTCGCCGAAGTTTTTGGCATACATTTTAACCTTTGTAACATCAGCAACGGTTGTAAAAGCACCAAGCTCTGCTCCTATGTCTCCGGCATTCTTAACTGCCTTTATAACGTCGCTGAGCTTTCCTACGCCCGACGGTTCGATAAGCACTCTGTCGGGATTGTATTCTTCAATTACCTGTTTCAATGCCTTACTGAAATCACCGACGAGACTACAACAAATACAGCCGGAGTTCATTTCATTTATCTGAACGCCTGCGTCCTTAAGAAAACCTCCGTCAATACCAATTTCACCGAATTCGTTTTCAATAAGCACAAGCTTTTCGCCCTTATATGCTTCTTCAATGAGTTTCTTTATGAGCGTAGTCTTGCCTGCTCCGAGAAAGCCTGAAAAAATATCAATTTTAGTCATTTAAATTACATCTCCGCTTCTTAATTACATATTAATCCAACTATTATTATACACCAAGCTCCATGTCATGTCAACTGATTTATTGAATGTAAAACGACATTTTTAAGTCTTGTTTTATCGTATTTAGCAGACTTTTGGCATATAACATTTAAGCAAAGCAAAAGCCCGCATTTTCAGCGGGCTTTCATCAATAATTATATATCATTTCCAAAGCTCATCTATATCAATATATACTTCGCCGTCATCCGGAATTTCATCCATGAAAAGCTTGCAAATATTCTGAATATACTCGGGTGCAGCATTTAAGTCTCCGTTGTATTCGCTCATCACAATACTGCGTGCAACCTGCTTTATACTTCTTGCAACAGGTTCACCGTAGCATATTCCGTCCTCGGTTCTGAGATAAGGTCTTGCTACAAAAACACTCGCATAGCTTGCCTCATCTATTCCCGAAAGAACCGTTGTAAAATATGTTCCTGCTTTATCAAGACCAAATTCTTCTCCCGTCAGTGAATAAACGAGATTAATCGAAGGAGCTTTTCTCGGCTCGTCAGCAAGATACGCCTTTCCGCTGACAAAGGTTATTCCGTGTGCATTTGTGCCGTATGCGGTGCTTTCATCGTTATCAAACACAAGCTTTGTATATTCTTTTTCACTTGCAAAAGATTTATCAAGTGCAACAATGAAGCCATATTCATAAGCAAGTGCTTTATTTTCGTCGCTTACATATGCCGCAAAACGCATTCCCTGTGGAGCGTTTGTTCTGATACTTGCACCCTGAATCGTTTCGGGTGCATTCGACTGCTCAAGCTCAAAGGTTACTATTGCCTCATCATTTACAACCTGTGCAGTTGCAGGTTCATTTCCGTTTACAGTTACAAGTGCCATAACATCTTCGGATGTGGTAAACTCATATCCCGTATCAGGGGCAAGAGTTACCGTAAGTGTGTTTCCGTTTATGCTTGTAGAAGCAACAGTGCAGTTTACCGTAGTATCCGAAAGGCTTACCACTCTGCTTGAATCAACTAAAATTTCAGCACCGTACACGCCTTTGTTATCGGCAAATACAATATAGTCGGTCTCGCCGTACGTGTCTGTTTTATCAAACGGATCATATCGCAATGATTTTACAGTTCCCTTCCAGTAGCTCTTACTGCTGTCGCATGAGAGAATATCAACTTCGTAAATTGCCATGTCGCCTACAAGCGTTTTGGTGCCGCTTCCAAAGGGGATTCTTGTGTTTGAATACGAAAAATTCGCTTCGCTTGTAGCAAAATATATACAGTCCGTGGGGTTTGCCGCAGTTGTTTTTACTCTCACATATTTGTATGTATCGGCATCTATTTCAATACCGCTTCTGCCAAACTGAATATCGACACCCGCAGAGGAGCTTGTGAATTTGAGCAAACCGTCTTCTACAAAACAGCTTGCAACAAGACTGTTTGGAACAAAGCCTGCAAGACTGTAAAAATGGAATTCCGGTTTATCGGAATATACAGCATACAAAGTTACCGGCTCAGTTACTGTAAGCTTTGTCATGGGAACGCTTGCATTCTTATCGGTTGACCAACCTACAAAGAACATTCCGCTCTTCTTGGGGGTAACGGTGGTATCAAGAACAATCTCATCGTTTTCAAACACTATCTGCTCGGACGGCACAACTCCCGTACCGCCGTTGCTGTCATATGTAACTTTAATGCCGTCAAAAGCTTTATCACTTACGGCAGATGCAAATGTGCCGTCTGCAAAGGTTACTCGCACTACAAGGCGTTTCCCTGCCATAATGCTTTCCGCAACAACGGTATATTCGCTTCCCGTATGCAAAAGCTTATCGCCCACATACCATTCGCATACAGCTGTATCTTCGGGTGCTTCACCGTTAACAAGAGCTTTTACCGTGTCGCCTGTTTTAGGCGAAGCATTACTCATTGTAACAGTACCTACAGCTTTATCGGCATCGGGAATTTCTATGGAATAATACTTATGTGCAACCTCAAGTGTTCCGCTTGGAGTGAATTGCTTGCCCTTGAGAATCACCTTGTCTTCGTACACCTCAACAAAGAAGCAAACCGAGTAATTTGCAAAGAATCTGCTTCCGCTTGCGTCATAATCGTAAACATATCCGACAGCTCCCTCATTAAAGTGTGTAAAGCTTGTTTTCATGTCCCCGACCTGAACATTTTCCTGATTCTCCAGCGCAAGATTCTGGTGTGAATGTGCTGTAATAAGGAAAAGGTTAGGATGCCTGTCAAGTACAGCCTTGAGTGCGGAATAGTTTGATATAGACTCCGGATTAACATGGGACATTACATAAACGGGAATATTTGACTTTTCATTTTCATAAAGCTCTTCGGAAAGCCACAAAAGCTGTTCCTCGGAAACCGCATATGTAACACCGGATGCACCGAGAGAAGTGGGAGTTGAAAGGAAGATAAGTTTTGTTCCCGCAAGCTCTGCGGAATAGAAAAGCTTTCCTTCTTCGCGGTCAATATTAATACCGCACGTATCTCTGAGATATGCTTCGTTTTCATCGTAAAGTCTTAAAAGCGTGTCCTCGTCGTGTGTGCCGTCCTGAACGTCCCCCGAACCGTAATTCATATGGAACTCATGGTTGCCGTTTACCATGAAATACGGTATTTCATACGGGAACACATTTGTTTCCACCCACGATTCATATGCGGCATATTCCGCAGTTTTTCCGTGATTTACAATATCTCCGTTCATAAGGATAAAATCTGTTATATCCTTATTTGCAAGAATATCTCTTGCAAAGCTTGCTCTGTTAGACGGCATATTACCCCAGTTTTCACCCTCATGAAGGTCAGAAGCGGCGTAAAATCTGTAAAGAGGCGTTCCGTCAGGCATCTGTTTATTTGCAGGAATATCGTATGTAAGCGTAACAGGGCTAAGTCCGTCACCTGTATACTCTGCATATATCTTTGTGGCACCTGCAGGAAATGCTCTTGAGCCGGTAACATTATGAACTGCGCTTGCATCCTCACCTACTGTAAGTGTTGCAAGCTGAGTAAAACCTGAAAGCTTTCCATCTGCGTTTCCGTAATAAAGAGTTACGGTTGTATGGTTTGCTGTTTCTTCGGTTCCGTAAAGAGCAATCGTTCCATCTGCATTACCTGCCACCGTGTTTTCAAAGGTATAGACAATCGCTTGATCTTCGCCTGTTCCTTCCCAGATTGCATAGAAAGTAATATCGCTTCCGGAAAGAGTAACGCTTGAAATCGGCTCTGTTGCACTCGGCGTTGTTGCCCAGCCTGCAAAGGAGTAACCTTTTCTTACAGGCGTGAGTTTTTCAACGGTATATGTACCGTCAAGTACAAAGCGCGGCTGTTCATTAAGTGTTCCGCCGTTTGCGTTATATGTAATCTTGTGATAAGGGATTACAACGATATCGTCATAGTAAACATCGCGGATGGTTGCCTCTGTCGCACCATTGTCTATTGACTTTGTGCTATTTGCAAACACGCTGAACGCATCAATTGCGTTGTTTGCAATATATGTGTCGGGAATGGTGTAGTCGTACTCTACCTGATGCCATGTATTCGCATTAAAAAAATGCTCATTCTTTGCGGTGTCTGTTTGCGGGTTACCCTTGTTATCAATATAATCATAACGGTAGTTATGAGCGGTCATAACGTTGTCGTATTGCGTTTTTATCTTATAGGAAATATAGTATTTTCTGCCTGCTTCCCAATTAAGCGGCCACTGAATCGAAGCATGGTGAGAGCCGCGGTCATAGTAAAGCACGCTGTTGTCGCCGTCTTTTGTAAGCTTTGCAATACCGTTTGATACGAAAACATCAAGCGTATCGTTATCAAATCCGGAATCGGAAATCATGTTGCTTCCAATAGCGGTTTTGGCAGTTTCTCCGAAACAAGCATACAGCGCGGTATTTCCGTCAACTATCTGCGTGCCTCTGTAAATTTCCGTTCTGTCGGCATTAGCCCAGCCCATAAAGCGTGTTCCCGCGGGCGCTGGAGGTGTGGGAAGCACAACTGCCGTTTCCTCGGTTACCTGAATTGTTGAATGCACGGTTTCGCCGTTGTAGAGTGTCAGAGTATACGCCGATGCAGACAATGCAAAAAGCATCATCATAAGTGCCATTAATAATGCTGTCTTTTTCATATTTACGCTCCTTGTCTTCATTATCAAGATAGTTATGCTTGTTTTATCCTAATATATATAATAACACAGAAAAAGTAACTTGTAAAGTAAAAAAACAAATACTTTAGATAAAGAAAATCGGCTGTTTACAAGTCTGAATTTGTGAAAAAACATATGTGCCTTATGAAATCATTGAATCGTTTTCTCATCATTTCAAATCTTATATTCCAAGTACAAAAGCTCTATCGGCAAAACGCCGTGGTGCATAACCGTTTTTCTGCCGACAGTTTCAAATCCGAGCTTTGAATACAAACTCTGTGCAGGAAGATTTGTAATGCCTGTATCTATTCTTATAACCTCAAAGCCGTTCTGCTTTGCGTAATCCTTTACAAAATTCACCATGGCTTTTCCTATCCCCTTGCCTTTTTGATTGGGGTCAACGCAAAGGGTGTGTATAACAAGAACTTTTTCGTTACACGCCTTATATTTCCACGGCATTTCTCTATATGCCTCTGCCTGATTGCTGTTAATTATCATGCTTGCCGAAACTTCCCCGTTTTCCTCGTAAACGAACATTGTTCCAAGCGGCACTGCCGTTTCAGGCTCATGAGATGTCGGGTACACGCCCTTTTTCCAGCCTGTATACGAAACCGTTTCGCTTTCAAAATCGATTAGCTTGTCATATATGTCTGCCACCCTTTTTATATCGTTTTGCGTTGCTTTTCTTATCATGGTTATAGCTCCTTATTTGTACACATGAAATCCGTTTCCGACAATCTGCGAGGACTCGGAAAAGATTATAAACGCATCTTTATCTATTTCAAGAATTTTGCGCTGAAACTCAGGCGTTTCGTGGTCTTTGAGGGCGCAAACGAGCATTTTTGTGTTGCCGTGTGTATACGCACCGACTGCATCAACAACCGTAACGCCTCTGGGTGAGCTTGACACGAGCTTTTCCGATATTTCCTCTCCTTTATTACTTACAACAAATGCAAGCTTTGAAATGTTCAGCTTTCGTATAAGCATGTCTATCGAAAAAGTAGAAACAAAAAGTGCAAGTATGCCGTAAAGCGAAAGCTCCATGTTTCTGAACACCAAAAGAGAAGTGAAAATTACGGCACCGTCAACAAACATGAGAAGCTTACCTATCGGAAAATGAGAAAACTTATACTGAATAAGTCTTCCGAGAATATCCGTGCCGCCTGTTGATGCGCCGTATGCAAGAGCAAGACCTATACCAACGCCGTACAGCACAGCACCGAAAAGCGTTGCAAGAAGCACGTTATCCGTAACGGGAGGCAGATATGAAAAAAGCTGTATAAGAAAAGACAAAAGCCCCGAACATACAAGCGTTCTGATAATAAAACCTTTACCGAGAATTTTAAGTCCCACTACAAGCAGGAAAATGTTTATTGCTGCGTTTGAAAGACCGGGCTGAACGCCAATCGAATGGTAAAGGATTGTCGAAATACCAGACACACCGCCCGATACGATTTTATTCGGAAGATAAAAAAGGCTTATAGCCGCCGCCGTCATGACAACGCCTATAAATACGAAAAAATATGATTTTTTACTGTTCATAAAAACACCCGCCGACAAATATTTTCTGTGCAATACACATTGTACCATATACACAGTTTTTGTCAACGGGTGAAAAAGTATTTATTGTAAAGTTTTGTAAACATATCATTCAACACATAAAACCTATGGGCGGCCCTGCGTGGTCGCCCGCATACATTGGGTTTGTTTTTATTTGTACTTTTTCTACGCCATTCTTATCTCTCCACATGCAATTTTAGTGCCTGCGTTTCCCGAGGGCTGCGTTGTAAAATCGTCGCGGTCACTATGGATAACAAGCGTTCTTCCGACTATATCTCTTATCATAAATCTGTCGGTTATCACAGCCATATAAGCTTTTCCGCTGTAAGACATCAGCGGCGGCAGATCGCCCTCATGCAGGGGATGCTCAAGCTTTGCAGTGTTGAAATGTCCTCCCGTTCCGGCAAACCCCTCTCCATCGCAGACACGTCCTTCATGAATATGCAAGCCGAAAAAACCTTTTTTATTTTGGCTTGGAAGTCCTGTGACATTTACAACAACAAGAACCCCGTCTACTCTCTGATAAAACCTTGCGTATCCGCGAAGCAAGGGCGCGTCCGTTCCGCCCTTTATTTTGGCATATGCCCTGTTTCTTTGCATAAAAAATCACTCCCTTTACATTATGCTATGCAAAGGGAGCGGATAGGGTTATTAGGTTAATTTTCTTCTGTTGTATGTATAATTTATCTCTTAAAGATTTTCAAACGCCGTTCTTATTGCAGCATCGGGAGTTGATTTTTCAACAAACACTTTATTCTTATCCTCAAGCTTTGTAAACTCGTTATAATAACGAACGCCGAACTCGCGAAGTCCCTTTGCGCTAAAATGCAGATTGTCGGCATTTGCAGTAAGTCCCTTTGCCGATACAAAGCCCGTCATTTCGCGCTTTTTGCATATCCTCTCAAGTGCGTCGTTTACATGCGGGTAATTTTTAAGTCCGTGGTCTTCGAGAAAGTCTCCAAGACCTCCGAGCAAAAACGGCACGTCGTAAAGGTTAAGTCTCTTTCTGAATTCATCAAGTATCACTGTCAGCTTTTCCTCATAATTCGGATAAAGATGATCAGCGCAGTCACTTTCGCCCTGATGCCACAAAACTCCCGCTATTGTCGATGTACGCTGTGCAAGCTTTGCCATATTGCAAGCATTGTCAAACAGCAGTCCTCCGACCTGCCACTGGTCAAGCGTTGTGCCTCCGTGAGCACATGGTATAAGTCCAACCTCAACATCCTTCTCCTTTGAATAAAGGTCGGCAAAGCTCTCCGAGAGATTTATTCCGGATGCCGGTCCGTCGGGGTTTACGGGGACATAAAAATATTGCCAGCGTCCGTTTCTGAGAACACGAATTTTCCCGTTTACAATAGGTTCAACCTCGCTTTGAAAACCTCTGCCTGCCATATTTGACTGTCCGATTAAAAGAAATGAATGTATCATTTTTTACACCTCACACATTTCCACGAAATGCTCGAAAATCTTAATTCCATCCACTGCATGACCAACCTTTTTATCAAGGCTTATCCGTTCCGGATGCCACTGCACCGCAAATATCGGCAAAGATTCATGCTGTATTCCCTCGATTATTCCGTCATCCGATACAAGCGTTACACGAAAACCGTCTGCAACCTTATCTATTGCCTGATGATGAGCACTGTTGACCGTGAAGTATTCTCCGTACAGTTTTTTGACTATACTTTCACCGACTGCCATCACACCGTGAAACCTGTCGGTTTCTTCTGCCCTGTGTACGGAAGCTTTTTCGCCGATATGCTGACAGAGCGTTCCGCCGAAATATGCGTTTATCAGCTGACAGCCGCGACATATGCCGAATATCGGCTTTCCTTGGTTTACAAAATATTTTATTGCTTCAAGCTCCGCCTTGTCACGCGCATAATCTATCTCGACTGCACCGTTTATTTCTTCGCCGTAAATCGACGGGTGAATGTCGTTTCCGCCGCAGACTATAAGTCCGTCGTATCCTTCAAAATTCTCCGGAATATACACAGCATCCGCAATCGCTCCGCACGCTTCAACCGGATTTATGTAGTTTTCCTTATTTATATTTACCGTAAGCAGAAGTCTCGCTTTCATCACATTTTCTCCCTTTTCACCTAAATCCTTTACGTTAACTTTATCACAAAACACATCCAAAGTCAACAACAAAAGCACTCAAACACAAGAAAAACAGGCTGTCTCACAAAAAGCAAGACAGCTATGAAATTGTTCTGTATTTTTAATCAAGAAACGTTTCGGGAACATCCATGCCGAAAGTCTTGCAAGGCTCTTTTGAAAGTGTGAACTTCAAAACGCCGCCGGCAGTTATTTCGGAATAGGTAAGATATGGTCTTGAAAGCTCTTTTCCGTTAAGGCTCATGCTCTCGATATACAGATATTCAAGCGGGTCCTTGTCGCACTCAACGGTAAATGTATCCGAAACAGTGCAGGAATGATACTTCTTATCAAGCTTTATCTTTGCCTTTTTAAAGAGAGGCGTATTTACAAAATAGGCATCATACCCCGGGCAAAGCTGTGCAAAACCGATTGCCGAGAGCACATACCATGCTGAAAGCTGACCTACGTCCTCGTTTCCGCAGAAGCCGTATGCGCCTGTGCTGTACGCTTCCTTCTGCACACGTCTTGTCCAGTACTGTGTTCTGTGGCACAATCCGAGCATGTTGAAATAGTGCGTTATGTTATGACACGGCTCGTTTGAGTGGTTATAATCCTCATTCCAAAGCGCAGACATATCCGCTCTTTCAAAGAAGCCCTCAAGAAGCTCTATAGTTCTTTCCTCACCAAACAGCTTTGAAAGACCTTTAACATCGTACGGCGCAAACCATGACTGCTGAAGTATATTACTCTCAACACAGCCTGTAGTATCATACATATCTTTAATTTCAACAAAATTACCGTCTTCATCTCTTGGTGCCATAAAGCCAAGCTCGGGGTTGAAATTCTCGCCGTAGCGTTTTACCCGGTTCATGAAATATTCTGCGTCCTCATCTTTGCCCATCGCCTTTGCAAAACGCGACATTGTGTAGTCGGCAAGCAGATACTCAAGCGTACGGCTGAGAAGATTCGGTTCATATGCATCGTCACGGTACTGAGGTACATCGCTTCTGATGCTCTCAAACGGCTTTCCGAAAAGCTCTTTGTCGAAATTACTCGAAGCCTTTGCAATTGCGTATGCTTTCTCAGCATCAAAATTGCGTATTCCCTTGACAAAAGCATCAGCAATAACAATAGTTCCTGGGTCACCTACCATACAGCCGGCATCAATCTGGAGAAGCTCCCATCTCGGGAACGACCTGCCGCTTTTTTCTGCTATTTCAATAAGCGAATTTGCTTCGTCGTTTACAACGTCGGGACGGATAAGAGCAAGCAACGGAAATTCACTTCTGTAAACATCCCATCCGCTGAATAAGGTTCTGTGAGTATATTCCTTCGCTATTCTCGGCTTCCGGTCAGCAAGAACAAAACGTCCGTCAGCATCAGCAGCCATTCTCGGGTCAAGCAGAACATGGTAAAGACAGGTGTAAAATAGCTTTAAATCTATTTCGTCGTTGCCCTCAACGTCCACGATATCAAACACCTTTTCCCATGCATCACTTGCATTCTCCGCCATTTTGTCAAAGTCAAAGTCTTTACACTCCTGTGCAAGATTGTTTCTCGCACCGTCAAGGTCTACATAGGAAATACCACATCTTAATACAACCGGTTCAGATACACTTCCGAAATGCACCATAAGTCCGGCATCCTCATGTTCAAAGTGAGAAAGCCCTTCATCAGCATATGTTTCGTTTGCGAAAAACTGCATTTTAGCAGGAGTAACCGACATTTCCAATGCAAAGAAAAGGTTATATGAGATATTACCTTTGCCTCTTCCGAAGCCGCCGCCTGCAGGAGTACACTTTATAACTCCTTCAATTCGTCTGTCATTTACAATATCAACAGTTTCAAAGTCAGCTTTTCCGCCTATTCTTCTCGAAAAGTTGAAAATCGCTCTTGCGTCGGAGTTTTCGGGATATGTAAAGCGAAGCATTCCCGTGTGTGCAGACGCGGTTGCCTCTGCCAGAATGTCATATCTGTCAAGCTTTACGCAATAATATCCTGCACACGGATGCTCGTTTTCATGAGAAAACTGAGACTTCCAGCCCTCTGTTCCCTTTGCAAACGGAATTTCTCTGTTACTTCCGCTTCTGAGATCAGTGTCTCCAACAGCAGGCATAATCTGAAGATTACCCAAATCTCCGTACCAGCCTATGCCGCTCATGTGGTTAAAGCTGAAGCCCTCTATTGTGTCGTTACAGTAGTTGTAGCCCGTTCCGTTATCGCCGCCCGTTACGGTGTCGGGTGACAGCTGCACCATGCCAAAAGGTGCGCACGCGCCGGGGTGCGTTTTTCCGCCACCGTGTGAGCTTGTCCGCTGCTCTCCGCCGACGGTTCCTATCATCGGGTCTACATATCTTGCCTTCTTCATGTCATTTTCCCCCTTCAAAACCCACGTTCATGGTTCCTTCGGTCTACCCCGAAAATCACACATTTTCATTCTTGTCTTTCGGTGGATTTTATGAAAGTATATCACACTAAAAATCCTATGTCAAGGTCATTATCCTTAACACTCAGGAGCTTTTTTGATTATTTTTTCATTACTTCGGGTGTATCAGATTTATTACATACAAAAAGCTGAAAATAGTACAACAAATCTGAATATTGAAGCATTTTTGTGTGGTAAAAAAGAAATGACGTACTATTCAATTTTTATAAAATCTGCTGTCAGTGAAGGCGTAAAATTGAATATTTCTTAAATCTTCGCGTAAATTGTTGAAAAATGTCGGAATGTATGAGATAATGATTTCAAGTGAAGCTTGAAATTAGCTAAATTCGCATGATATTTGTAGGTGACATTCACGAATGTCCCGAAACGGTCGGTTCGTGAACCGACCCTGCAAAACCACCCAATCAATAATATATCCGCCCACCAATTCATATACATAGTATCATTACGGAGGTAGAAAGCATGAACAGTAGTTTTGGAAGTAAGAAAAACAGGAATAACCGCACGGTGTATGCGCTGTCGGCGATAACGGCGCTTGTGTGCTGTGCACTTTTATTGTTCGTGTTTTTTAAAATGGGGCAGAAAAACGCGGTAAAACCCGATGCCGAAGATACCTTTAATACACAAGAGGAAAACGTAACCGTATACACAGGCGACGGCGAAAAAGAAATGCGTGGCGTGTGGATAGCCTCAACCATAAACATAAATTTCCCGTCAAAGCAAGGTCTTTCGCAAGAACAGCTTAAAGCAGAGCTTGACGCAATCCTTGAAAATTCGCATAAAGCCGGAATGAACGCGGTGTTTTTCCAGGTAAGACCAACAGCAGATGCACTGTATAAATCCTCGGTTTTCCCGCAGTCAAAATACATAAGCGGAACTCAGACCGAATGGAACGAAAACTCCTTTGACTGTCTTGCATATTTGCTTGAGAGGGCAAAAGAGTATGATATAGACGTTCACGCATGGGTAAATCCGTTCCGCGTTACAATGTACGAAAGCGATGAAAACGAGCTATGCAGTACAAGTCCTGCGGTGCTTTATCCGGAATACGTTGTGAAATACGCTGACGGCAAGACCTATTTTGACCCCGGCATTCCCGAGGTAAGAGAGCTTGTTATAGAGGGAGTCCGTGAGCTTTGTGAGAATTACCCTGCGCTTTCGGGCATTCATTACGACGACTATTTCTATCCGTATCCTTCGGGTGATGCGGAGTTTGACGATGCCGATACATATGAAAAATACGGAAACGGCGCGGATTTAGCAGACTTTCGCAGAAACAACATAAACACACTTGTTGAAGAAACCTATAATACCGTAAAAGAAATTAACCCCGATATGCTTTTCGGTGTTTCGGTGTTCGGCATATGGGCAAACGCAGACTCCGACACTCCTGTCAAGGGAAGCGACACTGTCGGACTTGAGGCGTACTCCTCTCTTTACTGTGATGCACTTGCCTGGGCAAAAGGCGGATATGTAGACTACTTAGCTCCGCAGAACTACTGGTCGTTTAACGCCCAAAGCGCGCCCTTTGACAATGTTGCACGCTGGTGGAACGCAAACCTTGACGGCACAGGCGTCAGTCTTTATATGGGACACGCTGTGTATAAGAGTGCGGACTACGATAAGGGCGAAATTGCAAGACAGGTTGATTTCTGCCGTTCGCTTATGTCGTATAAGGGAAGCATTTTCTACGGCTATGCGGATATCGTAAATAACACTAAGGGCGTCTTGGATGACCTTGTAAAGCTTTTCGAAAATGATGTTTACTATCAAGAACCTGTGTCAACGGGAGAGGAAATAACCTTTAATTTCCCTCAGAACGGTTCTTCCTCGGACACTGAGAAAACCTATATTATAGGTGCATCCGACCCTGCCTTGCCTCTTACCTTTGAAGGCAATTCCGTTTCAAGAACAAAGAACGGATATTTCGGTACATATGTAACTCTTGAGAAAGGCGAAAACGAGCTTGTGTTCAGTCAGGCAGATAAGAAAAAAAGCCTGAATATCAATTTTAATACAACAAAGCTTTCGGGCAGTTCCTACAAAAAGCTCTCTTCCTTTGAAATAGGAGCGATAAGTCCGTCACAGCCGTTATGGATTCCCGTGGGCGACACAATAACGCTTTCCTGCGTTGCTCCCTCGGAAAGTATAGTAACAGCAACAATCGGCGGCATGACGGTAGTTCTTCAGCCGACAATAAATCCACCGTCAAACGGCGCGTACATGTATGAGTATTATACAGGTGAGGTCACGCCGTCGGATTTTGTCGGAAACGAGGACAAGGTTTCTCTCGGAACGCTTGTGTTCAAGGCTGAACGTGGAAATGAAACTGCCGAAAAAAAGGCGGGACTTGTAAGTCAGGTTAGTAAAAATATGTTTGCCTATGCCGAGATAAAGGACGATTATACCCACACAAAGGTTGCAACAGATTCTTCGTTCTATGACGATTTTCTGCCGTCCTCAAAGGGAATGCGCGATTATATTACAAAGCTGTCCGAGGGATACTATAAGCTTGCTTTTGGCGGATATGTGTCGCAGGAAGAAGTGAACGTAACCTACGGCAGAACGCTTATGACAAATAAGCTTCTCACAACCGGAATGCAGGTGTATGCCGAAGATACCACAAATAATGACAACAACACAACCGACCTTCGCTTTGGTATTACCGAAAACATTCCAGTTGACGTTGATTTCAAGGACGGTTTTATGCGTATAATCATGTATAACACCGACCAGAGCATAATTCCTGCATTTGAAACCGTGCCCAATCCGCTTGTTGCGTCTGTCAAAGGCGAAAAGGGAACAAGAGACGGAATGGTTATCTATAAGGTAAAACTAAAGGATGACAAGAATTTCTACGGATTCAAGATTGTATATGAAAACGGAATGCTCATTGTAAAGCTCAACAATCCGCAAAAGTTGTATCCCGATGCAACAAAGCCGCTTTACGGAAAGACAATTGTTGTTGATGCAGGCCACGGCGGAAACGATATCGGCGCACCCGGTCCCGGAAAATATCCCGAGGCAGTGCTTAACTTCAATATAGCTTCACGTCTTGCAATACTTCTTCGCGGGCTTGGAGCTGAAGTTATAGAATCGCGTGCTTCAGACATTACAGTATCGCTCTATGAACGAATGGATTTGCTGACGGCGGTTTGTCCCGACCTTGCAGTTTCCGTTCACCATAATTCCGTTGCCTCTGCGAGCAACGCACAAAAGGCAAGAGGCTTTCTCGGACTTTATTCCAACAACAGCGGAGTGCTTCTGACGGAAACTCTTTCAAGGGTTATCAGCACAAAGCTTAACCGCCTTGAACGCGACTACGCCTATCAGCAGCTTGCAGTTGCAAGAAATCACATGTTCCCGTCGACGCTTCTTGAAATGAGCTTTATCTCGAATGTCGAGGAATACCAGTGGACAATAACCGACGGAAACTACGACCGCTCCGCTCAGGCAATAGTGGAAGGAATACTGGAATACTACAGAATTCAGGAGGCATATCTTGAATACTAAAGCAAAAGTTAAAGGCATAATTGAAACACTCGAAGAAAAGTACCCCGATGCAAAATGCTCACTTGAATATGAAGGTGATGCGTGGAAACTGCTTGTTATGGCAAGGCTGTCGGCACAGTGCACCGATGCGAGAGTGAACATTGTGTCAAAGGATTTGTTCAAAAGGTTTCCCGATGTTTATTCTATGGCAGAGGGCGAGCTTTCGGATATTGAAAACCTTGTAAAGCCCTGCGGACTGTACAGAACCAAGGCAAAGAGCATAAAAGAAATGAGCGAAAAGCTGATAACGGATTTTGACGGAGAAGTACCCGACACGTTTGACAAGCTTTTAAGTCTTCCGGGAGTCGGAAGCAAAATTGCAAATCTCATGCTTGGTGACGTTTTCGGGCAGAACGCGATTGTTGCGGATACGCACTGCATAAGAATTTCAAAGCGTCTCGGGCTTTCAGACGGCAAAAACCAGCACACGGTTGAAAAACAGCTTGACAAGGTTATCCCAAAGGACAAGCAGAGCAATTTCTGTCATAGACTTGTGCTGTTCGGACGAGATGTTTGTACCGCACGAAGTCCTAAGTGCAATGAGTGCAAGCTTTTTGAAAAAGGACTTTGTAAGGGAGAGAGGAACAAATAAACGAAATGGGCTGTATCAAAATAAATTGAAACAGCCCAAACTTATGTAAGGAACGTCCCGTGCGGCGTTCCGTTTTTTTATGCATTTTGAGAATTTTGATACAGCCTCTTACCTGTTCTATACCTTATATTTCATACGCCACGGGTTTTCTGTTCTTGTAATAATAGCCGTGAGTAAACCCAAGCTGTCTTAGCGTTTGCGCAGCCTTTTCAAAGCCGTTTGAAGCGTTCTGCGGCGCGTGTGCATCAGAGCCGAGCGTTATAAGAAACCCGCCCATGTTCTTATATTTTTCAATTATCCACTCTTCAGGCATGAAGCTGTCAAAGGTCGTTCCTATTCCCGACGTGTTGATTTCCAGTGCAATACCCTTATCAATTATAGTTTTAAGAATTTTTGTTATCTTATCTTCAAATACATGTATATCAAGGTTTCTGCCATATTTTCCGTTTATGTATCTTAAAACATAGGTAAGATGTGCAAGTATATCGCACGGTACTTTCTCCGCAGTTTCAAGAACATTATCGAAATACTGCGACACAAATACAAAAAGCTCTACTTCGGAAAGAACCGAGAAATTCATTCTCGAACATGATTTATAAGCTTCTTCGCATCTTACTGCGTGAACCGAGCCAATCACAACATCATATTCATGTTTTTTTGCAAGCTCTTCGACAACAGAAAGATTCTTTATCCCCTCACCTATTTCAAGTCCGCTGAAAATCTCAATCCTGCCTTCATACTTTTCCGAAGCTTTGCATATCGAATTATAAGCTTCATCAATATTCATTTTATCAATGCCGCCGCAGTGGTCGGTAACGGCAAATCCGAGAGCGCCTTTTGCAAGCTGTGCCTCTGCCATTTTCTCAATAGGACAAGTACTGTCATGAGAATAAAGCGAATGTGTATGCATATCGTAAAAACGCTGTGACATTGTTTCTCTCCTTATTCCAATATCACAAGAATTTTAACACTCACATGGAAAAATGTCAACAAAAACAAGAAAAAAAGCTCATTCTTTTCTTTAAATAAATCGGTTTGCGTATAAAATCGGAAAAACACGCAAAAAATAACTGCGAACATAGCAAAAGAAAGGATGACTAAAATGAAGCTTTCAAAAAAAGCAATATGCGCTCTAATTGCGCTCACGATTTCTGCATTCACCGTATATGCTCAGTTTTCTACCGTTTTTTCACCTACGCTCGACATCATTGAGCAGCGAGTTACACTTCAGAAATGCGGTGTGAAAAACAGAAGCGTCACATTCAGCGAAAAAGATTTTGACAAAAGTCTTTACTCGGAAGTGGAGTATGTGACAATCAATTCGCTTCCCGATTCAGACGACGGAACCTTATATCTTCGCGGCATACGTGTTCTTGAAAATCAGACAGTTTCCAGAAGCGAGCTTGACGAGCTTTATTTCGAGCCTGCTGCCGAAAAGCAAGGCAGTGCCACATTCGGCTTTTCCGATGCACTGAGCGAATCCGTTTCTGCGGTTTGTCAGATAAACATTTTAGAGGACGAAAACTGTGCGCCGCAGACAAGTGAGCAAACTATACAGACTCAGGAAAACATCTCTGCGTTCAAATTCCTTCATGCATCAGACCCCGAAAACGACAGAATGAATTTCGAGGTTGTAAAATACCCGTCAAAAGGGGCTCTGCATTTTACAAGCACAGCTCTCGGCTCTGTAGAATACATCCCAAAGAGCGGTTTTGTCGGCAAGGACAGCTTTATATACAGAGTTACCGACGAATACGGAAACGTTTCGGGTGAGCAAAAAGTAACTATAAACGTTTCAAAGCCTGCTTCCAACAAGTATTTTGACGACATGAAGCGCCACTGGGGACACAACAGCGCCCTTAAAATGGCATCGACAGGACTTATGACGGGAAGAGAAATTGACGGTCTTTTCTGCTTTGAGCCCGAGAGCAACATGACAAGAGGTGATTTCCTTGCGGTGTGTCTTATCATGGCAGGGCTTGAAGAAAATATTCCGTACACTGAAACCACAGGCTTTTCCGACGACGACAGTATTCCCTCCAATATCAGAAGCTATGCTCAGTATGCGCTTGAAAACGGAATTATTAACGGTTATGGAATTGAAGGCTCACGCGAGTTCAGAAGCACCGACAGCATTACACGCGCAGAAGCCGCGGTGATAGTTGACAGAATTCTTTCGCTTCCTGAAAGTAATACGTCTCCTGTATTCAAGGACTTCGACCCCATTCCCGTATGGGCAGCAGACTCTGCCGCGTCTCTGTATGAAAACGGAATTTTAAGCGGAAACGGAAACAGCCAACTCAACCTCACAGGACTTCTCACAAAAGCTCAGGGCGCAGAAATTGTATGCAACGTAGCACAGTATCTTGAGGACAAGGAGGCAGAAGAGCAAAAAGAGCAGAAAAAAGAGAGAAATCTGTTCAATTTGTTTGGACTTATAAAGTGAAAAACTGAAACTAAAAGTAAGGGCATATGTAAAAGCAAAATCACTGCAACACAAAAGGGTGGCCACAAAAGGTCGCCCTTACTTTTCTGCACAAACGCACTTGACATCCGCACATTTGCAATGTAAAATATATAGAAAATACTCCTATGGAGGTAAAAACAGTGAAAACAGCACTTATTCTTGAAGGCGGAGCAATGAGAGGAATGTTCACGGCAGGCGTAACAGACGTGTTTCTTGACAAAAACATAAGCTTTGACGCAATCTTCGGCGTATCTGCAGGTGCGTGCTTTGGAACCGGCTTCAAATCAAAGCAGAAAGGCAGGGCTCTTCGCTACAATCTCAAATACTGCCGCGACAAGCGATACTGCAGTTTTCACTCGCTCATAACCACAGGCGATCTTTACGGAGCACAGTTCTGCTACTACGACCTTCCGAGAAAGCTGGATTTATTTGATGATGCGGCATTTGACGAAAACCCATGTGAATTTTATGCCGTATGCACAGATGTTGAAACAGGAAAAGCCGTATACAAAAAGTGTGAAAAATCCGACGACAGGATGCTTGAAATAATTCGTGCTTCTGCCTCAATGCCGCTTGTTTCGAGGATAGTTGAGGTTGACGGGCAAAAGCTGCTTGACGGCGGTGTTGCAGACTCGGTACCGATAAAGAAAGCTCAGGAAATGGGCTTTGAAAAATGCGTTGTGGTGCTTACACAGCCAAAAGGATATATAAAAAAGAAAAATCCCTTGATGGGACTTTCGCGTCTTTTACTCGGAAAATACCCGAATCTCATAAAAGCCATGCAAATCCGGCACGAGGTTTACAACAAGACGACTGCATACATTGAAAGCGAGGAACAAAAAGGCAACATCTTTGTTCTTCGTCCGCCGCAGGCTCTTGACATAAGCAGAACCGAGCATAATCCGAAAAAGCTGAAGAATGCGTACGATATTGGCGAGAAAACCGCAAAAGAACGGCTTGCCGCTTTGAAAAGCTTTCTGTCGGACAACGAGAGCTGAGCTTTTAATGCAGTATTGTAAAACTTTCTTGACACGGTTATGGAGTATGGTATATAATACACCTGTCAGAAACCGACAAATTTAATTACGGAGGAACAACACTATGAAAGATATATCTATACAGCTTTGGTCTGTAAGAAACGCAACCGACAAAGACGGATTTGAAAAAACATTTCACGAGCTTTCAAAAATGGGATATACGGGAGTTGAATTTGCAGGCTGCAAGGACGTAAAAGCGCAAGATATGAAAAAGTATCTTTCCGACTCAGGTCTTCGTGCTGTAGGCTCACACACAGGCTACGGCATACTTGTAAACCGCGACAGTCTTGAAAAAGAAATGGAATACATGGACAAAATAGGTGCAAAGTACATAAGCTGTCCGCATATGACGGTTGAAAGCATGGACGTACTAAAGCAGCACATTGAGGAGCTTTCACAGGCTGCACAAACACTTACCCAAAACGGCTTCGTCTTCAGTTACCACAATCACGCCTTTGAGCTGACAACCAAATACGGCGAAAAGACCGCGCTTGACCTCTTCTACGAAAGTACAAACCCAAATGAAGTTTTCGCGGAGCACGACGTATACTGGTTGCTTCACGCAGGCGTAGATCCCTACGAATACCTCAAACAGTTCGACGGCAGAATAAAAATACTCCACTTAAAGCAAATGCTTGATGCAGAAACAAAGGCTGCAAGCACGGCTGACAAGGGAATTATTGATTTCAAAAGAATTATCGACATTGCAAAAGGTCTCGGATGTCTTGAGTTTGTATACGAGGACGAAACCGAACACGGCGACCAAATGGAAAATGCAAGGGTTTCGGCTCAGCATTTGTTGGAAATTTAATAAAAATACAACAGGTCAGGCTTTGATGCCCGGCCTGTTTTTTGTCAGCGCAAAACAACCGAAACAGCACACGGGCAGTTTTTTTCGCCCTCGTAATTACAGTACATTTATTCTTCTGTTTTCAACTTTCTACTTTTTAATACCGAATACTTCTCTCTGGTTGCAAGACCTCCGCGGATATGGCGCTGTGCCTTGTTTGTGTCAAGAACACGCCTAACCTTTTCGTAAAGTATCTTGTCCATACGGCAGAGCTTTACAGTAATGTCCTTGTGGACCGTAGATTTTGAAACGCCGAAATGTGCCGCCGTGTTTCTTACCGTCTCACTGTTTTCAGTTATGTACCTTGCAACCTCAATTACCCTCTCGTCTATGTAATCTCTCACGCTATCACCTCAAAACCGGTTTTATTAATATGTATGAGCATGTAGCTGTGTTTATGAAGCCGTAAAACACCGATTTATGTGTCAAACACCCATTAAAAATTTCTGTATTTGAACAATAGGTGAAATTTTTGCCAAAAAAGGTTGAAATACGTTGCAAAACGCAAATTTTCTGATATAATGTATAATGGATTGGGATTAGGGAAATTTTATAAAAAGAAATCTTCTTAATCAGTTAACCGCAAATGATTAATTATACAGCTATTGCTGCAGGAGGTAAATACAATGACACAGAACAAGACAGTTCTTGCATGGCTCGAAGAAATGACTGCCATGACAAAGCCCGCGGAGATTGTCTGGATTGACGGCTCCGAGGAACAGCTCGAAGCACTTCGTGCCGAAGCAGTTACAACCGGAGAGCTTATCAAGCTCAACGACGTAAAGCTTCCCGGCTGTTACTACCACAGAACCGCTGAAAACGACGTTGCACGCGTTGAAGCAAGAACCTTCATCTGCACCCCCACCAAGGAAGAAGCAGGTCCTATCAACAACTGGATGGATCCCGAAGAAATGTACGCAAAGCTCAAGAAGCTTTACACCGGCTCAATGGCAGGTCGTACAATGTACGTTATTCCCTACTCCATGGGTCCTGTAGGTTCTCCTTTCTCTAAGATCGGTATTGAGCTTACAGACAGTATCTATGTTGTTCTCAACATGGCTATCATGACAAGAGTAGGCACAAAGGTTATGGAAGCTCTCGGCAATAATGCTGACTTCGTTAAGTGTCTGCATGCTAAAAAGGATGTTGATCCCGAAGAAAGATACATCGTTCAGTTCCCGCAGGATTCAACAATCTGGTCCATCAACTCTGCATACGGCGGAAACGTACTTCTCGGTAAGAAGTGCTTCGCACTCCGTATCGCTTCCTACCTCGGCATGAAGGAAGGCTGGATGGCAGAACATATGCTTATCCTCGGTCTTGAGAATCCCGACGGAGAAGTTAAGTACATCTGCGCTGCATTCCCGTCTGCTTGCGGTAAGACAAACCTCGCAATGCTCATTCCTCCGGAATATCTCAAGAAAAAGGGCTATAAGGTATGGACAGTCGGCGACGACATTGCATGGCTCAGAATAGGTGCTGACGGAAAGCTTTATGCTATTAACCCCGAAGCAGGCTTCTTCGGTGTTGCTCCCGGTACCAGCGAAAAGACAAACTTCAATGCTCTTGAAGCTACAAAGAAGAACACAATCTTCACAAATGTTGCTCTTAATAACGAAGACAACACTGTTTGGTGGGAAGGTCTTGACAAGAATCCCCCTGCAGACGCTACAGAATGGACAGGAAAGCTTGTTAACGGCAAGGAATTTACAGAAAACGGCGGAAAGCTCGCTCATCCCAACTCCCGCTTTACAGCTCCTGCCATCAACTGTCCTTGTATTTCTTCCGAATTTGAAAATCCCATGGGCGTTCCTGTTTCTGCAATCGTATTCGGCGGCAGACGTGCTAAGTGCGCTCCCCTCGTATATCAGTCAAGAGACTGGAACCACGGTACATTTGTCGGTGCTACCATGGCTTCTGAGACAACTGCAGCTGCTACAGGTGCAGTCGGCGTTGTAAGACGTGACCCGATGGCTATGAAGCCCTTTGTTGGCTACAACATGGCTTCCTACTGGGCACACTGGCTTGCAATGGGAGAAAAGCTCGGTGACAAAGCTCCCAAGATTTTCCACGTTAACTGGTTCAGAAAGGACGACAACGACAACTTCATGTGGCCCGGCTTTGGTGACAACATGAGAGTTCTTCTCTGGATTCTTGACCGCTGCGAAGGCAAGGTTGGTGCAAAGGAAACCGCAATCGGTTATGTTCCTAACGCTGAGGATATCGACGTTGAAGGACTTGACATCGACAAGGCAACTCTTGAAGCACTTCTTACAGTTGACAAGAAGAACTGGCTCGACGACATCAACGATGCTGAAACAGGTATCAAGCAGTACTTTGCTCAGTTCGGAGATAAGCTCCCTGCTGAAATGGCAAAGCAGCTTGAAATTCTTGAAGCAAATCTTGCAAAGTAATTTTGTAGAATAGAATTAAAGACGAAACCTCTCTGAGAAATCGGAGAGGTTTTTTGTGTAGATGGTGGGTTATACTATCAAATGCGACAGCACTCAAAAATCCTTGTACCACTAAAGGTACAAGGATTTTTTGCTATTCTGCATATTTCTTAAAATTCTCAGCTTGTTCTAAAACTTCTTTATATACATTATCAATGCTACCCCTGTATTCCACCTAATATTGAGTGTATCCACCGTATCATTTTAATTATCTTTTAAGTAATTTCGGGTTAATAATAACCTGATTTTTTTCTACCTGTTTGTATCCCAATTAGCTTTAAAAAAAACAAACGGAAACGAGTTTGAAATCATTCAACTTCATTTCCGTTTTGATTTAATTATTTCTGCTGAATTATAAATTGAAAAAGAATCATTTTATCGTAAAAAATATGTCGTAAAGATATACCAAAGGCACCCCGATT
>JAZQGP010000008.1:0-46868 GCA_045540015.1 Eubacteriales bacterium
GTCATAACACCCACGCTTTCTTCCTCAAGCTGCGCCTGTAGCTCGTCATACTCCTCTTTTGTGATCTCTCGCCAGTTCTCGGCACTGTCCCAATCTCCAAGCTCAACACTCTTCGCATAGGTCTCTCCGTTCGTCAGCATCATTCCTTCGTCCGCAATAAGGACTGTTCTCGTAACTTCCTTCATCTGTTTGTTCCACCTTTTGTTATTTTAAATTTCAAATTGTAGGGGAGATTCACGAATCTCCCGAAATTTTGCGGACAATTCGTGAATTGTCCCTACTCTGTTTTTTATGCATACGCAAACGTCCAATTTATCTTTGTCGCCACAAGCGCACTCCACGCACCTTCACCCTTTACAGCATCGTAATTGCTCTGTGCAGTTGTGGGAAATGTCACTGTCTTGCCCGTTGCCGTGTCCGATAAATGCCTTACAATGTCCTCTAAACTGTCGGCACTCAGATTTGTACTCCATCTGATGCTAAAAGTCTGTCCGATAACACCGTCAAAACGTATTTCTTCAAGTACTTTGCAGTTGTCAAATACACCTGTAAAGGCTTGCGAGCCGTCATCTTTGAGTATTATCTTTTCAACATTTACAAGTTTCTGTGCTCCATTAAGTAAATAGCTAACCCCGCCCAAGCTTACATCTAATATGCCCACATTTGTTATGCTTGATCCTTGAAACAACTGCGTTACGTTGCCGTTTTTTGAAGCAATTGAAATATCAAGCGTTACACTGCAATCTTCAAGTATCTTTTTAAGGTTTGTTATCTTGCAATAAGCGAATATCTTTTCGGCATAATCCGGTTTTATGTCATGCGTCGGCTTGAAGTTGTTATCTTTCCAAAAACCACCTGCAAAGAGATATCTGTACTCAGTTCTCGTTCCGTTTACCTGTATTCTGTCAAAGTCAAGTACACCCAAAGCCTTTCCTGCTTCGTAAACCGCATCAATGTCACTCTTTGCCCTTATCAGCTTTTCTGCCACTGTCATTCAGAAACACCTCCTGCAGCAATACCTTGTGCATACGCATGGAGTTCGTCAAGTGCTGTGTCAATGTCGCCTATTTTTTCATCTACGTAAACCTTGTATTCGGGTTCTGCTCCTTCAAGCTCTGCATTCTCATTGTCAACCCACGATACTCTGTCGGAATACCACTGAATGATATTTGAAACATTGCTGCTTGCCGTACTCGGTATAGTCTTCCAAAGCTCTGCCTCGGCATCAAATGCAGCAGACGGGATATTCTTTGCGTAGTTGTAAAACCAGTCAGCAACGTTTGATACAGACATCGCACCTTTTCTCAGCTGCTCATATCTTTCAACAAGCTCTGCTTTCTTGTAAGTTAAAACTGCCTTGTACAGTCCCACAGTTGACGAAAGAGAAGCAAACGAAACGTCAGACCACGCAGAGCCGGTTAAGTAACCTGAATGTAAAAACGATGCGCCATCCGGGTACAGTCCAAATGTGGAATCAAGGTCGTATGCAGACATAAACCATTTCACACCGTCATTTGTTGCAAGTATCTGATTCTTTCCGAATATGTCAATACCGCCAACAAGAACAGTAAATATGTAATAGTCAATAACACTGCTTATGTCGATGTATTGCTCAAGCTCTTCAATGGTCTTTTCGCCGTTGTTGACAGCAATACATGTGTTTATCATGGTATTTAGACTTGCTGTGATTTCTTCCTCAGTAAATCCGTCTGAATTGTATTCAAGCGAAAAGTCCGTACCAAGTGAAGCCTCTGCTTTGTACTGGTTTCCGGCTGAAGCATTTTCACCGCAAAGAATAGCTTCTTTTTCAGATGCACCGCTCATGCCGAGCATCCAATCTTCTTTGGGAATGTTGAAATTGTAAATGCCCTGCCATACTCCGTTTATGACAACAAAGCAAGGGAATCCGTCTATCGCACCGCCGTTTGGAAGATTCATAAGCGTTTGTGAAACGCCCTCTCTCGTCTTTACTATTTCACCCCAAAGAGTGGCAGAAACAACATTTCTGCAATGTGAAAAGTCAATCCAATCGGCTTTCAGACAGTATTTGTCATGAACACCCCACGCAATCTGTGCTTTGTCACCTTTGACAGCGGACGATGCACCGACTGCTTCAAATGCTTCATCAAATACAACGGTGTAATTCTTCTTTGGATATTGAATGCTTGACGAACCCTGCCATTTAAGCGTACACGTTCCGCTTCTGTCACCGTACTTGTAATTAAGCGTTACCTTGTTGTCCTTTGAAATTCCCGTTGTATCTCCTGTAAATTCGATAACGGGCACGTTATATCCCGAATAGTCGAAAGTGTGTGTATGCTCTTTTAAAATGTTCGTGTCTGCGTTGTATTTGGCCGAAAGAACAGCTTCGGCACTGTTTGTAAACATATTCATGACAAGCAGTGATTTTATACTGTCAACTACGCCGTTTTTATCCGGCACAAAAACAGAACATACAGAGGGTTCATACTCTGTTGCGGTTTCACCTCTTTCAAGAAGAGGATATATCGTAACATTGTCAAATGACATTCCTACGGGTATACGTATATTCCATCTGATTGCCTCATAGTAATTGCTAGCCGTGAAAGTCGCAGAATACAAATCTTCAGTAAACGTTAAAGCGAAACTGCCTGATAAACTTCCACCCGTGTAGCGCTGCATCTGAAAATAAATGTCTGTTGTACTTGTTTGATTGGAAGTGATTTTTACTCCCATGCTTACGGTATATTTTGCAGGTGCAAGCATCGGACTGTTTGTATTCATAACAAGCGGATACCATAAAGACGATGCACTTGTATTTGTTCCGTTGAGCGTGATGCTGCCGTCATCGTTATACGTAAACGTAATACCGTTTACCGTTCTTACAGTGCCTGCTGCATACGCCGGGAACGCAAGGTTTTTACCACACACACTGAGAGATACCACTGTCGGGTCTTCTACTCCCGATATAATAGCCTTTACATCGTGTTCTATCGGTGATACATCATCAAGATATATGCATCTCCCGTTTGCATCGCCTTTCAGAGCATTTGAAACGTTGTCAATTTTGATGTTGCTGAGCTTCTTGTCCATTTCTTCTGCCGAATATGCTCCAACCTGTGCGGCCGTTACGCCGTGTGGGTTTTCACTATCCGAAATGTGAGCTTCAAGGGCTTTAGCTTGTTCGTGCGACATAAAACCATCAGTCTGTACAGTTTTGTCAAAATACGTAAAATTAATAGAATCGGCACGCAGAAAATCAATCCGAATCCCCTCAGCAATTGTCCCTTTGTATGTTCCTACTGTACTGTTCAATGACTTTTCGCCATCCACGCGTATTAGTGCTTCTTCATTATGCGTAGCATACATAAACTCAACTTCGCCTTGAATGTGGATGTTTACAGTACATTTTTTTAGACATCGCACCCCATTATTGGTAATTACAATATCGGACTCATCCACATTACTGTCTGTAATTCCGACAAGCGAAACCGCCTGTTTATTTAACCCCGCGATAGGGTGTGTATGGTTGTCAATCTGTTGCTGAAGATGTGCATACACAGGAAGCGACGGGTCTGCATTCTCATCTCCCGACGGGTCTGCGCCGGCTTTGACGGTTCCAAGCCATACATAAACAGTGGGAATTATGACACCGCTGTTATCGTAACCGTATACGCCGCACATAACACTTGCTCCGGGCATCTCAAGCACCTCGCTCGGAACGGAACAGACCGTTTGTGTTTCATCAAATACCACATCACGTGTCTTTACTCCGTTCGTGAATACAGCTGTGCGGTTTAGATTTTCCCAATCGTTTGAGAAATTAAACTTCACATCTACCGCCTTTGACATTCCGCTTGTGAGAAGCTCGAGTTCGTCGGCCTTAGCGTGTGCTTTGCTTACGCTTATTTGTATCATTGTATTCTTCCTTTCATTTGTCCTTTAAGAATTCCGCGGTCATAATCGAGTTTTATCATATATATTTCAATATTATAATCTTCGTCTGCTTGTACGATAGCAGTGTCGCCAAGTTCCAAGAGTATATTTCCACGATCTTCTACAAACAAAGCCGGTTTTCCTCCCGTGTCTTCAAGCGCTTCTACCTTACAATCGATGTACTCGCTCTTTTTAATTATCACGTCTGCTTCCGTCGATAAAGAAAAATATTTTATATCCCCGTTCGCCATCAGTGCATACCTAACTGTATGCCCGGATTCTTTTTGCATAAATGTTGCTATTCCGTCCAACGCACCGCGCATTTTCTGCCCAAGTGAAGTGAGATAATACCTGTCCACGTATTTAAATTCTTGCAAGTTTTCCGACACAATACCTTTGTTGCTGAATCCCAAATAACCAAAAATAAGTTCGACAGCCTCATCTGCGTTTTTAGCAGTAGTACCCAAAGCCACTTTTGCATCGAGATTGTCAAGGTCTTTTAAATACAAAAAATCACTTGCAAACAATGTTGCAACCCCATCAACAGATGAAGCTTCCCGGAAAAGGCACTTGCAAATCGAGATATATTCATCCGTGCATCCGTTTTCTACACAAGAAATTGACAACTCTAATGTTGATTTTGAATTCAAACTATAATACATGCTGTCTTCATTCGTTATGTCGAAGTCGCCTTCGCTGTCAAAGATTGATATAGTTAATTCTCCGTCTGGCCGTGACGTTTGCAGTATTTGATGTTCTTTAATACAAGAAAACGACTTTATATCGGCGTTTTCAAAAACTACAGGCTCCGCACCTTCCTCGGTATAAAGCAACATTCTCGCCTTACATCTGCGTTCGTCTGCATAAGGTGATATGTTTTCGTTGATTATCATACTTCCGACACATCCTTTGCAGTCATATTCAGAGAAACATTGTGCCATATTGCACCGTTTGCTGTCAGTTTCCACGCCTCCGGTGTTGGATATTCTATTTTAAACATTGCCGTCTTTTCCGTGTTGTCAATATCAAGGTATGTACATGAGAAATATTTGTGTTTACGAAGAAGAGGTATAAAAGCATCAAACACCGACTGAGGAATGTAGTCCCAGGAATATTTAATGTTCTTTCTGAAGCCTGTTACATCAAACACAAGCGTTCCGTCCGACATAACGGTTTCAGCGCCTTCAAGCTCTCCGCCATGTTGTATTCTTTTCGTTGTCGGAAACGTGATTGTTGTATCTTCCGAGGTTATGACGAGTGCGTGCATATTACAGTTCTCCCTTCTGCCTTGCTACTTTTTTGATTGGGTCATAAATCACTGTTGCCAGCTTTGTTTTGTCTATCATGAGCGTGATATCAACCTGCTGCAATACTTGCGCAGCTGTTTGAGTAGGCGTGTAGCCTCCTCCTGATACACCCGAATAACCCGAAGAGGTCTGCACCGGATGTCCTGCATAAACAGATTTGTTCTCCTGTGTCATGAGCTTGTTTATTTTTTCTTCCATTCCGGAAATAGTTTTGGTAAGACGCGTTTCCCAATTCTTAAGACCGCTATCAAGACTGTCTTTGAGTGCCGCTGCGCTGTTTGTACCGATGATTGCAAATTTAGCCTTGAATTTTGCTTCCAAACCGACCCAGTCAAGGTCTTCAGCAAGCGCTTTCATTTCCTTGTTGAACTTCTCGGCAACCTCGTTCACCTGCTTCATGCTGTCTTCCATAGCTTCAGCACCGTCTTCTATTGCCTTACTTGCATTTTCTGTTTCTGATGTCCATGAAGCGATAGCAACAATGAGTGCTGCTACAGCTGCCGTAATACCCATAACCACCCATACAATGGGATTTGTCGCCATTACAGCGTTTGTGGCAATAAGTGTCGTATTTGTAGTCATCAAAGTTGTGTTCATCAGGTTCATTAAAGGCATTAATGCAGATATAATCTGTAAAGCAGCAAAACCGGCTCCCACTGCTGCAAGCCCTATAGCTATCGGTTGAAGATTTGAAACCAACCACTTCAAGCCCTTTGTTATAAGAGGTTCAAATGTTTTAAGTAATGCCGCTCCTGTTTGTATGAGTGTTGTAAGTTCCGGTGCAATCTCTGCCGCAAGCCTTGTTTTCAGTGCCGCAAGCTGCTTTTCCGCTTTTTCCTGCTCGTCGTTGAGTTTTTGGAGTGCGTTTCTTGTTGCATTGTCCATAACAACACCCGCGTTATGGGCTTCAAGCGAATACATTCTAAGCGCGTCAACGCCCTCTCGTCCCATAATCGCGTTTAGCTTGCTTGCGTTTCCTCCGAACAGCTTCATTGCCGCAGCGGTTCTTTCGGTTTCGTTATGTACATTTCCAAGCGCAGTCATAGTTTCTTCCCAAAGGGTGTTGGAGTCTTTTACTTCGCCGTTAGTATCATACACATAAATTTTAAGTTCTTTGAACATCCGGGCAGTCTCACTGCCTGCGTCATTTACGGCTTCCATAGCTTTTTCTGAAAGGTCGCGCATGGAGTCAGTTATAGCCTGAGTGTCAACATTTAGTGCATCCGACGCATACTGAAGTTCCTGCATTCTCTGCGTTGTAACCCCTGCTTCGTTGGCAAGCTTTTGAAGTTCTTCTACTTCTTCACCGGCAGCAGTTGCAAATTCATACATGCTATCTTTGATTTTTTTGATAGCACCCGACACACTCTCTATAACACTTTTTGCCGCATTGAATGCATTTTGCGTTTCTTGCGACCAAAAACTTGTTTGTTCTGCATTGTCATTAAGAGATTTACCGTTGTCCTCTAAAGCACTGCTATTATCTTTAATAGCTTTGTTGTTCTTAACAATTTGCGTTTCAAAATTTAGAAGGTCCTTTTCAAGTTTTTTTGCAGCCGCACTGTCTTCGCCTTTTGCTTTTACAACTTCATCAAGTTGTTTTTTTGTAGCTTCAACTGCTTTGCCGAGCAAATCGTTTTTCTTGGAAAGTAATTCGTTTTGCTTTGTGAGTGCTTCGGATGATTTCTCATTATCTGCAAAAACCGCCGATGTTTTGTCCATCTGAGCGCACAAAACGGACATGTCGGCGGTTATGTTCTTTATTTGTTTTCTATATTCGGCCTCGCCGCTCAGACCAATTGTCGGTCCTATGTTACGTCCCATGTTGTTCACTCCAATCTGGGCGGGAACATTATTTCGTCATCTGTTACCGCAAGCTTCAAAGCACCTTGCTCAATCTTGTAGCATGTGAGCAAATCGATAAACTCGCAGTAAAGCATCAGATTATAATCTCTTTTGCTTATACCGATTTTCATTCGGTAATATTCATACCACGCAGGGCTTATTTGTCCTGCGTGGTAACTGCGTTTTTTGGGTCTGCGTCCTCCGCTTCAACCGAAACGTCTGTTGCTTCCTTTATGGCACTACACACCGCCGAGAACAGCGGCAAATGCTCCTGGGGCTTACACGTCGCCCACAATTTTCTCGAAGATGTTATGTCGATATCATCGTCGGTCATGGCAAGCCCGTTGATTATCATGTGATAAGCAAAGAAAAACAACGCTTCGTCGCTTTTTATTTTATCTTCGCCTTCCAAAAGCTCCATAAGTGCAGCCAACGAACCGTATTTTGCATTAACAGCACTCACAGCCATCATGCCAAGACGAAGTGGATATTCTTTTCCGTTAACTTTTGCAGTTATCATTTGTTATACCTCAATCTTCGGAATTTGCTTCCGGTTCTACGTTCGCCGCAGCTGCATCTGAAATGTTGAGTTTTGCCTTTATGTATGCAACAGCTTCTTCTTCAGTCGAGAATGTGCATTCACGTTTCCATACATGCTTCGGCGAACGGTCCGTGAAGGTTGTTCCGTCTATTTTTTCTGTCTGGAATGTGAGCGTTCCCTGACGTGTTGTTGCCGAGTTCGCAGGGACTTTAAACACGAGACGTGTGAGAACAATTGCTCTGTATTTGAAAATTCCATTAATCTTCTTCTGAATGACAAAACCAAAGCCCGTTTCGACCGTCTTATCTTCGGCAGTATAAACATATTCAGAGTTTCCGTTTTCATCCTCTTCGACTGTTACACCGAGTATGTCAGCCGCAACACCATCTTCAAGGTCGGAAACGTCAACAGAAAAGCTGCCCTTTGAAAAGCTGTAGTCAGCTTCCTCAAGATTGTTGTCGGCATAAAGTTCCGATGTGTTTGTTTCGGGAGTGTGAGTGATGCTTGTCATTTTAGCAAAAGCACGTCCGCCTGTATATTCATACACGCCGGAGCCTTCTGCGGTTTCTTTGTATTTTGCGTAAAAAGATTTTGATACGCCTGTTATTGCCATGTTTATTCCTCCAAATCTGCGACACCGTCAATACCTGCACTTATAGGGCAGTGATACTTTTTTGTGTCACTTTCATAGTTGATAGGTCCGAGGGATACATCAAATCCCGCCTTGTGCAAAAGCACTCTTATTCGCTTTCTGACTGCGTGAGGGCTTTTCCCTCTCACAAAATAGTGTACCTGAAGCTGAGCATAATCGTTTTCAGGAACATTGTCACTGAAATTACACGGGTAATCGTCGGCATAATTGAACGATATGTATTCGTCAGCATCGCCGTCATAAAAATCCGGAATAACCGGCAAGCCGAGCGGCGACAAAGCTGTTTTTATAAGTTCATTTACATTCACAGTCCGAGTTCCTCCGTGCGTTTGTCGATTGCAGCCTGCATTGCTTCCGCTGCTTCCGGCAATGCCGCTTGCTGAACACTGTCTATATACGGACGCGGCGGTTGCTTCGACGTGCCGTATTCAATAAACGCAGCGATAGCCGTCGCATCCATGCGTTTGTCTTGCTTTTTCCTTTTGCGAATATGATCGCCGACAGGACGCACAGCAGCAAAGTACGTTCCCTCTCGTGTCTTTATGACAGAGCCTTTAATCAGCTTCACGAGTTGACCCGTCTTGCTGTGAGTAGCAAGAGCGGTTTTAAGATGCTTTTTCAAAGGCGAAACTGCCGCACGAGCAGCATTTTTGTAAAGCTTATCGTCATCGCCAAGAGCATTGAGCTTGTCCATATACTCTTTTGGCGGTCGAAATTCAAACACTGCCATCATTTCACCGCCTTATCACTGCATATAAGTTCTATGTCCGATATGCTTGTTGCGTATGTGCGAACAACATAATACCGTTTGCCGTCATAGTCAACCGCATTTTGGGCAGTGTACTCGTCGCGATTGACAACAAAAGCAATTTCGGCAGAAACACCTGCGTGCATCGCGCTGTAAAACTCTGTTCTCGAAACGCTTTTTACCTCGGCGTATACTTCGTCCGACGTGCTTTCTGCATTTGATATCACATACCCGTCCTTATCCCTCTCGGGTACAAGTTTTACAAGAGTAATCAGTTCATTCTTCATCTAATCGCCTCTTTGATGACAATGTCATTGTTTTGAGCAATTCGTCAAATGCTTCCTTATGCTCAAGTCCGCGTCCGTCAAAATTATTTGTGTATCGCAGATAAAATCTCACTGCTTGTCTTACGAGTTTATCTGACGTATCGGGACGCACGCCCGCTGTTTCGATGATTTCAAGAGCGGTCTGTATATCTGCTTCAATGATTTCATCTGTCTTGTTATGACTTCTTCTTAAATCCTGTTTAACTTCATTCAACAGTGACATGATATTCCTCGTTCCGATGGGGCGGACAAGCCGCCCCTGTTATGTTTTAGAATTATGCGTTTTTCTTCTTGACTACAGAGAAGCCCTTGTAAGCGTTTACGTTACCGCCGGCAGTCAAATCGCCCATGATAGTGTTAAGACCCTTGGTAAACTGGTGTTCCTCGGAAACTCTGATTTCGTAGTCACCGTACAGACCGAGAGTGTATGCATCGGGTGAACCGTAGAACATTGTAGGAACACCTTCTGCCGTTGCTGCAACCTTGCTGTAAACATTTGCCTTTGAGCAAATTGTATAAGGCACGCTCAGACCGCCATCTTTGATAATACCTACATTCGGATTTGTTCCTTCAGGAATAATCTCATATATGGCTTTGAGTTCATTCTTGCCTCTTACAGCACCGAATGCTGCGAGGTCAAACTTAGAGAGATACAGTCTGCAAGGACCGCCCACTTCTTCGTCTCCACCGTGACCGAACACTATGTCGCGAAGTGTTGTCGGGCCGATGTCCGCCGTAAGAACAATTTCTCCGCACATAGAGTTGCCTTCTTTGTCAACTGCATTGTAAATACCGTACATATTGCCATCGGTGCTTCCGTGTACGATAAGATATGCAAGTTTCTTGCGAAGTCCCTTGAGTGCAAGTTCCTTAACCTTTTCTTCGTATCTTACAGGGCTTACCTTTGCATACTTGCGGGAAATGCTTGTAACAACGGAAATGTCGGTGTTCTTGACATTGGCAATTCCGATGTCAGCGTCCTTTTCCTCTGTTGCCATGCCCTCTGTCTTTTCATCAGCCTCAAGAACATCTCTTGCAAAAGGAAGCTCTATTCCGTTTGTCCCGGTAAGGTCTTCCACAAATACCTGGTCAACAATAGAGGACACGGTGCGAGGTTCGTCTTTTATTACATCAGACGCTTTTGTAGGAGATGCAATCTTTCCTGAAGAAACAAGAAGTGAACGGAGTTCGTGATTTGTGAGCTTTGTTCTCTTTTCCTTCATGAAAGACTGTGATGCGGTTCTCTTCTGAGTGCCGCCTACGGCCGCGTTTCTCTGAACGCCTTTGCGAGTGAGAACGTTTCTCATCTGTTCGCCTTCACTGTCGCCGGAACCAGCTGCACCTTCACCTTCAAGCTGTGCCTTCTGCTCTTCGAGAGTTGTTTTTTCCTCTTCGAGTGCTTCAAGCTCGTCGTTAATCTGCTCTTCGGACACTTCGTTGCCGTCAACATCTGTAAATACTGGGTTTTCTGCAGCAAGCATTTCCTCAATTGCAGTTTCTCTTGCTTCAATTTCTTCAAGTCTTGCGTTAATCTGTTCAAGTGTCATTTTTTTGTTACTCCTTTGCAACTTTCTTTTTATTTTTTCAGCACGCACATTACTTTTTTTGCGTGCATGAACTTCGGTTTCGTCATACGCAGGCCAGTCAACCGCTGACACATCGTAAACGTCTGTTATTTCGCTTATGCGTCTTGTGTTTTCGGCGTCAAAATAGTCGCATTCCTCTGACATGTCAAAGCAGAACGACATTTTTGTTATGTATCCGCCCTTTATTTCTTCCCACAGGCGGCGACCTTCTTCAGTTCCGCCGAGATAAGCCCAAAACTTCAAGCCGTGTTCATCAACGGTGAGTTTCAGAGTCTCATTGCCTGTAACTGCAACAGGTTTCCCGCCGTGATTGTAGTACATTATCACGTTTGAGAGATTTGTGTTGTCAAAAGCTCCGGGAAGAATTATCTCGTAATACTTTTTGCCGTCTTTTACGCAAATCAGGACAAGCTGATTAAAAACGGCAGCATACCCTTCGACAACATATTCGGTTCCTTCAGCCGCCGCAAGACCGAAGGAGCGATACTGTTTATTCATTTAAGTTCTCCTTTTCCTGAAATTGTATATTGTCATATTCGCCGAGTTGCGACATTTGTGCATATTCTTTTCTGATGTAGAACTTTTCCCCACCGGGAACGGGAGGAAGTCCCCAAACAGAATTAATCATGTTCTGATTTGCAAGACCTCTGTCAAACATTTCACGGCTGTAATTCAGCTTATCGGCGTTGCTCATAGTCTGAAGCCTTGAGCCTGTCCATGTGATACAGTTGCCATGTGCGATTTCTCTATGCGAATATGTCATGTTTGTCATAACCTGCGACAACTGTACGGCAAACACCTCAACACAACCCTCATAAAACGCACTCCAATCGTCACCGACTGCTTTATTCTGAATGATGTTGTCATTCATGTTGTAGTAGTCAAAGACGTTCGTACGGATTATTTCGAGTTGCTTCGGGTTTACAACATTTGTCGGCGACTGCATCTGATGAATGTCGGTATATGTGTTCGGAAACAAAAGCACTGCACTCTTGTTGTCCTCTCCGAAGTTTTGTCTTGTAAAGTTCGCCGATTCTTTCTTGAGGTCTTTACCTGATATGAAGTTTTCGCTTCGGGCATAGAACTGAAAGTTTGCGGCATTTTCAACACCGGTCATGATACCTTCGTTCTGAACGTTTATAAGTTTGAGCGTAGGCTCAAGAGCCGTGTTATCCTCTCCGACGATTTCGTTTTCGTACTGATGCCGTGTCATAACGCCGACATATTTCAATTCAATTGTCGCCTTTTCGCCGTTTGCGAATGTGTACTCAAGCCATGCTTCGCCGTACTCGTCGCTTAGTATTTTGACCTGCTTCGGAAGCGCAGGATAATAGCCGCATATCCACCCTGTACGTTCGTCGTAAACCGGCAGAATGTAAGCAGTGTTATCAACGTCAAGAATTGTGCTCAAGCGATACAAAAATTGCGATGTTGTTTGCCATTCGTTAGGCTTCCACGCAAGCGTGTTCTGTATCTCTTTGTAAGCGTTTCCCGTTACCGTAGGCACGAGCTTTGAAATGTGCATAGCCCTTGCATGGATACATGCACGCACAAGCTCCATTTCATACAAATCAGGATGTCTTCTCCAATAAGAGGGACTTCTGTTGTTGGGCAGTGAATAATACCGTGACAGCTTTTTGTTTGCGTATCGAATTATAAGTCTGTCTATAATTCCGGGTGTTTTCTGCATTTTCTCACTCCAAATTCTTAAGCCGTTCGCCGACTTGTGCAAAATATTTCTGACGTACACAAAGTGCGTCTATAATAGCGACAAAGCCGTCTATGTGGCAATCTTGGTTTATCTTGATAGGTCTGTATCTTCTTGTTCGTGTGTTGACTTCAACACCAACGTCGTAAAGATGTGCTCTGAGAAGGTCATTTTCTCCCATGCATATCACGCCGTCATCCAAAAGACCAAGAAACTCATCCATAACAGGCGTGAGGTTCTCGCCCTGTCTTACATCGTCCATGTGGAAGCTCTTTTTCTTCATGCTTTCAACGAGGTATTGAGAACTCCATCTGTCATAGCCCGTCCACAGCGGAAGTATTTCATACTCGGTAACGAGCTTTACAAACCACGCTTCAACGTCCGGGTAATGAACATAGTTTTCGCCGCTGAATGACAGCCAACCTTTTTGTTGCATGATTCTGTACGGAACTCCGTCCCTTGCCGTCGCTTCGTCTACCTTGTTCTCAGGCATGAAGAAGTGTACAAAAACATAAAGCTTGCCGTTTTTCTCAATGATAACGGCAACTGCCGTGAGGTCTCTTGTCTGCGACAAGTCAACACCGCATACGCAATAACAACTCCTGAAGTCTTCAAGGTTAATAACGTCTCCGAAGCAGCCTTCAATTTGTTTTGAGGAAAGCCACGCTCTTTGTGAAGATTGCTTGATGTTACAGACCTTAACGAGAAATTCAATCTTCATAGCCTCGCTGTTCTTTGCAACGAGTATTTCATCACGAAGGCTCTGTTCACTCACAGACACGTTCATGTTAGGATTGGATTTCTTGAGTTCTTCTATGTCGTCCCATTTATTTTCATCGTCGATGATATACAGGAACGGACAGAGACGGTTCTCTTTTTCCGGTGCAGTTCCAAGCAAGAACTGCGTAGAACGTCTCATAAGGTCGTCATATATGCCGTTGTTTTCATAGCCGGCGGTCGTGATGCTGAGAAGTAAAGGCTGACTTCTTGCCCCTCTCGCAGATTTCATAACGCCGTACTGCTTTATACCGGCATCGCCTTGCCAGGATGCAATTTCGTCACACACCGTAAGGTGCGGATTGTAACCGTCCGACTTCTTAGCTGAGAACGCAATAGGCTTTATCGTGCTATTGGTAACAGAAATATACACATCGCTTCTGCGTTTCTTCGCATAACACGACAATTCGTCTTCGCTAAGTATCATCTGCAGGGCGTTGTCAAATACGATTCCTGCCTGGTCGAGTTTAGGAGCAAGGCAGTAAATGTCTGCACCATATTCGCCGTCTGCGTATGCCATATATGCCGCAATAGCAGACGCGAGAATAGACTTTCCGTTCTTTCTGCCTATGACAAGAAGCACTTCTCGAAAGTGTCGGTTGCCGTCAGCATCCACAACACCGAACACGACAGAAATAAAACCTTTCTGCCACGGTTCGAGCTTGATTAAATCATGACGTGTTTTCTGATGTCGGCAGAAGTTCTCGATGAAGGCAATAGCCTTGTCAGCTTTCTTTGCATCGTAGAAAAATTCGCCCTCTCTAAGTCCGCGAAGAACGTATTCATACAGTAACAGAATGTATCTTCCGACAATGTATTCGCCGTTTATGATTCCGTCATAGTAGAATGCTATAGGATTACTTATGGGCATTCAAAAACTCCGCAAGTTTTCCTCCGGCTTTATTTCTTTCGTCTGCCGGGATGTATTTCATAAGAGTGTCAATAATTTTGGTGTAATTCTTCTGCAGTGAAAGATACGATGACAGTGATACCGACTGTTTGACCCCGCTTTGATTTGCTCCGTTTTGATATTCAACCTCATAGCCTTCTGTGTTGATAATTTCCTGCAATTCTTCCATGCAAATGGCAGTAAAAGCGGCAGAGTCAATCAATTTTTCAACGATTTTCTTTTGATTTTCGGGTAAGTTTTCAAAAACTTTTTTAAGTTTCGATTTTTCTTTTTTGATTTTTTTATCTTTAGATTTATCGTCGTAAATCCCTCTCACCTCTTTCTACACCCCCGCATGTGCGACCTGCAGAGTTTTTCCAACCTGGGAGTGCGGGTCGATTTGCATTCACAGTCATTCGCCGGATGGGGGGACTATCATCCTTCCGTCAGCTTCAAACCTGTAACGTTTTTTTGTTTTTGCCGGGTCTTTGATTCGGTTGTGACATGTGTCGCACGCAAATGCGAGATTGTCGAAGTTGAGAGCAATGTCGGGATTGCCGATATTATCAGGCGTGAGCCATATAATGTGATGCACAATCCTTCCGAGTTCCTTCTGACAGAACTGACACATTCCACCATCAACAGAAATCCTCCATTGCACAAATGCTTTGCGGCATCGCTTCCACGCACCGCCTTTGTAGAATTTCTCTGCGTACTTCTGTATCGCTCCCACCCCTGCTAATTATTGATACACGCCCCAAAACAAAAAGCTGTGGTTTCCCACAGCCTTGTTATCCTGATACTATCCTATCACATTTACATACCCTACTACTCACTTCTTTGATGCAGGTATCCTAAGTCCCCTGTTAACTGCACACAACAAACGCGCCTCACGAAGCCAATGATACACTTGCTTCTCGGATACAGGTAAGTCAATAGCAAATCTACGTACGCGTGCAGATATATCACCGCGATGTAACGGTGTTGCAGGAGATGCAAAGTATACAGCAGCAACAGCGAGAGATATGTATTCTTTGTTCGCCTGTTCAAGCTGCAACATTGTTTTCTCAACAGCGCACACATCGTCAATTACAGCTGACATTTTCTTTGCAGTATCATAACCGTCAAGCAAAGCTCTGAGTGCATTTGTTTCATAGCTTCTTGAAACAGTGCCAGCATCCGTTATCAAACGTCTGAGATTTTCTGCAGACGGCTTCCCAAGTGCAGCATACTGTCTGAACATTTCCGTTGTGTAGTCTCGTATAAAATCTTTTTTCACCTATAGTCCCTCCACTTGTAAATACCTGCAAATAAAATTCTTCGCATCGTCAAACCCACGGCACACCTTTGCGGCATACCCTTGCTCACGGAGTGCCATTATCCAGTCCTTCTGTTCCTTACTCGTTACTCCGTCTTTGGTCTTCATTTCGATGTAAAGGCCGTGATACCCTCGTGACGGCACAGGTAAACAGAGGTCAGGCACACCACTCCTTACCCCTTGCTTCTTTAAATTCGCAGCTTCTAATTTGTTTCTGCTCCCACCGTTCGGAATGTGGTATATAAGTCGCAATTCCGGAATCCTTGCCGACATCATATCGCACCACTCTATAAGCAGGCTCTGTTCGTCACGCTCAAGGCTTCCCACTTTGTCAAGAGCTGTCTTCAGACACTCCGCACAGTCAAAACTGCACTTCTTTGCAGATACGTCCACGTCATAAGTCTTGCAGTACAATGTATCACTCCCTTCTGAACACTTTGACTTTCTCGGTATCATAAAATGACGCCCTTATAAACCCGCCTCCGAATAGCTTGTTTTCAACGGCTTCGTAATCGGTAAGACCGCATCCTTCGTAGTTCTGCAGGAATATATAAAAATCTCCACTCTGAATGATGTCCTTTATATCCTTCTGCGAATACTTGTAGTCGTCTGTTAAAACACGCGGTTGCGAGAGATTTCTTGATGCACTCCAACGCTTGAAGAGTAGCTTCTGCTTTGTCATGTAAGTGGAAAGTCCCACAACACCGTTCTCGTTAAACTGTAATCGCTTGACGTTCGCATAACCGTACTGCCAAAGTTCCTCAATCGCATCTCTTGAAAGACCACCCGAAACGATAAGGTGATGATGTATACGTCCCGAACGCTCTCCAATTTCGCAAACCCATATGTACTTGAAATCAATTCCGAGCTTTTCAAAACGGCGCTTTAACTTGCGGATGAAACTCTGTGCATCTTTTCTTGCCTGGTCTGCATCCTTCGGTTCGTTGCCGTCGGCGTATGTAAGATGTACCGCATTGTCACGATTTGTGAAATTGCAGTGAATGAGCCGCGTGAGCTTTCTCTTTGAGTTCTCGGCGTTTATCTTTTCTTGAGCTTCACTTGTGGGCTTTGCTCTGCTGCGGCGAACTTTCGACTTTGCAAACACCGGGTATATCATAACGTCCATATAGTCTCCGCTTATGTATTTCTTCTCACGGTAATAACATCTCATATCCACCATACGCCAGGGGGAAAAGGAATTCTTTCCCTTTGTGACACCTTTTCCCCCTGGCAACCCCCTTTTTCGTCACATATATTCAGAACACACAAGAAAAAGATTTTAATTCTTAATGCACATACAGAGAATACTGTAAATGTGCATTAAGTTAATATAGCCATACAAGCCTTACACGGCTCAGGGCCGTTTTTTCTTCTGTTGGCTATGCCGCCTGCATTTTTGCAGACGGCTTGTACACATATATAATAGGAAATTAAATTAAGCTCTTGTACACTTTGTAAATCTCATCCTTGAGAAGTTCGTTCGAAAACACTGCCGGCGCAATAGTTGCTATTGGTATTAACCCTCTCTTTATAACAACGTAGTCGGCTATAATGCCGTCCTTGAGCTTCTTTGAGCGTATGTATATGCCGTAGTCCATTTCGTCGTCTAAAGGCTCAAAATACTTGGCATTGATGAATAAACAGCCTTTTGAATAGAATATCGGCTCAAAACTTGCACCGTGATACTGAATAGAGAAACAGCTGCGTTTTTCAACAGCTTCCTCACCGTCGCAAACATCTGGAACGTCAAAACCTTCTGCATCACTGTAGAAGTAACCGGCTCTCTTGTCTTCCGGAATGTCAAACATGATAAATAACGGATCCTTCTCAATGTAGGATAACCCGCCGTATAAATAACTCGCCGAACTGTTTCCAAGCCATAGCAAACCGTCTTCACTGCGCTTTGCAATAATCTGCTTTGAACTTTTGCAGATGCTTTCAATTTTCTTTAGTTTCATTTGTGCATCACCTTTCACCGTACATGTATCTGTTGTAATCCCTGTCAAACGCCTTTTGCTTCTGCCTCGTAGGCTTCCAGTGCCTGTTCTTCCAGTGCCACTTGACAGTGAATATAAAGCCTTTTATATCCTCGAACATAACTTTCCTCACGCCTTCTTCCTCACTTCAATATTTCCCCCAAAGGGACTGTCAATCTTGCTTAAATCAATCCCAAGCACAGTTTTAAGCTTGTGCTCGCATACCCATATAGCATCTGCATCCGTGTCGAATTGGTAGTCACTTAGCATCCCTTGTATCATCGGAGACGTTTCCTCAAGGAACTTAAGTAACCTCTTCTTTCCAAAACCAAATTGCACGTGTAGCTGCCAAAGTATTATCGCTTCCACGTTCCTCGTAACCTTCGGCATTGCTTCGTCTTCGAGCCATCTTAACGCATACGCAAGTGCCGCATCTTTTTGCTTTCTCGTTGCAACTTCCATTCTACATTTCATTTTCAACACTCCTGTTCCACGCATCAGCTTCTGCATCCTCACTTGCGTGCATTTCTGTGAAAGAACTGCAGAAACAAGCTCCTACCGGCTTTGATACCGACAAAATGAAGTATTCGCCGCAGGCATATGCAATCATCGGAACATCACCACACTTCGGACACGGCTTTAGTTCCTTGTTGCTAAATAATGACATTTTCATCACTCCTTAAAATCGTTCTTTCATTGAATTGCGATTTTATTGGCTATTTAAGAAAACAAATACCAATATGCAAATAATCTCCGTCTATTGATACACTTGTAACCTCTGCATTTAGAATACTGTCTGTAAACACTTTTCTTCTTTCCATACCTCTTTTCCAAATGCTCGACCAAATAATATTTAGTGGTTCTTTGAAGTCCTCATATATCACAACATTCGTTCCGAAATGAATGATGCCAGAAAGTTTTCTTAAAGTAAGTATTCTTAAATTCTCAATATCAGAGGGTTGCACATTGGTATTTTCATACTCACCAAGTTTTTTATAGATATCGTTATAAGATGGCTTTTCCATTAAGATAATTTCTTTTCTCTCTGCATTATCTTTCGGCTGATAAAAGCCATCACTTAAAAATCTTTTATCTGTTAATCTCATAAAATTTCCTCCTTAAAATCGTTCTTTCATTGAATTGCGATTTTATTGCTATTCGCCAAAACACATTTCAAGGCGAATATCTCTTGTTTTATAACGAATTAACTTGCCGGTAACTTACTTGTCAGTTGTCCTACCCATTTTCGCACCGCAACGGGGGCAATAATCAAATTCACATTCACAAGAATATGTATAATCTCCGTCCTCGTCATATTTTGTTTCGGTATAGTCTGCACAACAAAAGCCACATTCCGAACACCAAAATTCATCAACGGGGTGCATACTTGTCTTGTTATATCCGTGTTTCACTTCCACAACATCGGCTGTGGGTGCTTGTGATATTTCCCGTAACACAGAACACTTGGCATCATTCCATCTCGCAGGCTTTCCAGCAACTCTTATATCAAGGTTTTTTATTATCTCTGCTAATTCACAAGCATCAATATATCGTTTATATGCCATCACTCCGCACCTTCACTTTCGTAATATTCACATTCGTTCTGCTTATCTTCGTAAGGGCAAATGTCAGCACGTTCAGGGCAATCACCGCAACAACATATGCCCTCAAATTCTGCGTACCATTTACAAGCCATCACTCAACACCGCCCTTTCTCAAATCTTCACCGTATTTGTTTTTGTACTCATTAAGCAAACAATTTATAATATAGTTCTGCCTATCTAACTTGTATCTTAATTTTTTAGCTTTGTCACATTCCCTGTCGATGAGTTTAAGCCACCTCATTTTGACGGACAGTTCAAAAGAACGTTTTATCAGTTCTAACACCACTTCGCACCGCCTTTTCTATCAAGTTCCAACAGTCTTTCAAATGTTTCTTTGGGTATTCTAATATGTGTAATTCTTGAATACGTCGTATCAACCCATTTTTTATTTCCGTTTTTCACATCTTCGTACATTTGAGTATCTTCAACGTGTCCAGTGACTATTTTCCCGTAATTATCGAATGTCGTTTTTAATTTGACTTTCATGCTCTCGCTCCTATTCCGCATACAGCGTAGCAACACAGTCGTCAGCTTCAACGCTCGATATTTCACCATTCACAAGATAACAGTCCTCGTTGGTACCGCCGTCAACAATTTCAAGCTGAGTAAATTCCTTTAATGTCATGAGCCCGTGAACCCTCACTTCAGCTCCTGCCGGAACACTCGATAATTGATCCATAAGTTCGTATACTTTCATTTTTCATTCCTCATTCCTAATTTCTCATTGTTTCAAACCGTCACCGCCGCATTCAGAACAGCGGCAGCAAACCAGTATATTGCCATACGTACATCACACTTTGCAGCACATATAACACCTGCACCTATTTGCAGGATTATAAGTATCATAGGGAATATCTGTGTTATTTTCATAAGCCGTTTTCCTCGTATTCCTCAAGCTCAAGCTGACCTGCTACGAACTTTTCTTCCATCCACCAACGGAATACGTTTTCTCCGTTGTCCCACTTGGGGTTATTTTCAAGACCTGCCGCCTTTCTCGCATCAAGCATCTTGTCAAATGTTCTTATGTATGTTCTCTTGTAGGTCGGGAACATCTGAAACTCGTATTCACGCATTCGCTTTCTCGCCATAGCACAGCCAATACAACCAACTCTGCAAAAGCCCATTTCATATAACAGGTTGCATTTCACTTTTGCATCAGAGAGAAAATCCCAAACTTCATTATCTCGCCAGTCAATAATGGGATTTGTCGTTGTTTTGCCCTTAACAGCACAAATTTCTGTCAGCTTTCTTCGGTCATCGTTGTCGTCAAGATAAACCTTTTTTTTGATATCTCGTGTAAACGTTTCGTATACGTCACGTTTTCGCCGAGCATTGCTTTCATCCTTCCGAACACCTGTCATAATGTGCAGATTGCTTCCGAAATTCTCTTTCTGCTCACTGCAACAATACCGTACAAGCCTTGTCGGAGGCATTTTCTTCTTGATTATTAGCTGCCACATGGTAAGCTTCGGCATCGTGTATATTGTTTTTATACCTTGCAATTCAAGTCGGCGAAAGGTATTTCTTACATGGTTGACCGTTTGGGGAGCATCAACTGTTGTGTGACTGTGCTGCACTCGGTACGGAACGCCCGACCGCCTTGTAAGTTCAAGAAGAACATCACTGTCTTTTCCGCCTGAATAGCAAAGCGTAACCGGCACACCGTAATAACTCAAAGATAGCTCACTTGCTATCTTTATTCGCTCAATGGCAATGTGTTCTATATCCATCACGCTGCTCCTCCTCAAACAAAGGACACTCAAGCACCCTCACACTGTCAATCTTAACTCCACCCTCACCCCATCGCTTGACAGGCTCGGTCTTCCAACCCTCAACCGGCTTTAAATTCGCAGACCACGCACATAAACCTACACTTTTCGCACGGTCCGCACAGATTGAAACTTTGCCTTTCGGCATATTATTCTTCATCAGGAACCTCACATATTTCCTTGAACAGCTCATGTGTTCCCGCTTTTGCCTGTTCCTCTTCGTCACTCATTTCGTAACCAATGTCACAGAGAAAGTCATATATCATATCAAGGCTCTTGTTTCCGACATAATTTCCGCCCCAATTACTGTATTTCATTGTTTCGTAGTCATAAGCCTCGTTGTATACCGCACACAGGAAGGCTTTTTTCGGATTTGCTTTTGTTGCAATTTCTTTTTTACTGTCTGCCCCAAGTAAGTTAAGGTATTTTGCCTCACTAAAAGAGAAATACCCGTCTCGGTTCTTGAACCTCACATAATGCTTTGCTACCGTTTCAACATCAACCTTGTTTGCTGGGTAGTTCTTTATAAAGTTGTATCTCAGCTCATAGAAACGCTTTCCCATTTCACACGCCTTTTCCGCACGCTCTGAGTTCAACTCTTTGAGTATATCTTCCTCTGTCGGTTCTTCGCCCTCTTCCTCACTGTCAATATGCTCCTTGTATAAAGTCGCACAGTAATTTGAAAGCGAATAATAATATTTAACTACGGAGCTGTCTTCCGGAACAACAAAGTCTTCTATCTTGTCCGTGCCGAGATAATAGCTCTTGACAAAATCCATTCCGGAAAGATTTGTCCCTCTCGGTATCTCTTCTGCAAATGGTGATAATACCGCTTTCCACTGCTCACGCAGCTTGTTCTGCTCCTGGGTTCTCTTGGCAGCATAAATAGCATTTGCAAAATTCTTCGTGCCGGCAACGTCAAGAAGCTTGTTGCGTTCCTCGGCATCCTCAATCTTTTCAATTTCCTCAAGGTCGAATATGCTTGCACCTCTGGCAACGCCTTCCTTGAACTTTTCCTTGTCAAGTACAAGAAGCTTTGTCCTTCTCCTTACCGTGCTTTCGGAAAAGCCTGTCCTGTCAGATATGCTCTTTATGCTCTCACCCAAATCAAGCATAAGCTGCATTCCCTGTGCCTGTTCGTATATCGTAAGGTCACTTCTTTGCATATTCTCCGCAAGCATCGTTGCAACCTGTTCCTTGTAGTCCATGTCGGATATAACACACGGAACTTCCTTAAGTCCTGCAACCTTTGCCGCCGCAAGTCTTCTGTGACCGATAACAACTCTGTATCTGTCGGTTACCTTTTTGCTCTTTTCCTTGGTAATGCCCGAGAACCACGGAACAACCGTAAGATTCTGCAAAATTCCGCTTCTCTTTATGGAATCCGCAAGCTCGCTCACGTCTCCGATTTCTTTTCTCGGATTGTCCGGATGCGGGTCTATTAAATCTGTTTTTATGTATATAAGTTCACTCATTTTTTGTTCTCCTTGTCTTTCAGCCACTTTTCAGCTTTTTCTTCCATAACTTCCATAACGTCTTCGGGCGGCCCTTGAAAATGCCAACATATCTCATATAACGGACAAACCTTGCAGCTGTCCTTGCTTCCGGGCACAAAATGCGCCTTGCACACTGTTTCTACAGCACTCATTTCCGTCACCTCACCAAGCCGCATATGTAAAACATTGCGAGCATCATTCCACCGTAAGCAAACCAAAAAGAGAAGCAACATATATATTTTGCAATTTCCTCTTGAAGTTTCCTTTTAAATGTGCTATACTTAAAACGTGAATTATGAGTGGTATCATTTTCACGCATATTTCTGACCGTTGTTGTTACCGCAACAGCGGTTTTTCTTTTTGTTTCCATTACAGTTTTACCTCCTTCAATACATCCTTCGCAATCTGCATCAAACTGTCACACGTCACATCAATGCACTTGTAATATCCGTTTTCCCAAATAACCTTGACTATCTCCGAACCGTCCTCAAGAACAACGTAGTCGACCTCGTCAATTGTCCTGTCGCACCGTATGAGTAACATCGAAAGCTCGCTTCTGACGAAGACACTCTTTTCCTTCTGTACGTTTGTCATTTTTCTTCTCCTAATAAGCATTCTTATAATTCCTGTCAAAAACACAAACCTCGTGCTTTTCGTAATACCGCTTGTCCACCGTTCCTTCACCCTTGACACGGGGATACAGAACAAAGCAGTTCGCATTCTTCGGATTGACATACCCGGTGTATGTAATAATCCTCTGCCACCCGTCTTTTATGAGATCGATTATGTAACCGCTGCCATTCTTTACAGGTCCTCTGTTTGTGTACATTAAACTTTCGTTATCCATTTTCACACATCCCTTCGTTGCTTTTGATTTTCACTGTCTGCCCTGAAAAGTCAATTTCTAAGCCTTTGTCAGAAGCCACCCGCTTCCACGCATCACGATAAGCGAGAGTGTTCAAAATTTCAATACCCGCACCGCCGCATATAACCATGCCTTCATAACTTCGTTGAAGCCTGTCCGCATTCCGCCGAATAAACTCCGGCGTAAGCACGTCAGATGCGTACTTCTTCATGATGTGCACATATGCCCTCTCGGTCTTTCTCTTTAATGCTTCTTCGTGTGTCAATGTTTTCCACTTCCTCTTCCTGCTCAATATCTGCTTGCGTCTGCTCCAAGGCTCTCTTTCGTTTTATATCTTCTTCCATTGCATGACGTATCATTGCACGTTCTACATACTCAAACGCCCTGTCGATTATCTCCTGATGCTTGACAGGATCCTTTTCAATGTAGTCGTCGTGTATTTCGACCGTCGCAAGACCATACTTGTATACAGCAACACACGCCATAATGAAATCACTCCTTTCCGTAAATTCTATGCCGAAAAATGCTGTTTTTTGCTTGTCCTTACAAGTTAGTGCATTTTTTGCAACTTACGTAGTACGTAAGTTGTGGTTAAAAAAAATTAAACCTGCAGTTTCGGCATCAAGACTTAACGCATCAACTATCCTGTTCATAACCCGAGAGGAAGGTTGTGCTTTGCCACTCAGTACATTTCCAAGTGTGTTCCTGTTAACCTCGGTAATTTCAGATAGTTCTGTAATTGTCTTTATTCCCTTTTCTGCAAGCTGTTTTCTCAATTCTGTAGTGTTGCACGAATACACTTTTCACACATCTCCTTTCATTTCTTACGTGTTACGTAAGTTTATATTATCACATCCTTTTTTATTTGTCAATACTTTTTGCGTAAGTTTTTTTGCGTTTTGCAAAAAAAGCATTGCATTTCACGAAAGTTCGTGTTATACTTGGACGTGAAAGAGGTGTTTGTATGCCAAGTATACATGAAAGATTAAAAGAAATGCGGCTTGCAAGAGGTTACACGCTTGCACAACTCGCAGAGCTTCTCGGAGTCAAAGAAGCAACTGTTCAACGCTACGAAAGCGGAGAAATTAAGAACATTAAACACGAAACCGTATCAATGCTCTCCGACATTCTGAAATGTTCCCCTCAGTATCTAATGGGGTGGACTAACGAACAACACAACAATATTAACATCACAAACGAAGGTGTAAAAGCTTTCAGAGTCCCTGTCTACGGAAAAGTAGCAGCAGGCATCCCGTTGTCTGCTATAGAGGATATTATCGACTACGAGGAAATCGATGAAAGGATGGCATCGCAGGGAGAATATATCGCGTTGCAGATTAAAGGTGACAGCATGGAACCCAAAATCAGCAGTGGCGACGTTGTAATCGTCAGACTTCAAAGCGACTTCAACAACGGCGATACCGTCATTGTTCTCATCAATGGCGATGAGGCAACCTGCAAAAAAATAAAAAAGACACCCGAAGGTGTCATGCTTATTTCTACAAACCCAAGTTATGAGCCTATGTTTTACTCCAAAGAACAGGTTGAAAACCTCCCCGTGCGTGTACTTGGAAAGGTTGTAGAACTTAGGGCAAAATTTATTTAGTATAGAGAGGAATATCATGAACAAACATCCCATTCTATATACCGCAAGATATTTATTCTTATCTATATCAATCGTCTTCGCTTTATGCACACTCGTATTGCTGTGGAATGGTTTCACTTCAAACGGAGTAGTCTCATTCGTAAATCTCTTCTATGCAATAGGGTTTCTCATTGTTACAATAGTATTCTTTGTTATATACCTTTTTGTGTCCGGAGCATACGGACGAAGCTCAAGAAATGATACAAAGAACAGTACTGCTCTAATGGACGAGCTTGTTGTCTTTGCAAAAAACCGTAATGAAGTGATAGAAAAGATATCAAAAGCAAATTCGCATGAGGAACTTGAAAACATTCGTGTTGAAGTTGATTTGTATAATGCTCGTGCCGAAAAGTTCGCAGCAGAACACGGTGTTTCTCCAAAGGTGATATCATATTCCGACTTTGATGCTAAGCTTGAAGAACATAACAACCAAACATTTGAAGAAAAAATGCACGATAAATTCCCTCTTATTCCTGTAAGTGTCGGTGATTGGAAAGTTAAATTCAGATACCGCAATCAGCTTTGCGTAATTAAAGGGACAGAAAACGAGATAATCAACTATGCAGCAAATTGTATCGGTTGTCAACTGGATTTTGTTCAAGAACCGGAAAACGTTTATGATGAGGGTGCGATTGCGATTTGTCTCGCCGGCAAAAAACTCGGATACATATACAAAAGTGATAGTGCTTACAACATGATACCAACGTGGATAAAATCAGGAATGCACTACTGCGGATATTTGAGCAATTGTGACGTGAATAATAATAAGCTTTACTATGACATAGGTTTTTATAAGAAGGAGGAATGAAAGTGCTCCAATACGCCGAATACATCCGAAAGAGCCGCTACGACCGTGATTACGCAGAAGCAACTCTTGAAGAAACGCTTCACCGTCACAAGGTAATGCTCGATGCAGTTGCAAAGGCACAAAACCTTCATGTTGTAAAAGTGTATAATGAAGTCGTGTCCGGTGAATCGATTTCACAGCGCCCTCAGATGCAACAGCTTCTTGAAGACGTTGCCGCAGGTATGTACGCAGGTGTTCTCGTTGTAGATATAGACAGGCTTTCAAGAGGTAATTCAATAGACCAGGGCATTGTCGGACAGACCTTTAAGTACAGCGACACGAAGATCATAACGCCAAATAAGACCTATGACCCGAACAATGATTTTGACGAAGAGTATTTCGAGTTCTCTCTTTTCATGTCGAGAAAAGAGTATAAAATTATCAATAAACGACTTGAACGCGGAAGAAAGCAGTCAGCTAAAGAAGGTCGATTCATGGGTTCGATAGCTCCTTACGGCTATGAGCGCGTAAAAATCAAAGGCGATAAAGGCTACACTCTTAAAATCCTCGAAGAAGAGGCACAGTATGTAAGACTTATGTATAAGCTTTATAACCACGAAGGACTTGGGTGCAACAACATCGCCAAAAAGCTTAACAACCTCGGCGTTCCTACACGTTCCGGTGTTCAGTGGTCCGGCACAGTAGTAAAAACAATCCTGAACAATTGTGTTAATGCCGGACTTATCCGCTGCTCTCGTCGTAAAAAAATTAAAACCATGGTCAACGGAAAACTTGTGACGCGCTCAACCAACCTACGTGAATATCCGATTTACGAAGGTCTTCATGAAAGCATCGTCACCCGTGAGGAATGGGAAATGGTTTCACAGACCGCAAAAGAGAATAACCGTGGAAACATTCCGCTAAACTTCAATGCACCTCTTCAGAACTATTACGCGGGTATGATTTTCTGTGAAAAATGCGGAACATATCTCACACGTTTTACTGCCGGCAGAAGAGAACCGCGCTTCGGATGCAAAAACACATCATGCGATTGCGTTTCTGCCACATTCCGCGAAGTGGATGCAACAATAGTCACATCTCTTAAAAGCTGGCTTGCAGCGTATAAAAAGACGGTTGGTAAAAAGGTTGAGGAAACCGAACCCGATTACGAAGCTTTCTTCAAAAAGACAGATAGTGAAATATCAAAAGTACAACAGCAACTTGAAAAGTGCTTCACTTTCCTCGAGCAAGACGTGTACACGATAGAGGAATTTCAAAAGCGTAAAGCTTCACTCGATGAAAAGCTACAGGAACTTAAAACTCATAAAGAAAATGTAATCGACCTGCTTTCAGAGCAGAAGGCACGCCAAAAAAAACGTACAGAAATAATACCCGTAGCAGAAAACCTGCTTAAAAATTGGGAAACCCTCTCAAACGAAGAAAAAAACGACCTGTTAAAACAAGTCGTAAAAAGAGTTACGTATTATAAGCCACCAAAAGCCGCTCCTGCAGACTTCGCAGTTAAGCTCTATCCAAACGTGTGATTATTTATACCCGATGTATGTAGCATTAAAGTGCACATGAATGGGGTTATCGTTTTGGGCCGCCGCTTGCAATTGCACCCATACCATCGGTGAGGAGAGTTCTTGACTATGCCGTCACCCGAATACCGCCCGAAAAGCTGATACTCGGTATATCAAACTACGGCTATGACTGGACACTTCCGTTTGTAAGAGGAGAATCCGACGCTCCGTCACTTTCGTATCAACAGGCTATAGAGCTTGCAAGAAGATACAATTCCGAGATACAGTTTGACGAGCAGGCTAGAGCACCATTCTTTTATTATACAGACGATTTGGGACGTGAACACGTTGTCTGGTTTGAAGATGCAAGAAGCTTTGAAGCAAAGGTGGAGCTGATAGAGGAATATAATCTTGCCGGCGGCTTTATCTGGGATTTGATGCGCCCCAATCCGCAAGGGTACGTAACTTTGAATTCGATGCTGGATATTCAGTAGTGAATACTTTTTATAGCATTACAAAGATTCACCGCAGGAATACACAAAAAGAACCACATAACCGAATATCTGACACAAATCTGTCCCATAAAGTTAAAAGGAATTGACGAATAGTTCCACACCTCCCAGCCGAGCTTTATGTTTACAACGTAACCCACAGCAAGCTCAAGGCTTGTGATTATAATTGCGCCGAAAAGGCATTTTATAACAAAAGGGACATTTAGCAAGTTGTTCATCGTGTATATCAGGAAAAGGCATATTCCGCCTGTCAGCGCCATTGTCCAGTGGGTATAGCCACGCCACATTATTTCTATAATGCTGTAGCCGACAGCACCTACGCAAAACGCAATTAATTCATTCAAAAAAATCACTCCGGATAGTATTTCACATATATTATCCGGAGTATTTGTTTTATTATACCGCAAAACGTGTAAGGAAAAAGCTACTTATTTTTGCATGATTTAAAGCGTGCAAATTTCTTTCGTGTATTCTCAAGCTTTTCAACATCGCTTTCGGGCGCATTATTGTAAAGATGTATTATTTCGCGTTCATTGAGAGTCTTTATTATTATTGCTCCTATCGGAAAAACAAAAAGTCCCGCAAATCCCATTATTCTGACACCCGCATACATCGCCATAAGCGTCACAAGCGGATAAAGACCGATTGTATTCCCCACAATCTTAGGTTCAAGTATCTGTCGGAAAACGGTTATTATTCCGTATAGAACGAGCAATCCCACCGCCCTTGCATTATCTCCGAGAAACAAACTGATAATGCTCCACGGAACAAGTATTGTTCCCGTACCGAATATAGGGAGCATGTCTACAAATGAAATAACAAGTGCGAGAATTACGGCATAGTTCACTTTTAAAATGAGAAACCCCGTCAGAAGCTCAGAGAAAGTAATAAGCGTGAGAACCAAATACGCACGGAACAAATCCTTGACCGTTTTTAAAAAGCTGTTTTTGAGAGAAGAAACAAATTCCTTTGACTTTCCGCGAAATTGCACCGAAAAGAATGCAACGATTTTTTCGTAATCGCTTCCGATATAAAACATGGAAATGAACGTCAGAACCATAAAAACCACGGCTTGCGGAAAAAATGACAGGAATGACATTATTTTTTCAACAATTTTCGGATAGAAATTCCCCGCAAAATCAAGCAGCAGCTTGTCTGCATTCAGGATTTTCTCGGATACTGAGTCGGACAGCGTGCTTCCTATACTGCCTCCGGGTATTCTTCTCAGAAAATCCCCGACTCTTACAGACAGCATCTCAAGCATATCCGTGAGCCCTCCGTTTGCAAGAAATGCTGCAAGAGTTACCGTTTCATGCAGCAGTCTTGATACTGCAAAGTAAAGCATTAGAGACAGAAAACTGACGAGAATAACTGTAAGTGCGCCGCTTGCAAGCTTTTTTGAAATGCCGAGCTTTTGCACGAAAAAGGAAATCAAGGGCTTTGCCGCGCATATGAGTAAAAAAGCTGTTATAAACGGAAGTAAAGAAGGGACTATATATCTGAATCCGAGAAACAGAGCAAGAATTATTAATGCGGTATAAAGAATTATAACAAGCACTCTGAGATATCCTTTTTCGGGCAGCATTCTTTCTCACCTCTCGATTCAAATTATACGTCAGCACCGCTATGAAATGTAAAAAAGTCAAAAAAGACGAAAAAAGTGTTGATTTTACGTTTTGATTGTGGTATAATACTAACAATTATTCTCTGAAAAAATATTGTCACTTTATCATTATACGAAGAGGAGGATTGTTTTATGATAAATATTGCAATACTGGGATTTGGCGTCGTCGGTTCGGGCGTTGCCGAAACAATTCTTACAAATTCGGAAAAGATTACTGCGCATCTTAACGGAAATGCCGTGAATATAAAGTATATTCTTGATCTTCGCGAATTTCCCGAGCATATCCTTGCCGACCGTGTTGTGCACGACATAAATACCATTCTTGAGGATGAAGAGGTTTCAATTGTAGTTGAAACAATGGGCGGCGAAAACCCTGCATTCAAGTTCAGCGAAAGTGCGATTCTTAAAGGAAAGAGTGTTGTTACCTCGAATAAAGAAGTTGTTGCGCTTCACGGAGCGTATCTTTCCAGACTTGCGAAGGAAAACGGTGCAACATACTTATTTGAAGCAAGTGTCGGCGGCGGCATACCGATAATAAGACCGCTTTGGCAGTGCCTTGCGGCAAATGAAATCGAGTCAATATCGGGTATACTCAACGGTACTTGCAACTACATTCTCACCAAAATGAAAAACGACAAGCTCGATTTTGCAACTGCCCTGTCAAACGCGCAAAAGCTCGGCTATGCCGAACGCGACCCTTCTGCTGACATTGAAGGAAAGGACACCTGTCGCAAAATTGCAATTCTTTCTTCGCTTGCTTTCGGAAAGACTATAACTCCCGATATGATTCATTGTGAAGGCATTACGGAAATAACCTATGATGACCTTGAGTATGCGGATTCTTTGGGATGCTCCGTAAAGCTTCTCGGGCGCGCACAAAAAACAGACGACGGAAAGGTTGTTATCATTACTGCACCCTTCTTTGTTCCCAAGAGCAATCTTCTCGGAGACGTAAACGACGTATACAACGGCATTTCCGTTGTCGGCAACATCGTCGGAAGCGTGTTCTTCTCGGGCCGCGGTGCAGGAAGCCTTCCTACAGCGAGTGCCGTTGCAGCAGACGTTCTCGATGCGGCAAGAGACTGCAAAAAGAACATGTGCTGGAGTGAAGAAAAGGCAGACTTCCTTGAAAGCACAAGCGACAATGTAACACGTGCCTACGTCAGAACAAAGGCTACCGTTGATTCAATAAAGTCTTTCTTTGTTGATGCGGATATAACAGAAAACGGAACGTACAAAATGTTTGTGACTCCTCCAATTCCCGAAAGCGACCTTGAAAAGCGTCTTTCTGGTCTTGATAATGAGTATGTGAGAATACGCCTTCTGTAATTATCAGTATTTCCAAAACCGCAACATTTAAACTGAAAAACACGAATTGTTTAAAAGCAATATGTAAAACAGCCTATCACTATACTAAAGTGACAGGCTGTTTTTTCTGTTTGTTTATCTTTTTCATTCCGTTTGGTTTTGCTTATCTGACAGTTACCATTGTTTTTCCGTCTAAAAAATGCAGACTTCCTAACATTTTATGCGAAATAAATGCTCATTACAACCATAAGGAACGCAAGAAAGCCGAAATTGAAAAGAGAGAACATTTTCATGTATTTTCCCGTTCCGTCGGGATCACGAAGAACATACTCGCGAAGCGTTATAAGGCTTGCAAGCGAAGATATAATTGTTCCGCACCCGCCAATGTTAACCCCCACAAGAAGCTGAGGGTAGTTTTCCGTAAACTGTGACAGAAGTATTGCAGACGGAACGTTACTTATAAGCTGACACGAAAGCGCACTTACCACAAGCGTGTTTTTTTGCAGAAGCATTGCAAAAAAGTCGCGGACAACAGGTATACGCGCCATGTTTCCTGCAAAAACAAAGAATGCAACAAATGTAAAGAGAAGTCCGTAGTCAACCATTCTGAGAGCCTTCCTGTCGGTAAACAAAAGCACAAAAGGGATAACAACAAGCCCTATCCAGTAAGGAATACCGCGGAAAACTATTGCTATGGCAAGAACAAAAAGCACAAGATAAAGAGAGGTTCGCTTGACGTTAAAAGAGTCACCGTCCTCGGTAATTGAGAGCTTTTCTCCCTTTACAAAAACTATGCAGCAAAGCGTAATAAGCGCAATCGACAGCACAAACGGCAGGCACATTATTTGCATGAATTCACCTGTAGGAATGTTGAATTTAGTGTACAGATACAAATTCTGCGGATTTCCGAAAGGCGTAAGCATACCTCCGAGGTTTGCCGCGATATTCTGCATAATAAAGGTAAATGCCATATACTGCTTTTTATCCGTTGTATCAAGCACAAAATATCCTAGAGGCAGAAATGTGAGAAGTGCCATATCGTTTGCAATGAGCATTGAGCCTATAAAGGTTATGTACACAAGTGCAAGCACACATCTTCTTGCAGTACCGAATTTTTTCACTATCTTCTTTGCAAGAATATAAAAGAAGTTCACGTTTTTGAGTGCGCACACAACTGCAAGCACGCAAAAAAGACACGTCAGTGTTTTAAAGTCAAAATACGAAACATATTCTTTATCGGGAGTGACTATAAAAGAAGTAGCAACAGCAAGTAAAAGTGCTGCAGACAGGGCTACATTTCTTTTTATCCATCTTACAATTTTTATCATAACACAGCTCTTTTCGTCAAAATAATCCAAATCAGTATACACCTTTTTTATATCAAAGTCAATATTTTTTGAGTTGACACAACATGATTTTAACGCTATAATATACATAATCAAACCGACAGGAGAAACAGATATGAACAACAAACTGACAGCCGTTGACATAAAGAAAATGCAGGAGGAAATCGAATACCGTACCTGCACGCTTCGTCCGAAGCTTTTGAAAGAGGTTGTCCGCACACGAGCATTTGGAGACCTTTCGGAAAACGCCGAATATCACATAGCAAAGCAGGAAAAGAATGCAAACGACAGAAGAATACGTTTTCTGCAGAATATGATTAAAACTGCCGAAATCGTTGAAACAACCGCCGACGAAAACGTGCTCGGTCTATTTGACAAAGTGAAAGTCCTTGTCGAAGAAGATGACACCGAGGAAGAATACACAATAGTTACTACAATGCGTGCTGAAGTTATGGAAAACAGAATAAGCGGCGAAAGCCCTGCCGGACGTGCGCTTCTCGGCCACAAAGTCGGTGACAGGGTGCTTATTGAAGTAAATCCGTCATACAGCTATTACGTTAAAATTCTTGAAATTACAAAAGGCAAAGACGACGAAAGCTTAGAGCTTAGATAATCTGTATAATATATCACCATGCGGAAATACTATCCGTGAGGTGATAAAAATGGTTCTTACCCAGAAGGAAACCGAGTTATTAAAGGATTTAAAGAATCAGGAAAAGCTTTGCATTGACAAGTATACGAAGCATTCCGAATGTGCAAAGGACGCACAGCTTAAAAGTCTTTTCAAAGGACTTGCCGAAACCGAGCAGAGACATCTCGACACACTCTGTCAGATTGAAAACGGCACGGTCCCTACCCTATCAGGTGCTGAAAACGCGCTTCCAACCTTTACCGCAACCTACAGCGGAGATTCTCCCGACAAGACAAACGACTGTTTTCTTTGCAACGACCTGTTAACAATGGAAAAACACGCATCGGGTCTCTATGACACCAGCATTTTTGAGTTTAGCGACGAAAATGCAAGAAACGTTCTTAACAACATCCAAAAGCAGGAACAAACACACGGCAAGATGATTTACGACTATATGAAAGCAAACAACATGTATTAAGCTCAGGATATCCCAAAACACACTCCAAACAAAATGCTGTTGCAAACAAAAGTGCAACAGCATTCTTTTTATTTATCGGAAATATATGTGAAACGCTTATTTGTTTTCCCATCTCTCTCGACGGTTTCCTCCCACATGGAAAGCGGCCTTACCCAAAGCTCCTTTTCGCCGTACAACGCACGGTAAATCACCATTGTCTCAAGCGTTTCTGAGTTGTTTGCAAAATCAACAAGCTCATAAAGATTTCCTTTAAAGTGCTTATATATTCCCTTTTTCGGAAGATTTGTTTCCATAGACTACCTCTTATCTTCTGCGTCTGCTGTAGCGTCTCTTTTTAGCTACATACACACTCATTCCGAAATACGCCGCAAAAAGAACAATAGCAGTAATTGCAAAAACACGGAACCACGTGCCCGATACGAACATTTCGATGCGGTTAAAGAAATACAGTACGTTGCTTCTGTCGATGCTTGTGCCTGCACACAGCTTTGTTCTTCCGACAACAGCGCTGTTCTTATACATAACAACTATTTCGCCAAGCTCATCGCCCTTATAAACAGGTGCTTTTACGCTTTCCTTATATATTCTGCGCTCAACCGTTATATCCGTGTCATACACCATGTCTTTCGGCAAAAGCGTTTTTATATCCTCTTTAGGAAAAAGTGTTACATGGTCTGTATTCGCCGCAAGCTTTACGGGCATTTCGCAGACGACCTCGGTTGTGGACGCAACAGTGCTTAGTGAAAAGCTTTCAAGGCAATAGTCAAAAAGTGCAGCCATATCAATACAGGCAAAGTTTTTGTCTTCTTCGCTCTCGTCCTCACCAGCGCCGAGCACAACGCACAGGTATGTGAGATTTGTCTGTTTGTCGGTAACCGTTGAAACGGCACAGACTCCGCCCTCAGGAGTGCTTCCAAGGCTCATTCCGCCTGCGCCCTGATAGTAATAATCCTGTGAGCGAACACGCGAAATGAGAAGATTTCGGTTGAGAAGTGTTCTTGTTACATCTGTTTTATTTGTCTTTTCAACGGTATGACGTGTGGTGTTGCTCATTCCGAAAAGCTCGTCTATATAGTAAAAATACTTTGCAATAAGAGCCATATCATGAGCAGTCGTAACGGTTTCATCGGAGTGGAAGCCCGTGACATTGTCAAAATGCGTATTCTCCGCACCTATTTCCCTTGCCTTTTCATTCATTGCCTCGCAGAAAGCTTCAACCGTATTATATGTATATTCCGCAAGAGCAAGTGCAGCGTCATTTGCACCCGTGACAAGAAGTCCATACAGCAAATCGCGTGCCGTAATCACCTCATTCTCTTTAAGCGCCATGTTTGAGCCCGATGCTTTTTTTACAACATCGTCCGATACAATTACGCTCGCATCAAGGTCATCAATCGCCTCATATGCAACAATTGCCGTCATAAGCTTTACGGCAGATGCGGGATATGCCGTGTCCGAGCCATTCTTTTCGTAAATAACACAGCCCGTATCAAGATTTATTACGTATGCGTTTTTAGAGTAAAGAGAAAGCTCCTTTCCCATACCTGCATACTCTGATAGCGTCTTACCGTCAAAATAAACAGAATCCTTTATATCAGCCGCCTCATATGCCAAAACGCTTATTCCCTGCACGATGCACAAAATGCAGGCAAATGCACACAACAATTTTCTTTTCATATATCTGTTTCTCCGAAGTATTTTTTTGTGTTTTCAACATCGTTATCTATTGCTTTTTTCAGCTCGTCAAGCCCTGAAAAGCGTTTCTCCGATCTTAACAGCTTACACAGGCACACCTTTATATATTTGCCGTAAATATCACCGTCAAAATTAAAAATGTTAGTTTCGGCAAGCACATTTTCTTTGTCATCTGAAACGGTAGGCTTTATGCCTACATTTGTAACTCCATGGTATGCTTTTCCATCTACAAAAATCTCGGATGCATACACCCCGTACAGCGGATGTACAAGAGTGTCAGAAAGCTTTATGTTTACAGTCGGAAAGCCGATTGTATGCCCTATGCTGTTTCCGTGAAGCACATTGCCCGCAATACAGAATTTATGACCGAGAAGGACGTTTGCTTTTTCAACATTTCCCTCTTCAACAAGCGAGCGTATTCTGCTTGATGAAACACGCTGTCCGTCCTCGTGTAAAAGTGGAAGGCTAAACACCTTTTTTGAAAGCTTTGCCATGTCCTCTGCAAGTGTTTTGCTGTCGCCCGAAGCGCCTTTTGCATATTTGAAATTTTCACCGCAAAACACAGCCTCGGCACCGAGTTTTTCTGTAATATACAAAACAAACTCCTGCTTTTCAAAGTCTTTTACCTTTGAGAAATCTTCAAAAAATACAAAGTCGGCACCGCTTGCTTCAAACTGTTTTATTTTTTCCTCTGTCGGCAGAAGCAGACGAAAGCCTCTGTCGTTTGCACAAATACGAGGGTGAACATCAAAGGTGAAAACTCCGAATTTTAAACTCTTTTCCTTTGCATATTCATATGCACTTTCAAGTATTTGCTTATGTCCTTTATGAACGCCGTCAAAATTGCCGAGTGCAAGAACACACGGCTGTGCATTTATTTTGCTGTCACTGTAATAACAAACCATGTTTCCTGCCTCCTTTTAATACTTATCGAAAACCATTTTATATTGTAGCATAAGGTTGGGTAAAAGTCAACCAATTCAAAGCTCTTATCTATGAAAAATGGTCAATTGATAAAAACAGATAATGTTTAACTGAAATACTTTGAAAGAATATCCCAATATTCCTCTTCTATCTCGTAACAACTTACAGGATACATTTTCCACGAGCCGTCTTCGTTCCTTGTATCATTCGAAATATATGTTGTTATAACCCATTTACCGTTGACCTTTCCCATATATCCTTTGAAGTTTGTTGTAACAGGACAATTTTCATAGGCAAAATACAAACGTCTCATGTGTTGATTATCCTTAAGTTGGTAAATATCCTCTGTTTCATATGTGAATGTAGTGGTTTTCTTTGCTTCAATTTTTGTCATTGCATCCAAAAATAATTCATCTGTAATATATGTCATATCCCAGCAAACTGTAGTCAATTTGCCCGATTCTGGAACAATGTAATCATCAGAAACTAACAGAGCCTGGTTCAAAAAACCACGTGCAACAATAAATGTATGAGATGGGTCTTCTTCAACCATATTTATTTTCCAATGCCAGTCGTTTTTATCCCTGGCAATTGTTCTTCCTTCGGTATACTCTCCGCCTATAGTCGAATATTCCTTCCCATTCCAATTAACATACTCGAGGCAAACTGTCTCGGCACGGTCTACAAAAAGAATTCTCTCGTCCCACAATATAAAAATTATCACCGCCACAAACAATGCAATCGGCAGACAGTACAATATGATTTTATGTTTTTTCAAATTAACCACCTCTATTGAAACCAAGTTTTTCAACACTACTTTAATTCTGCATATTGATTTACAGTAATTTTATAAGTCCCAAAATCAGTAAATGAACAGGATAAAAAGCATAGCAAGCATATTGAAGAGTTTTGCTGTGATAACCCTGTTTACCCCGATACAACCATATTGGCACCAGTGCCAAAAGAGCAAGTCCTTGACGTGAAAAGAAATACGTTTCGCCGCCAAAATGAAGCTCATATGCAAAACCGCCCAACATCTCGACGTTGATATACCACAAGCAAAGTAATTGACCTATGTAACTGTACCATTTCTTTTGCCTGAAGAAATAGAACACAAGGACAGTCAATATACCTGCATGATAAAAGTCTACCATTGTAATTATGCCTACTAAATAGCCCAGTATAACTGTTACAAATCCGACCGCTGTTTGTATTAAAATTTTCCTTGTCCTTTTAGCTTTTTCATTCAAATGAATTAAACCGATGGAAATCAAAAAGCTCCACAATACATTTTGATGCACAGGAAATAACACGCTACTGCCCATGGCAAGATTAAAAGGTATTTCGGACACAATGGCAAACAACAGCAATCTGCACACATATTTTTTCAGATTTTTGGTATGGAAATATCCTTCCACTATCATAAATGCAAAAATCGGAAAAGAAATTCGTCCTATACATGTCAACCAATCGTTACCCGGAACTATTGTGCCCCAAAGGTGGTCACACAGCATAAACAGCATTGCCATAATATGTAATGACATAGAAGTCGTTTCAATTTTTAATGCTTTTCCCATTTATTCCTCCGGACATTCAAACAAATACATGTATATTATACACCTTTTGTGTCAAAAAACAAGGCTATAACAAAATGATTTTGCTACAGCCCTCTCTTTATTCTGTTTAACCGTTCGCCTTTGTTTCGCAGTACAGGCAGCGGTACACGCCTTTTTCTCTGTCTGTAAGCTTAAACACATGGTCAAGCTCCTGCTCGACGGAAGTAATACATCTCGGATTCTTACACTTTATAACATTGGTAAGTATCTCGGGAAGAACTATTGCCCGCTTTTCAACAAGCTTTCCGTCACGGATAATATTTACCGTAATTCCGGGGTCGATATATCCGATAGCGTCAAAGTTTACGTCGATATCCGAGTCAACCTTTATTATGTCCTTTTTGCCCATTTTCTTGCTTGCTACGTTTTTTATGATTGCAACCGAGCAGTCAACGCTGTCAAGTCCTAAAAGCTCATAAATTTTCATTCCGCGGCCTGCTGTTATATGGTCAATTACAATGCCGTTTGTTATGGAATCTATATTCATAAACGAAACCTTCCTTTCAAAACGAGAACTACTTAATTTCAAGCAGTTTCAGAATAAGCGCCATTCTCATATACTTTCCGTAAAGCACCTGCTTAAAGTAGCATGCTCTCGGGTCATTATCAATAGCAACGCTTATCTCATTAACTCTCGGCAACGGATGCATGATACACAAATCGCTCTTTGCGTTTTTAAGCTTTTTGGGCTCTAATATATAGCTGTCCTTAAGACGAAGGTAGTCCTCCTCGTTAAAGAAACGTTCCTTCTGCACTCTTGTCATATAGAGAATGTCAAGCTCAGGCATTGCTTCTTCAAGGCTTGTAGTCTGCTTATACTCAATGCCTTTCTTTGCAAGAACATCTTTCTTTATATAGCTTGGCAGCTTCAATTCCTCAGGCGACACAAACACAAACTTAATGTTCTTATATCTTGAAAGTGCGCTTACAAGCGAATGAACGGTTCTGCCGAATTTAAGGTCACCGCAAAAACCAACTGTCAGATTGTCAAAGCCGCCCTTTTCGCGGTAAATTGTAAGGAGGTCAGCAAGGGTTTGTGTCGGATGGTTATGTCCGCCGTCGCCTGCGTTAATCACAGGGATTGTCGCATTCTGTGCCGCCACAAACGGTGCGCCCTCTTTGGGATGACGCATAGCGATAATATCGGCATAGCAGCTGATAACTTTAGCCGTATCCGCAACGCTTTCACCCTTTGCCGCAGAAGAGCTGTTTGCCTCGGAAAAACCGAGAACGCTTCCGCCAAGCTCAAGCATTGCCGCCTCAAAGCTAAGGCGCGTTCTTGTTGACGGCTCGAAAAACAGTGTTGCAAGCTTTTTACCTTTACACTTCTCGCTGTACTTTTCGGGATTGTCAATAATATCAACAGCAACCTTTATAAGCTCGTCAAGCTCTTGTACGGAAAAATCAAGTATGTCTATAAGACTTGTCATAAAATATGCTTCCTTTCATAAATATAAGGAATTATTATAAATTACGCCTTTGCGCCGTTTACTTCAAGATATTTCTTGATTCTTTCAACGTTTTCTCTGTTCTTTTCGTCTTCCTCAAGATATTCGATAATATCGTATACATCTACAACAGAGTATACCGGGAAGCCAAACTCTTCTCCGACTTCTGCCATTGCGCTCTTTTCGGTTTGTCCCTTTTCCTTGCGGTCTACCATTACAAATGTTGCCGCAACCTTTGTTCCTTCAAGGCTTGAAAGAATAGACATGCTTTCTCTTATTGCAGTTCCTGCAGTGATAACGTCTTCAACAATAACGATTTCTTCGCCGGCTTTTGGCTTATAGCCTACAAAAACGCCGCCCTCTCCATGATCCTTTTCTTCCTTGCGGTTAAAGAAGAAAGGTACGTCAAGTCCGTTCTTTGCAAGAGCAACTGCAACGGAAACGGCTATCGGAATACCCTTATAAGCAGGTCCGTAGAGAACTGTCTTTTTGTTGCCTACCTTTTCAAAATAAGCTTTAGCATAAAACTCACCGAGCTTACAAATCTGCTGGCCCGTCTTAATATCGCCCGCGTTTATAAAATACGGGATTTTTCTTCCGCTCTTTGCTGTGAAATCTCCGAATTTCAGTACGCCTGCGCCTTCAAGAAATTGTATAAATTCTCTCTTATAGCTTTCCATGATACTTCTCCTTTGTATAATTAGTCTACAAATTCTCTTATGCAGCGCTCATATGCCGCAACCGGATCTTCTGCTGCAGTAATGGGTCTTCCTACAACTATGTAATCCGAGCCGATTTTCTTTGCTTCTGCGGGTGTCATTACTCTCTTCTGGTCACCGATATCGCCGTCTGCAAAACGAACACCGGGAGTTACTGTTAAAAAGTCTTTTCCGCAAACTTCATGTACCTTTCCTGCTTCAAGAGGTGAACAGACAACACCGTCAAGTCCTGCTTTCTTTGCGTTTGCTGCATAGTGCATTACAACCTTGTCTATAGGCTCATGGATAAGAAGGTCGTTTTCCATGCTCTCCTGGTCGGTTGAAGTAAGCTGTGTAACAGCTATAAGTAGAGGACGAGTGCCGTCGGGACGCGTAAGTCCTTCAAGAGCTGCCTCCATCATGCGAACAGTACCCGATGCGTGAAGATTACAAAGGTCAACGTCAAGTCCCGAAAGAACAGACATAGACTTTTTAACGGTATTCGGAATATCGTGAAGCTTCAAATCAAGGAAAATCTTATGACCTCTCTTTTTGATTTCCTTTACAATCGAAGGTCCTTCTGCATAGAAAAGCTCCATTCCGATTTTCACAAACGGCTTTCTGCCTGTAAACTTATCAAGAAATTCAAAAACCTTATCTGCGCCCGAAAAATCACAGGCAATAATTACGTCCTTTCCCATTATCTTGCTCCTCCTATAATATCATTTAAATTATCTATTTTATATTTTTCCATAACGCGGGGTAAATCCTCGATTATGTCGTGACAGGCATAGGGATTAACAAGGTTTGCAGCACCCACCTGAACCGCAGTTGCACCAGCAAGCATCATTTCAATAACGTCCTCTGCCGTCGTAACGCCACCCATACCCACAACAGGTATTTTAACAGCGCTTGCAACCTGATAAACCATTCTGACAGCCACAGGGAAAATCGCACTTCCCGAAAATCCTCCCATTTTATTTGCAATTATGGGCTTTCTTGTTTTAAGGTCAATTCTCATGCCGAGAAGTGTGTTTATAAGGCTGACGCCGTCTGCACCCGCTTCTTCACACGCCTTTGCAATTGAAACAATATCCGTTACATTCGGCGAAAGCTTTATAATTACAGGCTTTGTTGTAACTTTTTTAACGGCTTTTGTAACCTCTGCCGCACTCTCGGGGTTTGTACCGAAGCTCATTCCACCACCATGCACATTAGGACAGCTTACATTCACTTCAAGCCAGCCCACCTGCTCGCATTTATCGAGCTTTTCGCAGGTATAAGCGTAGTCCTCAACACTAAAGCCGCTGACGTTTGCCATAACAGGCTTTGAAAAGCATTTTGCGAGCTTTGGAAGTTCTTCACTTATAACCTTTTCAACACCGGGATTCTGAAGTCCCACTGCATTTATCATGCCTGCAGTACATTCCGCAATACGAGGAGTCGGGTTTCCAAAGCGTGCTTCCTTGGTTGTTCCCTTAAAGGAAAATGTGCCAAGGCAGTTTATATCGTAAAGCTCTGCAAATTCATAGCCGTAACCAAAAGTTCCGCTTGCGGGAATTATGGGGTTTGACAAATCAATTCCGCAAAGATTGACACTTAGTTTTCCCATAATATTTCCTCCTTTGTAAGCACAGGTCCGTCTTTACATATTCTCTTGTAACCTGTAACAGTCTTACACGAGCAGCCCATGCAAGCGCCAAAACCGCAGCCCATTCTTTCTTCAAAGCTAAGTTGTCCGCTTGTTTTTGAAGCTTTATAAATAGCTTTGAGCATGGGTTCGGGTCCGCACGTATAGAAGTATGTATAATCAATATTTGACAGTGCATCGGTTACAAAGCCCTTTATGCCGTATGAGCCGTCAACTGTTGTAACAGCTACATCACAACCGAGCTTTTTGAACTCATCTTCATAGAATATTTCGTCTTTTGTATTAAACCCGAGTACAACGCTTACCTTTTTGCCCTCCGAAAGGAGCTTTTTTGCAAGCATATACAGCGGAGGAACTCCGACACCGCCACCAAGAAGAACGGGACTATCACCAGAGAGTGAAGTATCATATCCGTTTCCGAGACCTGTCAGAACATCCAAAGTCCCCTCTGTCATTTCCATCATTTTTTCAGTTCCCTTGCCTACAACCTTATAGATGATTGTTACAACTCCGTTTTCGCAATCGCAAACAGAAATAGGTCTTCTGAGATACAGTCCGTCAAGCTGAATGTTGATAAACTGACCGGGTGCTGTTATATTCGAGGTATCACCCGACAGCGTCATTTTCATAACGTTATCTGTCAGATGCACGTTTTCCGTTATACGGAACAAAGACTGTTTCATTTATCTTTTTCCTTTCACTTATAGAGCTTTACGCATCAATTGTGGAAATGGTAAGTGTCATTTCTTCAAGTACGTCAAGAAGAACGCGTACTGTGTCAAGAGATGTAAACATTGTTACGTTATTATCCGTAGCACAGCGTCTTATCTGGTATCCATCGCTTTCCTGACCTACAGCTCCAATATCGCGGGTGTTTATAACGTAAGCTATATGTCCCTGACGGATTGCTTCCGGAACTTCTTCGCTTCCGTCGCTGATTTTAGAGAGCACGTGGGTTCTTATGCCGTTTTCCTTTAAGAAGTTCGCAGTTCCGCTTGTTGCCTGAATATTAAATCCAAGGTTATAGAAACGTCTTATAAGCGGGAGTGCTTCGGGTTTATCCTTATCGGCAATTGTTGCAAATACAGTACCGTAGTTCTGCAGGTGCATTCCTGATGCCTGAAGTGCTTTGTAAAGTGCGCGGTTAAGCTTATCGTCGTATCCTATTGCTTCACCTGTTGATTTCATTTCGGGAGAGAGGTATGCATCAAGTCCGCGGATCTTGTTAAAGGAGAATACGGGAACCTTTACATATCTTCTCTTCTTTTCTTCGGGGTAAATATCGAATATTCCCTGTTCTTTAAGGCTCTTGCCCATTATTACCTCGGTTGCAATATCAGCAAGGCTGTAGCCTGTTGCCTTTGAAAGAAAAGGAACTGTTCTTGAAGAACGGGGATTTACTTCAATTATAAATACGTTGTCATTGTCATCAACAATAAACTGAATGTTATAAAGACCGACGATGCCAATGCCGAGACCGAGCTTCTTTGCATACTGGAGAATAATTCCCTTAACCTTATCAGAAATACTAAATGTAGGATAAACGCTTATTGAGTCGCCGCTATGAATACCCGTTCTTTCAACAAGCTCCATAATACCCGGAACAAATACATCTCTGCCGTCGCAAATAGCATCAACTTCAACTTCCTTACCCTGAATGTACTTATCTACAAGTACGGGTTTATCCTCGTCTATTTCAACTGCGGTCTTTAAATACTGGCGAAGCTGTTCTTCATTTGCAACTATCTGCATAGCTGTTCCGCCAAGAACAAAGCTCGGACGTACAAGCACAGGATAGCCGATTTCACTTGCCGCTTTAATACCGTCTTCAATCTTAGTTACTGCCTTACCTTGAGGCTGAGGAATATTTAATTCTTCAAGTATCTTTTCGAAGCTGTCTCTGTTTTCTGCTCTTTCGATAGCTTCGCAGTCTGTACCGATTATCTTAACGCCGCGCTTCATAAGCGGTTCTGCAAGGTTAATTGCAGTCTGTCCGCCGAGGGATGCGATAACGCCTATGGGCTTTTCAAACTCAATGATGTTCATAACATCTTCGGGAGTAAGCGGCTCAAAATAGAGCTTGTCTGCCGTTGTATAGTCAGTTGAAACTGTTTCGGGGTTATTGTTTATGATAATTGCTTCATATCCCGAATTTTTAATGGTTGTTACGGCATGAACCGTTGAATAGTCAAATTCAACGCCCTGACCGATACGGATAGGTCCAGCACCGAGAACAACGATTTTTTCTTTATTTGTGAGCTTTGATGCGTTTTCGCCCTCGTACGAAGAATAGAAGTAAGGAATATATGCGTTTGTATGGCAGGTATCAACCATGCGGTATACAGGGAACAGAGAATTTGCTTTTCTCATGTTGAATACTTCTATTTCGTCAACATCCCAAAGCTTTGCAATAAACTTATCGCTAAAGCCCATTTTCTTAGCATTTTTGAGTGTTTCAAGGTCTTTATTTTCCTTTATAACCTTTTCCATGTCTATAATCTTCTTTATAGATTCAAGGAAGTATGCAGTTATCTTTGTAGCATCATGAAGTTTTTCTACGGTTTCGCCGCGTCTTATAAGCTCGGACACCGCAAAAATGTTATCGTCCTTAAACTCTTTGATATAGTCATAAAGCTGTTCTGTTGTAAATCCGTCAAATTTTGCAAGGTGGAAATGACATGCTCCTATTTCAAGAGAACGCACGGATTTGAGAAGGCACTCCTCAAGCGTTGAGCCTATACCCATAACCTCACCCGTTGCCTTCATCTGTGTTCCGAGTGTGTTGGGTGCTGTTGCAAACTTATCAAACGGAAATCTCGGCAATTTTGCAACAATATAGTCAAGTCTTGGTTCAAAGGCTGCTGTAGTATTTGCAATTTCAATATCCTCAAGTGCCATACCTACGGCAATTTTTGCAGTAACTCTTGCAATCGGGTATCCGCTTGCCTTAGATGCAAGAGCTGAAGAACGGGAAACTCTCGGATTTACTTCGATAAGATAATATTCACTCGACTCAGGGTTAAGTGCAAACTGTACGTTACAGCCACCCTCGATTTTAAGCTCACGGATAATCTTTATTGCACTGTCGTTGAGCATCTTAAGGTCATGGTCATTGAGTGTGAGAATGGGAGCTACAACAAGGGAGTCACCTGTATGAACGCCGACAGGGTCAATGTTTTCCATACCGCAGATTGTTATTGCATGGTCGTTTGAATCACGCATAACTTCAAACTCAATTTCCTTATAGCCCTTAACGCTCTTTTCGATAAGTACCTGGTGAACGGGAGAGAGTTTAAACGCATTAAGACCTACCTCTATAAGTTCTTCTTCATTATAGGCAAATCCGCCACCTGTACCGCCGAGAGTAAATGCAGGACGAAGTACAACGGGATAGCCTATTCTCTTTGCCGCTTCTTTTGCTTCTTCAAGGTTATATGTGATTTCAGAAGGAATTGTCGGCTCGCCGATAGACTGACAAAGCTCCTTGAAAAGCTCTCTGTCCTCTGCCCTTTCTATACTCTCGCTGCTTGTACCGAGAAGCTCGGTTCCGCACTCTTTAAGTATTCCCTTCTTTTCAAGCTGCATGGCAAGGTTGAGACCTGTCTGACCGCCGATACCGGGAACAATTGCATCAGGTCTCTCATAGCGGAGAATTTTTGCTACATATTCGAGTGTCAAAGGTTCCATATAAACCTTATCCGCAATTGTTGTATCAGTCATAATAGTTGCAGGGTTTGAGTTACAAAGCACAACCTCGTACCCTTCTTCTTTAAGAGCAAGGCATGCCTGTGTTCCCGCATAGTCAAATTCAGCCGCCTGACCTATTACGATAGGACCTGAGCCGATTATGAGTATCTTTTTAATGTCCGTTCTCTTTGCCATGTTTTTTATATCCACCTTTCGTTTAATTAACAAATGTTTATCTTGTATAGACGAGTTTCCCGTCGCATACAGTCGCAGCGCACTCGCCGAAAAGTCTCATCCCATCAAACGGAGTAGCTTTTCCCATTGAAACAAATTCTTTCGGGTTCACGGTAAACTCTTTATCAAGCTCCCATACCGTCACATCACCGTTCCATGGTATATTGAAACGCTCTCTCGGATTTGTTGCCATAAGCTCTATGAGCTTGTCCATGGTTAAAATCCCTGTTTTAACAAAATGAGTATTCATAACAGCAAAAGCCGTTTCAAGCCCGACAATTCCGAAAGCACTGCCTGAAAGTCCTTTGGACTTTTCCTCGGCACTGTGCGGTGCGTGGTCAGTTGCTATCATATCAATTGTTCCGTCGCATATACCTTCAATGAGTGCTTCTTTATCTTCTTTTGCTCTCAGCGGCGGATTCATGCGGAATCTTCCCTCGTCAAGAAGGTTATTTTCATCCAGCACAAGATAGTGAGGTGCTGTTTCGCAGGTTATATTTACGCCGCTCTTTTTCGCATCTCTTATAAGTTCAACGCTTTCCTTTGCCGAGATGTGGCACACATGATACGCGCAGCCTGTATCGGAGGCAAGCTTTATATCGCGTTCAATCTGCTTATATTCGCTCTGGCTGCATATGCCTTTATGTCCGTGTGCTTTTGCATATGCGCCGTCGTGGATATAACCGCCGAAAAGAAGCGAATTTACCTCACAGTGTGCTACAATCATCTTGCCAAGCTCTTTTGCTCTGAGCATCGCCTCACGCATCATGTCATCGCTCTGCACGCCTCTACCGTCATCGGAAAATGCAATTACATTTTCGCACATTCCGGGCATATCCGAAAGCTTTTCACCCTTTTGCCCTACTGTAATTGAGCCGTAGGGATAAACCGAAATGCACGCATCTTTTTCTATTATGTCAAGCTGCTGCTTTAAGTTTTCCACGCTGTCAGGAACAGGATTTAAATTCGGCATTGTGCAAACTGCCGTATATCCGCCCTTTGCAGCACAGGCAGAGCCTGTTTTTATCGTCTCTTTATAAGAAAAACCCGGCTCACGAAAATGCACATGCACATCGCAAAAACCGGGAAAAACAGAATAGTTATCCTTATCAAACTGATTTAAAACCGCATCTTTCGACAAAAGCTTTGCGGCAAACAAAGAAAACTCGGGTATTGACTTGACTTCAATTATATTAGCTCTTGTCATGTCAGACATTCTTTACCGCCCTTTCTCTTTAACAAAACCGTGCTTTTAAAAACAAAAGCCTCACCGAAGCCGGCAAGGCGAAGCACACAAAAAGACGGATACAGATATGCTGTACCTTCCCGAATGTATTTCTAAATCTTGCCGATCTCTCTGTACCGTTCTTAAAGATTTTTTATAATAATAACACATTTAAAGAATTTTGTCAACGGATTTTTTTATATTTAACAATTTATCTTATATTATGTTTTATTGACTTATTACTACTGTTATGATACAATAAATAAACAATATTTTATATGAGGAAACGTAGAAATGATAAGAATTATGTTTGTCTGCCACGGAAACATATGCAGAAGCCCTTCGGCAGAATTTATTATGAAAGATATTGTAAACAAAGTACATCTTTCAGATAAATATTTAATCAAATCCAGCGCCACAAGTTCTGAAGAAATAATTTGCGGTGTAGGAAATCCTATATATCCCCCTGCAAGACGAGAGCTTGAAAAGAACGGAATACCTTTTGAAGATCACT
>JAZQGP010000009.1:0-4000 GCA_045540015.1 Eubacteriales bacterium
AGAGCACCTACGGTTCTCTTAGTTATCACTCCCTTATGCCGACGCCTTGTCAGTACGACAAACACAAAAGAATATTTAAACCCTTATTACAATCCACGTGAAAGCCGGCTTCTATAGCTTACGGCAATATCCCGAAGACTGTTTCAGCTTGTCGCTGATGCTTTGCATCTCCAGCAGGCTGTCTACTGTCGCTCGCACCTTGTGGTGCTCGATTGTCCTGTTAGAACACAAACATTTCTCGGTTAGTATTTTTGCAGAACACATAAGAAATTTTAAATGTGCTGATGCTTAAAAGAAGAGAAAAAATTCTCTAACAAACAATAATGGCACTTGAGAAAGAGCTCGCGTAGCGAAGCACGTTGAAGCCTTATTGGTGAACGTCAATCTCCTCGGGTTAAAGCTTTCGAGAACGTAAGAGTCCGCGAGCTGAGGGAGGGTTGCATAAGGAAACCGTAGGTTCTCTTGTGGGCATCTTTCGGTTACCTTTCTGGGCAAACAGAAAGGGTAACGCCCCCACGGCAGTGGAAAATCATAAATTTGTTTTTTGCTGTCAAGAAAGCAACGTGACATCGAAGTTGTTCAGACTTCGATGTCACCAATGAAAAGTTTTTGCTAAGCTTTAATCGTCAAGAAAGTTCCGTGAAATTGAAGTTGTTTAGACTTCAATTTCACAAAGGAAAAGTTTTTTGCTTACTTTTTTTCAAAAAAGTAAGTGCTAAGCTTTTTTCAAAAAGTGTGAAAAAAAGCCGAGTGTCCTTTTGAGACACTCGGCGAACCCGATTTTTTAATTATTCAGCATCTTCGGTGCTTTCCTCACCGTAAGCAACAACAACGCGTCTGTCGCTGTCAGCGCCAACCGAGAAGGTGTGAACACCGTTTACGTTCTGAAGCTCGGAGTGAATGATTCTTCTTTCGTACGAGGACATCGGCTCAAGAGTGTAGTTTCTGCCGGAAGTCATTACCTTATCGGCAACACGTCTTGCAAGTGCCTTTAAGGTGTCTGCTCTCTTTGCTCTGTAGTTCTCAATGTCAAGCACAACGCGTACATACTCGCGTCTGTCGGGATTCTTCGGGAAACGTCCTACAACGATGTTGCACAGATACTGGAGAGAATCAAGCACGTCTCCGTGACGGCCGATAAGCATACCGAGACCGCGTCCCTCAATGTCAATGTAGATGTCCTTTTCAACGGTGCCGTTTTCTGCGAGGTTTTCTTCGATACTTACAACCTTTGCAACCGCCTGTGCGCCCATGTCGCCGATAAGGTCGTTGAGGAAATCAAGAACCTTGTCCTGAACGGTTTCCTTTGCGATAACCTTTACCGTAGCTTCGCTTGAGAACATTCCCAGAAAGCCTTTCTTCGCTTCCTCTACTATTTCATAGGTGACTTCGCTCTTGGTTTTACCCATCTGCTTTGCGCCCATTTCGACAGCTTCTTCAACTGTCTTTGCGCTTACTGTTACTTCCATTTCTTACTCCTTCCGCGGACTTAGCAAAACACATAGAATGTCCGCAAATACTTATATTTTTCTCCTTGCCTTAAGGGTTTTGCCTGTTTCTTTAAGACGAGCCTTGATTTTGGGGCTGAGAGTGCCTTTGGCAGACGCTATTCTGTCCTTGTCGCTCTTTTTGCCCGAAATGCGTGCTTCTTTTTCCTCGGGTGTAGTCTTGTCGTAATCGTCTATTTCGTAGTCGAGAGCCTTTATTTCTTTCTTCTTCTTTTCGTTGTTCTTCTTAAGCTGAAGCTCTGCTTCTCTCATCTGCTCCTCGGTTATAACGGGAACGGGATAGCATTTGCAAAGAGCAATCTGCTGAACAGCACCGAGTACGTTCTGGAACATCCAGTAAACCGCGATTGCGGAGGATACCGAGAAGGAAATCCAAACCGACATAAGCGGCATCATCCAGTCCATCATCGCAAGGCTTCTTGTCTGGTCGGGATTTGCGCCCACTGTAGGCTGGTAGGTAAACTTTCTTATAATCTTTGTGCTGAAGAAAGCAAACACAAATGTGAGAACGGGTATAAGAAGATAAGGGATGTTTTCCTTGCTGAAGTTTACCGTGGGTGTTACGGTCATGTCAATGCCGAATACGGTAAAGCTGTCGTGAAGGTTCATAAGCTCTGTCTGAATTTCAGCCCAGGGAGCTACTTCCATTCCGCTTGTAAGAGACGTAAACTTCTCACCGAGCTTTTCTGCAAAGCCGTCCTTGTTTTCGGAGAGTTTTTGAATGAGCTCAATCTGGCTGTAGTTGTTTACCACCTTGTCGGCAACTACACCGTATGCTTCAATGAGCTTTGCGGAAAGGTCTTTGCCGAGCGAAGAAATGTATGTCAAAGGCTTTATGATAACGCCGTAGAGTGCAAACAGCACGGGAAGCTGAATGAGCATGGGAAGACAGCCTGACATCGGGCTGAAGTTTTCCTCCTGATACATCTTCATTATTTCTTCCTGCATCTTGGTCTGTGTTGCTCTGTCATTTCGACCTGCGTACTTTTTGCGGATTGCCATTTCCTTGGGACGCATTTTCGCCTGCTTTATTGAATTCTTTTGCTGCTTGATACCGAAAGGCAAAAGCAGAAGCTTGATTACAACTGCAAACAGGAACAAAGTCAGAAGATAGTTCTGACCGAAAATATTATACAGGTTCTTAATTAACCAGCCGAAAATCGGTGATAAAACCGGAATATCCATTACTCATTCTCCAAACTGTAGATTTATTTTTTTCCTTTAAATACTATTTTCTCGGGCACCATGTCAATCCCGCCACGGCAAAACGGGTTACACCGCAGAAGTCTCCATGCGGAAAGTCCCATCCCCACAAAAAAGCCGTGTGTTTCAAAGGCTTCTATTGCATAATGAGAGCAGGTCGGATAAAACCTGCACGTGCTGCGGCGCTTCATGGGTGAAAAAACTTTCTGATAGAGTTTTATGAGAAAAATACAAACTCTTTTCATTGCTCTCTTATTACCCCGAGTCCTTTAAGAGTTGCGTACATAGCCTTTGACACCTCGGTGCTCTTTACTTTCTTTCCGAAAGCAGCACCCCTTGCGGCAACAACTATAATCAGTCCGTCCTTAATAAACGGAAGATTTTCTCTGTAGCCCTCGCGTATTATTCTTTTAACCCTGCTTCGTTTTACCGCCTTGCCGAGCTTTGCGTTAACCGCAATTCCGAGCTTTGTGCGGCAAAGACTTCCGTCAGGATTTTTACGGTAATTCTTCAGGACATACACTGCCGTATATTTATTTCCTCCGCTTTTGCCTTTTCTGTATGCTTTTAAAAACATATGGTTCTCGCACAGCGGATACAATTTTCTGTTCATACTTACTCTCTCAAGTGTCAAATAATAATCAAAAGGGCAAACTCACACATCTTTACCATTCGGCGCAACAGATATGAGATTTGCCCTTTACAGCTTTTTGACTTCAGATTAATAAGTGAGTCTTGCTCTGCCCTTAGCGCGTCTTCTCTTGAGTACCTTTCTGCCGTTTGCAGTCTTCATGCGCTTTCTGAAACCGTGTTCAACCTTTCTCTGTCTCTTCTTAGGCTGATATGTTCTTACCATCAGGTATGCACCTCTCTTTCTGCCAAGCTCAAAACGTAATTACACATTTTAAAGCATATCATTAACAAATTACCTGTATTATACACCATTGTCAAGTGTTTTGTCAAGGGGTTTTATTTTATCGGTTATAATTTTTTATGAATTTTTTGTAACGATTACCGATTGGATGAGCTTTTTGCTTGTGTTTGGCGGTTTGCATTGTCGGCTATCGCCGAGGCTGTTTTGCGCTGAATTGTGGTTTCCCACTGCCGTGGAGGCGTTACGTTGTGCCTATCGGCAGGCACGCTTCTTGAAAGAAGCTTAGCAAGAACTTTTGAAGGGTGAAATTGAAGTCTGAACAACTTGAATTTCACATAGCATCTACATATAACCATACGCCGAAGTTGAGGCTACCGCTCGCCGCGGTGGCGTTACGTTGTGCCTATCGGCAGGG
>JAZQGP010000010.1:0-2116 GCA_045540015.1 Eubacteriales bacterium
AATAAGTGGTCGTATTCTGCAATTCTGTTTTGGATATACTTTTCAGCCGCTTCCTGACTTGAATATGTTTTCTCCTGATTTCCAAGAACTAACGCAGCTTGGCCCGGTGCTCTCTGTGTACGAACAGTCCAAGATACGTCCCATTTCAACATACCGTGTCTGGCTTGCCTTTTGTAAATCCTATACTGCATAAAGTAAACCATATTACTGCGCTCTTTATAGTCATACTTTGCGTCCACCCATTTATTGCTTGTGTGCTCAATGGGAGGTGTATTAAGATAGTTAAGCGCCCGGTTATGCCTTTGGGTAATAAGTGCTTCCTTTTCCCATTCCGAAAGAGCCTGCAACACTTTTTCGTATGCTTTATTTTCATTCGCTATACTTTTGTTGCGAAACCTCTCAACATCTTTTGCAGACATTTGAATAAGGTCGGAAATATCACAATCACGCTTATAATAAACGCTGTAGTCTATTTCAATATTCGTTCCGTGTATAATTCGTGAATTGTTATACACATCATAATCGCCGTGGTCGATTTTCATTAAACGTCAACCTCCTTGATTTCCCGAAGTTCAATACGGTTAGTAATTTCGTAACCGTGATTTTCTGCTGTCAGCTTCAAAAGGTTAATAAGGGCTCTGCGTTCCTCACGGCGAATGTTTTTAAGTGCTTCATAAGCTGTTTTGTCAACACACCCGCTGTTATTGTATAATTCTTCGTTTCGCAAAGTTTTCACCTCAATTTTATATATTAAAAGCGTGGAAGTTATGGAAAACTTGCTGCCAAGTTTACACACAAATCCCACGCCGTTTTTTATTATGGAAATATGGAAAACTCTTTGAGTTTACACACATTACCACAATACTACTGCTACTGCTGTAAATCAAAAACACATCTGTCATTACAAGCGCATAGCTCAATATCTGCAATACATTTTAATATGGGGTACACCTGCGGAGGACAAACCGCATTACCAAGACTTTTTAATCTCGGAGCTCTGCCGTCCGTTCTCTCTGTTACACGGGGAACGCCCTCAGGCTCTCGTTGCCACAATGTATGTCCGTCCAGCCATAAGGGAAACCCATTAACCATTCCACCCAATCGGGATTGAGTGCTGATTTGTCGCTCGTCGGCATTTCCTGTTGCACTATCTGTGTCGCCAAATTTGCCGACTTGCGAGCCTGCATTAAAATCTCCGGTTTGAAATTCGAGCGCAGCCCGTCCGACGCTATCGGGGTTAAGTAAAATACCGCTGCCGACAGAGGAAGGCTCCAAATTTTCCCGTTGGGATTTCTCTTTCTGAATATCCCGTTTTCCGACAGAAACACGTCCAGCCGCATTGCATCTTTCTTGTTGTTGGTATTGTCGGAGGCAAGGGGCGTGGGAAACATCAACCGCGACGATAAAAGTTCTTGCGCGCTCATGCCACGCGCCGACGCCACAAGCTGGATATACGTATGTTTGAACAGCGTATCCTTCGCGTTCCAAGTCAAAAACCGTTTTGTCGAGCCCCATACCGATAAAGCCGGCAACATTCTCCCCAAGCACCCAAGAGGGGTGCAGTTCGGAAATAACTCTTGCCATTTCAGGCCAGAGGTAACGAATATCGGTAAAACCTTTCTGTGCTCCGGCTGTTGAGAATGGCTGACAGGGAAATCCGCCGCTGATGAGTGTAACTGTTTTTCGTCCTGTTTTTTCATAGAACACCTCCTTGTTAAGAGTGGTAATATCACGAAAGCGGGGCACGTTCGGCCACCGCTTTTCTAAAATTGATGTCGGGAAGTCCGCCCATTCACATTGACAGACTGTTTCAAATCCCGCCGCTTCTGCTGCAATATCAATACCGCCAATCCCGGAAAACAAACTTAAATGTGTAAGCTCTTTACTCATTGTTTGCCACTTCTTCCGGTTTTGTTGTCATATATCGGTAAAGCTCAAGATGTTTCGGGAAACGGTCAACAAACGGAATAATAACATTACCATAGAACAAGAGGCCCTCGCCCTCGTTACTCTGTGTTACATAGGAAAGCTGATTTGCTGAAATTCCAAGCTGCTTTGCAAGTATTTCACGGTCTCCGCCTGCCTGATTGAGCATATAGATAAAATCAGAGTTTTC
>JAZQGP010000011.1:0-34707 GCA_045540015.1 Eubacteriales bacterium
ATCCGGCCTCCAAAAATGATTAATTATCATTCCTATAAATAGTGCAATAACCGATGCTCCCACAATATGTATTGGTAGACGGCTTTCAATTGTTTTTGCCACTACTGCAATCAAAATTGATATTGCTAATCCGGGAATAATCCCCCACACCTTTTTTATAATTTTCATATTATACCTCTTTTCAACAAATTTCGACAATCCTTATACCCTCATACAAAGTTAAAACCAAAAACTATTTATTCCATCTCAGCCCCATTATCTCATATTTTGCCGGTGTAAAAATTCCATCGTATATTTCATCGCCGTCAAGTGAAACAAAACAGTTACCGATATAAGACCAATGACTGTTATTTACAAGCCACGCAATATGCATTACATAATACATTTTATCGTCTATTGAAACTGTATCTATGCATCTGTATGAAATGGGAAAGCCGTTTTCTTGTGCTGTGTCACCCAAAACCTCAAGACAAAGCTTTTCGGCTTCTTGTTGTGTAATTACGTTTTGTTTTTGCCCTGCGGTTGTCGCATCATCCGAAACAGAAATTATATCATCTGTTTGGGGTATCGGTTCGTTATCAACAGACACGTTACCAAACTTCGTCCCCGCATAAAAAGCGATGACTATTATAAATATCCACAATATTAGAATACCTGTCTTTTTCTTCATAATGTAACTTCTTTCTTTTTAGGGGGTATACTTTGACCGTCATGAGAATATAAGGTTTAGATTCAGTTAATTATTGAGCATAAAGCGAGTGATATTATTTGATGATTCATTCATCAGATATGAATGTACCATATTGTCATAATTGCAAAGTCTGCAAACATATGGATAATCCACGAATTATATATGTTTCTACTTTTATCATCTACAAAATTAAATATCATTCCGCCAATAGCCAAGCCGAACAATGCCAACAATAGCAACGGAATCGGGAAAGAACCGCCAATCATTGCTATATGGTACAGAGCAAACATACTTGAGCTGAAAATATATGCCACCTTTTTTGTTGTATATTCCGATAATTTTATAAATGCAACAAATCGAAACAAAAATTCTTCCAAAAGTGAGTTGCAAAAGGATATGTATAAGGCAACTCCAATAAAACTGTTTTTAGAAACATTTTGGTCTGTCGAAAGCGACTCTACCAACGAAGGAAAGTCAAAAATCCCTTTTGTCAAGAAGAATGCCAGCATAATTACAACATAAATGATTACGCCAAGTCCTGATAATATCAGTATGCTTTTTTTATTTAATGCAAAAGAATCAGTAAACACTCTTTCTTTTTTTAGTTTTATAAAAACAATCGGTATGAATAAAAAGAACACAATCTTTAATACAGATTTGACAAAATAAGCAGGTTCAATTATAGTTTCAATTACCGCCATAACTATACAACTCATTATAACTGAAACAATAAGCCATAATGATTTTTTAAAACTTTTATGCATACAACCGCCTCTCAAAATTTTGATTTGATATTTTATTCAGTAAATCATAATAAATCTGTATATCAAACCAACTTTTTAATCACCTCAAATATCCTCTCGGCAATCATTTTCATACCCAAGTCGCCCGGATGGTTTGCAACACCTGCATGTTCGAAAAGGCCTATTGCTTTCATTTCGTCCTTCTCACCAAGGTCACCGAGATACACAAGCGGATAACCGTTTTCTTTTGCGTACTCCGCTGTTATTTCATCACCCGGATGCTTCCAGAAGCCGGTAGTGAAGATAACCTTGGCATCACCTTTGCCGTCAAGAAATTTTAACAGCGAATCAAGCTCTTTTTTATAAACGTCCTTGTCAAACTCGCTCGCTTTACAGTTTTCAATAAAGCGCATAACGATTATGTCTGCTTTGAACTCTCTCTCCGCTTCAAAAAACGAGTGCGTTTCACTGCCGTTTTTATAATTTGTCTCCCACAAAGCCACCTGACTGATGCAGAAAGCAGCATCATCCGATACTTCATTTACGGAAGATATAAGTCTGTGAACATAATCGTTTTCCTTTGAGGAAGCCGCCATTCCCCATTCGACATACCAGCCTATGTCCTCTTTTACTCCGTGAAGAGTAATGGAGTTTCCAACGAACATAATTCTTATTCCCTTGCCTTCCGGATTTTCCAGAGTAACATATTTTGAAGCTTTTAACTGATTATCGGATTTTACCGTATTTCTTTCCATCTGTGAGAAAATATTTGACATAAAAACAACCAACCTTTCGTGTTATTATAATACACTACAATAGCTTATTTTTCAATAGATAAACGTTAAAAATTTGAAACACAGTTGAAATTCAAAAAGTCCGCGAAAGCGGACTTTTTGGCAATATTGGTTTAGTCTATACTCAGAACGCAATTTTCTTGATTAATGCTATCGCACATAAAACAACTGCACACAGCACATAAATAAACTTTCCTGAAAAATACCATACATTTCCTTTAGGCTTTGATGCGTTCTTGTTGATTTCATTAAGCAAATCTTCTTTTTTCATGATCCAGAACCAAGAAACTGCTCCGAGGGTTGCTCCGATGGGGATGATATATATTGAAACAATATCCATCCAAGGTCCCCATTTTGCAATAGGCTCCATATGTAAGCCTATTCCAAGACAAATGATGCAAAGAAATAAAAGCACTATATTTCTCGAAAGCTTAGGAAAACGTTTCTCAAGAGATTCTCCTACTGCCTCGAACATATTCTGAAGCGAGCTGATGCCTGCAAAAATCATGGCAACATAGAGAATCACCGCAAACAACCGTCCGAACGGAATATCCTGAAGTATTCTAGGTAGTGTTACAAACAAGAGTGAAGGTCCTGCTCCGATATCAAGCTGATATGCAAAGCATGCGGGAATTATAACAAGGGCAGCGACAAGTGCTGCTATTGTATCGAAAACCGCTGTACGAACCGATACTTTTACTACATCCTCTTCTTCACCGAGATATGCACCGTAAACAATCATCCCGCTGCCGGTAACAGAAAGCGAAAAGAAAGCCTGTCCCATCGCCCAAACCCAAGTCATCGGGTTCTTAAGTACTGTCCAGTCGGGAGTAAACATAAATTTATATCCTTCTGCAGCACCGGGAAGAAATGCAACTCTTACAGCAAGAACAACAAATATAATAAAGAATACCGGCATCATTACTTTATTGGTCTTTTCAATACTTTTTGCACCGAGAAGCAGCGTAACGAGGGTAGCAACTACTGTTATTACGTGAAACGGTATTACAGAATAATCTGCTCCCGAAAAGCCTGCAAACCACTCGCCCGTATCAACAGTCATAAGCTCCCCTGATATTGAACTCCAGAATGCCTTTAAAACATATGATACAATTACTGCATATCCTATTGCAATACACATTGAGCCTGCAAGCGGAAGCCAACCCACGGCAGTTCCTGCTTTACCAATCTTCCTGCTCCTTGATTCCCAAGCATTTCTGTATGAACCGAGAGTGCCCGTGCGTGAACGTCTTCCTATAGCAAATTCAGCCGACAGTCCGACAACGCTGAAAAGTGCAACGAAAATGAGATATGCAACAAGAAACGCTCCGCCGCCGTTTGCGCCCATTTTTGCAGGGAATCCCCATACATTTGCCATACCGACAGCAGAACCGACCGCCGAAAGTATGAATCCCCAGCGATTCGAAAATAGCAGTTTTTTCTTTTGTGACATGTTAACCTCCAATGTAGATATTTTATTTAATAATATATCACATCATTAAAGTCTTGTCAATTGGTGGACAAAAAGGTATTTATGACGTTTATATAAAAAGTGATTATCCCGCAACAAAGAGTTATTGCCTACATCTGTTGAAGCAAAAGCATCTTCACATCTTGACAAAAAAACTGTTTTCTGTTAAAATATATAGGTTAAAAGGAGGTGCCGATTTTGGGAATAATAAACATACTAGACAAGCAGACTGCCAATCTTATTGCTGCAGGCGAAGTGGTTGAAAGACCGTCATCTGCGATAAAAGAAATGCTTGAAAACTGCGCAGACGCAGGAGCTACAAGTGTAACTGTAGAAATCAAAAACGGCGGCACCTCATTCATTCGCATAACCGACAACGGAAAAGGCATGAGCCGAGATGACGTTCCAAAGGCTATTATGCGTCATGCAACAAGTAAAATCAAAGACGGCCGTGATCTTGAATCCATAGGCACCTTCGGTTTTCGCGGCGAAGCACTTGCGGCAATTTCCTCGGTTTCTACAATGCGTATTCTTACAAGGCAAAAAGGCGATGTATCGGGAACTCTATTTGAATGTCAGTTTGGCGAGCAAACCATACTTGAAGATGCAGGCTGTCCCGAAGGCACAACCATAACCGTTGAAAACATATTTGAAAATGTTCCCGCAAGAAGAAAGTTTTTAAAAAAAGACTCAACAGAAGCACTGTCTGTAGGTGCAATATGTGAAAAATTTGCGCTTTCACGACCAGAAATTGCAGTAACTCTTATATCTGACAACAATACAAAAATGCAATCTCCCGGCGACGGAAACCTGAAAAGTGCAATATACGCTTCTCTCGGCCGCGAGTTTGCCTCAAAACTGCTTCCTGTAGATTATTCGTTTTCAGGTGTTCGTATACACGGATTTATCGGAAAACCTGAGTTTTGCCGACCGAACCGAAATATGCAAAACTTTTTTGTAAACAACAGATATATCCGCTCAAAAACCATGCTTGCAGCAACCGAAGAAGGCTTCAGAGGCTTTTGCCCTGTCGGCAAATTTCCTGCATGTGTGCTGTTCTGTGACATAGATTTGCGTATGGTTGACGTAAACGTTCATCCTGCAAAGCTTGAAATTAAATTTTCCGATGAAAGAAAGATTTTCGACTCAGTATATTTTGCAGTAAAAAACGCTCTTTCAAGCGGTTCAACATTCAAAGAATTTGAAATCTCGGAAGAACCGATTGCAACAGATAATACCAAAAAAGACGAAATAAAGCCTCAAGAAAATAAGCAAGAGGAGCAGTATCATTTTCCACCTGCTTCTGTATCCCCAATGCACGCTCCAATCAGCTCAAGTCCCAGTGTTTCGGTTCCTAAAACAATTATAAAAGACAATTCCAATGCTTTTTATATACCCGACGGAAACGACGGTCAGCCTACAACCAAAACCGACACAAAGGCTGTTTCCGAATACAAGGATGAATCTGTCAAACCGGTGCAATCCTTTGACAAACCCACGTCAATTACAGATAAAACACCCATAAAAATAACCGAGCCGGAGCCTACTATACACCATGTTCCGACACCGGTTCAAAACGAAGTTAAAAAGGAAATTCCCAAAGAAGAAACAGCGACTCGACCGCCTGTTACACAATGCTTTTTCCCGCCTGTACAGCAAGAGGAAATTGTTCCGGCATCAACGCTTCAAAAGCCTGTATATGTCGGCGAAATATTCAGCACGTACATTCTCGCTCAGTACAAAAACAGTCTTTACATAATAGACAAACATGCAGCACACGAGCGTATACTGTACGAAAAGCTCAAAAATCCAGATTACGACAACTGCTCACAGTTTCTTCTTGAGCCTATCAATGTAACGGTAACTCCAAAGGAAGCAGAAGCAGCTCTCGAAAACAAGGACTACTTTACAAAAATTGGATTTGAGTTTGACGAGTTCGGAATGAATACTTTCATTATACGCGCTCTTCCCACTCCAATTCACCAAGCTCAGGCAAAAGACGTGTTTACGTATCTTGCAGGAAAGCTTTCCGAGGGCAACAGTCGGTCTGCAGGTGAAATTTTTGACAGAGCACTGTTTACTGCTGCTTGCCGTGCCGCAATAAAAGGCGGAGACAAAAACACGGATTATGACAACAAACAGATAATAGAAGAAATATTCACAAAGGATGCTGTTCTTTACTGTCCGCACGGCAGGCCTGTAATATCAGAGTTTTCCAAGGACAAGCTTGAAAAAATGTTTGACAGACAATAAAAAGGACTATACTGAAAGGTTGATATAATGTTTACACTGCTAAAGCAAGAAGGTCTTGCAAGAAGAGGACGATTTGTAACGCCGCACGGTGTAATTGAAACACCTGTGTTTATGAATGTCGGCACATCTGCCGCAATCAAGGGCGCTGTTTCTACAGACGATTTACGTCAGATTAAGTGTCAGGTTGAGCTTTCCAACACTTATCATCTTCACATACGCCCCGGAGACAGTATAATCCGCGACCTCGGAGGACTTCACAAATTCTTCAACTGGGACGGTCCGATACTTACCGACAGCGGCGGATTTCAGGTGTTCTCTCTTGCAGTTCTTCGTAAAATCAGTGAAGAAGGTGTTCATTTCGCTTCCCACATGGACGGTAAAAAGATATTCATGGGTCCCAAGGAAAGTATGAGGATACAGGCAAATCTCGGTTCAACAATCGCGATGGCGTTTGATGAATGTGTAGAAAACCCTGCCGAGTACACATATGCTAAAAACTCCTGTGCAAGAACGTCAAGATGGCTTAAAATCTGCATTGACGAAGTAAAGAAAAACAATCAGGACCCCAATGCAATAAATCCCAAGCAAATGCTTTTCGGCATAAATCAAGGCTGTACCTACGAAGATTTAAGAGCAGACCACATGAAAGAAATAGCAGAACTTGAAGGACTTGACGGTTATGCTATCGGCGGACTTGCCGTTGGTGAAACTGCAGAGGAAATGTACAACATCATTGACGTTGTACAGCCTCACATGCCCGTTAACAAGCCAAGATATCTTATGGGCGTTGGAACACCTGTAAACATTCTTGAAGCTGTAAGACGTGGTGTTGACTTCTTCGACTGCGTAATGCCAAGCAGAAACGCACGTCACGGAAACCTCTTTACAAGCAAAGGCTTCATGAATCTCAACAACGAAAAATACATGAAAGACCCGCGTCCTATTGAAGAAGGATGTCAGTGTCCTGCATGCAGAAGCTATTCCCGTGCATACATAAGACACCTTTTCAAAGCACGTGAGCTTCTCGGAATGAGACTTTGCGTTCTTCACAATCTCTATTTCTACAACACACTTATGGAGAGAATAAGAAATGCTCTTGATGAGGGTAAGTTTGAGCAGTTTTACAAGAACAACGTAGAAATACTCGGTACAAGAGTAAACGATTAACATTTAAGCCGCAGTCAAAACGACTGCGGCTTTGCGTTACATAAGCTGCTGCTCATTTATTATAAGCTTAAATTCAAGACCTAATTTTTCTGCTGCCTTTCGGCAAAGTATCATGCGGTTTAGAAAAATTTCAAAATAATCCATAACCGAGCTAATATGAGTGTCAACCGTAAGCTTCAGCTTTATAAGGGTTCTGTCCTCATTGATTTTGATAAGAGATTTTTTTACCGAGTAGTTTACTCTGTCATGTATATCAAAGCTTGGAATATCACGGTTTCTGACGCGAGATGAGCGAACATCACTTTTATCAGCAAGAATAAGCGCAGCAGAAACAGGATTTACGGGAACGCCGTTTCCTTCGTCATGGTTGCCAATTGCCGTTACAATTGTCGCAATGTCGTGTGCAGGCATTCCGAGATTGTGAAGAATGCGAAACGCCATAACAGCACCGCTTTGAGAATGCTCCTGACGGTTTACAAGATTACCTATATCGTGAAGATGTCCCGCAATTTTAACAAGCTCAACATCATGCTCGCTGTAGCCAAGTGTTTCAAGAATATATCCTGCATCCGTTGACACCTTTGTTACATGGGCAAAGCTATGCTCGGTATAACCGAGTGCCGAAAGCGATTCGTCTGCAAGCTTAATATACGTATTTATATCTTCATTATTTTTGATTTGTTCGTATGTTATCATGATGCCTCCGTGTTTTTTTTCTAAATTCTATCATAAATCTGCCGATATATTAAACAACATTTTTTTACGCTTTTATTAATTATAGTTCCAAAACTGTAATTTGAGAACTTTTTTGAAAATAATGCTTAATTATTATGTTATTCTTATTGACGTAAACAGATATTTATTGTATAATAAGTTGTTAAGAAATATACTGCCGGAGGTGCAATTATGGAAAGAATCAGTAAGGAAAATTATTATCTTGATATAGCTCAGACAGTTGCGTCAAGAAGCACATGTCTCAGAAAAAAATACGGTGCAATTATTGTAAGCAACGATTCCATTATTTCAACGGGCTATAACGGAGCACCAAGAGGCAGAAAAAACTGCTCTGATATAGGCACATGCATGAGAGAAGAGCTCAACATTCCAAGGGGCGAAAGATACGAAATGTGCAGAAGCGTTCATGCCGAGCAAAACGCTATAATTGCAGCATCTGCTCATCAGATGCTCGGCTCAACTCTTTATCTCGCATGCATTGATGCGCCTACGGGCCAGCTTCTCGGCGGAACGTGCAGCTGTCAGATGTGCAAAAGAACTGTTATAAATGCAGGTATTTCAAAAGTTATTGTCAGAGAAACCCCGACCGAGTACACTGTTTACGATGTTCAGGACTGGATTGAAAATGACGACAGTCTTACCGGTCAATTCGGATATTGATATGAAAAGAATACTTTTTGTCTGTACCGGCAACACCTGCAGAAGTCCTATGGCAGAGGCAATTTTTAACGATAAAGCAAAAACTTTCGGAATTGATGCAAATGCTGCCTCTTTCGGTCTGTTTGCGCAGACGGGCGAACCAATAAGTACAAATGCCGCTTCTTCCCTTAGAGACATTGGAATTGACTTTTCACACGCCTCAGAACAAATCACACAGGAAGCTGTAGAAAACGCAGACATGATTTTCGGTATATCACAAAGTCATGCAAGAAATCTGTGTGCTATGTTTTCTGAGTGTGCCGACAAAATATACTCGTTCCCTTCCGACATTTCCGATCCGTTTGGTTTGGACCTTGAAGCTTACAAAAAGTGCAGGGATGAAATTTCGGACGGAATAGACTTAATCATTAAACATTTAAAAGACAATGAAAAACAGTATTATTCTTAAATGTGCGGACAAATCTTGTATAGATGCCATTTCACAAATAGAAACAGAGTGTTTCTCCGACCCGTGGAGTAAAACCGCAATAGAGCAGTTTTTGTCATATCCGCAAAACACAATTCTCTGTGCTTTTTTGGATGACAAGCTTTGCGGATACGTAAGCGAAACACTTGTGCTGGATGAAATACAGATTGCAAATGTAGCAGTTTCCGAAAGCTGGCGAAGACAAGGAATTGCATCAATACTTATTGAGGCATTAATCAACAAATGCTACTCGCAAAAAGTTTCATTTGTAACTCTTGAAGTCAGAAAATCAAATACACCCGCAATAAATTTATACACGAAATTCGGTTTTAAAGCAGAAGGAATACGTAAAAACTATTATAAAACACCCGTCGAAGACGCAATTATCATGAACAGATATTTCAACAAAGGAACAGAATAATGAACATACTGGCTATTGAATCCTCGTGCGACGAAACGGCTGCCGCAATTATCAAAGACGGAAGACACGTGCTTTCAAGCAAAGTTAATTCACAAATAGATATACACGCCCTGTACGGCGGAGTTGTACCCGAAATTGCATCGCGTGTGCATACGGAAGCTATCTCGGTTCTCGTAAAAGAGGCTCTAACAGAAGCAAATCTTACAATGAAAGACATTGATGCAGTTGCTGTCACTCAGTGTCCCGGACTTATAGGAGCACTGCTTGTAGGTGTTAACTTTGCCAAAGGACTTGCATACAGCTACAATTTGCCTCTTATTCCCGTTCATCACATCCGCGGTCACATTGCCGCAAATTATACTCACTATAATGGAGAAAATGACAACGAACTCCTTGAACCGCCATTTACTGCTCTTGTAATTTCCGGCGGACACACATCGCTTATCAACGTAAACTCATATACAAATTTTGAAATACTCGGTTCAACCAGAGACGATGCCGCAGGCGAAGCGTTTGACAAGGTTGCAAGACTTCTCGGGCTTACTTATCCGGGAGGAGCGAAAATGGATGCTCTTGCAAAGGACGGCAACAAAAACGCAGTCCACTTCCCTATTTCAAGCGTTAAAGATTTAGGTTATGACTATTCTTTCTCCGGTCTTAAAACGGCAGCCATCAATCACATTCACACACTTGAGCAAAAGAACGAAGTGCTGTGTAAAGAGGATATTGCTGCCTCCTTCACGGACGCAGTTGTAAAATCCATAATATCAAGACTTGAACTTCTCTTTACAGACAAAGAAAAGTTTACGTCAAAAAAACTTGTTCTTGCAGGCGGAGTAAGTGCCAACAGCCACATAAGAAAGGCTGTTACCGAGCTATGCGAAAAGTACAAGGTAAAACCTTTTCTGCCACCGCTTTCGCTTTGTTCAGACAATGCGATTATGATTGGCTCACAGGCTTTTTATGAATATACAGAAACCCGAAAGACTGCGGATTTTTCAATGAATGCGTACGCCACAATGGGTGTTGACGAGGTTTAAAACTTTTAAAAATAATAACCGGATTTACATAATCTTTGATTATTGTTATACACACAGTTATCCACACTTTGTGGATAATTTAAGAGCAAAACACGCATTTACGAGTAAATTTCAGCATAATACGACACAATATATGTGGATAACTATGTTGATAGTGTGGAAAGATTATGTAAACACAAATTATGTAAACAATATTTTTTATAAACGGAGCTTAATATGAACAACAATAATTACGACAAGCACATTTCATCCGCCGTTATCCGTCGCTTACCGAGATATTTCAGATACCTTCGCGAGCTTATTAGAAACGGCATAATGAGAATATCCTCCCGCGAGCTTTCCGAACGCATGAATGTAACTGCCTCACAAATCAGACAGGATTTGAATTGCTTTGGCGGATTCGGTCAACAAGGATACGGTTATAACGTAAAATATCTCTATAATGAAATTTCTCACATACTCGGCGTTGACAGAGAGTTCAATGCAGTAATAGTAGGCATGGGAAACCTCGGACGTGCTCTTGCGGGAAATCCCCTGTTTGAAAAAAGAGGAATAAAGGTTACCGCACTTTTCGACATTGATAGACAGAAAATCGGCTCAAGAGTTGCTGACCTTACAATAATGCATATTGACAACATTTCAGAATTCTGCAAAACAAACAGTGTCGACATTGCCGTACTTGCAATTCCCAAAACCGAGGCGCTAAGCACAATTACATATCTTGCAGACCTCGGCATACGCGGTTTTTGGAATTTCTCTAATGCTGAAATCAATCTTCCCGACCTTGACATTGCTATAGAAAACGTGCATCTCGGTGACTCTCTAATGACACTCTGCTACGAGCTTACAGCAACGAAAAACAGTACTGCCAAATAAGGCAGTACCATAAAATAAACGGTATATGTCAGTTTAGTAATCACCTGATAACAGCTTTATTGCACGCTCAACTGAATCCTTTGAGTTACCCCAAGGTTCATTATCATAGCGGTAATCAAACTTTTTGCAGAACCACGAAACGTCATCATTCAAAGACTCAAGATAGGTTTCCTGGACTTTACTGATGCTTTCGGCAAACTGTGCAAATAATTTTTTATCGAGCTTCAGCTTTGCAATTTCGACATAAGCAGCAGCATGCTCAATACAAAAGTACGGCTGTTCGGCACAAATGTCACGGAACTCTCTTGTTCCTTCCCATAAAAGCACGGCACAAAGAAGCATTTTTGAAAACTTCTCCTCGGTTTTTTCACATATATAACAGCTCTTTGAAAGCTTTTGCATGTTTTCGCAGGCCTTTTTGCTGTTATCCTTTCCGAGAAGTGAGTTTTTATAAATGACAGTCTGCGGACGTATTTCCATAAGATGGCTCTCAAGCATAAGAGCGAGGCTCAGACGGTTATTCATCTCAAACATTTTTGTATAATGCTTTTTACAAAAACCGAGTTTGTTGGTTTTAATTCTGATATCAGGTTCCATCATGGATGCCCCCATTATCAAATCACGTTCCATGTCCTCAAGTTCTCTTTTAAGTCTGCAAAACGGACACCCGTCTTTTTTTGCAAAAGCTTCATTCACAGGTATAGTATATATTTTTTCTTCCAAAATCATCAGCTCCGTTTCTTTACTGCATATTACCACGTTTATTGTCATAAATCAAGAGTTTCATGTAAACTTAATTCGGAGGCAGCAGTGTCTACAAACATTTACTCTATAAATAAACCAAACAATTTTGACATTGAGCAGATTTTTTCCTGCGGTCAGTGCTTCAGATTCAACCGAACAGAAGAAGATCCAAACGCATTTTGCGGTGTTGCTTTTTCAAAGTACATAAAAGTAACACAAGACAGTGAAAAAGTTTATTTTCACAATGTCACACAAGAAGAGTTCGATAAAATCTGGAGCAGTTTCTTGGATTTATCTACCGATTACTCGCAAATCATAAGTTCTTTTGGTGATGACAAGGTTTTATCCGAAGCTGCCGATTTCTCCTCGGGAATACGAATTTTGAAACAGGACAAATGGGAGGCACTTTGTTCTTTCATTATAAGTCAGAATAATAATATTCCGAGAATAAAGGGCATTATTGAAAATATGTCTGCAAAATACGGAGAATATATCGGCTGTTATGACGGAAAAGAAAGATACGCTTTTCCTACGCCGAAATCACTGTATGAGGCAGGTATTGACGGTTTATTTGAGCTTAAAACAGGCTTTCGTGCAAAGTATATATATGATGCGGCAAGCAAGATAGTTAACGGAGAAATCAATCTTGATGATATATCAAAACTACCGCTTGACGAAGCTCAGAAACTGCTTGAAACAATTAAAGGTGTAGGTCCTAAAGTTGCGCTGTGTACCCTGCTTTTCGGATTCGCAAGACATGAGGCGTTTCCGATTGACGTATGGGTGAAAAAAATACTTGAAAAATATTATTCGCAAAGCGTTCCGCAGCATTTTTATCAAAAAAATGCAGGTATCGCACAGCAATACCTGTTTTACTATGAACGCTGCATAAACAACGTATTTATATAGGTGATGGCAATGAATTTCAGAGATAAAACAAGAATAGCTTTCCGATGTCCGTACTGTGGATGCGTAATCTCGGCAGACATTACAAGCAACACTGTTGAAAGAAGCTTTACACTGCCATGTATAGAGTGCGGAAAATCAAAGCTTGAAATAACACCTGAGACAGACGGCTCAATAAAGCTTATTGTTCCGTGTCTTATGTGTCCTCATCCGCATCCGTACAAGCTCTCAAAGCAAATATTCTTTGAACGCGAAATCTTCACGCTCCCCTGCTCTTTTACAGGTCTTGACATATGCTTTATCGGTGATGAAGACAATGTCGAGGATGAAATTGACAGAACTGGTGCTGAAATTGCGGCAATGACAGACGAAGAAGACTCGGAAGCTGTCAAGAAAAGCTCGGATTTCATGGTCGCTGATACAAGCGTTGTCAGAGAAGTTCTGTTTGCAGTCGGTGAGCTTGATGCCGAGAAAAAAATCCGTTGCTCTTGCGGCTCACATGCTGTAAAAGTTCTTATTGACTACGATAAGGTAATTATTGTATGCAAGGTGTGCGGCAAAAGATGCGAGCTTGATGCAAGAACACGTTTTGATGCAAACCATGCAATTGACCTTGAGGAAATATTCATACAGTAGCTTCAAAGCATTCCTTTAAGATAATAAATTATCCCCCATACAACGGATCCTGCAGTTCCGTAGACAATTACGGAACCTGCAATAGTAAACATTTTAGCACCCACTCCAAGAATATAACCTTCTGCTTTGCTGTCTATTGCAGGCGAAGCAACAGCATTTGCAAAGCCGGTTATCGGGACAAGAGTTCCGGCTCCTGCGTGCTTTGCGATTTTTGAATACCAGCCAAGTCCGGTTAACAGGCATGACAGAAATATAAGCACACATGGTGTCAATGTTTTCACATTTTCTTCGCTGATACCTATATATTTACCAAGTTCGGTTATTGCTTGTCCGATAACGCATATCGCACCGCCTGTAACAAATGCACACACGCAGTCACACAAAAGATTAGATTTTGGTGATTTCTTTTCAGAAAGCCTTCTGAAGCTTTCTTTTTCGCTTTCACTAAAATTTCTTTTATCCATTTTAACACCTTTCCTATTTTCGAAACGGAGTGAACAAATTGGTTTTCGCAGACCTATTGTTTTTATATTTATTCTTACCGCTCAACCTGATATTATACTTTATAATGCCCAAAGGCTTTGCAAGAAATGCCGTGCTGATAGTATTTTCTCTGTTCTTTTACGCATGGGGTGAGCCTGTATGGGTTTTACTTCTCATTCTTACTGCGTATTCGGATTACAGACATGCGTTGACTATTACAAAGTTCCGAGGAACAAAAAAAGCAAAAAATGCACTTCTGTTATCCTTGATTACAGACATTGGCATTTTTATTGTTTTCAAATATTCGGCGTTTATAATAACAAACATAAATACTGTAACAGGGCTTTCCCTGTATGTTCCGAAATTCAGCTTGCCGATTGGCATTTCCTTTTATACCTTTCAGACACTTACATATGTAATTGACGTATACAGAGGCAAATTTGATGCTCAAAAGCGTTTTTATAAATACCTTCTTTACCTGTCAATGTATTTCCAGCTTGTAGCAGGTCCTATTGTCCGTTACAGCGATGTTGCCAAAAGTATAGAAGACAGAAAGAACAGTGTTCCCGAAATGTCTCACGGAATTTACCGTTTTGCTGTCGGTCTTGGAAAAAAAGTTATAGTCGCAAATACTGCCGGAACCTTTGTTGCAAAATATATGACAAATGATGTTTCCGGTCTCAGCACGCTTGGTGCGTGGTTTGGGATTATTATGTATACAATTCAGCTCTATTACGACTTTTCCGGTTACTCCGACATGGCAATAGGTCTCGGACACATTTTCGGATTCAAATTCCCGGAGAACTTTAACTATCCGTATATATCCAAATCCGTTTCCGAATTCTGGAGAAGATGGCATATGACTCTCGGCTCATTCTTCAGAGATTATGTCTATATACCGCTTGGAGGCAATAGAAACAAAGTGTTGAGAAATCTTGTTATCACTTGGTTTCTGACAGGTCTCTGGCACGGTGCAAGCTGGAACTTTATAATATGGGGACTTTACAACGGACTGTTTATCATACTTGAGAAGATATTTGCAAAAGTGTTTGATAAAATCCCGTCTTTTATTAAGCATATTTATCTTCTCGTAGTGGTCAACATCGGATTTGTATTCTTCAAATTTGAAACATTTAGCGGAGCAATAAACTATCTCAAGGTTATGTTCGGTGCAAATTCAGAACTGTCCCCGACTCAGACAACAATAGAAATCTACAACAATATTTTCTGGCTTATACTTACATTTATTTTCTGCATGCCGCTTATGAAGTATATTGAAAAATTCTTCAAAAAGTGTGTTGCACTTTCACCTGTTACGGCAATCGCGGCAAATTCGATAAGGCTTGCGCTTATCGGTACTTTAATAATTATATGCACATCGCATCTTGCTGGAAACAGCTTTAATCCGTTTTTGTATTTCCAGTTTTGATTATTTCAGCTTCATACATTAAAATAAATTTATAAACAGTATAATAGATTGTGAGGAACTCAAATGGCAAAGAACAAAGGACTAGGAAAAGGTCTTGATGCGCTGTTTTCAGATGCAGGCTATAACTTTGATAAGGAAACAAAAGATACCGAAGGTATTGTTACTCTTCGTATTTCGGATATTGAACCGGACAGAAAACAGCCGAGAAAGCTGTTTGTTGATGAGGCACTTGAAAGTCTTGCTCAGTCCATTGAGCGTCACGGAGTGCTTCAGCCGCTTGTTGTACGCAAAATCAAAGCACAAGACAGCAATTCTACTGCCTCAAAGCTCCTTGGAGAAAAGTATTCGATTGTTTCCGGTGAGCGTCGCTGGCGTGCTTCAAAAATGGCAGGTCTTACGGAAGTTCCTGTTGTTATAAAGGACATAACGGACACCGAAGCTGCGGCGATTATGCTTGTTGAAAACCTGCAGAGAGAGGATTTGAATCCCGTAGAACAGGCTCAGGGCTTAAAGCGTCTTATTGATGAGTTTGGACTTACACAGGAAGAAACTGCATCAATTGTCGGCATATCGCGTCCTGCGCTTACAAATGCTCTTCGTCTTCTGAATCTTCCCGACGAAGCACTTGATGCATTAACCCACGGAGATATAAGTGCAGGTCATGCAAGAGCGCTTCTCTCGCTCGGAACTGAGGATGACATACTCACAGCTCTTCAAACCGTTGTCGGCAAAGAACTTTCTGTAAGAGAAACAGAAAAGCTTGTAAAGGTTCTACTTAAAGAAAAAGAAAAGCCCGAAGAACAGGCAAAAACACTTAAACAGAAAGAAAATGATATTTACATAGCTTCACTGGAAGAAAAAGTTTCATCAAAGCTCGGCAGAAAATCTTATATTTCCACAAGCAAAAAGAAAGACGGAACCGGCAAGCTTGAAATTGAGTATTACGGAAACGAAGACCTTGAAGCTCTTTTAAAGCTTCTCTGCGGAAACGATATATTTGATTAGAGGTGCAGAACATGCTGTCACAAAGCAATCTTTTAAGTATAGCTGTTTGGGCGATATTTTTCGGAGTAATGTTTTCCGTTGCATATATTACGCTGCAGAAACACTCTCTTTGCAAGTTTATTAAGTCACTTACAGAATGCAAGGCATTTACACCTGAGAGTTCCAAAACACTATGTCAGCTTGGAATCAGTAACAAAATTATATCATCGGTTATTTATTCGGCAATAAAAAACCAGCATGGGCTAATAAGAATCATCGGCTTTTGCAGTTCGAACAATCAAAAATCTCCGGGTGAGTTTTCAAGACTTATCCCTTCTGACGCTTGCTCGTTCTATATTGATGAATCTGCCTCTGCCGACGCATTGGCAAAATACTCTGTTAAAAAGAGCAACAAAGTATATGTTACAATCTGTATAGTTGTATTATTCATCCTTGCGTGTCTTGCAACTACGGTTATTTCATGGCTTTTCTCATATGCAGGGAATGTATTCCGCGGCAGAGATTCAGATAAAAACGATGTTGAAACCGAAGATGTTGCTATCGACGAAAACACCGACACGGAAGATAACAACACAAGTGATATTATTGATGAAAACCAAAACTCGGATATAACAAATTCGGATACTGTCAATTCCGATTCCGACACCGAGCAACCTGATGATAATGCTTTAAATGCAAATACGCCATCGGATAACAGTGATACAGAACAAGACATCGAGCAAAGCATTACACGTCCTACTATCCCCAAAGGACCTATGAATTGATTGAAAGGGAGAATATTACAATGCCAAACAGAGCAAAACGAACAAACCCTATACTTTTTATCATTCTCGGAACGCTTATTCTTCTTGCACTTGCAGGAGCAATTATATACGCTGCGGGCTACAGATACATTAATACAGACGGTGAAAAATTCACGGGATTTGTATACGACGGCCAGCCTGTACGTGGTTCTGTAAGCTACAGCGACGGAACAAAAGGCGAGTTCAGAAAGGACAAAACAAGCGCATTCGGAACCGTCACCTATTCTACAGGCGACATATATGAAGGTACATTTAACGGCATTATGCGCCACGGTAAAGGAAAAATAACGTATAAGGCAAGCGGCGATATATACGAAGGAGATTTCGTAAATGACAAGCGTACAGGAAATGCTATTATCACATACGCAAGCGGTGATGTTTACGAAGGACAAGTAAAGGACGGCCGTATGGACGGCAAAGGAAAATACACATTTGCCGACGGCTCATGGTACAGCGGCGAGTTTACTGACAACATGAAAAACGGTGTCGGTGAATACCACTGGAGTGACGGTTCATACTACTACGGTGCTTACAAAAACGACAAACGTCACGGAAGTGAAGTTGTTACGGTTGAGCTTACAGACGGCATGATGTACACAGGAAAAAGCAAGCTTGTGTTTGCATGCGGTGATGAATATGTCGGAGATTTCCTTGATGATGCGAGAACCGGAAACGGCACTTATACATGGGCAAATGGAGAAAAGTATGAAGGAGCTTTTGTAAACGGCGTTCTTGAAGGAACAGGCACATACAGCTTTTCAGGAGGCTCGGTTTATACGGGACTTTTCTCGAACGGAACCATAGTTGACACAGACGCTGTTGCAACAGATGTACAGATACCTGAAGATCAAGGAAAGAAAAATGAACAAACACAGCAATAATTACAGCATTCTTGAAGGCATTATCTCCATTAAATCCGCTGTTACATCCGGAAAACGTGAAATTGTTGAAGTATTAGCCGACAAGAAAAAAGTGATGGCAAGAGATCGAAAAGCAACGTATTTCATTTCATTTCTTAAGCAAAACGGAATTAAGTACACTCTTAAAGACAGGTCAATAATTGATGAACGTGTAAACGAGCATTTCGGCAGCGGCACATCTCACGGCGGTTTTATTGCTTATGTAAAAGAAAGAAGCTACATGGAGTTTTCAGATTTTCTCGACAAGCTCTATGAAAATAAGGGATATGCTGTGTACCTTGACGGTGTTGAAGACCCGTTCAATTTCGGATACAGCCTGAGAAGCCTTTATGCTTTCGGCGCTTACGGCTTTATTATGCCCGAAAGAAACTGGATGACAAGTGCAAACGTTGTTGCACGATCCTCTGCAGGTGCAAGCGAAATGTGTGAAATGACGGTTGCACCCGATGACGAAGCTGCGCTTTCCCTTATAAAGAAAAAAGGCTTAAAAATCGTTTGTGCTGCTCTGTCGGCAAATTCAGTACCGATATACGACTTTTCCTGCAGTGAGCCGTTTATACTTTTCATAGGCGGAGAAAAACGAGGTATTTCCCCCATCTTCTATGACAATGCTGACACAATTGTTCATATTCCCTACAAAAATGAAAATGCCTCATATTCCCTGCCCACAGCATCAGTTGCATCTATATTCGGTGCACATTTTGCATCAAAAAAATAAACAACATAAAACGCATTTGTACGGCAAAATACAAATGCGTTATTTTTTTATTCAGTTATATTTTTTAAATACTGTTTTTCTGTTTCACTTAAATTCTTTGAGAAAATCTCAGCCTCTCGTTTATTGCCGTCGGATATTCTCGCACAGTAGACAATAGCACCGTTTTCATATACACATATAAACTCCGCGGTGTCGTCTTTATCTTCGCGAACCGGATCAAAAGACTCACTTTTCCTGAGATACATTACGTCCTTGAGAAGCATACTTGCTTTTCCTCTGACAGCTGAAAAACGCTTGCCGTCAATGTCAAATTCAATGTTCCCGTCTGTTACTAATTTTTCAAGTGTAAGACATGAATTGAATTCAGCATCAAATTGCTTAATTTTTCCATAAATCTGCATACGCTTAGAGCTAATAATTCTAGTTGAACGTTTTGCACGCAAAAGCAGATTTTTCGGCGAAAACTCCTCGTTTATAAACTCTATTACGTCAACATTATAACCGCACATTTCAAGACATTTAGCTCTGATTGCATCGGTTGCGAGCGCACTAAAGCGCTCTTTTATAAGCCCGTAGTCACAAAGTAAAGAGAAATTGTCAGACTTCACTTTAGCATTCAGTTCATGCTGGCAGCACGGAACCGAGAAAATGTAATCTGACTGCCACAAATATGCATTGTAAATAGCATAATCCGTTGCAACATCGCACGCATGGAGTGCTATTACCATGTCAGGACGTTCTTTTGGACTATAGTCCTTTATATCCATGCAAAGAAATTCCATTCCCGAATAGTTGTACTTTTCAGCAAGAAGTCTGCATTTATTCATTACATCCTTCTTTAAGTCAAGTCCTGTAATTTTCACACGCTTGCCCATTATGGCTGTCATATAATGATATACAACAAATGTAAGATAAGACTTTCCGCATCCAAAGTCAACAATGCTGTATTCTTCACGCTTATCTTTTGAAACAACATCATCTATAAGCTCAATAAAACGGCAAATCTGGCGGTATTTATCGTACTTTGAACTGATTATTTTACCGTCCCTGTCAACTATTCCAAGATCGAAAAAAACAGGCGGTGCGTTTTCTGCGGTTATAATATAGTTCTTTTCTTTATTGTGGCTTACAGGTACGATTTTTACAGTATTATCGCTGTTTTTGCATCTGTTCTGCAGAAGTCTTCCCTTTGATGTTACTTTCAAAGAATAAATATATTCAGGCGTAAAAAGCTGCAGCTGCGAAAACTCGGTGCCAAGTACACCGCAAAGCTTTTCACAAAGCTCTGCACTCATTACATTTTCATGAAATGCCTGCTTTTGAGTAAAGCGTTCAAACTGATAGTGGCTATCTGAAAGCCTTCTGATAACACACTTCTTTACTTCTGATTTTTTATCGCAAGGCATGCTAAAAACGCCTTTAAGAATTTCAAGCTTACATAATTCAAAGAGAGCTTCTTTAACTTCCTGTATCACTTTTTCACCAATCTTTCAGCCTCATCCAAAGCCGCTTTAAGTGCATTCTTTGCAGCTAAAGTGCGTATAAACGCACGGTCGCTGTGATTATGTCTTGCAAGCAGCAGTTTTTTGGCATAAGCTTTATCGCCGGCAGCAACACCGAGATATACAAGTCCGACAGGTTTTTCCTCAGTTCCGCCGCCCGGTCCTGCAATACCCGTCAAAGACACGGCAATATCGGAACCCGAAAGCTGTTTTACACCTATTGCCATCTCTGTTGCAGTTTGTTCGGAAACAGCTCCGTATTTTCTGAGAGTATCTTCTTTAACACCGATTAGTTTTTGCTTTGCTTCATTTGCATAGGTACACACGCCGTATCCGAAAACTTCACTCGAACCCGATACATCGGTTATCATAGAGCTTACAAGTCCGCCTGTACAAGATTCTGCAGTAGAAATTGTAAGATTATATTCCCGAAGCTTATCAACAAGTGCTTCCTGAATTGAATCACAATCAATTCCGAATACAACATCTCCAAGTCTTTCACATACAGTTTCAATAACAGGTGAAAGCTTTTTCTTTGCGTCGTCTTCATCCTTACCGCTTGCTGTGATTCTCACTCTTACTTCTCCGTCATTGATATACGGTGCAAGCGTTGGATTTGTCATGTTTTCCATAAGATCACGGAGCTTTTCCTCTACCGAAGATTCTCCGAGACCGAATATATTCACATTCGATGATACAAGAACTTTACCCGTGTCCTGTGCAATGAACGGCAGGATTTGTTCTGTGAACATCGGCTTCATTTCTCTTGGCGGTCCGGGCATAAGAACTGCGGTTTTTCCGTCCTTCTTTATACATATTCCCGGTGCAGTTCCGCACTGGTTAATAAATACCGTGCTGTCCCTTGGCACAAGTGCTTGCTTTAGATTATTCTCTGTCATGGTTCTGCCCATCTTAAGAAAATAATCCCTGATTGTATTCTCCACCTGTTCATTTCGGCAAAGCTCAAGACCGAAGGCTTTAGCAAAAATGTTTACTGTAATATCGTCATAAGTCGGACCGAGTCCGCCTGTTGTAACAACAATGTCGCTTCTTTCAAGTGCAAGCTTTATACAGCTTTCAAGCCTTTGCTTATTGTCACCGCACACAGACTGGTAAAGCACATCAAATCCGTGCTCCGACAGACTTTTAGACAAAAACGCTGCATTTGTATTTACTATATCTCCGATAAGCAATTCTGTTCCAATGCAGAGAATTTCGGCAACCATTTCGTTTATACCTCCAAAGTATAACGGGTAGCAAAAGCATTATTAACAAGAGTTTCAACATCAAGCTTTGCTTCTTCCGCGAGCACATTTTCAAGCACGGGATTTGTTACGGGATGACGAGGTGTGAATACAGTACAGCAGTCTTCAAACGGCTGGATTGAAATATCAAAAGTTCCGATTTTACGTGCAAGCTTTACAATGTCCTCTTTATCAAGCGCAAGCAGCGGTCGGTATATCGGAAGCTTTGTAACGGCACTGTCGGAAACGCAAAGTGCTCCCATTGTCTGACTTGCAACCTGTCCGAGGTTTTCACCCGTAATAAGTGCTTTACAGTTTTCCTCAAGTGCAGTCTTTTCAGCAAGCATCATCATAAAACGTCTGAGCAGAAGCGTAAAATAGTCTTCTCTGCAGTTGTTCTTTATATGCTCCTGTATTTCCGTTACCGAAATTACGTCAAGACGGATTTTACCGCAGTAGTCCTGCATCACAGACGCAAGCTCTGCTACCTTTTCTCTTGCACGCTCACTCGTATAAGGAAAGCTTTCAAAATGAAGTGCATGTAGTACAACACCTCTTTTTGCACACATATATCCTGCAACAGGGCTGTCAATTCCGCCTGAAAGCAAAAGCAGTCCGCGGCCTGCGCTTGCATACGGCATACCGCCGGCGCCCGGTTCGCTTCCAACATGAATATACGCATAGTCTGTTCTGATTTCTACTCTTACAACCGCATCAGGATTATTTACATCAACCGTAAGATGGGTGTTTGCTTTGAGAATTGCACCACCGCAGTCGCGAGAAATCTCAGGAGATTTAAGCGGAAACTGCTTATCTGAACGGCGAGATTCAACCTTGAAGGTTTTTGCATTGGCTAAAAGAGGTTTTGTGTATTCCACAGTCTCTCTAACAATAACATCCATATTCTTTTCAACACAAAGAGCGCGGCTGACGCTTGTTATGCCGAAGACCTTTGTACATGCAACAAGCGCCTCATCCATACAAAGAAGCGCGTTTTCATCAAGAGGTCTTACATATAATACCGACTGTATGCTCTCTACGGAATAGTTTCCTATTTTTCTCAGACGAGAAACGGCATCCTTCTTCATAAGCCCTTCAAAATATGAGCGGTTGAGTCCTTTAAGAACAACCTCACCGAATTTTAAAAGCAATACTTCTTTTTTGTTTTCCATTATTCTATTCTCCGTTATATCTCTTGTGCCTTGTTTTGTGCAAGGCTGTTTTCTATTTTACTGTTAACAAACGCTGTAAATACATCATCGGGTTCAAACTTCATTCTGACAGTTTTTCCGTTAAAATCAAACAGGTATAAGCTGTATGTCTTTGGTGCAATATTCTTTGCATAGTTTACGGTATACGAGTATTTCGGCAGTGATTTTCTGTTCTCAAAAAAATATTTTTCAGTCATAACACTGCTTTTTGAGCATTCATATGAAAGGGATGCTACGCATATACTTTTCTTGCCGTTAACACGGTAAATTTTAAGATCAGTGTCGGTTGCTTCGTAAACATAATCGCTTGCAACATACTTTAAATATATCTGCAGTGATACTACTGCAAGTACAAGAGCCGACGCTTGGTACAGCAGAACAAAGCTGTTTACAAAAGCACTCGTTGCAAAAAGTATTACGGCGAAAACCGCACTTATTACAGTAAGCGTTACAGCCTTATTATCTTTTTTTAAAGGATTGTATCTCATTTACGTCACCTCTACAATCTTAAAATCCGCTTTTTCAGAAGTAAGATTTATTAAACCGTAAGACGAAAGAGCACCGCCTCTCGGAAAAGAAATACTTCCGGGATTAAAATAGGTTATTCCGTCCACAGTTTCATTCTTAGCTACATGCGAATGTCCGTATAGAACTATATCATATTTCTTTGCTTTCGCTTCTCTCATCAATCCGTAAATCCCGCTTTTAACATCCTTATGATGACCGTGAGTAATATAAATTTTATGTCCTTCAAGAGTCAAAGTATGCTCAAGCGGTGCAGACAACGACAAAAAGGAAATTCCGTCGCAGTTACCTACTACAGATAAACATGCAATATGCGGATAATCACGCATAACTTCATCTATATCGCTTTTCCTGTCACCGAGATGAATAATAAGATCGGTGTCAGAACGGTTACGGGCAATTATATCCGACATATGGGAAATATCGCCGTGAGAGTCGGAAAAAACAAGAATTTTCATTTACAGCTCCAAAAACAGATAAAATGTAACATAAACAAGCTCTGCAACATAAAATAAAATATATACTGATTAAAGGAGAAATTCACATGGTAAACAAGGAAGATCTGTCCAAAATCAAAAACATGAACGACGCACAGCTGAAAGAACTTATAAAACAAATAGCAGTCGCATCCGGCGCAAACGAAAAACAAATAGAAAGCGCACTCTCCGACATGTCAGCAATACGCAATGCAGCATCACTGTTATCACAGAATGATATAAACAGGCTACTTGAAAACATCGGTGAAGAAAACGCAAAGAAAATAGCAGATATAATTTCAAAGTAGCAAACGGAGGTGACAGCTTTGGACAACAACCAGACTGACGCATTGTCAAAAATTCTGTCAGATCCTCAAAGCCTCATGACTATAGCATCTATAGCCAAAAATCTGATGTCATCTCAAGGTATTCAAAATCAAAACTCTGCTCCTGACGCAATACCGCACTCGGAAGAATCCTCAGACAACGCTTCTCAGATAAAAAATTTTCCTGCACCGCCCTCTCAAAACAGCTTTGCACCGCCATTTGGTAAAAACGAGACATTTTCTCAATTTGATGAACGTGCAAACCTTTTGCGCTCAATAAAACCTTATCTTAAAGCAGAACGTCAACCAAAGGTTGACAGTCTGGTAAAAGCTATTAACATTGCAAAAATAATCAACGCTTACACAGGCAACGACCTGTTCAGCTGAAATAAGGAGAATGCATATGTATGCCAGCCAGGGAAAAATACCGTCCACGCATAATACAAGTGAAAAACAACCTGCAATTCCCGTAGAAACATACGACAACAGGGCAATACTTGAAGAGCTTGCAAGGCGAAACAACGCGGAACAGATACAGCATGCTTTAAATCATGACAGAACCGAATGTACCGATGACACTGTCACCGAAAACAACATTCCCCCCACAAAAGAGTGCCAATGCAACAACAATCAATCAAACTGTCAAAGCAAAAATAAGCTTGGTTTTTTAAGTTCTTTCGGTGCAGATGATGCACTGATACTTCTTATTATATTGCTCACCTTGTCAGACAGCGACGGAAACAATGATATTCTTCTTCCCATACTTCTGGGACTTTTACTCTTAACGTAAAAATCATTTAAGTGATATTGTTTCAAGCAGATAAACAAGATTATCCTCTTCATAACACTCTGCCCTTATAACCACACCGTAATCAAGACTGAGCCAATAACGTTCTGTTTGGGAATAATCATCAAGTGTTGTATAGAACTCAAACATAAGAACTGAGCCGAAATTGCTGTATGCAACAGAAAATTCTGATTCATTTTCTCCAAAGGAAGTATTCTCGGAAAAGAATCTGTCATGCGTCATAATAATTCCGGTATCCGCCTGAATGTCAAACCCGCCCTTTGACAGTGTGGTTTTACTTTCTTTTCCTTTATTATCATATGCAGATATCTGTACGGAATCCCCGTTTTCAGTCACTCTTTTATAACGCGCACCGCTCGAAGAATACAGCGAAACATCATAATTTCCGTCTTCAAGCGAAACTGTAGCTTTTGTTGTAAGAGATTTTCCGTCACCGTCATAAACAGTAACATCAAGCTCTTGGTAATAAGCCTCGGCTGTGCTGACTTCCAGGAGCATATCCTCCAAAGACTCTCGAGACAAATCGGAAACCACAGACACTGTATCACTGCTCTTTCCTTCCGAAAGAGCGTTATATATACTTCCGTCATCATACGGGAGCACATGTACACTGTCGCTTCCGTCTGATGGATTCCAACCAAAAAGCCCTGAAAAATTGAAAATTCCTATAAAGTCCAAGCCTGCAACAATACCAAAAACAACTGCTAACACTATAAGTATTTCAATAACGTGAACAACTTTATCAGGGAATTTCTTCATACGTTTCACCCTTTAGTCTTGATTCTTTTGATTAAGACTGTTATTGATTTCAGTCGGATAATGCATGTTAAGATACAAAAGTACAATTGCAAGAAGGATTACAACAAGACCACCGATAAATTTCCCCATTGATATCAGAATTGCAGCAACTCCGGAAACACCGCTTACGGCATAAAGTATAAGAACGGCATGCCGCTGGTCAAAGCCTCTGTCAATAAGTCTGTGATGCATATGTCCTCTGTCGGCAGAAAACGGGCTTCTTCCTGTGAGAATTCGTCTTGCAAATGCAAACACGGTGTCTACAAGAGGAAGTGCAAATACAAGGAACGGTACCCAGAACGACACTACTGCGTTGAGCTTGAAGCAACCCATAATGGAAAGTACTGACATTGCATATCCGAGAAACAGTGCGCCTGTGTCTCCCATAAAGATTTTTGCAGGGTTGAAGTTAAAGGGTAAAAATCCGAGACATGAGCCTGCAAGACAGGCAATCATGAGAATTACATTGACAGGGGTTTCAATGGAATTTACAAGTGACAGAAGCAATGTTACTGAGGAAATGGCAGAAACACCGCAGGAAAGACCGTCAAGCCCGTCAATAAGATTGATAGCATTTGTAAGAAGAACAATCCATATAAGAGAAACAACGCCTGAAAGCTTTCCAAAGGATATAATATGTCCGAACAGGTTTACCTGCTCAATAACAATACCTGAAAGAACCGCAATAAGTCCCGATGCAATCTGGAAGAAAAGCTTCAAAAATGCGTTCATATCATATTTGTCGTCAATGATTCCCGTAATAACAATAAGAAGTGCACCAAGAAGCATACCAATTACTTTTGAGTCAATCTCGCAAAAAATAAGTATTCCCGCAACAAATGCAAGGAAAATTGCAAGTCCGCCCATAAGAGGCATTTCACTCTTATGCATTCTTCGGTTGTCTTTTGGAACATCAGTTACTTTAAATTTATAAGCAAATGTACGTACTACCGGTGTAAGTGTTACCGACATAAAAAACGCAAACACGCTTGCAATAAACATATAAAGTCCGTTACTCATAATAATCTCAACCTCACTTTACGGAATAAAATCCAACTTTTCTGTATACCTTGGAAAGTGTTTTGGATGCAAGGTAGGAGGCCTTTTCGGCACCGTCCTTCATTATTCCTTCAAGATATGCCTTATCTTTGACAAGCTTTGAGTATTCGGTTCTGACATTTTCAAGTCCGTCTGCGCAAACTTCACCGACTGCCGCCTTGAAATCGCCGTATCCCTTTCCTTCAAACTCTCTCTCAATCTCATCAAACTCCTTGCCGGTAAAAGCGGAGTAAATTGACATAAGATTATTTATACCGTCTTTACCTTCCGCAAACTTTACAACAGCCTCGGAATCAGTAACGGCACGCTTGATTTTTTTGATAGTTTCATCTCTTGACTCAATAATAGCAACAAAAGAAGCAGGATTAGGATCGGATTTGCTCATTTTCTTTGTTGGGTCGGTAAGAGAATATATCTTCTTTCCGGTCTTGGGAATAAACGGTTCGGGAATTGTAAATGTATCACTGTAAGCATTGTTGAAGCGGTGTGCAATATCACGGGTAAGCTCAACATGCTGCTTCTGGTCTATTCCGACAGGCACAAGGTCTGTTCCGTAAAGAAGAATATCCGCTGCCATAAGAACAGGATATGTAAAGAGCCCTGCATTGACATTATCTGCGTGCTTTTGGGATTTATCCTTGAACTGTGTCATTCTTGACAGCTCACCGAACATCGTGTTACATCCGAGAACCCATGCAAGCTCAGCGTGTGCAGGAACATGGCTCTGAACAAACATAATGCTCTTTTCGGGGTCAATTCCGCAGGCAATATACAAAGCAAGTCCTTCCATTGTTCTTTTTCTGAGTTCTGCGGGAACCTGTCTTACTGTTATTGCATGAAGGTCAACAACGCAGTAAAGGCAGTCATAATCGTCCTGAAGACCAACCCAGTTTTTTATTGCTCCGAGATAATTACCGAGAGTAAGAATCCCGCTGGGCTGAACTCCTGAAAATATTCTCTTCTTACGCTCTACCGGCGCATTTTCATTATTCTGTGCTATTATTTCACTCATGATTTTTTACACTCCAGATTTATTTACATTGATTTGATTACATCGGCAAGTATGCCTATACCCTTAACAATCTGCTCGCTTGTAGGCATTGAATAGTTAAGTCTGTAGGACAAGCTCTTCATAGAAGTATCAGGCAGGAACGTAGCACCTGGAACAACCGCTATGTTTGCTTCTATTGTCTTTTTCATAAACGCGTCCATATCTGTGCCTTCCGGCATTGTAACCCACAGGAAAAGACCGCCTTCGGGACGTGTGTATTTTACGTAACTCGGCAAGTTCTTATCCATTTCGGAAAGCATGAGATTGCAGTTTTCACGGTAAAGCTTTCTTATACCCTCGATATGCTCATCAAGTCCGTATGTATCAATAAACTTTGAGCAAAGCATCTGGAAGAACTGGTTTGTATTTACGTCATTTGTCTGCTTTACAACTACAATCTTCTGTACGATATCCTCATGTGCACAGAGGAAGCCGACTCTCATACCTGCAGAAAGAATCTTTGAGAAAGAACCGCAATAAATTACAATTCCGTCCTCATCCATACTTTTGATTGTCGGTATTTCTTCACCTGCAAAACGAAGCTCTCCGTAAGGGTTGTCCTCTAGAATTGGAACATTGTATTTCTTTGCAATCGCAAGAACTGCTTTTCTCTTTTCAAGTGACATTGTAATTCCAGACGGATTCTGGAAAGTAGGAATTAGGTATATAAGCTTTACTTTTTTATCTGTCTTAAGTACATTTTCAAGCTCATCGGGGTCAATTCCGTCGTCACCGACATCAAGTCCCTTGAGATTTACATTATAAGAACGGAACGCATTAAGCGCACCGATAAAGCTCGGGTTTTCACATATTACCGTGTCACCTTCATTACAGAGTACTTTTGCCGTAAGGTCTATTCCCTGCTGACCACCTGACATAATAACAGTGTTATCAAAGCTTTTTCCTATAGAGAACTTATCGCGAAGTCTTGCAGCAACCTGCTCACGAAGCGGAGCATATCCCTCGGTTATACCGTACTGAAGCGAAGCTGCAGCACTCTCCTCATAAATTTGATTTGAAAGAAGCTGAAGCTTTTCAACGGGAAAAGAAAGCGGTGACGGGTTACCTGCCGCAAAAGATATTACGTTGGGATTTGTGAGAGACTTAAAAATCTCTCTGATAGCTGATGGCTTCAAAGGTTTGACTTTTTCCGAAAAATTGAATTGCATTTATTTATTCCTCCATAAGTATTCAAAAACGGACATAATTACACATTTTGATTTATTATAGCACAAATATCAAGAATAATCAATAATAAATTGAGAATATATAATAAATATAATTTAGTGTAATAATTTAAACTTATGTTTACACGTTGTAAACAAAAAAACACTATTATTTCTATTGACAAGCCTGTAAAGAAAATGTATAATAATGTAGAAAATAAAATACTCTTATCAAGAGCGGCTGAGGGACCAGGACCGTAGAAGCCCGGCAACCTGTTATTTTAACAAGGTGCTACTTCCTGCATAGACAAAAGTCTATGAAAGATGAGAAGCTACGACTTCCTCTCCCTGCTCTGTTGAATAAGCAGGGATTTTTGCTGCAGAAAGGAATTTAAAATGAAGAAAGTATTATTCACATCCGAATCGGTAACAGAAGGACATCCCGACAAAATATGTGACGCAATCTCGGACGCTGTGCTTGACGCATACCTTGAACAGGACCCCATGGCTCGTGTTGCATGCGAAACCGCAATCACCACAGGGCTTGTACTTGTAACCGGAGAAATTACAGCAAATGCAACCGTTGATATCCAGAACATTGTCCGTGAGACAATCCGCAGTATCGGATACGACAGAGCAAAATACGGCTTTGACTGCGACACTTGTGCTGTAATAAGCTCAATTCACAAGCAGTCCGCAGACATTGCACTCGGCGTTGACAAGAGCCTTGAAGCAAAAGAAGGCGACACCGACAAGTACGATACAGGTGCGGGTGACCAGGGACTTATTTTCGGTTATGCGTGCAACGAAACAGAAGAGCTTATGCCGCTTCCGATTTCTCTGTCACATAAGCTTGCAAAGCGTCTTACAGAAGTCAGAAAGACAGGTGTTCTTCCCTATCTTCGTCCCGACGGAAAAACACAGGTTACCGTTGAATACAATGACGGCATTCCTACAAGAATTGATGCTGTTGTCGTATCATCACAGCATGACCCAAAAGCAGAGCTTTCCGTAATCCGCCGCGACATTATCCGCGAAGTCATAAAGAAGGTTATTCCAGCAGAGCTTCTTGACGAAAACACAAGATACTATGTAAATCCCACGGGACGCTTTGTTATCGGCGGACCTAACGGAGACACAGGTCTTACAGGAAGAAAAATCATCGTTGATACATACGGCGGTTATGCACGTCACGGCGGTGGTGCATTCTCCGGCAAAGACCCGACAAAGGTTGACAGATCTGCAGCGTATGCGGCAAGATACGTTGCAAAGAACATTGTCGCTGCCGGTCTTGCAGACAAGTGCGAAGTGCAGATTGCATATGCTATCGGCGTTGCAAATCCCATATCCGTTCTTGTTGACACCTTCGGCACAGCAAAGGTTGACGAAGAAAAGATATCTGCTGCAGTAACAAAATGCTTCGACCTTCGTCCCGCGGCAATTATCGAACAGCTCGATCTCAGGAATCCGATTTACAAATCACTGTCCTCTTACGGCCATCTCGGTCGCGAAGACCTTGATGTTTCATGGGAAAAGACAGACAAGGCAGAGCTTTTAAAGAAAACTGTAGCAGAACTTTAACTACACATTAAAATTTATTTTTGAGAGGTTATAAACATGGCAGTAAATTACGAAATCAAAGAGTATCTCAACTTCGGCAGATGTATCTGCATTGACAACGGCAAAATGGAAATGTATGTCACAATAGACGTTGGTCCACGTGTTATCAAGCTCAATCTCAAGGGCAAGGATAACATGATGTTTACCGACATTGACAGACAGAGCTTCAACGACTGCGATGCGTTGAAGGATATGTTCGGCAAGGACAGAGCTTGGTACATCTACGGCGGACACCGCTTCTGGGTAAGTCCCGAGAGCCTTCCCGAAACATATTATCCCGACAGCGATCCTGTTGACTACACAGTAAACGGCAACGTATTCACATTCACTCCTCCTGTTCAGGTTTACACCAAATGGCAAGAGACGCTTGAAATAACAGTAGACGAGAATAAGGCTGCTGCGAAGGTCCGCCACATTCTCAAGAACTGTGCAGACAAAGAACAGACAGGCTCTATATGGGCACTTTCAGTAACAGCTGCAGGCGGAAAGGCAGTAATAGCCCAGGCAAACGAAGACACAGGTCTTCTTGCAAACCGCACTCTCATGCTCTGGCCCTACAACAATATGTCTGACAAGAGATTTTGCATGGACGACAAATATATTTCCCTCAGCCAAGACACAAATGCAAAAACAGCTTTCAAAATCGGTACGAACAATACAAAAGGCGCTCACCTCTGTGTAAACAACGGAACCGTATTCAAAAAATCATGCGAATATATTGAAGGAGCCGCATATCCCGACAACGGCTGTTCTACAGAAATTTACACCAACAGCTTCATGCTTGAAGTCGAATCACTCTCACCGCTTTACACATTAAAGCCGGGTGAAACCTGCGAACACATTGAAAACTGGGAACTCTATGAAGAAAATTCGACCAAACTTGAGGATGTTGTAAAATATCTGTAACATTCAATTCAAGATTGAGAGTATTATTATATTTTCAAAAAATATTTTCTCGTTTATTCTGTTAAAAGCTTTCGCATACACTCGTTTTCGCGCTTTTATGTCAACAATGCACAAATACGGTGTGTAAAATTTGGGAGCAAATAGTCTTTTCTTTTTCACAATTATTTGGTATCATATATGATGTTAAATAAGGGTGCTGTAAAATGTGCCCGACAAAGGTGTTTATCTTAGGAGGTAAATTTAAAAATGGCAAGTGTTTCATTAAAGCACATTTTCAAGAGATATCCCGGCAACGTAACAGCTGTCAGCGATTTCTGTCTTGAAATCAAGGACAAGGAATTCATCATTCTCGTAGGACCTTCAGGATGCGGTAAGTCCACCACACTCCGTATGATTGCAGGTCTTGAAGAAATTACAGAGGGTGAGCTCTACATAGGTGACAGAATCGTTAACGACGTAGCACCTAAGGACAGAGACATTGCGATGGTTTTCCAGAACTATGCTCTTTATCCTCACATGACTGTATTTGAAAACATGGCATTCGGTCTTAAGCTCAGAAAGACTCCCAAAGAAGAAATCAAGAGAAGAGTTGAAGAAGCAGGTCGCATCCTCGACATCAGCCACCTTCTTGACAGACGTCCGAAGGCTCTCTCCGGCGGTCAGAGACAGCGTGTTGCTCTCGGTCGTGCTATTGTCCGTGAGCCTAAGGTATTCCTTCTTGACGCACCGCTCTCCAACCTCGATGCAAAGCTTCGTGCTGCCATGAGAACTGAGATTACAAAGCTTCACAAGAAGCTCGGTACTACATTTATCTACGTAACACACGACCAGGTTGAGGCTATGACAATGGCTTCCCGCATCGTTGTTATGAAGGACGGTATCATCCAACAGGTTGATACTCCTCAGAACCTCTACGACAAGCCCTGCAACACCTTCGTAGCAGGATTTATCGGAACTCCTCAGATGAACTTCATCAATGCAACTCTCTCCAAGGAAGGCAGCGACATGTTCGTATCCTTTGAGAACTGCAAGTTCAAGCTTCCTACTGAAAAAGCTCAGAATCCCGATCTTGCCGAATATGTTGGCAAGGAAGTTGTTCTCGGTGTTCGTCCCGAGTGCATCCACGACGAGCCTATGTACCTCTCCTCTCTTGAAGAGTGGACTACAGATGTTCAGGTTGATGTTACCGAGCTTATGGGTGCTGAAACTTATCTCTACCTCACTCTCGGTGAAGAAACCAACCTCATCGCTCGTGTTTCTTCCAGAAGTACTGCTCAGAGTGGCGACACCGTAAAGGTTGCTTTCGACATCTCGCATGTACATATCTTCGACAAAGAAACTGAAAAGTGCATCGTCCACTGACTTTTTCTTTCGGAGAAAAAGTCAGCAAAAAGAACTCTGAACAGTGTTCTGGATGCTTCAAACTTGATTTGAGCTATTTTTCTCAAATAACATCCCGACTACTTAAACAGCAGTCGGGATTTCTTTTCTTTTATGGAGAAAAAGTCTGCAAAAACAAGTGACACCCCAAATCTTTAATTTGGTTGGTGGAACTTATGCATAGTTAAACTTTGATATGACTTCTACACGGTTTCTCAAGGTTTGATGCTTCAATTCTCGAATATCACCCGACCACGAAACAAAGGGGGTTGGGTTTCTTTAATTAATGCTTACAAATTAACAAAATCCACTTGAATAACGCATATACATGCTATAAAATATAGAAAAACAATTTTAGGAGCAAAGCAAATGAAGTACATTATAGTTATCGGCGACGGCATGGCGGACTACCCCATTGAATCGCTTGGAAACAAAACACCACTCATGGTTGCTAAAAAACCGAGAATGGATTACATGGCATCTCACGGAGTTATAGGATATACAAGCAATGTCCCCTCAAGCATGGTTCCCGAAAGCGACACGGCAAACCTTGCAATACTCGGCTACGACCCCAAGGAGTATTCCAAAGGCCGTTCCCCTCTTGAAGCACTCAGCATGGGCATTGATATGGCAGAAGACGAAACTGCATTCAGAATCAACACCGTTGCCCTCACAGAGGACGAGGACAAGGACTACGCACACCAGACAATACTCGACCACAGTGCAGACGAAATACCTACCGAGGAATCGGCACAGCTTGTAAAGGCTCTTGACGAAGCACTTGGTGATGATTTTCGAAAATATCATCCCGGCATCAGCTACCGTCACTGTCTTATCTGGAAGAATGCTCCTGCTGTTATGGACTTTGCACGTCCTCACGACCATCTCGGAAAGGTTATTGCAGACTTTCTTCCCTCAGGTGAAGTTGGCGCTCCCTACCTTGAAATAATGGAAAAGAGCTACGAGATTTTAAAGAATCATCCCGTGAACATCGACAGAAAAAAGCGCGGACTTCTCCCTGCTAACTCTCTTTGGATATGGAGTCCCGGCAAGAAACCTCTTCTTCCGATTTTCAGCGAAAAAACAGGACTCAAGGGAACTGTAATTTCCGCAGTTGACCTCATCAAAGGTATCGGAAAATGCGCAGGAATGGATGTGCCGGACATCGAGGGTGCAACAGGCAACATTCACACAAACTTCGCCGGCAAGGCTCAAGCGGCAGTAGAAGCGCTTAGAAACGGCAGCGACCTTGTTTACATACACGTTGAAGCTCCTGACGAATGCGGACACAGAGCTGAACTTGAGAACAAGATAAAGTCCATTGAGCTTATTGACGAAAAAATTATCGCGTATATCGAGGACGAAATGAAGAAAGACGGCGAAGAATACAAATTCCTCATTCTTCCCGACCACCCCACACCCATTGCACTTCGCACACACACGCTTGATGCTGTTCCCTACATCATTTATACAAGCTCAGATGAAAAAAATTACGGTGTCACAGGCTACGACGAAACCTTCGGCGGTGCTGACACTGATGTATTTAAAAACTATGACAAAGGATATACTCTAATTGACGATTATATTAAATAACAGCGCAAATACGGGCAACCCAATGGTTGCCCGTCATTATACATGTAAATATTGTATACATAAATAATATTTTTTATCATA
>JAZQGP010000012.1:0-26603 GCA_045540015.1 Eubacteriales bacterium
CTTTTGCCTGCGTTATTGTTCTGTACAACAACATCGTCGGATGTTCTGAGAGAATCAATTTCCGATGCCGTTACATCGTTTGACATAAGATTGATGCCTGTCGGAATAATGTCGGGGTACGTATTCTCCGAATACGCCACACTTCTCGCCAAATTCTGCGCCTTTGGCATGCCTTTTTCTTTTCTAAATTATACATCTTGCCAAACGGGATGTCAAGCAGGCAAAACGGCAAGGCTTTCGCCTTGCCGTTCCTGTTATCACCTAACTTTTTCGGATTATCAAGTTTACCGTTTTATTGAAATTATACCCTCTGATTCCATCATAATGAGTATGATAATCGTCACACATAAACTTATACAGTGCGAAGTTTATTAGATACGCCCCCCACTCTTTCATGGCTCTCTTTGTACCGGAAATAAACACATCAATTGGTTGATCGTCATCGTTAATCTGCACGTCTATAACCAATTCGTTTAAGTATTTAGGGTCATCCATACCTCCAAGCGGAATTCCTGTTTTCACATCTTTTCCGCTTTTATACGACACAAGATTGAGCGTAACCTTTTCTATCTGCTTCTCAGAGTTTTTTATGAGATGTCGTCCTATGAGCTTGGACTTCAAATCTTTGCATGACACAATAGACCAAAGGCGTTTAGCAAGTGATTCTCTGTAAACTATTATTCGCGAAGCAACTTTTATGTCCGAGTTAGCTATACTTTCAACAATTTCACAAAAGCATTTTTCTTTGCACTTATAATGCGAAAAGTTAACAAAGAATTTCCCAAGCTCACATAAAGCTCGTACGCTTCCGGCTACTTCCACAACATACCTTCCAGTCTTTACAAAATCATCAATTTTGAAGTCAAAAAGATAATCGTTGTATATGTCTACGACAAGCTCATCGGTGTATTTCGGAGGAACAATTCCGCCCATATACACACCGTTCTTCCTATCAGATATGCTTTTGTATGATTCCAGCCAGAGCGGAACTTTTTTTATTATCTCATTTCCTTTTAACATAAAGTTACTCCAATCTTGGATTTAAAGGATCTTGCTGAGAGTTTTAAGACCTTTTTTTATTGTATTTATAATGCGTGTGTTTTTTCTTAATACCTTAGGAAGTTTTTCGATATCAGCTTCACTGGCTATTTTAAATGGTATACCGTTTTCGCCTTTTCCTTTAAGTTGAACATGCAATTCTGCAACCCTTTTACCTTTTCCAAATTCAATGTCTACTCTAGCCATTCGATTTCCCTCTATGGGAATATTAATTAAAGTTCTTCCCTTATCAACACTTTCGTGAAATCCGGCAAGCAACGCTGTAGCTTTCAGAATTGAAGTGTAATTATTACTATCTTCATACATTTTTTTGAATGCAGGACCTGACAAATCCGCTGCATATGCAGTTAAACTATACTCGGCTACTTCAGTTAAATCAAATACATTAAACTCCGCAGTACCGTCAAGGAAGGATAGAAAAGGATGATCAGCTTCATGTCTTATACGCTCACACTTATCCTCAACGCTGTGTTGAACTGAATCCCTTTCAGCCTCATTTATTATTCCAAGCGAATAAGCCACTTCAGCATCATGCCATATTTGATCGTAAAAATCAATTTCCTCAATGACACTTTCACTATACTTGCTGTCACCAACTTTTTTAGTTCCGGCTTTAGTTGCAGTATCGGCGCTAAGGTTATGCATATTTGTGTTTGCAATAGGTATGTTGGCATTAAATCCATAATCTTTTACGGTATCTGATTCCGATTCAGCATTATCATTCTCCAGGGACTCTTCTGTCTCACTCTCGCCGTTTTTCTCAACAGTTAAATAATCCGCCGCAATCCAATAGGTTTTACTGTCGTGAACAATTTCAGCCCAGTAATGCCCATCGATTTCCTCGGAGGTTTTTCTTCCTGTATATTCAACCTCGTCACCTTCATTAAGAAGTCCCATTGCCGTAGAATCGAGTCCGTATCCGTTTCGTATTCTGACGCCGTCTGCTCCGACATATCTTTTGCCTGCGTTTTTGTTCTGTACAACAACATCATCGTCTAATTCATTTGTTGCATAAAGAGCAGCAAGATCCGTCGCCGTTATATCGTTAGACAAAAGCTTAATGTCAGTTGGTATAATATCAGGATACTTCTCCTCACTATACGCCACACTTCTCGCCAAATTCTGCGCCTTTGGCTTGCCTTTTTCTCCTGCTGCATAGAACATTGTCATTGCATCAAGCATATTAGGATACTTTTCAAGCTGCTCCTGTGTCACAAGCCCTTTTCTTATATTATCCTCAATGGCAGCTTGCGCAACAGGCTTATTTCTCTCGATAGTATCGTCATCAATTCCGTCGAAAATGTGCCTGGAATCAAGTTCTCCAATTCGGTTTTTAAGTATACTCTGCACATTATTCTTAATTCGCAAGCCTTCGCGGGTGTAGTATGGATACTTGGTAAATCCCTTGTCAATTTTCGTTTTCTCAGGGTTAAAGAGAGGGAATTTTACAGGCTCGTTTTTTTCATTTGGATTACCTATTAGTGTTTCCATTTTATCGGGATCAATAAAGCTCGGTTTTGAAAGTGGTTTTCGAGGCTTTATTTTCTCCGGGTCAGGCAAATTCAACAGGCTTTTGTACTCACTGCTGTTTTTCAGCACAGTGTTTGTGTTTTTGTTTGAATAGGGCTTGTACGCTCCAAACTCCGCCTCGGGCTTTAGCTTTGGCAGAGCTGAAAACAAGTTGCTTTTTGTGCTTTCTGCCTTTTTCAGGCTCTTTTGATAATCTTCATAAAAACTGCTCATTTTTACTCCTTTATTATATCTTTATTTCTGCAGCTTGTCAAGAAAAACGTACATCGGGCCCTATGTAACGGTTTGACATTGTGCTGGTATATTATACCAAACATTTGTTCGTTTGTCAAGCGAAAACAGAAATTATGTTCGATTTTGTAGAGTTGCACAACCCATATGAAGAAAATTTATACAACATTTTTGTATTTTCCCTCTTGACAAATCCTTGTGAACGTATATAATAAAGACAGTTGAACAATTATTCAATCGTTGTTTGGAGGTGCGGATTTGAAAAACAATGCCCCTGTTTGCGAGAGCTGTGAAACACACGAAAATGCTGTAAATCAAGCCAAAAACGCCATGCCTTGCGAGGAGGCGCTGTACGACCTTGCAGAGCTTTACAAGGTGTTCGGTGACAGCACACGAATAAAGATACTTTACAGCCTATTTAACGGCGAAATGTGCGTGTGCGACATAGCAAGCGTCCTCGGAATGACGCTTTCGGCAATATCACATCAGCTTCGCATTTTGAAAAGTGCAAAGCTTGTAAAATTCCGCCGTGACGGAAAAACGGTATACTATTCTCTCGACGACGAGCATGTTCACGACATTATAAAGCTCGGACTCGAACACATAAACGAATAAAAAGGAGATAGCCCATGAAAAAAACGTTTGAAATTGAAGACCTTTGCTGTGCAAACTGTGCGGCAAAAATGGAAAACGAAATTGCAAAGCTTGAAGGTGTAAAGAGCGTAACGGTTGCTTTTCTCACGCAAAAGCTTGTACTTGAAGCGGATGACGAAAAATTTGATGAAATACTTGCACAGGCGGCAAAAATCTGCAAGAAGATTGAGCCAGACTGCGAGGTAATCATAAAATGACAAAAAAGCAGAAGAAGCGCCTTCGCAGAATAATCCTCGGCGGTTCGTTGTTTCTTGCTGTCACACTGCTCAAAGCACTCGTGCCGCTGCCGAGTCTGCTTGTGCTTTTGCTGTACCTTATTCCCTACTTTATCTGCGGCTGCGACGTTCTTTTAAAAGCCTTCCGCGGAGTAAAAAACGCTCAGATGCTTGACGAGAATTTTCTGATGAGCATTGCAACGGTCGGCGCGCTTTTTCTCGGTGAATACCCTGAGGCTGTATTTGTCATGCTGTTCTACCAGACGGGCGAGCTTTTCCAGGATATTTCCGTCGGCAAGAGCAGAAAGTCAATTGCCGCACTTGCGAAAATCAGAGCAGACGAAGCGTTTATCCAAAAGGACGGCGAGCTTGTCAGCATTTCCCCCGAGGATGTTACAGTCGGCACTGAAATTGTTATACGTCCCGGCGACAGAGTTCCGCTTGATGCGGTTATAACACACGGCACGACAAGCCTTGACACAAGTGCGCTGACAGGAGAAGCGATGCCGCGTGATGTTTTCGAGGGCGATGAAATAATAAGCGGATGCATAAATCTTTCGGGAACAGTAAAAGCAACAGTTACAAAACCGTGCTCTGAGTCCACAGTATCAAGAATACTGAAGCTTACCGAAGAAAGCAGTATCAACAAGGCAAAATACGAGAGCATTGTAACTCGGTTTGCCAAATACTACACTCCCCTTGTCGTGCTTTGTGCGTTTTTGATAGGCGTTGTGTTTCCATTGCTTTACTGTCTTATAACATGGAATTTTGACAGTGCATTTTTCGCTTCGATGTTCTCAAGAGCTCTCATTTTCCTTGTAGTTTCATGCCCGTGTGCGCTTGTCATATCAGTACCTCTCTCGTTTTTTGCAGGTATAGGCGAAGCTTCACGTAAAGGTATCCTCATAAAAGGTGCTGCCTTTATAGAGCAGTTATCGCTCTGCAGGGTTTTCGTTTTTGACAAAACAGGAACGCTTACAAAAGGCGTTTTTAAAGTCAAGGAAATACACACGCAAGGTATAACCGCAGACGAGCTTTCAGAGCTTGCCACTCTGTCGGAGAGCTATTCAACGCACCCGATAGCAAAATCTCTGCGTGAGCACAACATAAAACAGCCCGACCTTTCGCGTGTAGAAAGCGTTACGGAATATGCAGGCAAGGGTGTTTCTGCTGTAATTGACGGACATACCGTGTACACAGGAAACGCAAAGCTCATGGAAATGTCGGGCATTACCGTACCCGAAACAAACTGCGGCGGTACAGTAGTACACGTTGCAAGAGAGAGTGCATACCTTGGGTACATTGTTATCTCGGACGAGGTAAAGCCCGATTCACAAGAAGCCGTAAACAGCCTCAAACGCATGACGGGTGCTAAAACAGTAATGCTGACAGGCGACAACGCCGAGAGTGCAAAAGCCGCGGCACAGCAGCTTGGAATTGACGAATACACTTCAGAGCTATACCCCGAAGACAAGGTACGCGTTCTTGAAGATATCATAGGCAAAACAAACGGCAAGGTGTGCTTTATAGGCGACGGCATAAACGATTCGCCTGCACTCTCACGTGCAGACGTCGGCGTTGCAATGGGCGCACTCGGTTCGGATGCGGCAATAGAGGCAAGCGATGTTGTTCTCATGCATGACGGCGTTTCAAAACTTCCCGAGGCTGTTAAAATCTCAAAAAACACCGTCAGAACCGTAAAGCAGAACATTGCTTTTGCCATAGGTGTAAAGGCACTTGTGCTTATTCTCGGAGCACTCGGCTGTGCAAACATGTGGCTTGCATCGTTTGCAGATGTCGGAGTTTCAATAATTGCGATTATAAACGCCGTCAGGAGGAAAAAGTAACAGGAACGCTTTTTGCAATGTTTTCAATGCACTCAAGATTACATGTAAGAATGCCGTAGCCGTCCGAAACCTTAAAACTCAATTCTTTGTTTAATACCGGAGCAGAGCCGATTTCACTCTCAATGAGTAACTCAAGCTTTGCTTCGGCTTTTTTTCTTGCATCTGACGGACTTATTTCAAGCTTTTCTCTTTCATAACACGTATAGGTTTCTTTTTTTATGTCAAACGGCAATTGGATTTTCCCGAAAACCCTCGGCGAATCTATTTGCACGCGGCATTCGCAAACCTTTCCGTCAAGGTGGGAAAAGGACGGAATAGTGAAATTTCTTCCCATAAGCACAACCGAATATTCTACGCTTTTGTCTTCCGTATATTTCTTTGCGTATTCAAGCATCGGCACTCTGACTTCAAAGCATCGCTGTGTTCTTGCAAAAACGCTCCCCTTTGCTCCCGTCATAAGCTCGTTTTCTTTTCGCGTTTTTATCACCGCCGACACAACAAGCTCGCCTTTTGAAACAACCTGTCCCTGTTCCACAACGCTTTGTCCTCTTACTGCATCTACCCTCTCGATTATTCCGTCACGTTCTGCAACTATGTTGGAAATTTCCGCTTCATCCTCAGAAACCTTCGGAATCTCGCTTTCTATTACCTCAACATTTGCAGTTGTGCCGTAGAGAATTACCGACATCCAGGAAATTCTGCTGTCGGAAATTATGTATCTGTTTCTGACGGACCCCGGGTCTATACGGCTTTTCAGAACGCCCTCATAAAGCCCGATTTTGCGAAGATTCTGCTTTATGTCATCGTCGCTTATCTTATCATTCCCAAATATATTTATATCCCACACAAAAAGCGAAGACGCATACACGCACATTATAAGAAGCGCAAGCCCCAGCGTAAGCCCCGGTCTTTTAAGCACCCTTTCAAAAAAGCAGAAAAGTCCCGTACTTTTAACTGCGCTCACCTTGAAGCCGAGCTTTTCGGCACGTTTTTTGACAAAAGCGAAATCGCGCCTTCTTACAGATATTTCACAGCAAAATTCGCCCATGCTTTCAATATCCCACACCGCAAAATGTCTTCTTATTTCGCCAATAAAAGAAAGCGGCATTGCTCCTTCTATACGCAAAACGGTTTTACCCGTAATAATGTCGTTAAAGCTCAATCCTTTTCGCCTCCATCCGTTAAAAAGCCGAGCGACAAGATGTATCCGCAAACGCATATGTTCCCGTCTGCAAGGCTTTTGATGCAAAGGTTTCTGCCGAGAATTTCAAGTGTCATTTTTCTCTGGGTAATGCAAACGCACTCGCTGTCATATCTGAGTATTCTTCCGGCATCCTCGATGTATATTTCCCTGTTAGACATCATTTTTATAAGCGGAAGAGAAGTGAGCATATCAAGAGGTATTCCGCTTTTCTGCGACAATCCCGACAAAACGGACAGCGACTTTTTTTGCTTTTTGTTTTTCATGAAAACAGCTCTCCTTTCCGATATACGGCAAAAGAATTATCTTAAAAATATTTATGCAAAAAAGCGCATATAAATACTAAAAACAAACACTTTGCCAAGGAGTAAGGTCTGTATGAAGCAAAAAGCCGAAGTTTTTATATACCCTGCAGCAGCACTTCTGTTTTCGCTGTATGTTCTGACGCATCCTCTGCAATGTGCGTTCTGCATAAAAAAAGCATTGTCTGTCTGTACAAATACGCTTATCCCTTCGCTTTTTCCGTTTATTTTTGCATCAAAATTTTTGGCAAGCGTTGTTAAACCGAGCCAAAAAAGCGGTTTTGTAACAAAAGCCGTCTGTGCGCTTTTCGGCGTGAATGAAAGTCTTATGCCCTCTGTTCTCATTGGACTTTTTTCAGGCTTTCCGTCGGGCGGGGTGTATGCCGCCGAAATATACTCAAAAGGCTTATGCACCAAAAAAGAAGCTGTACGCGCCGTGAGTCTTTCAAACAACTGCTCGGCAGCTTTTCTTATAAGCGGTGCAGGAATTGCGGTGCTCGGAAAAGCCTCCTACGGAGTGCTTCTTGTTGTATGCCAGATTCTTTCGGTTATCTCGTCGGCACAGATTTTAAAGCTCGTTTACGGCAACACCTACGCAAAAAGCCGTTTTTCCGCAAAAGAAGATAAAAAGCCGATTAACGTAGGCTGTGTATTTACGGAATGCATTAAAAGCAGCTGTCTTTCAATGCTGTACATAACGGGTTTTGTCGTATTCTTTTACCTTTGCGCCTCAGTTATTACCGACGCGCTTTTTCCGTTTTTGGGAGAAAACGCACATATTGCAAGCGCACTTATAGGAGCAGCTCTTGAAATTTCAACGGGTGCTTTTGCCTGCTCGGGACTTGATTTTCCTCTTAACATTGTCATGTGTGCCTTTTGCGTGTGCTTCCCGTCGCTGTCTGTGCTGTTTCAGATAAAAAGCGTATGCTCGGAGCATTTTGATGTTTTTGGCGAATACATTTTCTGCCACATTTGCATGGCTCTGTTTTGCGCAGCTTTTGCATGTCTGTTTCTGCTGTTTTTCGGAGAGCCTTCACACGTAAGCTTTGCACTTTTTATACCCTTTACACTGTCGGTTTTGTCAGTAGTTTTCGTTGTTAAAAAAATTACAGCCGCAAAACGTGTAAAAAATGCACAAAAGAACAGTTGAAACATTGATTTTTTCTGCAATATGCTTATTGATTTTTTTGTATTATGTGGTATAATTATATATTGAGGAAAGATTTTTAATTTCAAGGCAGTTCAATAACAAGGAGGAAGTATTAATGAGAAAGGATACCCGTGATATTGAGAAAAGCTGTGAAATCTGCATTTATGCGCTTCGCGTTGAAACAACAGGAAAGCTTCTCTGCACAAGGAGTGCTTCCATAAAAAAGACTGAGCCCGAAAAGCCCTGCAGAAAATTCAAGCTCGACCTCTTATCCTACAAGCCAAAGCCTTCAAAGCTTCCTAGCTTTGTTGTTCCTGCAGACAGTGATTTGCTGTAAAAAACAGATTTATATAAATTCAAGGAGTGTTTAAAAATGGCAGACATTTATACAAGTATTTATGAAACAGGTATTATCCCCGTTATCAAAATCAGCGACGTAAAGGATGCAGTGCCGCTTGCAAAGGCACTTATCGACGGCGGTCTTCCCGCAGCAGAAATCACCTTCCGCACAGACGCTGCTGCTGACGCTATCAAGGCAATTACAGAAGCATATCCCGATATGCTCGTCGGTGCAGGCACGGTTCTTACTCCCGAACAGGCAGATGCTGCAAAGGCGGCAGGAGCAAAGTTTATCGTAAGTCCCGGTCTTAACCCCAACACCGTAAAGCACTGCCAGAAGATTGGCATTCCGATTATCCCCGGTACAAGCAATCCTTCCGACATTGAAGCAGCGCTTGAGCTTGGTCTTACAACCGTAAAATTCTTCCCTGCGGAAGCTGCAGGCGGACTTGAAATGCTCAAAGCCATGGCTGCTCCCTACGGCAACGTGAAATTCATGCCCACAGGCGGACTTAACGAAAAGAATATTCTCTCCTACCTTGCGTTTGACAAGATTGTTGCCTGCGGCGGCTCTTTCATGGTTAAAGAGGATTACATAAAGGAAGGCAATTTTGATAAAATCCGTGAGCTTACGGAAAACGCAGTATCCCTCATGCTCGGATTTAAGATTGTTCATGTCGGCATCAACGCTGAAAACGAAAGCGCGGCTATGGAAATAGCAAATATGCTTTCAGTATTCGGTATGCCCATACTTCCCGGAAACTCCTCCGTATTTGTCGGCAAGGATTTTGAGATTATGAAAGGCAACGGCAGAGGCACAAACGGTCACATTGCAATTTCGACAAACAACGTAGACAGAGCCATTGCATACCTTAAAACAAAGGGCATCACCTTTGCAGAGGAAACAAGAAAGACAGACAAATCCGGACGCACAACCGTTATCTACCTTGAAAAGGAATTCGGCGGCTTTGCCATTCACCTTGTAAAGGCAAAGTAAAAACGTGAGTTCAAAAACTGACAGAACAGCGCTTTTGAAAGCTGTTTATGCCCTTACGGAAAAAGCCGTTCCCATGCGTTTTGACTGCGGAAAGCTTTGCTCTGCACTTTGCTGTAAGGAAAGCATAACCGGAAGCGAAAGTGACGGCGGCATGAGCCTTTTACCTGGTGAACAAGAGCTTTTATCCGAATGTGACGGTTTTGAAATAAAAAACGCGTCCGACGGGAATATTCTTATATGTAAAGGAACGTGCGACAGAAAGCACCGACCGTTTATGTGCAGGATTTTTCCGTACTATGCACACATTTCAAAAGACGAAAACGCAAAAGAGCACATTTCACTCATGCCCGATCCGCGTGCATTAAGGCTGTGTCCGCTTGTTTCGGGCAAAAACCGCAAAAGGCGTACAACTGTTTATTTCAGAAGAAATATGACAAGGGCAGTGCGACTTCTGCTGTCGGATGATAAAATACAGGAGGAGCTTTTAAAAACAAGCTCCTTCTGCGACAGCCTGTATTCCCTTTACGGCAAAATGCTTTAAAATAAACATGCATTGGAGGTCAAAGCTCCCATGAATCGCAAGAAACAGGGACTTGCATATCGGTTTTTCCGCATTTTTATCGACAACAGCATTTTACCCGCGAGTGCGGAAATGTCTTATTATCTCTTGTTTGCATTCTTTCCCTTGCTTATGGTGGTATACGCTTCGTTCTCGCTCGCACCCGATGTTTTTTCCGACTTCGGATTTTCGCAAAACGTGCTGCGCATACTGCCGGAGAGCGTAGAACAGCTTATAAATGTATTTATCGAGCACATCGGAACTCAGGAATCAAACCTTTCGTATCTTTTGTTCGGTATACTTTTGACTCTGTATTCCGTTTCACGCTTCACACGCTCGGCAAAGGCAAAGGTTCGCTCGCTTTACGGCTCCAAAACCTATTCAAACGCCTTTACCGAATGGACGGTATCGCTCATATTCTCGGTACTGCTGCTTGTTGTTTTTTACGTTACGCTTTTTGTCCTTGTAATGGGCAGGCACCTTACGGTTTTCATTTCGGGTTTTGTGCCTATAAGCGCATTTGTCTACAAGCTTATAATGATACTGAGATACTTTCTGACAGGCTTTGTGGTATTCTTCATTCTCTTTCTGTTTTACTTCTTTATACCAAATGTCCGCCAGAAGCCAATACACATAATCCCCGGCACACTGTTTGCGCTGATTAGCTGGATTGTGGTATCGGTACTGTTTACGTTTTATATAAACAACATTGCAAACTATTCTGTAGTCTACGGCTCACTCGGAGCGTTTATCATACTGCTGTTATGGTTCTACATGACAAGTCTTTTGCTTCTTGTCGGAAGCATAATCAACAGCATGGTTTACAAAGCCTGGTGTGCAAAAATGCAAAAGCTGCATCAGGAACAAATTTCAAGCAAAGAAAGTGAAAACTAATATGTCAGAAATAAAAAATCAGCTGACAAAGGCTCTGACGGAGCTTTTTGAAACATCAAATCCCGAAAGCGGCGACATTCTTGTTGTCGGCTGCTCGACAAGCGAGGTTCTCGGTGAGAAAATCGGAAGCAGCGGAAGTCTTGACACGGCAAAAGAAATTTTCAGCGTACTTTACGAAGAAACTCAAAAACGAGGCATCTTTCTTGCCTGCCAGTGCTGCGAGCATTTAAACAGAGCGCTTGTGGTCGAAAAAGCTCTTGCCAAAAAAGCGGGACTTACAATAGTTTCGGCAGTACCGCACGAGCATGCAGGCGGTTCGTTTGCAACAGCGGCATACACATCCTTTGAAAAACCCGTGCTTGTCGAGAACATCAAAGCTCAAATCGGCATTGACATCGGTCAGACCTTTATTGGAATGCACCTTGAAGCAGTTGCAGTGCCTGTCAGAACAAGCGTGAAGCAAATAGGCTCTGCGATTGTAACCTTTGCAAGAACACGACCGAAATACATCGGCGGTGAACGTGCAAAATACAACTGATTAACCAGTCAAAAATAAAATTTATTATATACTCCGGGAGGAAAACACAATGAATAAGTTAAGAGCAGGAATTATCGGTGCAACAGGCATGGTAGGTCAGAGATTTATAACTCTGCTTGCAGACCACCCCATGTTTGAAATATCCGTACTCGCGGCAAGCGCGTCTTCCGCAGGAAAGAAGTACGAAGAAGCACTCGGCTCAAGATGGAAAATGTCCTGTGACATACCCGAAAAAGTTAAGGACATGATTGTTTACGACGCAGCAGACGTTGAAAAGGTATCTTCAATGTGCGACTTTACTTTCTGTGCAGTAAACATGAAGAAGGACGAAATCAAGGCGCTTGAAGAAGCATATGCCAAGACCGAAACACCCGTTGTTTCCAACAACTCGGCACACAGAGGAACAGACGACGTTCCCATGGTTATTCCCGAAATAAACGCTTCTCATGTAGCTCTCATAGATGCACAGAAAGCACGCCTTGGAACAACACGCGGCTTTATCGCAGTAAAACCCAACTGTTCAATCCAGAGCTATGTGCCCATGCTTACTCCCCTTCTCAAGTACGGTCTGAAGGAAGTTGTTGTTTGTACATATCAGGCAATCTCAGGCGCAGGCAAAACCTTCAATGAGTGGCCCGAAATGGTAGACAATCTCATTCCCTTTATCGGCGGCGAAGAAGAAAAGAGTGAAAACGAACCTCTGAGAATCTGGGGCAAGGTTGAAGGCGGCAAGGTTGTAAAGGCTGAAAAGCCCGTTATTACAACACAGTGTCTTCGTGTTCCCGTTACAGACGGACACACAGCGGCAGTGTTCATGAAGTTTGAAAACAAGCCTACCAAAGAGCAGATTCTTGCCGATTGGGAAAGCTTCGGTAACGAAGTAAAGCAAGAGCTTGATCTTCCCAGTTCTCCTGACAAGTTTATTACATACTTTGAAGAAGACAACCGTCCTCAGATTAACAGCGAACGCAACATCTACGGCGGTATGGGCATTACTGCAGGACGTCTTCGCGAGGACAAAATGTTCGACTACAAGTTTATCGGTATGTCTCACAACACTCTTCGCGGTGCAGCAGGCGGTGCAGTGCTTATCGCCGAGTACCTTGCTAAAAAGGGCTTTATTCAGGCAAAGTAACTTACTTTTTTGAAAAAAAGTAAGCAAAAAACTTTTGATGGAATATCCGAACGCGATAAGCCGTTCATGGATTATTTCGCCCCAACATATTCAAGCCGTCCGCATATAAGGCAAGCGGACGGCTTTTTTGAGAACTTCAATTTGACATATACCACAAATGTAGCGAAATTGAACAATGAAATTGTTTAAATCTCATTGTGAACAATAAAAAGTTCTTTGCTTGCTTTGCAAAATCAAATATAATAATAGCACCTTTAGATTATGTGTAAATAAGCATCTCCGTGAATATGATGTTGTTTAAACATCATTTTCACCAATGAAAAGTTCTTTGCTTACTTTCTTTCAAAATTAAATACAATAGAATCACCTACGATCATGTGTAAATAAGCATCTCCGTGAAAACGATGTTGTTTGAACATCATTTTCACCAATGAAAAGTTCTTTGCCTACTTTCTTTCAAAATTAAATACAATAAAATCACCTGCGATCATGTGTAAATAAGCATCTCCGTGAATATGATGTTGTTTAAACATCATTTTCACCAATGAAAAATTCTTTGCTTACTTTCTTTCAAAATTAAATACAATAAAATCACCTGCGATCATGTGTAAATAAGCATCTCCGTGAAAATGATGTTGTTTAAACATCATTTTCACCAATGAAAAGTTCTTTGCTTACTTTCTTTCAAGAAAGTAAGTAAACCGGTACACAAAAAGTACTTGATTTTTTGACACATATGTGGTATACTAAACAAAACACATTCAGGAGGACAAATCAATGCCGTATATCAACGCCACATTTTCAAAGAAACTCACAGAACAAGAAAAAACCGCACTTAAGAGCGGCTTCGGAAAAGCAATTGAATGTATAAAGGGCAAGAACGAATCCTGGCTCATGGTTGCAATAAAGGACGAAGTCGATATGTATTTCAAAGGTGACAACAGTGAAAAGTGTGCATACATTGATGTTGCCGTTTTCGGAACAACCTCAAAAAGCGACTGCAACGAAATGACAGGTGTTCTGTGTAAGCTGGTATCCGACGTTACGGGAACAAGTCCCGACCGCACATATGTCACCTACACAGACAGGGACAAATGGGGCTGGAACGGCTCAAACTTCTGATAACTCCACTTTACTTTGTTTTGAAAGGAGCATTTTCACATGGCTAAACGCGAAAACTCCGTATACGCAGGTATTGCAAATGACATAGAAAGCAAAATTCAAAGCGGTGAATACAAGCAAGGCACTCTGCTTCCACCTGAACGCGTGCTGAAGGAAATGTACAAGGTTGAGCGAACCACAATAAGACGTGCGCTTGAAATACTCACGCAAAACGGACTTGTTGTCAAAAAGGCAGGACTTGGAAATCTTGTCGCAAGTCCCGATGAGATAATTGTTGCAAAAGACGACGTTTCCACCGCTGTCACGGCAAAACCCGGCAAAAAAGGTGGGCTTGTTATTTGTGTCGGTTCGTTTTCCGAGGGAAAATGTGCATTTTTTCCTGTCATCAAAGCGTTCGAAAATCTTTGCCGCAAGAATGGATATACTTTTTCCTATGTTTCGCCTTACGATGCGGCAACACTGAAAAAGCAAATTTCGTCAAACAACTGTCTCGGTGCTGTTATAACCGAAAAGCTGACAAATGATGCCGAAAAAGCTCTTATGGACAGTAAAACCCCGTGTATTTACGCATTCGCAAAAGGAAACGGCAGAAGCGTGTGCCCTGACGTCGACGGTGCCATGCTTTCACTCATGGAAGCTCTCGTCGAAAAAGGACACAAAAAAATCAGCTTTATCGGCTCTGACGAAAAGCTGTTTGCCAAATCAATTACAGGCGCATCACTTGATTATGACAGCTCACTCACTATAAGATGCGGTGTTGACGAGCAAGGCGGATACGATGCTTTTTGCGCACTTCAACGCAGAATGTCGGGTAGATTTACTGCCGTCTTTGCCGAAAGCCTTGACGCTGCAAAGGGAATCCTCAAAACATGCAAAGACCTCGACATTGAAGTGCCAAGGCAATTATCGGTTGCATGTCTTTCTTACGAAAACGATTCCGACATCACATGTGCCGTATTTGACAAAAACATGCTTGCTCAGGAAATTCTCTTTGCACTCGAAAACGAGGCTGAGAGCGAATATCCCACTGCTTGCACAACGCTTATGGGATACGAAATCCACGGCGACACCATAGGAACTGCTCCCGGAAGCAGAAGAAGCACAATGTCAGACTTTTTACTTTAACTTACTTTTTTGAAAAAAAGTAAGCAAAAAACTTTTGATTTGTAAAATCGAAGTTTAGACAACTTCAATTTTACGGAGCTATCCTTGTAATCAAAGCTTAGCAAGAACTTTTGATTTGTGAAATTGAAGTTTAGACAACATCAATTTCACGGAGCTATCCTTGTAACCAAAGCTTAGCAAGAACTTTTGATTTGTAAAATTGAAGTTTAGACAACATCAATTTCACGGAGCTGCATATTTACATATAAACTGAAAGCTTTTTATTATACGAAACTTTGAAAAGCAGTGCATTTTCACAATATGCTGTAACCAAAAGGTGATAAGACATCACTCAACTAACCATAACGGCACTTGGGAAAGAGCTCGCGTAGCGAAGCAAGTGAAAGCAATATTGGAGAACACAAATCTCCTCGGGTTAAAGCTTTCAAGAAAGTAAAAGTCCGCGAGCCAATGGAGAGATAACTAAGAGAACCGTAGGTGCTCTTAGTCGTGCTCTTTTACACAAACATCCCAAATCTTTGATTTGGTTGATGTTTGGTACGCAGCTTGCTGTGCGAGTACCTTTCTGCACGAGCAGAAAGAGTAACGCCTCCACGGCGAGTGGAAAGCCGCAAATAAAAGTTTATTATGCCCTGTCGCGAGCCATTCTCCCCTACATCACATATACAAAATCAGGCTGCCACACTACCTTCAGTGCCGCAGCCTTTTTACATCTGATTTTTCCTTTTACAAGCCGACAAAACAGCTATCAACAAGATAAACACCGCACCGACAAGCAGAATCACATCTCCGATTTTAGTATACAGAGAAACCTCTGACGTTATCGGAAGCGTGTCGCAGACAAAGCCCGTTTTAAGTGCTCCGAGAGATTTTGTAACCTCTCCGCGAGGATTAATTGTCATTGAAATTCCCGTGTTCGCGCTTCTGACAAGCGAAACGTTATTTTCAATTGCACGCATTACAGAGTGTGCTGCGTGCTGACTTAAAGCCTTTGAGGTTTTGTACCACGAGTCGTTAGTGCTGACGGCAACAAGTCTTGCACCGTTTTTGACTTGTTCCCTGCAAAGCGACGGAAAAACCGAGTCGAAGCACACAAGGCTTGCAATTTTGCCTTTATCCGTTTCAAACGGCTCCTCGTCCTCTCCTCTTGCCAAATCCTCTCCCATGAGATTAAGCTCGCGAAAAGGCGGTACAAGTGCCTCAAGGATGCTTCTGTACGGCAGAAATTCGCCAAACGGCACTATGTGCTGTTTATCGTAGGTTTTGGCGTAAATTCCGTCTTTTGTACACATATAAACCGAATTATAGGAATCGTCTGCGTACTCGGAAAACGCTCCGAGAAGAAGAACAGCGTCCGAACCTTGCAAAACGTGCGACACAAAACCAAGCGTATCTGACGTGCCCTGTGTTTCATTCAGTCTGCCGTTTTTGATAAGGGTTACGGGAAACGCAGTTTCGGCTGTTACAAAAATGTCTATTTTCTTTCCGTTTTCAATGGCATACTGCTTTGCATCTTCTGCCGCCTCAAGGTATCTCTCCGCAGCGTTTTGCGTAGCAGAACCCGACCACTTTATTTCCGAGGACATATTGCCCTGAAGCGCGGCGACAGTAATTTGGTTTTCGTACTCATCAGGCATTGCAAGCCTTACAACGCCGAAAGTAAGATTTAACAAAAACACGAAAAGAACAAGCAGTGCCGACACTGTTTTACGCATGCCTGTGCTTGAATATGAGTACGCCAAAAGCGCATTTATAAGAATTATTATAAATGTTATGAAATACGAGCCGAAAAGTGATGCACTCTGCAGAAACGGCAAAAAATCAATCTGTCCGACAAAAAGACGTCCCCACGGGAAAGCAAACGTCCCTACCGACTGCAGATATTCGCCCAGCATATATGAGAACGCAAATACAAGCGGCAGAAGCACCTTTACATTCCGGCACAGCTTATAGCACAAAGCAATGCACAGGCTCATTATAAGAGTGTGAAGCAGCGGAATGCAAACAAGTGCTATTGCAATGACTATTACGCTCTCAAAACCTCCAAGACCTGCAAAATCAAGCGGATACAGACACACGAACCAATGATACAGCACAAAGTAAAACGGATAGAAAAAGCAAAAAAGAGAGCGAAATGCTCTCTTTCCGTTTTGATTTTCTCTGATAAGCGGATAAAAGAGCGGCACATACGACACAAACGACACGAAAAACAGTTTTTCAACCACAAACGGCAATGCCGAAAGCAAGCCGAAAAGCGCATAAAACAGCTTTTCATGACGTGCGGCAAAAACACGCACCGACTTTTCTCCCAAACTTCTCATAATTACTTTTCGTTTACAAGCTGGGTAAGATATTCAGTAAAATCACCTACAGTGAGAAGTGTATGTGCTTTTTCCTCGTCGATATCAACGCCGTACTTGTCTTCGCAAAGAACTACAAGGTCTGCAAGCTCAAGCGAATTGAAGCCAAGGTCGTTAACAAACTCGGATTCCTCCTTAACATCACTCGGATCTATGCTCATTTCCTCACAAAGCATATTCTTAATTTCTTCAAACATGTAAATGCTCCTTTCGCACTGTCCTCTGATGTTATTTTACAAGGAAGCGCTTAATTTTCTTAGTTGTAGTTTTTTCAAACTCGGTTGTTCTGACTTCAATGTTGCGAATCTGCTTGAACGAAGGAAGACCTCTGTTCATATCCATAACACGCTTCTTGATGTCGGCTGCTATATTATTTATATCCTCATCCGTAGGGTATACATTGAAATTCGGATAAACAAGCGCGGTAAGTAATACCTCCTCGCTGTCCTCCTTCTTTCTGCCTACCACAACGCACTCGGAAATAGCATCAATCTTATAAAGATATTCTTCGATTTCCTCAGGGAATACGTTTTTACCGTTATTAAGAACTATAACGCTCTTCATACGTCCTGTGATAAAGATGTAGCCGTCCTTATCCATGTAACCGACGTCACCCGTTCTGAACCAGCCGTCCTCGGTAAAGGCATCCGCATTTGCCTGCTCGTTATTGTAGTATCCGAGCATTACGTTTTCGCCTCTTACCTGAATTTCGCCCGTTACATTTCCGTTTTCATCGGTTCCCGTACCCTCTATTCTTGCTTCGCAGCAAGGAACTGCAGGTCCTACAGAGCCGATTTTCTTTTTGTCATACGGGTTTACTGCAATCAGCGGAGAACATTCGGTTATTCCGTAGCCCTCGCAAAGATTTATGCCAAGTCCGCCAAAGAAGTTTGTAAGACTCGGATCCATTGCAGCACCACCGCAGATAATCTTCTTAAGATTACCGCCGAATGCGGAAAGTATCTCGCCAAAAAGCTTTTCGCTGATATCAACGCCGACATACTTCATGGCTTTTGACGCCGCAATACCGATTTTAAGCTGTTTTTCCTTGCCCTTTTTCTTAACCTCGTCAACAATCTTCTTATGGAAGGTTGATGCAAACAGAGGAACAAGAACAAGCGCTGTAGGCTTGAAGATTTTGAGATTTTTAAGCACATGCTTCAAATTGTCGTTTATGCAAACCGTAACGCCGAGAATGTGTTCTGCAATGGTTATGGTCAGCTCATACGTATGGTGTATGGGAAGCACGGACATGAGCATGTCGTCCTCATAAAAATCAACGGAGGCTACCGCAGAGCATGCGCACGAAACTACATTTCTTTCCGAAAGCATTACGCACTTGCTTGTTCCGGTTGTACCCGAAGTGAAAAGCATAACGCTCATATCGCCTCTTGACGGTCTTCTCATTATTTCGGAGTTGGACGGTCTTTCGTATTTATCTCCGTTTCTGAGAAAATCTTTGAAGGTAACAACTCTTTCATCGTCATGTGTCCATTCAAGTCCGTTATCAACACATATTATGCTCTGAAGTCTGTCAAAAACTCCGTCAGCCTTCAGCTCGCCGAATTTTTCAGAATATTTCGGACTCATCACAATCGCATCCGCCTCTGCTATATCAAGAAATCCCTTGATTTCATTATGCAGAAGCTCTTTATCGAGAGGAATTATAACGCTTCCGGCAGAAATTGTCGCAAAATAAGTTATTATCCATTCGGGACAAGTTTCCCCGATTACTGCTATACGTTTTCCGCAAAGTCCGGTTTTCTGGAAGGCGCCTATCATTCTTTCAATGCTTTCGCCAAACTCTGCATATGTCATTTCTGCGATATTTTTATTATTATCAAAGTATTTAAAAGCTACTTTATCCGGCTTCTTTTCAGAATTGTTACGGCTTATCGCACGAAGATTCACCGCGTGCTTGTATAATGCCGGGTCTCTTTTCATGAATTCTATCGCCTCTTTCCAACAAAAGTACGCAAAGCGTCAAGTTTATTATATACATTTTGCCCGTAAAGTCAATAGATAAACTATTAATATTTTCTCGGTTATTCCTTGACAGGATATAATTTTAACTGTATAATATAAAATAACATGGTATGCACTAATGTTGCATACTAATAAAACACAGGAGTATCTATATGAACAGACGAGACGCAAGACAGGCAGCACTCTGCATGATTTTCGACTACAGCTTCCATTCCGACGAAAAGGCTGAGGAGGTGCTCGATTTATACATTGAAAACTTCCGCGACGAAGACGACAAAAGTATAAGCGAAGCTCTTCGCACCGACAAGTATTTTACCAAAGTATATTTCGGTGTCATTACAAACATTCCCTCTCTTGACGAAATCATCGAAAAATGCTCAAAAAAATGGAACATCAAGAGAATTTCACGCGTTGCCATGTCAATTATGCGCCTTGCGTTATATGAAATTATGTTTATGGAGGACATTCCGACTCAGGTATCCATAAACGAAGCCGTTGAGCTTTCAAAGAAATTCGACAGCGATGACAGCTACACCTTTATCAACGGAATACTCGGTGCAGCAGAAAAAATGCTCGCCGAAAACAAAGCCGAATAATGTTAAAGACCAAACTTTTTCTCGGAGTTGACACAAGCAACTACACGACAAGCCTTGCTCTTTGCGACGAAAACGGAAATTTAGTTTCAAATGTAAGAAAACTGCTTGAGGTTGCTGAAGGTCAAAGAGGTCTTCGCCAGAGCGATGCTTTGTTTCTTCACACAAAGGCTCTGCCTTCTCTGTCACGGGAGCTGTTCTCGCAAGCCTGCTACAGCCCCGAAGAGCTTTGTGCTGTAGGCGTGTCGACACGTCCGAGAGATGCCGAAGGCTCATACATGCCCTGCTTTTTGTCAGGGCTTTCTTTCGCCTCTGCCATATCGGATGCTATGAAAATCCCGATTTATGAATTTTCGCATCAGGCAGGGCACATAGCGGCGGCTGTTCACTCCTGCGAGAATCCCGAATTGTTTGAAAAAGGAAAATTCATATCCTTTCACGTTTCCGGAGGTACAACCGAAGCACTTCTGTGCGAATACAATGGAAAAACCTACACCTGTGAAATTGTCGGCGGCACGAATGATGCGTCTGCAGGACAGATGATAGACAGAGCAGGAGTTTTGCTCGGTCTGAAATTTCCCTGTGGAAGGGAGCTTGACAGAATAAGCAGAAAATGTGAAAATGTTAAAAATCTCGGAAAGCTGACAAGCATGAAGGGTGCATATTTTTCAATGTCGGGACTTGAAAACAAAGTAAAAGCCTTTGTACAAAGCAAAAAGAGTCCGTGTGACATTGCTGTGTTTTTATTTGACAGCATTGCCGCTGCTCTTTCAAAATCCGTCTCGGCTCTTCGCGAAGAATACGGTTTTCTTCCCGTTTTGTTTGCAGGCGGCGTTATGAGCAACACGAGAATAAGAAGCATACTCAAAACCATACCCGACACATACTTTGCATCGGCTGAGCTTTCAAGCGACAATGCGGCAGGCGTTGCCCTGCTGTCACAAAAGCTTTATTCAAGCGGGAAGGAGATAATATGAGAGAGCCTTTCACCTTTACCGTCTCCGAACTTAATGACTACGTAAAAGCCCTCATAGACTCCTCCGAGGTGCTTTCCAACGTTGCTGTTGTCGGAGAAATTTCAAATTTCAACAACCACTACAAAACAGGTCACTTTTACTTCACCTTAAAGGACGAAAACGCGCTTGTGAAAGCGGTCATGTTCCGCTCATACTCGTCGCTTGTGAAATTTGCGCCCGAAAACAACATGAAGGTTTTATGTGTGGGACGGATTTCGGTGTTCCCGAGAGACGGAGTTTACCAGCTTTATGTTGAGCACATGGAGCCTTTTGGACTTGGAGAGCTGTATGCGGCGTTTGAAAAGATGAAGCAAAAGCTTGCATCTCTGGGAATGTTTGATGAAAAGTACAAAAAGCCCATTCCGCGTTTTCCAAAGCGTGTAGGAATCATAACAAGTCCCGAAGCTGCAGCAGTTGCTGACATGAAGAACATTTTAACACGCCGCTATCCTTTGTGTGAAATTCACATATATCCTTCACTCGTACAGGGTCCCGATGCTCCGCGTGAGCTATGCGACGGAATTTTACATTTTGACAACGACCCCGACTGTGACGTTATTATAATAGGCAGAGGCGGAGGTTCGCTTGAGGACTTATGGGCGTTTAATGACGAAATTCTGGCGCGCACGATATTTGCCTGCAAAACTCCCGTCATTTCAGCCGTCGGACACGAAACAGATTACACAATATGCGACTTTGTCGCGGATCTTCGAGCACCGACGCCGTCGGCAGCAGCAGAGCTTTGCGTTCCCGATGCAAACGAACTTAAAACATTTCTTTCGTCAATAGGCTCGCGCCTTGTCGGAGGTGCGAAATCTGTTATCACCCGCAGTAACTCTCGTCTTGACTTGCTAAGAGAAAAGCGGTGTCTGAAAAGTCCGAACTACTACATTGAAGCAAGGTCGGAAACACTTGCCGCACTTGAGCGAAGCATAGACGCATCTGCAAAGCTGATACTCGAAAAGAAAGGCGCTCTTCTGTCAAAAAGTGCATCGCGCATGTCGGCACTAAATCCAATGGCAGTGCTTGCAAGAGGCTACGGTGCGGTCTTTACGCCTGACAAAAAAGTTGTAACACAAGCATCACAAGTAAAAATCGGTGATGAAATACAGCTCCGGCTTTCAGACGGCAAAATATGCGCCGAAGTAAAGCAAACGGAACAAGATATATAAGGAGGTTTTTAAGATGCCTGCAAAGAAAACAGAAACAGAAACAAAACTCAGCTTTGAGGAAGCGTTAGCACGTCTTGAAGAAATAGCAAATACGCTTGAAAACGAAAACCCCGGTCTTGAAAAGGCTCTTGCACTTTACGAAGAAGGAGCAAAGCTTTTGAAGGAATGTACCGGGATGCTCGATGAAGCACAGAAGAAGATTACGGTTCTGAGCAAAAACTGACAAGGTTTATATTTTGCACAAAAAACAAATCGGACGACATTGTATCGTCCTCTGCAAATTTATACATCTAAAACAAATTTGGGGTTGTGACAATTCTTTCTGTCACAACCCCTTTAATTTTCATTTATCCAAACAGCGCGCCTGAATCAACATAAGTTTCATCCTCGCTCATTTGAACATCGCAAATTTCGAAGATTTTTTCCGCCATTGCTTTGCTGTCGCTGCCTGCCGTATTGTCAAGCATAATGCTAAGAGCAATTTCATACAGGCTTCTTGCGGTACAAGCACCATATATCAATCTTCCGTCACTCAGCTTTATATACGGACGGAACACAAGCTTTGTTTCGTATGCCGCTTTACTTTCCGGTATGTTTATAAACGCCGCGGTAAAGATTTCCTTTTCCGCATCAGCTTCATAAACAATATGCTTTCCGCTTTGTCTGCTGAAGGAAGCACCTTTCTGCACAAGCTTTGCCGACAGGTATTCTTCATCCGCCACAAGGTCTATTATTCTTCCCGATTCAAGAATATCAAGTCTTGCCACAACAAAGCCGTACTCTGAAACATCCTCAAGCGTATAAAAGTCTGCCGTAACACAAGCCATTACTCTCATGCCCTGCGGTGCGTTAACTCTCATAGAGGCTCTGTCATAAGAGGTAAGAACCCCTGAAACAAGGCTGTCCTCGGCAACGCCTTCAGGAAGCACTGTATAAACTTTAGAAACAGCAGGCTCATATCTACCGTTTGCACCTATTCTTCTTGTTGTTACTGTAAGAGATGCACTGCTTGAATTTGCGCCGACATACAGCATACTGTCTGCGCCGAGGTTTTCTATCTCAATTCCCAAGCCGCTGTCGAAAACTACGGAAACAACATCACAGTCAAGCTCTGCACCTGAAATGCAATTTGTTGCTGTGTGCTCCGAGCCGCTGATGGTAACATTTCCGTCCGATACGGAAAACTCTCCTTCACTCGCATCAATAGCTCTGTTTGCACCAAAACGGACATAGTCAACAAAAATGCTGAACATTGTTCCGCCCTCGGGTGCGGCATTTACATAAATGCTGAAATCCTTTATGTTGCCCGAAAGAGCAGAAATATCTGCTACATAGGTTGTCATGGTATCTGTTGTAAGAGGATAAACATACGTCTTACTGTCAGAGTCGGTATTCACTGTAAGTTCGACTGTCGCTGTGCTGTCTGTGTATCCGCTCTCAAGAGCAAAGCTCAAACATCCTGTATTCTTTATATCAACCTTCGGAGAATTGAATCTGACCTTTTCGCCTGCCGTACAAATTGCCGACATCTTGCTGTTGCTGACCTCAGCATGGAAGCCGCCGACTATATTAAAGCCGTAAACATATCCGAAATATTCATCATATGTGCCTTCAAATTCAAAGCCGGTCGTCTTTTCCCAGATTGCATAAACAGTGGTGTCTTCTATAGCATTAACAGTTGTTACGGGTTGTGTTGCATCGGGAGTGAGACCCCAGCCTACGAATGTGTAACAATCACGGAGCGGACGGTTTTCGGAAAGAAGATATTCTCCTTTTGCGAACTGCTCGTTTTCGGGCATTCCCGAAACTTCATCGGTTGTGTTCTTGTCGTAATAAACACCGCTTGCTTTGGGCTGACCTGTGATTGTAACAGTATGAGCTGCAACAACTTCGTCATTATATTTACTTGTTGCGGTAACTGTAACTTCGCCGTTATTAATTGCAGTAAGTATTCCATACTCGTTTATAACAGCAATGTCGGTGTTGTCAATACTCCAGATTACATCCTTTGAAGCTTCCGACGGATATGTAACGACCTTTAGCTTTACACTGCCTGCTTCCGTTGTAATTTCATCGTCGCCTGTTATTGAAATGCTTTCGGGAAAATAAATGTAGGTAGGTTCAAGCATCGAGCGGATGTAAGGCACAAGATATTCACATTCAACTCTTGCAAGCTCATCCATGCCCTTGTCGCCCGGGTGTGCTGCAACGCCCGGCTGAGGCGGATCAAGCAGCAGCCATTCCGAAGCATAGAACTCGGGGTGTCCCGGAAGGTCCGCATCATAGTTAATAAACACTTTTCCCATGTTCTTGTATCTGTCAACAAGCTTTGCATGAAGTGTTTCAACATAATCGCGGTGACTTATTGCACAATGCTGTGCAAGAATTATTGCATCAGGCACAAGCTCATACATTGTATCATATACCTGAGTATATGCATTGAGCAAGCAGTCTTCCTGAACTGTATCTCTTATATTTTCTGTCTGACCTGTTACAATGATGTTAGGCTTATTCTGTTCAACCGCACGCATTATATCAACAAAGCTGTTAACATTTGAATAGTCCTTTTCAGGGTCTGTATCAGCTGACACCTCTTGGTCATAAGCACTTGTTGCAACTACATCAAATGTAACCTTTGAGGGGTAAAATTCCTCCTCAAGACGTGCAACAAGTCTGTGAACGTAGTCTTTATCCTTGCTTGATGCCGCCATACCCCAGCTTCCGGTCCACGCAAGAGAGGAGCTCGGTCCGTGTTGAGCGGTCGAGCAACCCCAGAACTGGATTCTGATGTCATATACCGGATATTTTTCACGCTGGTTTAAAATTTCAATATCAAAGCTGTCGCAAACATCTTCGTTGTCAGCGTCGCACACCGTAACTGTCACATTTCCGTTTTTTGCGGGTGACACAAGCGCTGTAGTGCCTGACGTTACAACAATGCTTGCCACACTGTAATCCGACAGCTTCCAGGACAGCGTGCGCTTGCCGCTTGCATTTGAGAACAGCTCTGCACAAACCTCTGCAGTCTGCGCGTCAACGCTGATTTCGTCAGCTTTGCGAAGGATTCTGACAATTCTCACATCCTCAGTACCGTCCGAATACTCGGAAAGAATGTAAAGCTCTCCGACTTCGCCCGTGGATGCAGTATATACAACCTTTGACAAACCCTCGCCCTTTGAAACGAGCGTTGCAGTTCCATCTTCATTATCCGTAAGAGTGATGAAATCCGCACCCTCTGCAACTGAATACTCAAAGGTAATACCGTCAAGTCCGTTTATACAATGAGCTATTGCACTTATTGTAGTCTGCGCACCTTCCTTGTCAAGAAGGTTTATATCTGTTTCAAGAGTTATGTTTACGCTCTCATCATAAATGGCATAAAGCGTAATATCCTTGTTCTCAAGAGAAACAGATTTAATCGGCTCACCGTCCGCTTCTTCTGCCCAGCCAATAATGTAATCCTCTTTGTCGGCAGCTGTGACTGCAGGAGTAAAGCTGTCACTGTTTGGATATACGTATTCTTCCTTATAAGTGCTTCCGTCTTTTCCTTTGTATGTTACCTTATATGCAGGAATAACGGAAACGTCATCAATATATATAATCTGATTTTCAAGATAAGCCTCGGCATCTGTATGCTCCCATTCGATGAGAACCTTGGAAGTTGGAGAACGGTCGATATTGCCGTTGTTTGTAAGAGTATCAAATGTTGTAACCAGCTTTTCAAAGGTTTCCCATTCATGCTCGCCGTTCTGTACGTCACTGCCCAAAGTCCATGCAATCTGCCAGGGACTTCCGCCGTTTTTGAGGAACCAGAAATTTTTCAGCTTCTCATATCCCTCTGCAGCCTTGTTGTAAGCCTTGAAGGAAATATACATATCACGCTCACACGGAACAGACGCACCAAGGTCGAGTACGATAACTCCGTATGTTCCCGTACTCGTGCTCACAATTGAATTTCCGTAATCTCCAAGAACAGGACTTTCCGCAAGTGCAGCTCTCGTTATGTTAGACGGAAGCTCGTCCATTCCGTCAAACGTCATTGGATCTTCGGTACCGGTAAGAAGGTTAATTCCCGGAACAACCTCAGCCGCAAACGCACAAAAGGACATCGTGCAGATTATTGCAAGCAATACTGTTAAAAAACATAAGTTTTTTTTCATTTCAGCAACTCCTTTTACATTTTTAATGTGTGAAATGCACCGATTTGATTTCTTTTCAATTTTATTGTAACACATCACCACCGCGTTTTAAATATGCAATTTACACACAAATATTGACAAAATGTACTTTTGCCGAAAAGGGCAAAAAGCAACACAAAACGCCCGTCGCTTTCCGACGGGCGTTATCATTACATATTAGTTTAAAACATCAATGCACTTATTTCCAAAGCGAGCCAATGTCAACAAACACTTCTTTATCGTTTCCCAGTATTACCTCGCAGATTTGAATGATTTTCTTTGCCGCGGCTTTTGCTTCTTTATCGGCAGCAGGATCGTATGCAATGCTTACAGCAATATCACAAAGGCTTCTCTCGGTCTTTGCACCGTAAATAACCTTTCCGTCATCAAGCTTTATATA
>JAZQGP010000013.1:0-295309 GCA_045540015.1 Eubacteriales bacterium
ATGTTCTGAAAAGTTTGTATGAGCTTGCAAGGTTAAAATTCCAAAGCAGTACGGTAACTGATATGAGTGCCGTAACCGACAGAATTAAAAAAGAACTTTGCAAATACGGAAACTGCGAAAAGGTTCCTCTTCCGCTTATGAGTAAAATCGTATCAAAATTTTATGTAGGCGGTGATAATGAACTGAAGATGAAACTTATCAACGGAAAAATAATTACAAGGAGCGTGATATAAAATGAGAGTAAAAGAAGTTAAAATGATTCCTGCAACACGAAATTTTCTTGAAAAAGACAGAAAGGCAATACTGAATGTTGGTGCATACTGCCGTGTCAGTACCGATACCGAGGAGCAGCAAGGTAGTTACAATTCACAGGTAACTCACTATACAGAAAAGATAAAAAGCACTCCAGGTTGGAGATTTGTAAAAGTATACGGCGATGAAGGTATAAGCGGAACCAATGCAGATAACCGTCCCGGCTTTCAGGAAATGATGCAGGACTGCGAAAACGGAAAACTCGATCTCATCATAACAAAATCCATATCAAGATTCTCACGAAATGTTACGGTCACACTTGAAGTTGCAAGAAAACTGAGAGATAAGGATATAGGTATATTCTTCGAAAAAGAAAACCTAAACACCTTGCATTACACCTCGGAAAGCTTACTTGCAATATTCAGTTCGCTTGCACAGGCTGAAAGCGAATCGATGAGCGAGAACATAAAGATGGGCAGAGAATTCAAATACAAAAATGGTGAATGCTGCTATAACATGGGCAAAGTATTTGGATTCAATCAAGATAGTGATGGAATCGTAACAATCAACGCAGAACAAGCGGTGGTAGTGAAACATATGTATGAGGGCTACTTAAATGGAATGAGTATAGGCGGAATAATAAAGGACTTGCAAGAAAGGAAAATCCCAAGTCCTACAGGAAAGGAAAAATGGAGTCCCGGAACCGTTGAAAGAATTCTTTCAAGTGAGAAATACAAAGGAGACTTCCTTACCCGAAAGACATTCACAGTCGATCCTATATCAAAGAAGAAAAAGAAAAACACAGGTCAGGTTTCGCAATACCTTATCACAAATCATCATCCTGCAATCATCGAGCCTGAAATGTTTGATATGGTACAAAGCGAAATGGCTCGAAGGGGTTGTATCAAAAAGAATGATAAGAAAAAACATTATGGAAAATATAGTGGTAAATTCCCGTTCAACAACCTCATTATATGTGGAGACTGCGGAGCGAAATATAGGCGAACTATGTGGGTAGAGAAAAATGGTGACAAAAAGCATGTGTGGCGATGTGTAAACCGCATACAGGACGGGAAAAAAGCCCACTGCAGACACTCTGTCTCCATAAATGACATATACCTGACCAAAAAGACCTTAGAAGCCATTAACATCATCTACAAAAGCAGGTCGAGGGTAAAGGATATTTTGAAGTGCTCAATAGCAACCCTGATGGGTGATGCTGAACAGCCTATGATAACAGAAAACATGACAAGGCTCGAAGAACTTTCCGACATTATGCGAGATGCTATATTCAAAAATGCAACAGGCGAAATGACACCCAAAGAGCTTGAGAAAATCTGCTATGAGGTGAAGACGGAATCGGAAAAGTTACGGAAGGAAAACGAAGAGCATGAAATGACAAGGAAAATGAAATCAGCAGAATCATCAAAGCTAAAACAAATCTTCAAGGCAGTAGATGAAATGGCTGAAGAACTGACCGAAATAGATAATACCCTTGTCCGTAACATCATAGAAAAAATGGAGGTGATATCAGAAGATAAACTAACCATCTGGTTCATAGGCGACATTGCCTACGAGGTAGAATTACCTGAATTAAAAGTTCAAGAAAAATATTAAAAAGGACTTGTAAAAAATTAAGAAATGTGTTAGAATAAATCCTGTAAAAAGGATTTATTCTGTCTTTGGAATTGATTAGGACGAAAGTCTGGAAACCCGCTTAAAATAAGGGCAAAATCAATGCGACAGTAAAATTATATCGTACTTACATAAAAACAGTCAGGACTTTTGTCCCGACTGTTTTTTTATTATTGCAGTTAAAGATTTCAATCTTCGGCTTCTTTCCGTCCCGAACCAATTCGGGAGCAAGGGAGAACAAGCAGAAAAACACCATTCGGACTGGTGTTTTTTGCGACGTGAAGTCCCCAAAGCAACGAGAAGCGGCTTTTTCGGCTTGCCCGAAAAAACGATGCGACTATGCGACGGGACAGGGCTGCGGAGGTTCGAATCCTCACACTCCGACCACGGACTGCGTCCGTTTCATGAAAAAACGAGGTTTAAACAACCTCGTTTTTATGCTCTAACAGGATTACTGCTTAATTTCCGGTTTGGCATCCACACAAGCCATCTTGCAGTTTTTGCTCCGGGCAATAAGCGTAAATCCGGTATTCTTTTCCGGCTTTACCGCTACAGTAATTTTCCCCATATACATTTTCCGTTCCGGTTTTGCAACATTGATACAGTCGCAGTTGTCCGAGCCTGTTCCGACAATTCTTGCCGGTGCTGTGACTGAAAACTGCACAAATTCTTCTGCATCCGGCACCGTTCGTCCTTCCGAATCAAGACATTCACAGGTGAAAAGAGCAATATCCCTGCCGTTGAATTTAAATTCATTGTCGAGTGTCAGCTTCAGGCTTTCGGGTTTTCCTGTAGTTTCACGCACATCGCTTGCCGCTTGCTTCCCGTCGACGTAACCGATTACCGTGATTTTACCCTCTTTGTACGGCACACGCCATTCACCGTGTCCGTATTTTTCTATTTGTTTTGTTCCAAGGCTGACTCCGTTCAAAAACAGCTCAAGCATGTCGCAATTGGTGTAAACGGTAACCGGAATTTCACGACCTTCCATTCCTCTGAAATTCCAATGAGGAACTATATGCACCATTGGCTTTTCTGTCCAGTGGGACTTATTCTGATAAAACGCACCCTTCTTCTGCAGGAATAAATCAAGAGCCCCCGATTTTGAGCATATCGCAGGCCATACAGCCTCGCCTCTGTGTTCTACTGCCGCCCATTGATAAGCCCCGATAACATAGGGCCTTTCCATAAGGAATTTCCATGTCTTTTCTCTGCCGAGAAACCACTCGTTTACATCCGCATCCGCATCTCTCATCCTGCCCGCATTATTTGTGTCGTAATTCCAGTCACGTGTTGTTCCCACTGCGCAGCACTCGGAAGCTACAATTGCTTTTTGCGGGTACTTAGTGCGAACCTCATCATAGGAGCCGAGGTTGTAGTTTATTCCTATCACATCACAATAATCGTATACCGTGGAATTTTCCGGCTTTTTGTCCTGTGCTGCAAGAATGAAGCGAGTATTGTCAAGCTTTCTTATGTGTGCAGCTATGGCTCTGTGAAGCTTTTTTCCGGTTTGTGTTACATGCAAAGGTTCTTCGTTGCTTGTAGACCAGAAAATGACAGAAGGTCTGTTCCGGTCTCTTTTGACAAGCGATTCGACCTGTTCAAGTCCTTCCTTTGTGCTTTCAAACCATCTGACCTCGTCCATGACAAGAAAGCCTTCTTCATCGAGCGCGTCCATATAGCTTTCTGTCTGCTGATAATGACTCGTCCTGTAGCCGTTTGCTCCCATTTCCTTTATAAGCTTGATTTTGTATTTTGCAATGTTGTCGGGAATGGCAAGACCTGTTATTCCAAAGTCCTGATGTGCACACACGCCTTTGATGATTGTTTTCTTTCCGTTTAGCAACAAGCCTTTGTCTGCGGAAATCTCCACCGTTCTGAAGCCTATGCGAGTGAAGCTTTCATCAATTTCCACGCCCTGCTTTTTTACAATGGTTCTTATTTTGTACAAATTCGGATTGTCGCAATCCCACAACAAAGGATTTTTTACAGCCGTCTTATACTTTAACGTGTTTTTGTCACGTGCAGGAATGATTCCCTTTCCGTCTGCCTTTGCGATCTCTTTACCAAAAGAGTCTGTAACAATACTTTCAACCATGACGTTGCAATCGTCATAAGACACATTCACAACAGTTGTTTCAAAATTTATTTCCCAGGAGCTTTCATCAAGCTTCCTGTACGGTGCATATACGCCCCACAAATCAATTGCGACCTCTTCCGTAACAGTCAGATGCACATCACGGTAGATTCCTCCGCCCTGATACCACCAGCCCTCAAAGCTTTTTGCATTGACATACACGGCAAGGATATTTTCTTTTTCTGTATAAATATAATCGGTTACGTCAATTTCAAAGGAGTTATATCTTGAAAAATTGCGGTACACAAGGCAGCCGTTCAGATAAATCTCTGCTTCTCCGGCAACACCGTCAAATCGCAGTGTTACACGCTTCCCGTCGCAATTGTCAATTCCGAAATGCTTTCTGTACCAAGCGTTTTCGTAACGGCAGTAGCCTAATGCATTGTTTTCATTTTCATCGAGATTCTGAGTAACAACGTAGTCGTGCGGCAAGCAGATGTTTTCCCAACGTTCCGTGTTCATTGCCCTTCCGGGAGCATAAAACGGGTCAGGTCTGTCAAAATAGTCATACGAAGCAGGTCCGACAATCTTTCGTTCGGTTTTACTCTGACTGTAAACAAGACCTTTCTGAGGCGGATTTTTATATTCAATATCGCCCTTGTGGAAAAGCCAACCGTCGTTCAACAAAATTTCTCTTCGCAAAATACAAACCTTCTTTCAATGCCTTAATTAACCACATTATACAGTAATTGAAACGTGTTTTCAATATGAAACATAAAAAAATTTTGAATTTGTAAATTTTATAATCTGTTGCGACACAATTGTTTGCCTGTTGCATTTTAATTCTTATAAAAAATGCCGAAATTTGTTTTCTTCATGAATATGTCGGGTTTCATTGTGCTTTGCAGTTGTTTATATGGTTCTATTGACTTTTATTAATGATAATATTATAATAATTTTGTACATTACATTTGTGTGGGAGGTTGAAAGATGCTTAAAAAAACGTTTGCAGTTATTTCAATAATGTTTGTGATGACTATAACAATCAGTGCAAAAGCAACAGATTTTTTTCTGGATGAAAATAAAGTGAGCTTCCCCGACGGTGTTGACAGAGAATGCGTTTTGATGATTGCAAGCTATACGGGCGAAAAGCTTGTCGACTCAAAAGTAAAGCCGCTTGAGATAACAAATTCTGCTATCGAGGTGCCTGTTTCGGAACTTGGACTTAATGTTATGTCAGTCGACACACTGAAGGCGTTTTTGTTCTCTGACACCGAAAAGTTCGAACCCTTGTGTGTCAACCGCAGATTAAGCCTTGACGGAAAGAACACGCGTGATGCATATCTTCTTGCACAGTCAATCGGCAATTTTAACAACCCTATTCTCAGTATAGGCAGAACCCCTGTTGAAAACATTATCGGCGGATGGGTGCTTGATAACAGAGGCGGTGTGCCGAGAATGTCAATTGAAGAGCCCGTAACGACTATACAGGATATCAGCACGACCGAGGGAACAGCCTTTATCCGTGAGTTTAACAAGATGACACGGGATATTATCCGTGCGGACTTCTATGCATCAACCTCGGGCAACGGATTTTTTGCGGAATTCCGTGACGAAAACGACAGCTCTGTTTATAAGATTGAAGCTATAGACGGCAAGTGGCAGGTGCTTTGCAAGAACGGGAAATACACCGCACTTTCCGAAAAGGTAAAATTCAACCAGACCGTACGCTTCAGGGTTTATATTGATTTGGTAAACGGTGTAAGCAAGACTTACATAAACGACACGTATTTCGGTGAGCATGAGCTTTTGTCGGACAACGTGCTGAGTTTCAGATTTGCCTCCGAAAAGGAAAGCTTTGTAAGCTACACTCCATCACACATGCAGTTTACAGCAAACTATGCAGTTATTGAGGAGTTTCAGCTTTTCCATCCCTTGAAGGTGTACGGATGGAAAAAGGCAGGCAGTTGTTCCTTTACTAATAATATAGTTGTAATGAACGCAGATTCATCTCTGTCAAAGAGCTTTGATCCAATTGATGTAAAGTACGCGGCGGAAAGCCAGATAAGAGTTAAAACGGGACAGGATGCAGCAATGCTTGTGAAGGCCGGAGACATCGTTGCGGCAAAAATTTCTTTCAGCGAAAATGCTCTTTATGCAAACGGGCAAAAACTGTATACAATGAAGTATCCCGATATGTGGTATAAGGTTCGCATTGCGGGAAATCCGTCTTCGGGCTTTGCCGATATATACCTTAACGGACGTGTTATAGGAACTGTTCCGCTGTACACTTCAGATCCAATTGACGGCTTTGAAATCTCTACGACCGGCGGAAACGTTTCCTTTGATAACATTAAGGTGTTTGCTCTTGCCGAGCACGAGGACTACGTTCCCGAGCCCGAAACAAAGGCAAGCTTTGATGACTATATTACTGCAGTAAATATTTGCTCGCTTTGGAAAAACACGGGCTACAGTGCAGGCTGGGGCTGTATTTCACCATATGATGAAAATAAACCCGTTCTCGGATATTACGATGAGGGTGTTCCCGAAACTGCCGACTGGGAAATAAAGTACATGGTTGAGCACGGAATAGACGTGCAGAGCTTCTGTTGGTACAACAATGCGTCAAACGGTCCTGTGAAAACACCATGGGGCGGAGAACATCTGCATGACGGATACATGTATGCAAAGTATTCCGACTACATGAAATACATGATAATGTGGGAAACAAATGCAACAGGATGTAATTCGGCGCAGTTCAGAAACTATATTGTTCCGTTCTGGTTTGAAAATTATTTTCTTGACGACAGGTATCTTAAAATTGACAATAAAATCGTAATCAACGCATGGAGTGTCGGAAATCTCATAACGGACAAATATTTCGGAAGCTATGAAGGACTCAAAGCTGAAATGGACTATTTGCAAAGTGTTGCAAAGGAACACGGCTTTGATGGAGTAATTCTTCTCACATCTATTACAGATGACTCCAAAATATACGAGTGCGGCTTTGTCGGAAGTATGGCATATAACTGGGGCCAGTACGGTTTCCTTTATGACCGCAATGTAAGCCAGAATACAGAGCGTGCAAAGCTTGCCGAGAAAAACGGATATTATCATATCCCGACAGTAAGTATTGGCTTTAACGGTGTGCCTTGGGGATATATTAGAATGCCCAACATAACCGTGGAAGATTATAAAAAATCTCACGAATGGGTAAAGAACACATATCTTCCGACCTATGCCAAAGATGGCTGGCAGCAAAAGCTGGTATGGCTGTCTACATGGAACGAATACGGTGAAGGCACATATATAATGCCTGCAGAGCTTTGCGGCTTTGGTTATCTTGATGCCGTAAGAAGCGCATATACAGGGCTTTCCGACGAGCATACGGATATTACCCCTTCTGAAAACCAGCTTGAGCGTATAACGCATCTGTTCCCGCAATATGCAAGAAGACTTGTAAGAGTCAGAGGCGGAGTTGAAAACACAGCAAATTTAGGAGCAGTAGTAAAGACGATTACCTTCGGAAGCCTTACCAACAGACCGACATACAACAATGCTACAATCAAAGTGAGCGGTGGGTTGTATTCCGGCGGAACCATCACCGGTACGTCAAAGAACCATGACCCGATTATTTATATGCCGGGAATTTCCTCAAGCTCTCCTGTTGATATTTCAAATGTTGATTCCGTGAGAGTTACGGCAAAAGTTCCCAAAGGCTCTACAATTCAGCTGTTCTATGCCACAGATGAATATCCGGCAAATGATGCTTCAACAGCCGAAAGACAGTCTGTATATACCGTTGCGCTGACAGATCAAACCGCCGTATATGAATTCCCTGTTTCGCAGAATGAATCATGGAGCGGAAAGCTGACAAGTTTAAGACTTGACCCGACTGTTTTCCCGAATGCCCAGTTCTACATTCAAAGTGTTGAGCTCGTAAACTATGACGATGTAAGCCTTGTTATAAATGATATTGAAATAAAAAGCGGGATTCTTCCCGACAACAAAAGCGGAAAACTGCTTTTCCCGTTTGACACGGACACCTGTGTTCAGTACCATATGAGCACATACGTCACATGGCGGAAAGACATCGGCTTATTCATGCTTGAAGCTAACGGACATAAAGCTGTTTATAATGTTGGTTCTGACATATATATGCTTGACGGAGCAGAAAAAACGCTCGGATACACAATGTATCTGAAGGACGGCGTGCCCATGCTTGATTTTGAGAGGCTTTGTGAGGATTTCGGATATGAGTGCAAAACGGATGGCAACAAGCTGTCTGTAACCACCCCGCTAAAGAAGGTATATGAAGAATATATTACGCGAATCGATAACTCGTGGGAATTCAACGGATTTGACACCGAAGGCTTTACATCAAACAATATGGCAATGTCTGTGTCAAATGGATATCTGCGTATTGAAAACGATGACGAACAGAACAACAACCCGCATATACTCACCAAAAACGATCTGAATATTCCGTCGGGAGAATACAATTCTCTTGAAATACGTGTCAGATACAAGAGCTATGGAACTCCTCAGAAAATTCAGATTTTTTACGCCCTTGCTTCGGATGAAGTATTCTCAGAAGATAAATCTTTTGAGATCCCGATTACTTCGACCGATACAAACGGAGAATGGATAACGTACAAGCTGAACCTTAAAGAGGAGGCAAAAAAGAAAAACCGCGAATGGAAGGATACTTTAACGCGGTTAAGAGTAGACCCGTTTAATACGTACGGCTACATGGATATAGACTATATACGTTTTTCTTATGACTACGCATATATCGATTCAAGCGATATTCTCGGAATCGGATGCGGTAATGCCGAATACAAAACGGAAGAAACAACGGCATTTTCCGTGTCGGGTGCCGTTCTGACAATTGCGGAAGACTCCGGTCCCGACAACATGGACACAAATCACGTATATCTTGTAACCGGAAACACCAATTCCCAATATGTGTTCTTCCGTCATCCTACGCTTTTGAGAAAAGATATAAATTACAAAATAGCTTTTGACATAAAACTTCTGGGTGATTGCGACGGCAACACAGATGTGCAAACAAAGGTTGTATGCAATTTTGAGTATCCCGATTCGGTTTACGGAAGAACTGACAACGGGCATCATTTCGGACACACCTCGATAACGCCGTCCGACGGATGGGTTCACATTGAAAAGACTTTTACGGTGAAAAATATTGATGAATACACAAAACATGCAGTCGGTATTTTTTGCGATCCGACAAGCTCGGGAAAATCAGCGGTATTTATGGTGGATAACATGCAGATTTGGAATGCCGATGATCCGCTTGGACTTGGTCCTGCAAACGCAGAAACCGAAACCGAAGAAACGACAAAATTTGTTACGTCCGGTGCGGCTCTTTCCGTAGCAGAGGATTTAGGTCCGAATAACACGGATAAAAACCATGTTTACCTTGTAACAGGAAGCAGCGATTATAATTACGTGTTCTTCAGACATCCGGTTCTCTTCAGAAAGGGTGAAACCTACAAAATAGCTTTTGACATAAAGCTTGTAAGTGACTGTGAGGGCAACACAGATGTGCAAACAAAGGTTGTATGCAATTTTGAGTATCTCGATTCGGTTTACGGAAGAACTGACAACGGGCATCATTTCGGACACACCTCGATAACGCCGTCCGACGGATGGGTTCACATTGAAAAGACTTTTACGGTGAAAAATATTGATGAATACACAAAACATGCAGTCGGTCTTTTCTGCGACCCGACAAGCTCGGGAAAATCCGCGGTGTTTATGGTGGATAATTATGCGGTAACGCAAGTGGAGTAATCTGTGTTGTACGGATACTAAAGTAAATAAAATGAGCAAAGGGATGCTGATTTGGCATCCTTTTGTTAAAAAACAGTATTTGTGTAGATTTTTTCGGAAAAGTATGATACAATAAGAAAAATAAAAGTTTTCTCCTTGAAAGGATTGGTTCATATGAAAAGAATTTTTGTGACATTGAGTGTGCTTGTTTGCATTCTTCTTTGCTCCTGCTCGGGCAATGACAAAGCATCAATTGTGGGCAAATGGGTGGATACTGCAACCGAGCAGACAATCGAATACACTTCCGACGGATACTACTATGAATACATAAACGAGAATTTTACAACCGACAAGACAAACTACAAAGCTGACGGAGAAAAAATTATATATTATATCGAGGGAGAACCCGAATCGGAATTTTCAGTGCAATATACACTTGATGGCGACACGCTCATTATTGGCGAAAAAATTGAGTACAGACGCCTTGTAATATCAGAAAACAACTAAATAATACGTGAAACAAGAGGTAAAATGAAAGAAGTAACATTATATACAGACGGTGCCTGCAGCGGAAATCCCGGTCCCGGAGGCTGGGGTGCAATACTTGTCTATATGCAATATAAAAAGGAAATGAGCGGCGGCGAAAAAAACACCACAAATAACCGTATGGAGCTTATGGCGGCAATTGAGGGACTCTCTGCACTAAAGGAGCCGTGCAAAGTAAAGCTTGTATCGGATTCAAAATATCTTATTGACGGACTGAGTCTCGGTTGGGCGCGTTCGTGGAAAAGCAAGGGCTGGAAAAAATCCGACGGGAAACAGGCACTTAATATTGAATTGTGGGAAAAGTTACTTTCGCTTGAAGATTATCATACCATTGAATATGAGTGGGTAAAAGGGCATGCAGGGCATCCGTATAACGAAAGATGTGACCAAATGGCGGTTGCGGAATATTCCAAGCTGTAAGCAATTGAAAATATTATTTGTATATAGGAGGAACGGTTGAGAGTTTCCTCCTTTTTGTCTGCATAAAAGTTGATAATTAGACTACAATTTGTAAACAATCTGTTATATTGGGATTAAATTCCAAAAACCTCTTGACAAAACGGAGAAAAATCGCTATAGTAATATACTGCATTATAATCGAGTAGTAGTCTGCTCTGACAGCAGCAGACGGTTGCTGCTCATACGTAAAAAACAAAACGACCGAGAAGTGAATGGAGTGATTGCATACCATGGTGAAGCCTTGCAAACTCGGCAACAACATCAGGTACAGCTTTTCAAAAATTGATGAAAAGCTTGAAATGCCAAACCTCATAGAGGTTCAGAAGGAATCCTACGAATGGTTCCTCGGCGACGGTATGAAAGAGGTTCTTGAGGATGTATCTCCGCTTGTGGACTACACCGGAAACCTTTTCATCGAATTTGTGGATTACAAAATCGACAAAACGCCGAAGTATTCCGTTGAGGAATGTAAGGAGAGAGACGTTAACTACGCAGCACATCTGCGCGTTACCGTAAGACTCACGAACAAGGAAACGGGCGAAGTAAAGGAATCTGAAGTTTTCATGGGCGATTTCCCGCTTATGACAGAACAGGGAACCTTTGTTATCAACGGTGCGGAACGAGTTGTCGTTTCGCAGATTGTGCGTTCTCCCGGTATATATTATGAAGCAACCGATGATAAGTCCGGCAAAAAGCTTCATGCTGCCACGGTTATTCCTTACAGAGGAGCGTGGCTTGAATACGAGACAGACGCAAACGACATATTCTATGTACGTATAGACAAGAACAGAAAGCTTCCCGTTACTGTTTTCCTCCGTGCACTCGGTCTTTCAACAGATAAAGATCTTCTTGCAGTCTTTGGTGATGACGAAAAGCTCAAGGCTACAATGACCAAAGACCTTATGGAGAGCGAAGCTGAAAAGAAGGGAACAACTCCTCAGGACGAGTCCCTTAAGGAAATCTATAAGAAGCTCCGTCCCGGTGATCCTGCAATTGTTGAAAGTGCGCAGCTTCTTATAAACAATCTCTTTTTTGATGCAAAGCGTTATGACATCTCTGCTGTAGGAAGATACAAGTTCAACAAAAAGCTTGCTCTCGGCAGAAGAATTGCAGGCTTTAAGCTTGCAAGCCCTGCAGTTAACCCCTTCACGGGCGAAATTCTCTTTGACGAGGGAACTCTTCTCAGCCGCGAAATGGCGCAGCAAATCGAGGACGCCGGAATTTCCGAAGTGCTTCTCTATACTCAGGACGTTGAAACCCCCACTGTGTTCAAGGTATTCACTAATAAGATGGCATACATTGACAAGCTCGGTGTTGTTCCTGCAGGCTATGATCTTTCCTCTCTTAATATAGAAGAAAGAGTTCATACCGAAGTTTTGAAGGAAATTTTCGAGTCCACTTCTAACGAAGAAGAATTTATTGCGGCTTTCAATGAAAGAAGACTTGAGCTTATTCCTAAGCACATCACACGCGAAGATATTTATGCTTCCGTTAACTATATGCTCTGCTTGTCGCACAGTTGCGGCACCGTAGACGACATTGACCATCTCGGAAACAGAAGACTTCGCTCTGTAGGTGAGCTTCTTCAGAACCAGATGAGAATCGGCTTTACCCGTATGGAAAAAATCGTTAAAGAACGTATGACCATGCAGGATACCGAAAACCTCACTCCTCAGAGCATAATCAACATAAGACCAATTGTTTCGGCAATCAAGGAATTCTTCGGTTCATCACCGCTGTCACAGTTCATGGACCAGTCAAATCCCCTTGCCGAGCTTACCCACAAGAGACGTTTGTCCGCTCTCGGTCCGGGCGGTCTGTCGCGTGACAGAGCTTCCTTTGAAGTTCGAGACGTTCACTATACCCATTACGGACGTATGTGTCCTATCGAAACGCCTGAAGGTCCTAACATCGGTCTTATTTCCTATCTTTCCACCTATGCAAAGATAAATAAGTACGGATTTATAGAAGCGCCTTACCGTAAGGTTGATAAGGAAACCGGCGTTGTAACTGACGAAGTTATCTATATGACAGCCGATGTCGAGGATGAATACGTTGTAGCTCAGGCAAACGAACCTCTTAACGAGGATGGAACCTTTAAGAACAACAGAGTAACTGTTCGTATACGCGAGGAAATCACCGAGGTTGAAAAAGAACGTGTTGATTACATGGACGTTTCGCCTAAGATGGTGGTATCTGTTGCAACTGCAATGATTCCCTTCCTTGAAAACGACGACAACTCCCGTGCACTCATGGGTTCAAACATGCAGAAGCAGGCAGTTCCGCTTATGATGACTGAAAGCCCGATTGTAGGTACAGGTATGGAATACAAGGCGGCGGTAGATTCAGGCGTTGTTGTCTGCGCTGAAAAGGACGGTATTGTTGAAAAGGCAAGCGGAGATACAATCACTATCCGCGAGGACGACGGCAACCGTCATGAATACCATCTTATTAAGTTTAAGAGAAGTAACCAGGGAACCTGCGTAAACCAGAGACCTATCGTCTTCAAGGGCGACAGAGTTACAAAGGGACAGGTTATTGCAGACGGTCCTGCAACAAACAACGGTGAAATTTCTCTCGGTAAGAACGCACTTATCGGATTTATGACCTGGGAAGGTTATAACTACGAGGATGCTGTTCTCCTTAACGAAAGACTAGTAAGAAACGATGTTTACACATCTATCCATATTGAAGAATATTCCCACGAAGCAAGAGATACAAAGCTTGGTCCGGAGGAAATTACACGCGACATACCAAATGTCGGTGAGGATGCGCTCAAAAACCTCACAGCAGGCGGTATAGTATGTATCGGTGCCGAGGTTCACGCAGGCGACATTCTTGTAGGTAAGGTAACACCCAAGGGTGAAACTGAGCTTACCGCAGAAGAAAGACTTCTCCGTGCAATCTTCGGTGAAAAGGCAAGAGAAGTAAGAGATACATCCCTCAGACTGCCTCACGGTGAGAGCGGTATTGTAGTAGATGTACGCGAGTTTTCAAGGGATAACTCCGACGAGCTTCCTCCCGGAGTAAACAGAGTTGTAAGAGTATATATCGCACAGAAGAGAAAGATTTCTGTCGGAGATAAAATGGCGGGTCGTCACGGTAACAAGGGTGTCGTTTCGCGCATTCTTCCTCCTGAGGATATGCCGTTCCTTGAAGACGGAACTCCTCTTGATATCGTTCTTAATCCTCTGGGCGTTCCTTCCCGAATGAATATCGGACAGGTGCTTGAAGTGCATCTCGGTATTGCGGCAAAGAAGCTCGGCTGGAAGATTATGACTCCCGTATTCGATGGTGCAAACGAGCAGGATATCGCAGAATGTCTTGAAAAGGCGGGTATGCGTCCCGACGGTAAGAGCATCCTTTACGACGGACGTACGGGTGAGCCTTTTGATAACCCCGTAACGGTAGGTATCATGTATTACCTCAAGCTCCATCACCTTGTCGATGATAAGATTCATGCACGTTCTACCGGTCCTTACTCCATGGTAACGCAGCAGCCTCTCGGTGGTAAAGCACAGTTCGGCGGACAGCGTTTCGGAGAAATGGAAGTTTGGGCACTCGAGGCATACGGTGCTGCTTATACGCTTCAGGAAATCCTTACAGTTAAGTCAGACGATATCGTGGGACGTGTTAAGGCATATGAAGCAATCATAAAGGGACAAAACATCCCGACTCCCGGTGTACCTGAATCCTTCAAGGTGCTTATCCGTGAGCTTCAGTCACTCGCACTTGACGTTCGCGTTCTTGATAAGGACGGAAACGAGATAGTTCTCAAGGACAGCAGTGCGGAAGAGCTTGAAAACATCAGAAACGTAGTTCCCGAGGATCTCGGTGCAAGCGTTTCCGAAGGAGAAAACTTTGACGGTTATACCTTCGAAGATGAAAACGGCGACCCGATTGAAGAAGATGAAGACGAGTTCGACGATTTCGACAGCGATGAAGATTTCTTCAAGGATCGCGAGCCTGACGGCGACTTTTAAAATTCAAGCTCAAAAATATACCGAAAAGGAGCAAACTGAAAGCTAATGGGACAGAATGAACACAACGCATTTGACGCGATAAAAATCGGCCTTGCTTCTCCTGAGCTTATGCGCTCATGGTCTTACGGAGAAGTTAAAAAGCCCGAAACCATAAACTACAGAACCCTGAAACCCGAACGCGACGGTCTTTACTGCGAAAAAATCTTCGGCCCGACAAAGGACTGGGAATGTCATTGCGGAAAGTATAAGAGAGTGCGCTATAAGGGCAAGGTCTGCGAAAAATGCCATGTTGAAATAACAACCAATAAGGTGCGTCGTGAGAGAATGGGACATATTGAACTTGCATGCCCCGTCTCCCACATATGGTACTTCCGTGCAATACCCTCCAGAATGGGACTGCTTCTCGACATCTCTCCGAGAATGCTTGAAAAGGTACTGTATTTTGCAAGCTACATCGTAATTGATCCCGGTGAAGGTACCGGACTTGAAAAGATGCAGCTTCTTACAGAGCAGGAGTATCAGAAGGCCTATGAATACTACGGAAACGATTTCCGTGTAGGCATGGGTGCTGAAGCAATCAAGGAATTGCTTCGCGAAATTGACTGTGAAGCACTTGCAGAAGAGCTCAAAACAGAGCTTGAAAACGCAGTCGGTCAGAAGAGAGTAAGAATTATCAAGAGACTTGAAGTTGTTGAAGCTTTCAGAGTTTCCGGTAACAAGCCCGAATGGATGATTCTCGACGTTGTTCCCGTTATTCCTCCGGATATCCGTCCGATGGTTCAGCTCGACGGCGGACGCTTTGCAACAAGCGACCTTAACGACCTGTACCGCAGAGTTATTAACAGAAACAACAGACTTAAAAAGATGATGGAGCTTCATGCCCCTGAAATCATTATAAGAAACGAAAAACGTATGCTTCAGGAAGCGGTTGATGCCCTTATCGACAACGGCCGACGCGGAAGAGCTGTAACAGGTCCGAGCAACAGACCGTTAAAATCTCTTTCCGAAATGCTCCGCGGTAAGCAGGGACGTTTCCGTCAGAACCTTCTTGGTAAGCGTGTTGACTATTCAGGCCGTTCGGTTATCGTTGTCGGTCCTGACCTCAAGATTTACCAGTGCGGTCTTCCTAAGGAAATGGCACTTGAGCTGTTTAAGCCTTTCGTTATGAAGCGTCTTGTTGAAACAGGCAAGGCATCAAATATCAAGGATGCTAAGAAAAAGGTTGAAAGAGTAAGTGCTGAGGTTTGGGATGCACTTGAACATGTTATCAAGGACCATCCCGTTCTTCTCAACCGTGCTCCTACACTTCACAGACTTTCCATTCAGGCATTCGAGCCTGTACTCGTAGAAGGTCGTGCAATCAAGCTTCATCCTCTTGTATGTACAGCGTTTAACGCGGACTTCGACGGCGACCAGATGCCTGTTCACGTTCCGCTTTCTGCTGAAGCACAGGCGGAAGCACGTTTCCTCATGCTCTCGGCAAATAACCTCTTAAAGCCCGTTAACGGACGTGCTGTTACCGTTCCTTCTCAGGATATGGTTCTCGGTTCTTACTATCTTACACTCTTGAAGCACGGTGAACCGGGGGATGTTCGAATTGACGAAAACGGAAACGAGATTTACAGAACCTTCCGTAACTTCGACGAGGCTATGATGGCATATTCCGTAGGCGAACTCGGACTTCATTCTCCGATTAAGGTTCGTGTTGAAAAGGAAATGCCCGACGGCACTGTTAAATCCGGACTTATAAATGCAACTCTCGGTCGTCTTATCTTTAACCAGCCCATTCCTCAGGATCTTCACTTTATCGAGAGAAACGGCGAGAATGAGCTTGACCTTGAGATTAACTTCGTTGTTACCAAAGATGAACTCGGTCAGATTGTTGACAGATGTATCAAGTATCATGGTATTTCCCGTACAGCAGAAGTGCTTGACGATATCAAGTCCATGGGTTATAAGTATTCAACCCGCGGTTCTATTTCAATCTCAGTATACGATATGACCGTTCCTCCTCAGAAGAAGGTTATTATCGCAGAGGGCGAAAAGCAGGTTGAGGTTATTTCCAAGATGTATAAGCGCGGTCTTCTCTCCAACGAAGAAAGAAGAGAACGTGTTATCAAGGTTTGGGAAGACGCAACCAAGGACGTTACAAATGCACTTCAGGCAAACCTCGACGAGTTCAACTCCATCAAGATGATGGCGGATTCCGGTGCTCGAGGCTCCATAAAGCAGATAAGACAGCTTGCAGGTATGCGCGGACTTATGGCATCTACCTCAGGTAAAACAATCGAACTTCCGATTAAGGCTAACTTCCGTGAAGGTCTTAACATTTTGGAATACTTCATCGCTGCACGTGGTGCACGTAAAGGTCTTGCGGATACAGCTCTTCGTACAGCTGACTCCGGTTACCTTACAAGACGTCTTGTTGATGTTTCTCAGGACGTTATTGTACGTGAAGAGAACTGCCACGACACAACAGGTCTTTGGGTTGAAACAATACGCGACAACAACGAAATTATCGAGCCTCTTGCAGACAGACTTCTCGGCAGATATGTTATCGGCGATATTACTCACCCCGAAACAGGCGAGATTATTGCTCATGACGATACAATGCTGAGCGAAGCACAGGTTGACCGCATAATTGCGGCAGGAATCGAAAAGGTTCATGTGCGTTCAGTTCTCAACTGTCATGCAAAGCACGGTACTTGTGTACACTGCTACGGTGCAGACCTTGCATCCGGAATGCCTGTTAACATTGGTGAATCCGTCGGTATTATCGCGGCTCAGTCTATCGGTGAACCCGGTACACAGCTTACAATGCGTACCTTCCATACAGGTGGTGTCGCAGGAAGCGATATTACTCAGGGTCTTCCCAGAGTTGAAGAGCTCTTTGAAGCAAGAAAGCCCAAGAAGACAAGTGTTGTTGCTGACTTTGACGGTGATATCAGCATAACCGAGGACAAGAAGGCAAGACACGTTAAGCTCACAAGTATTTCCGGCGAGGAAAAGGTTTACCTTATTCCCTTCGGAACAAGAATGGTTGTCCAGGACGGCGACAGCGTAACACGCGGTCAGAGTCTTACAGAAGGTAATATAAGCCCTGCGGATATTCTCCGTATTAACGGTCTTGATGCAGTTTACAGCTATATCATCAAGGAAGTTCAGCGTGTGTACAGACTCCAGGGTGTTGATATCAACGACAAGCATATTGAAGTTATTGCGCGTCAGATGACAAGAAAGGTTAAGATCGAGCATCCCGGTTCTACCGATATGCTTATCGGCTCTCTTGTTGATGTAACTGAATTTGACGAAAAGAACGCAGAAATCAGAAAGAGACTTGAAGCAGGCGAAGTCGGAATTGCAGAAGCGGTTTGCTCTCCTGTTCTCTTCGGTATTACAAAGGCATCGCTCTCAACCGAGTCCTTTATGTCAGCTGCCTCCTTCCAGGAAACCACAAAGGTTCTTACCGAGGCTGCTATCAGAGGTAAGGTTGACCACCTTATCGGTCTTAAGGAAAATGTTATCATCGGTAAGCTTATTCCGGCTGGTACGGGTATGCAGATGTACCGTGACATTGAAATTACCGACAAGCACGGAGAACCTCTTGAGGTTGAAGAGGAAGAGCCTGAAAGCAAGTATGCGGATTTCGCAAGTGAAATTGCTTCCATTGCCGCACAGGGTGACGACGAGGATGACGACTTTGATTCTCATGATGACCTTGCAGAGGCACTTCTTGAAAGCTTTGACAAGTCAATAGACGAGCTTGATGAAGAAGCAGAGTCCGACGGTGAATAATTCATAGAACAAAAAACGCACCTGCCGAAGAACAAAGCTTTGGCGGGTGCTTACTTTTAAACAGGAAAGGAATTTTGAAAAATGACAGCTACAATTACAATGCAAAACGGAAAAACAATGATTCTTGAGCTTTATCCCGAAATAGCTCCCATAACGGTTGAAAATTTCGTAAAGCTTGCAAAGGAAGGCTTCTATGACGGACTTATATTCCACAGAGTAATAGAGGGCTTTATGATTCAGGGCGGAGACCCCGACGGAACAGGTTGCGGCGGTCCCGGCTATTCAATCAAAGGTGAATTTGCCGCAAACGGTGTAAAGAACGACCTCAAACACACAAGAGGCGTTATTTCCATGGCACGTGCAATGGACCCCAATTCCGCAGGAAGCCAGTTCTTTATCATGCACGAAGATGCTCCTCACCTTGACGGTCAGTACGCTGCATTCGGTAAGATGACAGACGGCTTTGACACTCTTGACGAGATAGCCGAGACTGACACTGACAGAATGGACAGACCGAGAAACGAACAGAAAATACAGAGCATCACAATTGCGTAAAATCGGTAAAAATACTTTTGTCGCATTCGGGCGGCGAGTAGTCCCAGCGTGAGATGCTGCTGCCTGTGTAAAAATATTCGGGTGCCTTGGGGGATATACGACGCGAGGAAAGGTCTACTATAACGAGTTTTACTTTCATTTTTTCGGGAATTATGCTCTTTATGTAGACAGCTGCGCTTTGTCCTGCCAAGGCGTCTTCACACCATTCTGCAAGCCCTGCAAGATTTGGCGTGAGCTCGACAAAAATGCCGTACGGTTCGATGCTGCGAACAATTCCTGCGGCAGTCTGACCTGCGTTGAAAAGCGAGGCGTTTTCCTGCCAGGTGCCGAGAAGCTCTTTATGAGTGAGCATGATTCTGCCGGACACGCTGTCGCGGCTCTTTATTATACATTTTATGTACTGACCGTTGTAAAAGCGCTCCTTCGGATGGCTTATGCGTGAAACCGAAATACAGTCTACTGGTAGGAGTGAAACAATTCCGCAGCCTATGTCGCAGAAAACGCCGAAAGGCTCGGTGTGGGTTACCTTTGCGTCGGTTATATCTCCGGGACAAAGACGGGAAACATAATTCTCGTAGCACTCCTTCTGTGCAAGACGGCGGGATAGGATTACCCTGTACGGCACAGAAGTTTTGTCTATGGAAATAACCTTGAAGCAAACAGGCTTTCCGACTCTTGTTATTACTGCTATGTCGCGGATTGGCTCGCCCGACGGCCTGTAAAGAGCTTCTTCTCGCGGAATTATACCTTTGTATTCTCCGAGCTCTACGGTGAGATTGTGGTATTCGTCGCAAAGCTCTGCACGAGATTCGAGAATTATACCTGCACTCATGGCATATTCAAGTCCTGAAAGACTTGAAATGTATTCGAAATTTTCCTGGGTGTCGAGAAGGCATCCTTCGGGACTGTAAAAATTTGACATTGATTTTACCTCCATTTGTTTTTTTACGCACAAATTTTCTTAAGAATCTGTCTCAAACTAATACATATGTATTTGGAAAACGCCGTTTTTATTCCCTTGCGGAGACAGAAATTGTTTTTTGTGGGGTAAAAAGCCGTACAGAGGCAGAACATGGTATCGGTCTTATTAACCGATTGTGCAATTTATCTAAAACAATACAAAAAAATTGTGCAAAACAGGAAAAGTTAAAATTCAAAAAATACCGATTGATTATATTTGTTATTAGTGTTATAATATGGTGTAACGGAATGCTGTGACGGCACAAAAATGTCGCAGCTTCAACATATTATGGGAGGAACCATTCATGAAAAGACTTACAGCACTGCTCCTTGCCGCTTTGTTTCTTGTAATGCCGCTTGCGGGCTGCTCGTCTGACAAGCAAGACGAACAGACAGCGATCGAAGAAGAGGACAAGGGCGCAATTATCCAGACATATCTTACCTCGGCACCTGCCAGCATTGACCCGTCGGCAATGTACGGCTCTTCCGAGAATATTAAGCTTATGGGACTTCTTTATGAAGGTCTTACAACAATAAATGAAAACGGCAAGCTCGAAAAGGCTCTTGCAAAAGAGTGGGAATATGAGATTGACGAAAGAGACGACTATATGAAGCTAGAGATTACTCTTAACAGCTCCAGATGGTCTGACGGTATCATAGTCGATGCAGAGGACTTCATTTATGCATGGACTCGTATTCTCAAGCCTGAAAACAAAAACGAAAACGCAGCACTTCTTTATCCCGTTCTTAATGCAAAGAAGGCAAAAGAAGGTCTTGTATCAATAAACGATGTAGGACTTACAGCGGTTAAGGATAACGTAATAGAGATTGTTTTCGAGAAGGAATATTCAGACGATGATTTTGTTGAATACTTCCTTCGCCGTCTTGCATCTCCCGCACTTGTTCCGCTTCGTGAGGATATTGTAAGCTCTAAGGAAGGCTGGGATGTTGCCGGAAGAAGCTCATATGTTACAAACGGCCCGTTCAAGATTAAAATTTGGGACAGCTATGAGCTTTCACTTGAAAGAAGCGTATATTACAGAGCTGTCAGCGATAACGACGGCAACAAGGACGATAAAATCGTAAAGCCTTACCGTATTGTTAACCTCTACAGAGAGGGCGGCAATTCAACCGAGCAGTTCCAGAGATACCGCGATGAGCAGGAACCTTCTAACAAGGTGTTCTATGTAAGTCTTGCAGGAGCTTCTCCGGAAATGGTAAAGAATGCCGGCGACTTAAAGAAGACCGATGTTGAAACGACAGAAATGCTTTCTACATACTGCCTGTTCTTTAACACAAATAACGAGCTTCTTGCAGATGCAAGAGTCAGAAAAGCTCTCTCTATTGTCATTGACCGCGAGGCGCTTGCTGAACTTGCAGTAGGATCAAAGCCTGCAACAGGCCTTATTCCTTACGGAATTGAAGACGTAAAGGCAAAGCAGGATTTCCGCGAAAAGGGCGGAGATATTATCTCAAGCAAGGCAAATGTTGAAGAAGCAAAGAAGCTGCTCAAGGAAGCCGGTGTTTCCGGCGGCAAGCTCAAGGCAGAGGCAAGCAACGCAAGAGACTACGAAAAGAGAGTTCTCAACCTTGTAGCATCCGCATGGAAGGAAATCGGAATTACTCTTGAAGTTTCCACCAGAAGAAGCGACTATATCTACAATAAGGCAAACGCGCTTTCCGAATTTACGCTTAATGAGGTTGATGTTCTTGCATTCGACCTTCAGTCCATGACAAGCGATGCATACGGAATGCTCATGCAGTTCTCTTCGGAGTTTGGCGGACATCCGATTGACGTAACCACAGGTCCTTCCGAAGAGGATGTTGTATATACACCTTATTTTACAGGCTTTGCAGACGAAGAGTATGACAAGCTTTGCGAAAAGATAGTAGCCGCTGTTACCGCAAAGGAAAGAACGGCAGCAATGCATGAGGCAGAGCAATATCTGCTTGAAAACGCTTCTCCCGTTGCTCCTTTGTTCTTCAACTGCGACACATATCTTGTAAGCAACCAGCTTTCCGGAATCAAGCAGGATAAGTTTGGAAGACTCGACCTTATAAATCTTAAGCAGAAGAGCTATGATAAGTATCTGCCTGAGGAAAACTGATTTAGATTTTAAAGAATAAAAACCACTTCATGCCGAGGTAGTACAGCTTTTCGGCATGAAGTTTGTTTATATGGAGAATTAAAGTGTCAGACATACTTCGCAGTCATAATTTCAAATTTCAAAAAAAGTACGGTCAAAACTTTTTGACGGATGTGAAAATCCCAAGACGTATATCCATGGAGTGTACCGATTTTGTCTTTGAGGACGAAAACGAGCCTGAAACAAAGGCGGAAGTTCTTGTCCTTGAAATAGGGCCCGGTGCAGGCATACTTACAAAAGAGCTTGCAAAGCGTTTTGAGAGGGTTGTTGCGGTAGAAATAGACGAAAGCCTTCGCGGCGTGCTTGAAGAATCTCTTTCGGGCTATGATAACGCAGAGGTTGTTTTCGGAGATATAATGGATAAAAATCTGCATGAGCTTCTTGACGAAAGAAGAATGAAGAATGGCGTTAAAATGCCTGTTTCTGTCTGTGCAAACCTGCCGTACTATATAACAACCCCCATTATAATGAAGCTGCTCGAGGAATATGAGGATTTTTCCTTTATTACCGTAATGGTGCAGAAAGAGGTTGCCACTCGCCTGTGTGCCGGCGAAAAAGACTCCGAATACGGAGCGATTACTGCACAGATAAATCTGTATGGCACAGTTAAACGCCTGTTTACAGTGCCGTCCGGATGCTTTTTTCCGCGTCCAAAGGTTGACAGCGCGGTTATACGCATAAAGCGGCATAAGCCGTCGCTTTACACGCAGGAGCAGATGAACGGAGCTTCAAAACTGATAAAGTCTGCGTTTCTCACAAGAAGAAAAACGCTTGCAAATTCGCTTTCACAAAGCGGTTTTGACTATACCCGCGAAATCTATGCAAAGGTTGCACTCGAGCTGTTTGGTGATGAAGCTATACGCGGAGAAAAACTGTCGTGCGACGATTTTGTGAAGCTGTATGATGCCCTGTGTTCTCTCGGAAAGGCAGAAAAAGCATGATAGGTATAGGAACAATTGCAAATGTTGCGGCAATAATTGTCGGTGGAATTGCAGGGCTGTTTTTCCGCAAAGGACTTCGCGAAAATATCCGTGAAATGCTCATGACGGTTCTTGGAATCTGCGTTATGTTTCTGGGACTTTCGGGTGCACTTTCGGGAATGCTTTCAGTGTCGGAAACCGGCAGACTTGAAGCAGGCGGAACCGGAGTTCTGATAGCATCAATGGTAATAGGTTCGCTGATAGGTGAGCTTTGCGGCATAGAAAAGGGTTTTGAACGCTTCGGAGAATATCTCAAGAAAACGTTTGACGGCAGTGGTACGAACACGAGGTTTGTTGAAGGCTTTGTAAATGCAGTACTTATCGTGTGCGTCGGCGCAATGGCAGTTATAGGACCTGTGAATGATGCAGTCTTTCGTGATCCTTCAACGTTGTTTATAAAAGCGGTGCTTGACGGATTTATCGTGCTTGTGCTTGCATCGGCTTACGGCAAGGGTGCTGTGTTTTCAGCCTTACCGTTGGGATTGTACCAAGGCGCTTTAACGGCGCTTGCAGGGCTTATCGCACCGTATCTCACGCAGAGTATGACGGATAATCTCGCATATGTCGGTTCGGTTCTTGTGTTCTGTGTGGGAACAAATATGTGCTTTGGCACAAAATTCCGTGTTGCAAATATGCTGCCCGCAATGGTAGTCAGTGTTTTGCTGGGTGCATTTATGTAAAATAAAAATTCCCGCCTCTGCGAAAAGCAGAGGCGGTTTGCTGTTTGATTTGTAGATGTGCTTTTTATCCGAGGGTTACGTTCTTTCCTGATATATACTGTGCAAGCAGGATGAGGTCCATGATGTCAAGATTTGAGGATAGATCTGTTTCGGAATCGGCGGCAGATACACGAACATTGGCTCTTGTAAAGTTGATGGTTGTTTGATTTCCTGCAAGAAACTCTGCAAGAAGTCGAATATCTTCGCTATTGATGTTACCGTCTATATTAATATCTCCGTATTTAATGCCCCAGACTGCATAGAGAGTTATATTTGTATTAGCTGTGAAAGTTGCACCATTGAGGTATTCGACCTCTCCGACAGGGGTTGTTGACCATCCGAGGAATTCAAAGCCTTTGTATTCGGGAATAACATTGCTGAGTGTAATATCAGTATCATGGTATTTTGTTTGATCGGAAGGGGTGTTTTCACCACCATTGCCATTATAGATTATGGTATACTCATCAGGTCTCCATACAGCGTACAGGGTAACAATTTCTTGATCAATTGCGGTTAAGTTTTTCACACTTTCATTTTCTGCAAAATCCGGTTTTACAGCATTCGGATCAAGAGCCCATCCCAAGAATGTGTAGTTACTTTTTTCAAAGGTATTCGCAGAAAGTTCTTTAAATTGGTCATACACAAAAGTAGAGCTGGACATTTGTCCGATTCCGCCGTTTTTGTTATATTCAACGGTGTACTCGTTTGCTTTCCACACAGCATAGAGAGTTATTGTCTCTCCGTCAACAGTGGTAAGATTGCTTACGCTCTGCATATCGGTGTAATCGTGAGTTTCAGCCGTGGCACTTGTTGCCCAACCGATGAACTTGTAGCCTGTTTTTTCAAAAGTATTCTCGGAAAGCTCATTGGTTTTATCGTATACAAACTCAGTACCAAGCATTTCACCCGAACCGCCGTTGCTGTTGTACTGAACGGTGTATGTGTTTGCTTCCCATACCGCGTACAGCGTTATTGTCTCTCCGTCAACTGAGGTAAGGTTTGTTACACTTTGTTTGTTAGTATAATTGGTAACTGTAGCAGAAGAATCTGTCGCCCATCCAAGGAAATTGTAGCCTGTTTTTTCAAAAGTATTTTCGGAAAGCTCAATGGTTTTATCGTATACAAACGTAGTATCTGACATTTCACCCGAACCGCCGTTGCCATTGTACTTAATGGAGTATTCAATTGCGTTCCATACCGCGTAGAGAGTGGTATTTACATTGTCGGTGTAATTTGCTCCGGAAGAGTATTCAACATTACCGTTTTGAATTGTTGACCATCCGAGGAAATTGTAGCCTGTTCTTGCAGGTGTATCACTGCTGATAGCGATATCAACATCGTGGGTTTTGATGAATTTGTCGGGAGCGTTTTCACCGCCGTTTGCGTTGTAAGTAATGGTATACTTTTTTATTTCCCACACTGCGTACAGCGTTATTATCTCTCCGTCAGCCGAGGTAAGGTTGCTTACACTTTGCTTGTCGGTATAATCGGGAACTGTAGCAGAAGAATCTGTCGCCCATCCAAGGAAATTGTAGCCTGTTTTTTCAAAAGTATTTTCGGACAGCTCATTGGTTTTATTGTATACAAACGTAGTATCTGACATTACGCCCGAACCGCCGTTGCTGTTGTACTGAACGGTGTATGTGTTTGCATTCCATACCGCGTACAGCGTTATTGTCTTTCCGTCAACCGATGTGAGGTTGCTTACACTCTGCTTGTCGGTATAATCAGGAATTACAGCAGAAGAATTTGTCGCCCATCCAAGGAAATTGTAGCCTGTTTTTTCAAAAGTATTTTCAGAAAGCTCGTTGGTTTGATCATATACAAACGTAGTATCTGACATTTCACCCAAACCACCGTTGCTGTTGTACTGAACGACATATTCGTTAGCTTCCCACACGGCGTACAGAAACAAATTTTCGGATGCGACATATTTATCACCCGGATTATATTCAACATTACCTGTTTTCGAAGTCGACCAACCTTTAAAGGTATAACCGGCTTTTGTCGGCATGGCGAGCCCCAGAGTTATTGTTGAATCTTTATATGCCGTTTGCTTAAACGGAGTATTATCACCACCGTTAGCATCGTAGATAACATTAATTCTTTCGATTGAGGAAAAAGTGAGGCAAGAAAGGCTGGGAAATGTATCTCCCGATTTGAGCGCCCAAGTATTTGTCATGTCAAACCCAAGTGTGTTTGAAAGGTAAGTGGATGAAAGTGTGGTTATTCTGGAAGGACTGCCTGTATATTTTGTGTAAGGCTGTCCTGCCGCAACGGCACTGATTGTCTGTGTTGCAACATACGCACAGTTTTTAATTTCTGCCTGGTCGTGAACCGCTCCGTGAATTCTGCCGATATTGGCATCGGATGTATCTGACGATGCAGTTACACTTCCGCTTACAAAACAGTTGGTTATGTTGTAATCAACTTCCTCATTTGCAAAAAGCACGCTGTCGCCATACCAGCTGGAAAAATTATTATTAGCTTTTATAAGACCTGCGATGCCTCCTGCGTAAACGATATTTTTTGCCTCAGCACTGCAGGAGCCGTGGTAATAGGATTTTTCAATTTTCATTTCGTATGCACTTATGGTGTCCTGAAGCGAACCGACAATACCGCCTCCATAAGCATTTCCGGTAGTGGAAACAACGGTTATATCTGCAAGGGAAATACAGTTTTTGATAATATAATTACCTTTTTTTTCTGTTTTTATTTCACCGGCAATACCGCCGACATAAGCGGAACTTACTGTGCTTGCAATTGTTGAAGAATGCTCAACATCTATGCTTCCGCTTACGGAAATTTCCGAGAAGGTGCTTGTGGTGTTGTTGTCTTTTTCGCCTTTGTAAGCGCGGCCGAAAAGCAAACCGGCATATATTATTGATGTAGAGGTGGAATCAAAGCTGATGTTCATGTTTTCAATCGAAAGCTTGCAAATGTCCGCCTCTTTTACAACGCCGAAGAATCCGCTGTATTTATGCACTTTTGTGATTTTTAAATTACTTACAGTATAGCCGTTTCCGTTGAAGCCGCCGTTGAAGGGGGCGCTCGCGGTGCCTATCGGAGTCCACTCGGCACCCGCAAGGTCGATATTGCATGCGAGTTCAAAGTAAAGTGCCTCGGAGGTGTTTTCAACAACGCTTGCTATGCTGAGAAGTTGCTCTGCGTTGGAGATGATGTACGGTGAAGCCTTTGTACCGTTGCCTTCTTCAAAATCAGCGTAAAAAGAAGCAGTACCGTATGTGTCGGCCGAAAGCACTTCGTCGGCTGTTTCTGTAATATGTATTTGCGTAGGAGCTGCCATAACTGTGCCGGAAAGAAGAGTCGCGGCACAGATAAAACCTGCCAGTATTTTTCTCATATTCTTTACCATCCTTTTTGACAATAATCTTACATTGTATATATTAACACATATAAGGAGCTTTGTAAAGAGCTATTTGTGTTTTTTGGATGGTTATATTGCATGAAATATGTGGCAAATGTTTGGTAAAAACGACTGCTTCAGAGCAATATGCAAATAAGTCCGTTTGATCCTTCATTTATGATTCTGCGAAGTGTATCGGCAAGCTTTGTGCGTGCATCGACAGGCATGTGTGCAAGCTTTGCATTAAGACCTTCACCGACCAGCTCATGAAGAGTTTTTCCGAACATGTTGGATTCCCAGATTTTTGACGGGTCCTCTTCAAACTCCTTGAGCAGGAATTTTACCATGTCCTCGGATTGCTTTTCACTTCCGACAATGGGGCTCACCTCGGCATTTATGTCTGCACGTATCATATGTATTGACGGCGCCCAGGCGCGAAGCTTTACGCCGTAGCTTCCTGCCTGCTTTACTATTTCGGGTTCTTCCAGCGTCAAATCCTCTATTGCGGGCGTTACAATGCCGTATCCTGTCTGTTCAACCTGATTAAGTGCATCTGCGAGCTTGTCGTATTTTCTTTTTGCATCGGACAGCTCTTTTATTATACTTATGAGCTCATCTTCACCTTTGATTTCAAAGCCTGCCTCATCTCCGAGTATTTTGTAGAACAATTTCCCGGGAACGCTTACTTTCAGATGCGCTTTTCCTGCGCCGAGGTCTATTGAGGAAACTGTAATAGCCGTCCCGAACTGATCTTCACCTGCTCCTTCAAAAAGCTCGTTTATCTGACCGATTCGCGATATGCCTTCGGCGATTTCGCAAATACCCTCGGTTATGCGAGAACGAAGAGGATGATTGAAGGTAAGACTTGACACCCACGAGGGAACCTCGGCACGGATTTCCTTTACCGGAAATTCCAAAAGCACGAGCGAAAGGATCTGACGAATATCGGTTTCATCAAGCTCAAGGCAGCTGACAAGCGCTACCGGAACGCCGTAATCTTCTTCCATTTGCATGGCAAGTGACTGTGCTTCTTCGCTTTGCGGATTTGAGGAGTTGAGCACAATGACAAACGGCTTGTTCTGCGCCGAAAGCTCGGATGCAACACGGTTTTCCGCTTCAATATATGCCTCTCTCGGGATTTCTCCGAAACTGCCGTCCGTGGTTACGAGAACTCCGATTGTTGAATGCTCGTTTATTACTTTTCGTGTTCCGATTTCAGCGGCTTCTTCAAAGGGCATAGGTTCTTCCTGCCAGGGAGTTGAAACCATTCGCGGATTTCCGTCCTCAGACAGACCTGCGGCTCCAGGGACTATGTAGCCTACACAGTCAATAAGACGAACGCCGAGATGCACGTTGTCGTCGAGAGTTATGTGAGCGGCGTTTTCGGGAACAAATTTCGGCTCGGTTGTCATGACGGTTCTTCCTGCGGCACTTTGCGGAAGTGTGTCAACTGCGCGTTCACGCCCTGCGTCGCTTTCAATGTTTGGAAGCACGAGCGTGTCCATGAACTTCTTTATAAAGGTGGATTTTCCTGTTCTTACGGGACCGACTACCCCTATGTATATTTCGCCTCCCGTTCTTGCGGCGATGTCGCTGTAGAGTTTACTTGATACAGACATATTTTTTCCTCCGTATGCAGATTTCTTTCTTTTGTAATATTGTTATTCGACAGGCGCGTAATTTATGACTCCAAGGTGCAAAACAAAGTTAAAAAATGCGTGTAATATGTAAATAATGAAGGAAAAAATCAAAATATACTTTACTTTTGGTTTGGTTTGTGGTATTATACTTATGTATAGTTATGCCATTTTCGATATGCGTTTTTCGCATTACAAAGAGAGGTAGTCTTTAATGTCAGAAAAAATAAACATCAGAGGCGTGCATTTTGACAATGTAGATGCCGTGGAGACAATAGAGAAAATAAAGTCGTTTCTTGACGGTGACGGACTTTCCGTTATGTATACGCCAAACTCGGAAATTGTTCAGTACTGTATTGACGACAATTCTCTTTATGACGTTATCAATTCGGCACAGCTTATAATTCCTGACGGAATAGGTGTAATATACGCATCAAGAATACTTAAAACTCCGCTGAAGGCAAGAGTCGCAGGTGTTGACACCGCACAAAAGGTTGTCGAGTACGCAAGCAAGAGCGGACACAGCATTTACATTTTCGGCGGTGCGAAAAAGACAGAGGATACGGATGCTGTTTCGGCAATTGCGGCAAGGAAGCTTTGCGAAAAGTATCCGGGACTTAAAATTGCAGGAACTCGTGACGGTTTCTTTACGTCCGAAGAAAGCGACGGAATTGTAGAAGAAATAAATAATTCGGGTGCAGATATTCTGTTTGTGTGCCTTGGTGCTCCGAAGCAGGAAAAATGGATTTACGATAACAGAGATAAGCTTAAAGTGAAGTTTGCGGCAGGTCTTGGAGGTACGGTAAACATATTTGCAGGTACGGCTACAAGAGCACCGGAGTTTTATATAAAGCATAATCTTGAGTGGCTTCACAGACTGCTCAAGGAGCCGGCAAGATTTGTACGAATGCTGAGTCTTCCGAAATTCCTTTTCGGAACAATTCTTCACAAGAACAAGGGCTGTGAAGACAAATGACGCTTCGATGGCTTGAAACAAGAGGCTACAGAAACCTTGAAAGCTCAAAGCTGGGTCTTTGCGAAGGAATAAACCTTCTTTACGGTCATAATGCCGCCGGTAAGACGAATACGCTTGAAGCGCTTTATTTGTTTGCCGCAGGAAGAAGTTTTCGGACAAGGAACGAAAGAGAGCTTGTAAGAATAGGCGGTACATCCGCATCCGTAACGATAGGCTTTGATAAAAACGGTGTTGACAGGCAAATGTCTGTAAATTATCTGCTGTCGGGAAATGCGGGCTGTACAAGGCGCATGAAGGTTGACGGAGCAGCGGTAGACAGAATTTCGGAATTTCTTGGAGTTTTCAGAGCGGTACTTTTCACTCCCGACCATCTTGAGCTTGTAAAAGGCGCGCCCGACGGAAGACGTCATTTTATGGATGCAGCTCTCTGCCAGATAAAACCGGGATACGTTAAAAGTCTTAACAGGTACGAAAAAACGCTTGCAGAGCGAAACGCATACCTCAGGCGGGTAAAATACGGCGATGCAAAGCTTGATATGGCATATCTTGATGTAATGTCGGCAATGCTTGCACAGAATGCGGCGGTGCTTATAAAACAGCGCTCAAGCTATGCATCTCTCTTATCGGAGTATGCATCCGGAATGTACGAATTCCTGACAGGCGAAAAAGAAACACTGTTTACTGAATATTCAGGCTTTTCAAAGAACGTAAAATACGACGATGAAAAGGCATGTGTGGGGGCACTTGAAGAGCATTACAAAAGGGCAACCGAAAGGGATTTGTCGCTCGGACGGACTTTTTCCGGTCCTCACAGAGATGACCTTCTGGTATATATAGCAAAAAACAGACTTGATTTTGACCAAACCGAGGAAACAGACGAGGAAGAACAGACGGCAGGCAAGCTTGCCGCAAGAACGTTTGGTTCTCAGGGACAGCAAAGAAGTGCGGTGCTTGCACTGAAGCTTGCCGAGGGCGAGATGGTAAAGCGGCTTACGGGAGAGTATCCCGTGTTTCTGCTTGATGATTTGTTTTCCGAGCTTGATTCAGACAGAAGAAAAAAGCTCACCTCTCTGTTTTGTGAAAGACAGGCGGTTATAACAAGCTGCGATGAGCTTTCGCTTGGTCTTGCGGATAAGTTGTGTGCAGTTAACGTGGAAAGCGGAAAATGGAAAATCAAAAGTTGAGAGGGCACAGTACAGAGTATGAAGCATAATCCACTTATTAATATAGGCGGTGTTTATATTCTTCCAAAAGAGGAAATACTCGGGGTTTTTGACCTTGACACCGCAAGCACAAAAACCGACACAAAGCGTTTCCTTTCAGCACACGAAAAAGCGGGGAGAATGGTGACTGTCGGATATGATATTCCCAAATCCTTTGTGGTAACGGCAAAGGGCAGACGGGAAAAGGTTTATATAACAACGCTTTCAAGCTCAAGCATAGAAAGCCGTTGGAAGCGGCAGTCAAAGCATTTATAGGTTATAAACAAGTTTTTTATACAGCCACGTGCCGATTCATTTGGTGCGTATGACAAGGAGAAAAGATCAATGATTGACGAAACAAAGGTAAACGAAATGGCTGAAGCAGAACAGGGCTTTACAGACGGTGTGGTTGCAGGAGATTCCGCTGTTGACACCTCTGCTCACAAGTACGACGAAAGCCAAATACAGGTTCTCGAAGGACTTGAGGCAGTAAGAAAGAGACCGGGTATGTATATCGGTTCTACGTCTGTCAGAGGTCTGCACCATCTTATTTATGAAATCGTGGACAACTCGATTGACGAGGCACTTGCAGGTATTTGTAACAAAATAACAGTAACGCTTCATGAGGATAATTCGGTTTCAGTTCAGGACAACGGCCGAGGAATTCCTTCGGGTATTCATCCGAAGATGGGTATACCTACAGTTGAAGTTGTATTTACGGTGCTTCATGCCGGAGGTAAATTCGGCGGCGACGGATATAAAATTTCCGGCGGTCTTCACGGTGTTGGTGCATCTGTTGTTAACGCACTTTCCGAGTGGACGGAGATTGTAAACTGCCATGACGGAAAGAAGTATTCCGAGCGTTTTGAAAGAGGCGTTGTAACGCGTGCGCTTTCTTGCGAGGGAGATGCCGATACTCACGGCTTGTATGTCCGCTTTAAGCCTGACCCCGAAATCTTCGAGGAGCTTATATTCGACTACGAAACGGTTCGCACACGTCTTCGTGAGCAGGCATTCCTTAATGCAGGACTTGAAATTGAGCTTGTTGACCTTCGCGATATTGAACAGGATGAACCTGAAATCACAGGCGACGAGGGCTTGCTTTCGGATGAGGCTACAGACGACGTAGAGGAAACCGAGGCAGAAGGAAATGAGCTTACACTTGAAGCTAATGTTCCTGTGGAAAAGGGCAAGCACGAAAAGAGAATTTCGCTTTGCTTTGAGGGCGGTATACGCTCCTTTGTTGAATTTCTTAATGCAAAGAAGCACACATCGATGCTTCATGAAAACGTTATTTACGTTGCGGGAAAGAAAAACGACGTTACGGTTGAGGTTGCCTTCCAGTACAATACTTCCTACAACGAAACACTCATAACTTTTGCAAATAACATCAATACTATAGAGGGCGGTACGCACGAAACAGGTTTTAAAAACGCTCTTACAAAAATTCTCAACGATTACGGCAGACGTTTTAACCATATCAAGGCAGACGACAAGAATCTCAGCGGTGAGGATGTAAGAGAAGGTATCTGTGCGATTGTCAGCGTAAAGCTTCCCGAAGCACAGTTTGAGGGCCAGACAAAGAGTAAGCTGGGTAATGCAGAAATAAGACCGCTTGTCGAAGCGCTTATGCAGGAAAAGCTTTCCGAATACCTTGAGGAAAATCCGAGTGTTGGAAAGATTATTATAGAAAAGGCTATTCAGGCATCCCGTGCAAGAGAGGCTGCAAGAAAGGCAAGAGAGCTTACAAGAAGAAAGACTGCAATGGACGGAATGTCGCTTCCCGGAAAGCTTGCAGACTGCCGAAGCAAGGACATGGCTGAATCCGAGCTGTTCCTGGTCGAGGGAGACTCCGCAGGTGGTACGGCAAAGGACGGACGTGACAGCAGATTCCAGGCAATTCTTCCTCTCAGAGGTAAGATACTCAATGTTGAAAAGGCTAGACTTGACAGAGTTTATTCAAGTGAAGTTATAAAGCCTATAATTATTGCTCTCGGATGCGGTGCTGGTGAAGAATTTAACCTTGAAAAGCTCCGCTACGGCAAGATTATCATTATGGCCGATGCGGATGTCGACGGTGCGCACATCAAGACACTGCTTCTTACGCTGTTCTACCGCCATATGCGTCCGCTTGTTGAACAGGGGCATATCTTCTGTGCAATGCCTCCGCTTTATAAGGTGTTTAAGGGCAAGAACTTCAGATATGCTTTCTCGGACGAAGAAAGAGATATGTACATCGAAGAGCTTGGCGGCGTAAACGTTGAAGCAGAGCGCTATAAAGGTCTTGGTGAGATGGATGCAGACCAGCTTTGGGAAACCACAATGGACCCTGAAAGAAGAACTCTTTTAAGAGTTGACGTTGAGGATGCTATAAGAGCCGATGAAACATTTTCACTGCTTATGGGTGAAAAAGTTGAACCCAGACGCGACTTTATTCAAAGAAATGCTAAATACGTTACTAATCTTGATGTGTGATTTTGTCGATTTTATAAAAAATTAACAAAGCACACGAAAAATGTGTTGACAAAGCTGAAAACAGAGTATATAATATATTTTGCGACTGTCAAGTCGGGATAATGAGGATATAAGCGTGAGTTCGGAATTTAATGAAAAAACGGTCGGTTTTACTGCCGACATATCCAAAATTTACAACGGCGAAAAAAATGAAATCCCCTTTGATTTTACTCTTGCTAATGAAGATTGCGAAGGCGAGGACATTGTGTTTGATACGCCCGTAAGAGTTACGGGAAGAGTCTATGAAAAGGCCGCCGCGAAGAACGATGCCGAGTGCTACATCAGAATAGAAATGAGGCTGTTCGGCGAGTACAGAACGCACTGTGCAAGGTGCGCTAAGGATTTGTCAAAGACTTTTGATATAAATGCAGAATACGGAGTTGCAAAGAAAGTAAACGAAGAAAGCACGGACTATGTTGAAGCGCCGAACGGCGTGCTTGACGTAGGCGAGCTTGCAAGAACGGTTTTCCTTCTTTCGCTTCCTTCGAGAGTTCTGTGCAAAGAGGACTGCCGCGGACTTTGTCCGATGTGCGGATGCGATCTTAATGAGGGTACATGCTCCTGTAATCCCGATGCGTTTGCAAGAAAAGGCTTGTCTGCTTTGAAAAAACTTCTTGACAACAGCGAAGAATAGTAGTATAATAGTCTTTGTATTTGATTAGTTTATTAAAATTAGGAGGTGCCGAAGATGGCAGTACCGAAGAGAAAGGTCTCCAAAGCGAGACGCGATAAGAGACGCAGCAATGTTTGGAAGCTCGGATTACCCGGCATGACAAAGTGTCCTAAGTGCGGAGCATTCATTCTTTCGCACAGAGTTTGCAAGAACTGCGGAACATATGCCGGCAAGGAATACATTTCCACAGAGAGCAAGGCTAACGAGGCGTAAAGCACTTATATAAGCCAAAAACAGCGAAATAAGGGAAGGTTTGCCGAAACGAGCAAGTCTTCCTTTTTTCCGTTTTTTACAGGGAGAAGTTACAAATGGTCACAGTATCGGGCGTTGAAGAAAAATCAATCGCCGCAAAAGCAGGAATTATTGCGGGAGACAAACTCGTTTCCATAAACGGAAACGACATAAATGATGTGCTTGACTACCGCTTCTATATCACAGAGCAAAAGCTCGAGTTGAAACTGGAGCGTGACTGCAAGGAATTTCTCTGCACTCTCAAGAAACCGCAGTATGATGATATAGGGCTTGAGTTTCAGACATATCTCATGGATGAAAAGCATTCCTGCACAAATAAGTGCGTGTTCTGCTTTATCGACCAGAACCCAAAAGGTATGCGTGAGCAGGTGTATTTCAAGGACGACGACTCAAGAATGTCGTTTTTGTACGGAAACTACGTAACGCTCACAAATATGAAAAGGTGCGAGGTAGACCGCCTTGTAAAAATGCGTATTTCTCCCATAAACATTTCGGTGCATACAACAAACCCCGATCTCAGATGTAAAATGCTGAATAACCGCTTTGCAGGTGAGGTTTTAAAATACCTCGATGTATTCAGAGACGGAGAAATCATGATGAATTTCCAGATTGTTCTATGCCGCGGTCTTAATGACGGCAAGGAGCTTGAAAGGACACTTCGTGATTTGGCAAAATATTCTCCGTTTGTCGAAAGCATTGCGGTTGTGCCGGCAGGACTTACAAAGCACAGAGAGGGCTTGTATCAGCTTTCGGAGTTTGACAGAGACAGTGCAAGAGAAGTAATATCGCTTGTTGACGCTTTACGTTGTGAGTTTGCCGAAAAGTACGCAAATGAACTTGTACAGTGCTCGGACGAATGGTATCTCAAGGCAGAACTTTGTGTGCCGGATGAAGATTATTACAATGGTTACCCTCAGCTTGATAACGGCGTCGGCGTTATAAGAAGCCAGAAAACAGAAACCGAGGAACGTGTCCGCGAGCTTGTTGACGAGGGCTTTGAGCTTTGTGAGAAGAGAAGAATTTCCTCGGTTACAGGAAAAGCGGCGTTTGACTTTATGTCTGATATGGCAAAGCTTTTGAACGACAGCTTTGAAAACCTTGATTACACGGTTTACTGCGCCGAGAATAAGTTTTTCGGTGAGAGTGTTACGGTTGCAGGACTTTTAACGGGAAGCGATTTGTACGAGGCGCTGAAGGACAAGCCTCTTGGCGATGAATTGTTTATCCCGGATGTTATGCTAAGGTACGAGCAGGATATGTTTCTTGATAACATGACGCTTGAAGAGCTATCTGAAAAGCTGAAGATTAAAATAACTCCCGTCAAGTGTGACGGTTACGATTTTACCGATAAGATACTCGGTATTGAGTAAATAACGGGTATATAGGAAGGAAGGGTGAAAGCATGTCAAAGCCCATAGTTGCAATAGTAGGAAGACCGAACGTTGGTAAAAGTACGTTTTTCAACAAGGTAGTGGGAAAGCGTATTGCCATAGTAGAGGATACTCCCGGAGTTACCCGCGACAGACTTTACTTTGAAGTAGAGTGGTGCGGAAGAAAAATGATGATGATTGATACAGGCGGTATTGAGCCTGATACAAATGACCTTATCATGTCGCATATAAAGGCACAGGCACAGATTGCAATTGACAGTGCGGATGTTATTTTGTTTATGACGGATATCCGTGCAGGTCTTACTGCGGATGACAGAGAGATAGCAACAATGCTCAGAAAATGCTCAAAGCCTGTTGTACTTTGTGTAAATAAGGTTGACTCTATCGGCTCGCTTCCGGCGGAGTTTTACGAATTTTATGAGCTTGGACTTGGAGACCCGTACGCGGTGTCGTCTGTTCACGGAACAGGCTCGGGAGATATACTTGAAAGAGTGTGTGAGCTTTTGCCGAATGAAGAAGATGAGGAAGAAGACGAGGATACAATCAAGGTTGCCGTTATAGGCAGACCCAATGCAGGAAAAAGCTCGCTTGTTAACCACATTCTCGGCGCAAACCGCATGATAGTTTCGGATATTGCAGGAACGACAAGAGATGCAATTGACTCGAATGTGGAAAATGACCACGGAAAATATGTGTTTATAGATACCGCCGGAATACGTAAGACAGGAAAGCTTACGGATAATATCGAGCGCTACAGCGTACTTCGTGCTGAAATGGCGGTTGAGCGTGCGGACGTTTGCCTTATTGTAATAGATGCTACAGAGGGTGTGACCGCCCAGGACGAAAGAGTTGCAGGTATTGCACATGAAAGCGGTAAGGCTTGCGTTATTATAATCAATAAGTGGGACCTTGTGGAAAAGGATACAAAGACCATGGATAACTTCCGCAAAGATGTATATGCTGCGCTTTCATATATGACTTATGCTCCTGTGCTGTTTATTTCTGCAAAAACAGGGCAGAGAGTAGAGCGCATATTTGAGCTTGTAAACTACGTTAATGACCAGGCTTCAATGCGTATTTCAACAGGTATGCTCAATGACGTGTTAAATGACGCAACAACGCGTGTACAGCCTCCGACGGATAAAGGTAAGCGCCTTAAGATTTACTATATGACCCAGACGGGAGTTAAAGCTCCGACGTTTGTTCTGTTCGTAAATAACGCAGAACTGTTCCATTTCTCTTATCAGAGATATATCGAGAATAAGCTTCGCGAGGTGTTCGGATTTGAAGGAACACCTATAAAGCTTGTCATAAGAGAAAAGGACGAGGACAAGAATTAAGACAGAGGAAAAGAGTGAAGAGCGTAGAAAAGGTGCGCATTTCACTCTTTACTTTACATGAGGAAAGGAAGAAAAATTATGCCTTTCACAGAAGCTCAAAATCTGGCAATTGATTTGAGAGACAGCTCGCTGCTGGTATCGGCAGGTGCAGGAAGCGGAAAAACCTCCGTGCTTACCGAAAGAATAATAAACAGGCTGTGCGATGAAACGGACGGCTGTAACATTACGGACTTTATTGTTGTTACCTTTACAAAAGCGGCGGCAAAGGAAATGTCTGACAGAATAAGGAAAAAGCTCTCGGAAAGAGCTTCTCTTGATATTTCCAATAAAAAAATACTCAGAAATCTTTCCCTTTTGCCTCTTGCCAAAATCTGCACAATTGACTCGTTTTGTTATGACCTTGTCAAGAATAATTTCCAGAAGCTCGGGCTCTCGGCATCACTTCGCATGATAGACGAAGCGGAAGCGGCGGTTGTGAGAAACCGTATTGCAAACGAAGTGATTGATGACGCTTTTTCCGAGAACAATGGCGAGAGCAGTGAGGATTTTATTCTCGCATATGAGATTTTTTCGGGTGCCAAGAGCGATGACAGCTTTGTGCAAACATTGCTTGAGCTTGAAAACAAGATAAGCTCGTGTGCAAGTCCTGCGGATTTTATGAAAGCTACGCTTGAAAAATACAAGGAAGTAATTGAAAAGGATAATTTTTTTGACACTTTTTACGGCAGACAGCTTTGCGAATATCTTGAAAAAACGCTCGAATCGGGCATAAACCGTCTTGAGGATATATATACACTTACGCTTGATTCGGGTGCTCTTGAAAAAAGCTATGCTCCTTCCGTCAAGGCGGACATAATGAGTTTTGAGGAAATAAAGAGAAAGCTTTCCGGTTTATATGATGATGTGAGAGAAGCTTTGCGTGGATTTTCAAAAGCAAGGCTCGGGACTTTGAAAAACTATGAAAATCCTGCTCTTCAGGAAAGAATAAAAAAGACAAAAAACGAAGTAGGCGACAGTCTGACAAAAAAGCTGTCTGTGTTGCTGAGAGCCGACGGACAAACAGTAAAACTCTGTGCCGAGGATTCATACAGAGTAATAAATGAGCTTTTCCGACTCGTTTTGGATTTTCGTGCAAGATATACGGCATATAAAACATCTCTCGGTATACTTGATTTTTCAGACTGTGCTCATTATGCCCTTGAGCTTTTGACGGAGAGCGTAAATCCTCTTGTTCCGTCAGAGCTTGCCTTTAGCATGAGACGACAGTATAAGGAAGTGTACATAGACGAATATCAGGACGTAAACGAGCTTCAGGACATGATATTTTTGTCGATATCAAGAACCGATGAAAATGGAAATGAAAACTCACGCTTTATGGTTGGTGACGTAAAGCAGAGTATATACGGCTTTCGCGGTGCAAGGCCGGATATTTTCAACAGCTACCGAAACACTTTTGATGATGCACAAGGCACATCGTCAAGAAAAAGAATTTTCATGTCGAATAACTTCAGATGCTCTCAAAGCGTTATCGACTTTACAAACGGTCTGTTTTCGCGCCTTATGGGAAAAAATTATGCCGAGGGTGATGAGCTTATTTATTCACGCCAAGAGGCGTGCAAGGTAACTGACAAGGTTCATATGATGATTTTTGATGCTACGGATGTTACGGACGAACAAGGGCCCGACAAATCCGAGATTGAGGCAAGAGAGATTGCAAAGAAGATACTTACTGTTGTCAACAATCCCGAGCATGTTGGCAGTAACGGTCAGAAGTATACTTTTTCGGATGTTGCCGTGCTTACAAAAACAAAAAATGTGCATGAAACGTATGAAAGGGTATTTACTCAGATGGGAATACCCGTGTTTGCGGATGCAGGAGAAAAATTCTATTCGAGAAAAGAAATAAAGCTTTCGCTTTGTATTTTGAACAGTATTGATAATCCCGAGAGGGACATATACGTTGCAGGATTTCTCCGTTCGTGTATTGCAGGATTTACAGACGATGAGCTTTGCATAATAAAGCGCGGCAGAGAAAAAATGCGCCTGTACAGGGCACTTGAAAAATACGCAGAGGAAAATAAAAACTCAAATGATGAGCTTTCTAAAAAGTGCGAGAGCTTTGTGCAAAGGCTGACGCACTACAGAGCGCTTTCAAGAAGCGCAGATGCTGCCGAGCTTGTCTGGGAGATTTACACAGACACAGACCTTTTGAACGTGTGTGCCTCGGTGCGTTTTGGAGTAAAAAGTGCCGAGGAAGGCGAGAATGCCCGCAAAAATCTCATGAAGCTGTATAATCTTGCGGTTAACTACACTAAAACCTCGTTCCGAGGAATAGGGGATTTCCTTGAATACATAGACGGATGCAAGAGTAAGGACGACACAAAAGCGGATAGAATTCTTGCCGAACACAGCGTACAGCTTATGACGGTGCATCGCTCAAAGGGACTTGAATTTCCCGTGTGTTTTCTTGCGGACACCTCACATAAATTTTTCCACAAGGACGAGGATGCTTCGCTTCTGTTTTCGTTCTCGGACGGTGTTGCGGTAAGGCTTCGTGATACCGAGAGCATCAAGTGCCAGACAAGTGCAACGGGTAATATTAAAATAGAGACTCCATTCAGAGCACTTTTAAGGCTGCGTGAAAGACAGTCGGGCTTTGAGGAGGAAATCAGAACACTTTATGTGGCACTTACCCGTGCAAAAGACCTGCTATTTATAACCTCAAGCGTTGACAAAGATAAGCTTGCAGCTATTGTTGAAAAGGCATATGAAAATTCATTGAGAGGTGAATATTCTGCATCGGACAGCTATCTTGAGGCAATACTCTGCTGCATATCGCATAGCAAAGTAATGAAAAACATATCTGGATGTGCCGAGCTTGATTTGCCTTATGATGACGACGTGTTTTCAAAATGCCTTGAGCTTGAAGCTGTGCGGCTTAAAAATGAGGATTTGCAGGTAGACGTGCCGTATGTAAATGTTCAGGCTCAGCCGGAATTGCCTTCTTTTGAAACTGATAAAGAGCTGCTTGAAAAGCTTAAATCAAACGACTTGTTTAAGTACAGAAGCGAAATTATGACAAAAATCCCGTCAAAGCTTACCGTGTCAATGCTTAAAACAGGACTTCTGGATGACGAGCAGACGGATTCCGATGATGTGAGAGATCTTCGTACTGCGCCTTTGTTTCTGTCAGATGAAACAGCACCGACAGGCTCGGAAAAGGGAACGGCTATGCATATGTTTATGCAGTTTGCTCGTTATGAAGAGTGTGAGAGCGGATGTGAAAAAGAAGCGGATAGGCTCCTTGATCAGGGGTTTATTGACAGCCGACAGAGGAAAATACTCGATATTGCAGTTCTTGATGAATTTTTCCGTTCGGATTTCTATAAACTCATAAAGCAAAGCAAGAATGTTTTCAGAGAGCGCAGATTTAATCTGCTTACGGACGCGTCCGAATACACAGATAAAGTCCCGAAAGGACATGAAAACGTTCTGGTTCAGGGAGTAATTGACCTTTATTTTGAAAATGATGACGGTTCATTTACCGTGGTTGACTTTAAAACCGACAGAGTAGGGGGGAAAGACGGAGAAAAAGTGCTTTGTGAAAGACATGCAAAACAGCTTGAATATTATTGCAGGGCTGTCAGAGAAATAACGGGAAAGCCCGTAAGAGATGCGTATTTGTATTCGTTTGCCATGATGAAGGCGATTCCCGTTGAAATATGATGTATTAAGAGGGATAAACGTGTCCCTCTTTTTCAATTTTTTCTTGACATAACTTAATGAATATGATATACTGTAAAACGAATTTGAAAATGATTATCAATTTTGATTTGTCAGATTTTGGAGATAAAAATGAAATTTTTCAAGAGAGTTTTGTTTGCGGTAATTGCACTGTGTATGCTTTTGATGTCGGTTTCGTGTAAAGACCAAAGCAGTGACGGCACGAGAGGGAAAATAAAAATTGTTGCTTCTGCTTTTCCGCAATATGATCTTATAAAGCAGATTGTCGGCGATAAAGCAGAACTTGTCATGCTTCTTCCCGCAGGCGGAGAGGTTCACACCTTTGACCCGTCGGTAAAGGATATAATGAATGTTGCAGATTGCGACGTTTTCGTATATAACGGCGGAGAATCCGACGCATGGGTAGAAAATGTTATAGAATCAAGCGAAAACAGTGATATGATAAAGTTTTCATTCATGGAAAACTGTACCCTTGTTAAAGAGGAAATTGTCGAAGGCATGCAGCATCAGCATGACGGAGAAGAACACGAACATAAGACAATATCATATGATGAGCATGTGTGGACGTCTCCCGTAAAGCTCTCACAGATAGCAGAGGCTTTTACACAAACGCTTTGCATTTCCGATCCGGATAACAGCACATTTTATATTCAAAACGGTCAAGAGTACGCCAAAAAGCTACGGACTCTCGATGCACGTTTCAGAGAAGTACGAGACAGAGCAGTTCGTTCAACGCTCATATTCGGCGACAGATTCCCGTTTGCGTATTTTGCAGAGGAATATGACCTTGACTACTACGCCGCTTTTTCGGGATGTGCTTCAAATACCGAAGCAAGCGCCGCAACTCTAGCGTTTCTTACGGATAAGGTTAAGGAAGAAAATATTCCTGTAGTGTTTACCATTGAGTTTTCCGATGGCAAAATAGCAGATGCCATATGTGCTGCAAGCGGTGCAAAAAAGAGCATGCTTCATTCCTGTCATAATGTAACAAAGGAGCAGCTTGATGAGGGCGTAACATACCTTTCTCTTATGGAGGAAAATCTTGGCGTTCTTGAGGAGGCGATTTGCAAGTGACGGTAATCAAAGCACAAAAACTGAGTCTTTCGTATGACGGGCACAGGGTTGTCAGCGACCTTGATTTTGAAATTGAAAAAGGCGACTACCTTTGCATTGTCGGCGAAAACGGCTCGGGCAAATCAACGCTTGTAAAAGCACTTCTGGGACTCAAAAAGCCCTCCGGCGGAGAGCTTAAAACAGATAAAAATTTAATGCCGCCGTATGTCGGATACCTTCCGCAGCAAACCGATACGCAAAAAGACTTTCCTGCAAGCGTGTATGAGGTGGTTTTGTCTGGATGTCTTGGAAGTAAAAAGCTGCTGAGCTTTTACACTAAAAAGGACAGGGCAAAGGCTGAGGAAAACATGAGAATAACAGGCGTTTATGAGCTTGCGGACAAATGCTACCGTAATCTTTCGGGCGGTCAACAGCAGAGAGTTTTGCTTGCAAGGGCACTGTGTGCTGCAAAAAGCATGCTCCTTCTTGATGAGCCTGTTACGGGCCTTGACCCTGTTTCAAGCGAAGAAATGTACGAAACAGTAAAACGTCTTAACAGAGAAAACGGTATGACTGTTGTTATGGTGTCGCACGATATAAACGCGGCAATGAAATACTCTTCTCACATTCTTCACCTTGATAGTACATCACTGTTTTTTGGCAGAACAGAAGATTATGACGTTAAAAGAAACTTTTCTTTAGGAGAAAACAATGCTTGAAGCTTTAGTCGGGATGTTTTCATATCCCTTTATTATAAGGGCGCTTATAGGAGGCGCAGTGCTTTCTCTGTGTGCATCGCTTCTCGGTGTCAGCCTTGTGCTTAAACGATATTCCATGATAGGTGACGGACTTTCACATGTCGGCTTTGGTGCGGTTGCCGTGGCATCGGCTCTCGGACTTTCACCCATGGGCGTTGCAATTCCTGTTGTAATAATTGCAGCATTTCTGCTGCTTCGCCTGAATGAAAGCAGTAAGATAAAGGGCGATGCTGCTGTTGCAATGGTGTCAAGCGGCGCACTTGCGGCAGGCGTTATAGCGGTGTCTGTCACAACGGGAATAAATACTGATTTTTACAGCTATATGTTCGGAAGCATTCTCGGGATGAGCAAGAGGGATGTTGTGCTTAGTCTTTGCGTGTGCATTCCTGTGCTTATTCTGTTTGTTCTGTTTTATAACCGAATATTTTCGGTGACCTTTGACGAGAGCTTTGCAAGGGCGGCAGGAGTAAAAGCAGGACTGTATAATGCAATTGTCGCGGTTCTCACTGCACTTACGGTTGTCCTCGGAATGCGGCTCATGGGTGCGCTTTTGATATCAAGCCTTGTCATTTTCCCGTGCCTTACGGCAATGCGTGTGTGCAGAAGCTTTAAGGCGGTGACTGTGTGTGCTGCAATTTTGTCAATCTCGTGCTTCTTTGTCGGAATGTATTTATCTGTGCTGTTTTCGCTTCCGACGGGTGCGAGCATTGTGGGAATGAATGTGCTGTGCTTTGCGTTATTTTCGATGGTTGGTAAAGCAATAAAGAAAAATTAAATAAAAAAACAAGACGGGAGTTTTTTAATAACTCCCGTTTCTGTATGACAAAGAGACCGCAAATGCGGTCTCTTAAACTATGCTGTTTTAAATTTTACGCCTTGCCTACAGAACCGAAGAGTTCCATCTTTTCCTTAACGGTAGCCTTAATAGCTTCAAAGCCGGGAGCAAGGAGCTTTCTGGGGTCAAAGCCCTTGCCTGTAAGGTCCTTGCCCTCTTCGATGTACTTTCTTGTAGCTTCAGCAAAAGAAAGCTGGCATTCGGTGTTTACGTTTATCTTGGATACGCCAAGGCTTATAGCCTTCTGAATCATGTCAGCAGGAATGCCTGTACCGCCGTGGAGAACAAGAGGCATCTTTCCTACTTCCTTGGAAACTGCATCGAGTGTTTCAAAGGAAAGTCCCTGCCAGTTTTCGGGATACTTTCCGTGTATATTACCGATACCCGCTGCGAGCATTGTAACGCCGAGGTCTGCAATCATCTTACATTCCTTGGGATCTGCACATTCGCCCATACCTACAACGCCGTCTTCTTCGCCGCCGATAGAACCAACCTCAGCTTCAAGAGAGATTCCCTTTTCGCCAGTGATTCTTACGAGTTCTTTTGTCTTTTCAATGTTTTCTTCAATCGGATAGTGAGAACCGTCGAACATTACAGACGAGAATCCTGCTTCAATGCACTTGAGTGCACCTTCGTAAGAGCCGTGGTCAAGATGGAGAGCTACGGGAACTGTAATCTTAAGCTCCTCAAGCATTCCGTTTACCATGCCTACTACTGTCTTGTAGCCGCACATGTACTTACCTGCACCCTCGGATACGCCGAGAATAACGGGGCTCTTAAGCTCTTCTGCCGTGAGAAGAATTGCCTTTGTCCATTCAAGATTGTTGATGTTGAACTGACCTACTGCGTAGTGTCCTTCTCTTGCCTTGGCAAGCATTTCCTTTGCTGATACTAACATTTTTTATTCCTCCGTGAAATTATATTTCCGATATTATAATACCCAATATGCGTGATTAGTTCAATATGAATTTGTTAAAAAAATTGCAATAAAGCAAACATTTGACATTTTGTGTCACTTTTTGCATCAAAGCAGGATGCAACCATTTTCCGCAAGAGCTTTTTCCTGTTCTTCGGGCCAGACGGATGCCTGAACCTCGCCAATGTGGATTTTGCGAAGATAATACATGCAAAGTCTCGACTGACCGATACCGCCGCCTATTGTAAAGGGAAGCTTGTCTTCAAGGATTGCCTTGTGGAACGAAAGGCTTCTTCTGTCATTACAGCCGCTTATTGTAAGCTGTTTGTCAAGCGAAGCACTGTCAACGCGAACGCCCATACTGCTTATTTCAAGGGCAATGTCAAGAACGGGGTAGTAAAGAAGAATATCGCAGTTCATTTCCCAGTCGTCGTAATCGGGACTTCTGCCGTCGTGCTTTTTGCCGGAAGCAAGCACACCTCCTATTTTCATAAGACACACTGCTTTGTGAAGACGGGTAAATTCATTTTCCCTTTCTTTTGGTGTAAGTGAAGGATACAGGTCTTCAAGTTCCTGAGTGGTGATAAAGGTTATTTCCTCAGGAAGCGGACAGTCCTCGTACGCTTGTCTTAGCTCAGGATAGCTGTAGGACATGTGCTGTTCTGTGCTCTTGAGAACGCGGTAAATTCTCTTTACCGTCTTCATGAGCGTTTCGAGCGTGCGTTCCTCATGGGTTATAACTTTTTCCCAGTCCCACTGGTCAACGTAAAGTGAGTGAAGCGCATCGGTCGTTTCGTCGCGGCGGATTGCGTTCATGTCCGTGTAAAGACCCTCACCCGGCTCAAAGCCGTATTTTCCGAGAGCATATCGCTTCCATTTTGCAAGCGACTGAACAATCTGTACGTCTTTTCCTGTTTCAAGTATGTCAAACTGCACAGGACGTTCTGTGCCGTTGAGAGCATCGTTGAGACCCGATTCGGGAGTTACGAAAAGGGGAGCCGAAACACGCGTGAGATTGAGCGAATTTGCAAGCTCTCTTTCAAAATAGTCCTTGCAGCTTTTGATTGCGGTCTGTGTACGGCGTATGCCGAGAATTGACTTGTACATAAGGATTCCTCCGAACCTTAAATTAATTACATTATAGTGTACCATATTTTTACGCTATTGTCTATACAGTATTTTGTAAAAGAATAAGCAATTTTTTGTACTTTTGTTGTTATATATGCGTAAAAGTTTATATTTGTATTGACACACGGGCAAAAAAAAGCTAAAATATATAATGATACAGAAGGCTTTTGACTGTGTCCAAAAAAGAACAGGGAGGCGTAAAAGTGGAACACCGCGGACTTTTCTCAAATCTTGAAACAAAGGTGTACGGCAGAAGTGCTGCCTTTCTTTCCGGAATTGATTCGACAAATAATTATATAAAGCGGCTTGAGCAATATTTGCCCGACGGTTTTCTCGCTGTTGCCGAAAAACAGGAAAACGGCAGAGGCAGAAGCGGTAAGAGCTTTTATTCACCTGTCGGTCACGGTCTTTATATGAGTATGCTTTTAAAGGATGAAAAAGCTGTTTCTGACAACCTTGCAACGGTGAAAGCATGTCTTGCAGTCTGCAGGGCGATTGACCGTATAACGGGAACGGATAAGCAAAACGGCGTTGGTATAAAATGGGTAAATGACATATATTACGGCGGCAAAAAGCTTTGCGGAATACTGTGCGAAAGAGCGCAGGGTTATGACGGCAAAGCGTATGTTGTTATCGGAATAGGAGTCAACCTGTTTTTTGACAGAGGAGAAGCCCCGAAGGATATCCGCGATATCGCAGGCTCTGTTTTTGACATTTCGGGCGTTGAATATGATGCGCTTACTCTTTGTGCCGAAATAACAAATGAGCTTGAAAAGCTTTTTGTGCAGGATGTAGAAACAACGAATATTCTTTCTGAATACAAGGGCAGAAGCATTATTCTCGGACATGAAATTTCCGTAATGCAGGGTGATGAAGTAAAACGTGCTGCGGCGCTTGATATCTGCGAGGACGGCTCGCTTCTCGTGCGTTACGAGGACGGCTTTACGGCAAAGCTGTGCGGCGGAGAAGTGAGTATCAGACAACGATGAGCTTGATGTATAATTAAGAGGGATGTTAAATCAAGTTGCTTAGATTTATACTATCTCGGTTAGAGATGTGTTGTGAAATTGAAGTCGTTTAGACTTCAATTTCACCTATTAAAACTTTTTGCCAAGCTTTTTCAAAAAGCGGATTTGTAAATTTTTTGAAATGCAAGAGTTTTTTCTCATATTATCTATTGCTTTGGTGAAGAGTATGTGATATAATCACTCAGTAAAGTCTTTGTTAAAAATTTGATTATATAAGAGGTGCAAGAAAATGTTAAACAAAAAGACAGTAGAAGACATCGAAGTCAAAGGCAAGAGAGTTCTTGTCCGTTGCGACTTCAACGTGCCGCTAAAGGACGGCGTTATCACAAGTGACAAGAGAATTGTAAGTGCAATTCCCACAATCAAGTATCTTCTTGAAAACGGTGCAAAGGTAATTCTTACCTCTCACATGGGTAAGCCCCACGCAATTTTCACAGAAGGCTTCGGTCTTGACAAGAAGGAAAAGAAGAAGGTTGAGGCTCTTCCCGAAGCAGAGCAGGCAGCAGCAAAGGCTGAGCTTCTTGAAGCTGCAAAGAAGAACGACCCTGTAAAGTTCACTCTTAAGCCTGTTGCAGACAGACTCAACGAGCTTCTCGGCGGTAAGGTTACTTTCGCAAAGGATATCGTTGGTGAAGACGCAAAGGCAAAGATTGCGGCTCTCAAGGAAGGCGAAGCTGTTCTTCTTGAAAACGTTCGTTTTGATGCAAGAGAAACAAAGAATGAAGAGTCCTTCTCCAAGGAACTCGCTTCTCTCTGCGATTGCTATGTAAACGACGCATTCGGTTCTGCTCACAGAGCACACTGCTCCACAGCAGGCGTTACTGCATTTGTTAAGGATGCTGCATGCGGCTACCTTATCCAGAAGGAACTTGAGGTTATGGGCGGAGCTCTTGCAAATCCCGTACGTCCTTTCGTTGCAATCCTCGGTGGTGCTAAGGTTTCCGACAAAATCGGCGTTATTGAAAACCTTATTGACAAGGTTGATACACTTATCATCGGCGGCGGTATGGCATATACCTTTATGCGTGCTCTCGGCAACACAATTGGTACTTCTCTTTGCGAAGAAGATAAGCTTGAGCTTGCTATCGAGCTTATGGAAAAGGCAAGAGCAAAGGGTGTAAACTTCCTTCTCCCTGTTGACAATATGATAGGAAGAGAATACAAGGAAGACACAGAGTGCATGAGAATTTATTCCGACGCTATTCCGGATGGCTGGATGGGCCTTGACATTGGACCTACAACAATTGAGCTGTTCTCCAAGACTCTCAAGGGTGCAGGCACTGTTGTATGGAACGGACCTATGGGCGTTTCCGAATGGAAGAACTTTGCAAACGGTACTGAAAATGTTGCAAAGGCAGTTGCTGAAAGCGGTGCAATTTCCATCATCGGTGGCGGTGACTCTGCAGCAGCAGTTGAAAAGCTCGGCTATGCGGACAAGATGACACACATCTCCACAGGCGGCGGTGCATCCCTTGAATTCCTTGAAGGCAAGGAGCTTCCCGGTATCGCAGCTCTTAACGATAAGTAATTATCGGATTTAACCAATAAAACACGGGCAAAGTTTTCGCTTTGCCCGAAATTACTTTAATAAAACGAGGTATTTAAAATGAGAAGAATAGTTATCGCAGGTAACTGGAAAATGAACAAGACCCCTTCAGAAACAAAGGCTTTTCTTGAAAGCTTAAAGCCTGTAGTTGCAGGAAAAGACAACTGTGACATCGTTTGCTGTGTTCCCGCAACAAACCTTTGCACAGCGGTTGAGGCTGCAAAGGGTTCAAACATCAAAATCGGTGCTCAGAACGTACATTTTGCAAAGAGCGGTGCATACACAGGAGAAATCAGTGCTGATATGCTCTGCGACCTTGGCGTAGAATACGTTATCATCGGTCACTCCGAAAGAAGACAGTATTTTGCTGAAACAGACGAAACCGTTAATGCAAGAGTTAAGGCTGCTCTTGAGGCAGGACTTAAGGTTATTCTTTGTGTTGGCGAGCTTGAAAAGGAAAGAGAGCAGGGAATTACAAACGAAATTCTCGGCAAGCAGACAAAGGTTGACCTTCTCGATGTTACTGCCGAGCAGATGAAGAATGTTATCATTGCATACGAGCCTGTATGGGCAATCGGCACAGGCAAGACTGCTACAAACGAACAGGCAGACGAAGCTTGCGGCGTTGTAAGAAGTGTTGTTGCCGAGCTTTACGGCAAAAACGTTGCTGACGAAACTATCGTTCAGTACGGCGGAAGCATGAACGCAAAGAACTGTGCAGACCTTCTCAAGTGTGAGAACGTTGACGGCGGTCTTATCGGCGGTGCTTCTCTCAAGACCGAAGACTTCGGCATCATTGTAGACGCAGCCCAGTAACCTACTTTCTTGAAAGAAAGTAGGCAAAGAACTTTTCCTTGGTCAAATCGAAATTCAAGGAACTTCGATTTGACAATTCGCCACATTGGTATTTAAATATAAAAGGAAAGTAAACATAAGTCTATTAAATCGAGGTTTAAACAACCTCGATTTTACGTTTCGTCTTATTAGCGTATAGGCTTATAAACAACTTCGGTTTTACGAAAACACATATTATATAAATGTAGGGGCGACCCTATGTGGTCGCCCGCAAAACTGTTAAAGAAAAGGAACCTTGAAAAAATTCAGGGTTCTTTTTTGTATGTCTATGTATTTGTTATTGATTGATATATTCCACAAGCTTATTTATTGACTCTCTGTCGGAAAAATCACCGTCAGCATCGCAAAGTTCGACGAGAAGCTTTTCCATGTCGGAGGGATTTTCCTTTGCGGACATGATTTTCTTGAGCGCCTTGAGTGCGGTTCTGTGCGGCAAGGTAAGCTCGTCAAGTACCATTTTTCCGAGGAAATTAAAGATTTTAACGTTTTCGGGAACACCGTTTTTGAAATTTTTCTCCAGTACTTCACCGTCATAGTAGGCTCTGACGTCTATGGGCGTAATGCCTGTGGTGAATACAACTATTTTTTTGTCAGCAAGCTTATGTATGTTCTTTGTAATAAGAGAAACGCCGTTTATAATTTCAGCGTACAGTCCGCCGCCGTAGACAATTGTGTCATATTGCATAAGCGTGTCGGGTTTTATGTTTTTTGCTTCAACGGCACTGCAGCCGAGTTCTTCGGCTATCCACTTTGCATACTGCCTTGTAGAGCCGTATTTTGATTTGTAGATTACTATTGTGTTCATATGTATACCTCTGCTGTTATTATTTGAAAATGGTTTGTCGGATGTTTTCAATCCAATCGATTATATGCACACAGCGATAGAAAAAACACTTTTCACTGTTTATATGCCGGAATTTCACCATATGAAAGGTATTAGACGATACTTTACTTTTTGTTTATACTCACGGTAACCTGAGAGCTCTTTTTCAAGAAGAGCCTCTTCGTTTTTTATTCGTTTGCAGATTATAAAGGGATACAGAAGAAAGATTAGAAAAGCATAAACTGATCCAAGAACAAGAGGCATCGACAAAAACAGCAGCAATGTGGCACTATACATAGGGTGTCTTACAATTCCGTACAGCTTTGTGTCGATAACTTTTTGGTTTTCCTGAACCTCGACGGTTCGGCTTAGATATGTATTCTCTCTCAGCACCTCAGCATAAAGAATATATGCTATAATAAACACCGCTACAGCAGCAATTACAACAAATCTCGGCAAAATGTACCATTGAAAACGAAATCCAAGCCCTGCAACGATGAATCCGAGAGAAAACATAAGACCGCTCAATGTTACAACAAGACGCTGTTCTTTTTGGCTTTCTTTAGCGCTGAGACGTTTTTTTAATAATTCGGGGTTTTTAAACATCATAACAATGCCCGCTATAAACATTGGAATGAATAATATTCCCATAAGCAACTTGCCGTAAGAAAACGAAAAAGTACCTGCTGGGAAAAATATCAAAATTCCGGTCAAAAGAACGCCTGATAAAAATTTGGTAATTGCTTGAATGAGTAATTTTGCAGTCATGGCAATTCTCCTGAAAATTGTGTTTTTTGGCAAGATTTATCATGGCTATTGGTTGAGAACAACCTCTTATGTTATCACGAATCTCAGCTATTTCAAGTGTGAGTTCGTAGTGACGCAGACATATCGCACATCACCGGCGTATACAACATTAAATTCCGTCAAGGATTAGTATATCTGCAAAGCTTCACGACAACTTCGCAATGCCCCGTTCTTGCAAACATATCAACTCCGCATGCTTTTGCTGCCTTATATCCGCACTGTTCAAACCTTGCAAGATCACGTGCAAGCGTTGCAGGGTCACAGGAAATATAGACAATACGCTTTGCACCGAAAGATGCAATTTTTTCGACAGTACCGTCGCAGCCTTTTCTCGGCGGGTCAACGGTTATAACATCAGGCTTGAGGATTTTTACGCGTTCATCGTCAAGGGCGTTTTGTGCATCGGCACAGATAAACTCTGCATCAATGTTGTTGATTCCTGCGTTGTACGCCGCATCCTTTACGGCTTCCGGTGTTATTTCAACGCCAAACAGCTTGTTGTCTGTGTTTGCAATGCAAATGCCGACACTGCCTGTTCCGCAGTATAAGTCGAGCAGTATTTCTCCGCTTTCAAGGGCAGCATATTCCTTCGCTTTACTGTAAAGCTCGCATGCACCCGGTCTGTTTACTTGCCAGAATGATGCCGGTGCTATACGGAACCGCTTTTCGCAGAGCGTATCGTAAATGTATCCGTCGCCGAAAATTGTCCTCCACTCTTTGCCGAGAACGGCATTTGATGCTTTCGTATTTGTGTTAATGAGAATTGTGGCAACTTCGGGATGTTTTTCGTTTATGAAGGAAACAAATTCGCTCTCAAGCTTTTCGGATACAAGAGCTTTGCCGTTGAGAATAAGAGTGAGGGCTGTTTGATCGAATTCCTCGCCTGTTCTGAGATAAATGCTTCTGACGAGTCCCTTTTCTGTTTGTTCATCATATGCAGAAACATTATTTTTCTGCAGAAATCCTATTATGCTGTCGCGTATCGGAATAAATTTCGGATTTCCGATAAGGCAAGTGTCGTGTTCTACAATGCGGTGAGACATTCTTGCATAGAATCCGGTTATAATATTTCCCTTGCCGTCAGCTCCGACAGGATAGATAGCCTTATTGCGGTAATGCTTTTCATTTGGAGACGGTATAAATTCGGAAAGCACAAGGTCTAGTTTGCCCAAGTGTAAAAACGCTTCGTTGATTGCGTTTTGCTTATATGTGCACTCGCTTTCGTAGGTGATGTGCTGAAACACGCAGCCTCCGCATTTATGGGAAAAAGGACAGCCGTCCTCGTATCTGTCGACAGACGGCTGCAATATCTCCAATGTTTTGGCTACGGCATAGTTTTTTGTAACTTTAATTATGAGTGCCGAAACAGTTTCATTCGCCGCAGCGCCTACAACGAAAACTACAAATCCGTCGTCCGTTTTTGACAACGCGTTTCCGTTTTGTAAAAGCTCTGTGGTGCGAAGCGTTACGACATCATTCTTTTTCAAAGCCGTATTCATATTTATCCTTTTTGATGCGGATTTTATTCAGCTGCTTCTGCTTCGGTCTGAGCCTGCTGAGCTGCTTCATAATCAGCCTGAGCCTGAGCCTGTGCTTGCATCTCTGCTTCATATTCAGCTATAAACTCATCAACTCTTGCCTCGTAGTTTTCTGCATATTCAACTGTGTAGTCGGAAGAATATTCAACAAGCTCTTCACGAAGAGCAGCATATGCGCTGTTAAGGTAGGGTTCGGAAGTGTAAACTGACTTGTTATTAACGTCGAGTTTCAAAATGATGTGGTAACCGTAGGTGGTTTCAACAAGATCGGAGGTTTCACCGATTTCAAGAGCGTATGCAGCTTCTTCAAATTCAGGAACCATCGCACCCTTTGTAAATAAATATCCTTCAGGCTGTGCTTCCATTCCGGGATCTTCTCCGTATTCTGCAATAAGTGCATCAAAGTCTTCGCCTGCTTTTACCTTTTCAAGAACTTCATTTGCTTTTGCAAGTGTTTCTGCTTTAGCTGCTTCGGTTACGTTTCCTTCTTCGTCTTTTTCAGCATCCTCGGGGAAAGCAATGAGAATGTGCTTTGCCTGAATATAATCGTTTTCTTTCAACTGCACAAGTGATTCATCGAAGATTTGCTGCTTGTCTTCAGAAACGCCGTTTTCTCCGTAGTAATAGTCGAGGAGCTTTTCAAACCCCATGTTAAGGAGTATGTTCTCAGCGTAGAAATAAGGAGACTGAAGAGTATAGGTGTATACAATTGTCTCATACTGTTCGCCATACATGCTTCTGAGAGTGCTTATCTGAGAAGTGAGATTCTGTTCAAAATCCGCTTCGGGAATTCTGAGGTTGAACTCTCTTGCGAGAAGAACAATAGCGGAATTGAGACGGTAGAACTCATCAATTTCTTTAAGAATGGTTTCTTCATCTCCGCTTCCGTATTGACGGCTTGCGAGATTTGCATATCTCGTTGCAGCTGCGCTCATCGGAACACCTTCAACTGTGAGGAGTGTCTCGTTGTCAAGCTCACCCTTTGTTTCGATAGTTGCGAGCTTTTCAAGAGCTTCGTCAAAAGACATAGTAGCTGTTTCGTCTACATTTACGCCGATGTCTGTGTTTTCATTTAAGTTGTCATTTCCCGTGATTTCATCTTTTCCTTTTTCTGTGCATGCTGTAAAGCATACTGCGCATGCGGCAAGCACCGCTGCAAGAATAATGGCTGTTTTTTTCATTTTAAAATTCCTTTCATGGCAGTGCGTACACTGCTTTATAATATCATGCTTTCATAGGATACAACTTTAATGTGAAAGCTTTGTGAAATAATTGCAACTTTTTACAATTTATACAAAATTGAAATCCATGTTGTATGGTAAAATATACTATGAAATAAAATGGGTAAGAATACGTACACGGAAAGGAAGGTGCGAAAGCATGGGAAATCTTAATTCACCCTTAACAGTACTGCGAGGCATAAGTTCGGCACGAGAAAAGCTGTTTTCGCGCCTTGGCTTGCACACGCTGTGTGACCTTGTTTATCACTATCCCGTATCGCACGAAAACCGCGGAAATGTTGTAAGAACAGATGAAGCGCAGCACGGAGAATACGCATCGCTGGTGCTTGAAGTAATAACGCCTGTGACAAGTGCGAGAATACGCGGCGGAAATTCACGTGCCATGACCGTTCAGAAATTTATTGCCGGTGATGAAGGCGGCGGAGTGAAGATTACATTCTTTAACGCGGAATATCTGAAAGACGTATTCACGGTTGGCAGAAAATTCCGCTTTTACGGAATAGTTATGGGAATTGCGGGCAACTGTACAATGACAAGCCCTGCGTATGAGGTGTATAACGAAGATGTTCCTCTTTTGCCGTATGTGCCGAAATACCCTCTGACAAGCGGACTGACATCGAAAATCGTATCCGAAAGCGTAAAGCAGGCGCTGTTTCTGTGCCGCGATGAGATAGAGGAAAAATTTACACAAGAACAGAGAGAAGAATACGGACTTTGTACGGAGTTTGAGGCACTGTACTCGGTTCATTTCCCTCAAAGCAACGAGGCTCTTGAGCAGGCAAAAAAACGTCTTGCGTTTGATGAGCTTTATGAGTTCCAGTTCAAAATTCTGCTTCTCGGCGAAAACGGAAGAAACGGAAACGCATACAGAGTTAAATACCCGGATATGAAAAAATATGTTTCGTCGCTTCCGTTTGAGCTTACACGTGCACAAAAACGTGCAATACAAGATATTCTGACAGATATCTCCTCCTGTAATAATCCTAACGATGAGGCAAACTATAACGGAGAAAACCTTATTTCTCCTGCAAGACGGCTTGTGCAGGGAGATGTCGGCAGCGGAAAAACGGCAGTTGCAGCGGCTTGTGTATACGCCACGGCGATGTCAGGATACCAGTCGGCTCTCATGGTGCCTACAAGTATACTCGCAAAACAGCATTATGACAGTCTTTCTAAAGAGCTCTCACAGTTCGGTGTGAAAACTGCACTTCTTACGGGTGACACTAAGGCTGCGGAAAAGAAGCGAATACTTGCAGGGCTTCTTGACGGCAAAATCGACCTTCTTGTCGGCACTCATGCACTTATTGAAAAGGACGTTATGTTCTCACAGCTTGCACTTGTTATAACGGATGAGCAGCATAGGTTCGGTGTTGAACAGAGAAAAACGCTAGAGGGAAAATCAAAGGACGGAATAAAGCCACATACTGTTGTAATGTCAGCAACTCCTATACCGCGAACACTTGCGATGATACTTTACTGCGACCTTGACATAAGCATAATTGATGAAATGCCCAAAGGCAGACAAAAGGTTGAAACGTATGCTGTGGGCGAAAACATGAGGCAGAGAGTTTATAAGTTTATACGCGACAGAGTTTTAGAGGGCAGACAGTGCTACATTGTGTGTCCGCTTGCTGAGGAAAAGAATGCAGACGGCGAATATATACAGACCGCAAATTACGAAATGAAATCGGCAAAGAAGCTGTGTGAGCAGTTAAAAGACGGACTTCTTTCGGGTATTCGCGTTGACTATCTTCACGGAAAGATGAAACAGAGCGAGAAGGACGCGGTGATGAGTTCTTTTGCAGACGGAAAAATTGACGTGCTTGTATCGACAACGGTCATTGAGGTTGGAGTGAATGTGCCGAATTCGGTTGTAATGCTGGTTGAAAATGCAGAACGCTTCGGTCTTTCACAGCTTCATCAGCTGAGAGGACGCGTCGGCAGAGGAGCTCACAAATCCTACTGCATACTCATGTCCCCTAAGATGAATAAAAACAAGGACAGCGACTTTGCAAAGCGTATCGGGATAATGTGCGAAAGTTCGGACGGCTTTAAAATTGCCGAAAAGGATTTGGAAATACGCGGTCCGGGTGAGTTTTTCGGAAGACGCCAGCACGGAGAGCTGTGCTTTAAAATGGCGGACGTTATGCGTGACATGAAATTGCTTGAGGGAGCAAAGAAGCTTGCACAGCAGAATATAAACGATAAGAATAAGGAAATGGAGTTAGGACAAATTGGCATCTAAAAGCTTGAAAATAACGGGAGCGAGAGTTCACAACTTAAAAAACATTGATGTTGAGATTCCGAGAGACAAGCTTGTTGTTTTCACGGGACTTTCGGGTTCAGGAAAAAGCTCGCTTGCCTTTGACACAATATATGCCGAGGGACACAGAAAGTTTGTTGAGTCATTGTCCTCCTATGCACGTCAGTTTCTCGGTCAGCTTGATAAGCCCGATCTTGACAACATAGAGGGACTTTCGCCTGCAATTTCAATAGACCAGAAAACTACATCACGCAATCCGCGTTCTACAGTTGGAACGGTAACCGAAATATATGACTACCTGCGTCTTTTGTACGCCCGTGTGGGAACACCTCATTGTCCTGTGTGCGGACGTGTTATAGAGAAGCAGTCCATAGACCAGATTGTTGATAAAATCTGCAACCTTCCCGAAGGAACAAAGTTTTATGTGCTTGCACCTGTTGTAAGAGGCAAGAAGGGTACACACGAAAAGCTGATTTCCGACACTCTTAAAAACGGTTACGTAAGGGCGAGAATCAACAGCGAGATTATAAGCCTTGAGGACAACATCGAGCTTGATAAGAATAAACGTCACAATATCGAAGTGGTTGTTGACAGACTCAGCATGAAGCCCGACATAAAATCGCGCCTTTCGGATTCGGTTGAAACGGCATTCAAGCTGTCAGACGGACTTTGCATAATTGCGCTTCACGAGGGCGAATACGAGGGTAAAAGCGAAATGCAGTTTTCGCAGAATTTTGCCTGCGTTGAGCACGGAATAAGCCTTGGCGAGCTTGAGCCGAGAATGTTTTCGTTTAACAGCCCGTTTGGCGCGTGTCCCGACTGTGACGGTCTCGGAGAAAGATTTGTCTTGTCCGAAGAAAAGCTGTTTCCCGACACGACGCTTTCTCTTGCAAAGGGAGCGTGCGTGTGCAACGGTTTTAAAAGCCTGAAGGACGATTCGTGGGGCAGTATAGGAATAAATACGGCTCTTGACGAATTCGGATATACAATTCATACTCCTTTGTGTGATATGTCGGAAAAGGCAAAAAAAGTGCTTTTCTACGGCAAAGGAGACGAAAGGATAAGATACGGATACCGAGGATACAATCTCAATTTCATCGGTATTATCAAGGAAATACAGAGAAGATACGACCAGAACTACATGAATCCCGAAATGAGGGCGTATTACGAGCAGTTTATGCAGAATGTGCCGTGTTCCTCGTGTGAGGGTAAAAGACTCAAAAACGACTCTCTTGCCGTAACTGTCGGAGGACTTAACATTTATGAGGTCTGCTCACTTCCGATAGAAAAAGCACTTGAATTTTTCCAAAACTTAAAACTCGGAAAAACCGAAAGCGTGATTGCAAAGGAAATACTCAAAGAAATTCTTGCACGTCTCGGATTTCTTAAAAACGTAGGTCTTGGTTACCTTTCGCTTTCAAGAAAATCAGGGACACTTTCGGGCGGTGAGAGCCAGAGAATACGTCTTGCAACGCAGATTGGTTCTTCACTTATGGGTGTGCTTTATATACTCGATGAGCCGAGTATAGGTCTGCATCAGCGTGATAACGCAAAGCTTATAACAACGCTTAAAAGCCTTCGCGACCTTGGCAACACAGTAATTGTTGTTGAGCATGACGAGGAAACAATGCGTGAAGCAGATTATATTGTTGATATAGGTCCGGGAGCGGGAGTACACGGCGGTAATGTCGTTGCAGCAGGAACGCCAAAGCAGATAGCTGCAAACAAAAACTCTGTTACGGGCGATTTCCTCTCAGGCAGAAGAAAAATTGCAATTCCGGAAAACAGACGCGTGGGCAACGGCAATTTTGTGACTGTAAGAGGAGCACAGGAGCACAATCTTAAAAATATAGACGTTTCATTCCCGCTTGGAACTTTTACTTGTGTTACAGGTGTTTCGGGCTCAGGAAAAAGCTCGCTTGTAAATTCAATTCTTCTTACAAGCCTTGCAAAAACGCTCAACCGTGCATCAACGATTTCGGGAAAGCATGACTGCATAGAGGGTGCAGAGAATTTGGATAAGGTTATAGCCATCGACCAATCTCCGATCGGACGTATGCCAAGCTCAAATCCCGCAACGTATACAGGACTGTTTACGGAAATACGCGCTTTATTTGCATCGACTCAGGGAGCAAAAATCAGAGGATATAAGCAGGATAGATTTTCCTTTAATCTTAAGGGCGGAAGATGCGAAGCGTGTAAAGGCGACGGAACACTGCTTATTGAAATGCATTTTCTTCCCGATGTGTATGTAACGTGTGATGTTTGTAAGGGCAAGAGATATAATCGCGAAACGCTTGAAGTAAAGTATAAGGGAAAGAGCATATCGGATGTTCTTGAAATGACGGTGTCGGAGGGATGCGAATTTTTCGAAAATATTCCGTCGATTTACAGAAAGCTCAAAACGCTGCAGGACGTAGGACTTGGTTATATAAAGATAGGACAGCCATCGCCCACGCTTTCGGGCGGTGAAGCCCAGCGTGTAAAGCTCGCAACCGAGCTTTCAAAGCGTTCGACGGGAAAAACTCTGTACATTCTTGATGAGCCGACAACCGGTCTTCACACAGCGGATGTGGAAAAGCTCATTGAGGTTTTGCAGAAGCTTTGCGACGGCGGAAATACCGTTGTTGTCATTGAACACAATCTTGATATGATAAAGACCGCAGACTATATTATCGACCTTGGTCCTGAGGGCGGAGATATGGGTGGAACGGTAGTTGCAAAGGGAACGCCCGAACAGGTTGCAAAATGCGAAAAATCTTATACCGGTATGTACCTTAAAGAAATTTTGGAGAGATAATCGCAAAACATTTTGAATATAGATAAGGATAGAATGAATTGATTATTTTAAGTGCGTCGGACGTATCGCTTTCATTTGGTACGGACGTAATACTGACAAACATGAACCTCGGCGTTAATGAGGGAGATAAAATAGGCATAGTTGGTGTCAACGGTGCCGGAAAATCGCTGTTCATGAAAATACTGTGCGGAGTACATGAGCCGAGTGATGGGCAGGTGTTTACGGCTAAAGATACGAGAGTGGGGTTCTTAGAGCAGAACACAGGTCTTGACTCCGATGGACGTATTTTTGATGAAATGTGCCTTGCGTTTCCTCATCTCGTTTCTGCTGAAAAGAGACTTTCAGAGCTTACCGAGCTTATGCAGTGTGAGCATGAACAGGAAAAGCACATGAGCCTTGCAAAAGAATACACCTCTCTTGAGGAACGCTTCAAAGAGGGCGGCGGATATGAGTTCAGAAGCAGAATTTCAAGTATGCTTTTGGGACTCGGCTTCGATAAATCAACGCATGATATGTACATTCATGAGCTTTCTGGAGGACAGAAAACCCGTCTTGCCATTGCAAGACTTTTACTCAGTGAGCCTGATGTACTCATGCTCGACGAGCCGACAAACCATCTTGATATGGAAACCGTGACGTGGCTTGAAAACTATCTTGCCGGCTATAAAAAATCATTGATAGTTATATCCCATGACAGATATTTTCTTGATAAGGTTACGCAAAAAACGTATGAAATTGAAAACGGAGAGGGTAAACTTTATCCCTGCTCCTATACCGAATATGTAAAACGTAAAGAAGCCGACCGAAAGGCAGACGAAAAGCACTACAATCTGCAGCAGAAGGAAATAGCAAGACTTGAAGCGTTTATCGAAAATCAGAGACGCTGGAACAGAGAGAGAAACATAATTGCCGCGGAAAGCCGCATGAAGGCAATTGACCGCATGGAAAAGCTTGACAAGCCAAAGAGCCTTCCGCAGAATATACGCTTTCGTTTTGAAATGGGTGAATACGGAAAATGCCCCGACAAGATGCTTGAGGTAACAGGGCTTTCGAAGGCGTTTCCCGGAAAGCCACTGTTTAATGACGTGTCTTTTCTGCTTCATGGCAGGGATAAAATGTTTATTCTCGGTCAGAACGGTGTGGGAAAATCCACAATGCTTAAGATTCTGTGCGGAAAACTCGGGCAGGATTTTGGCACGTTCGAGTATGCACGCGGTCTTGCCATAGGATATTATGACCAGGAGCATCAGGGACTTGATGCAAGCAATACGGTTATAGACGAGCTTTGGAACTGTTTTCCTGACAAGACACAGACAGAAATAAGAAGTGTGCTTGCAGGCTTTCAGTTTACAAGTGAAGATGTATTTAAAAGCATAGACGTTCTTTCAGGCGGAGAAAAGGCAAGACTTACCTTTGCAAAGCTCATGCTTGAAAAGAGCGATTTACTTATACTTGATGAACCTACAAACCATCTTGATGCACCTTCGCGTGAAGTTTTGGAAAACGCACTGTGCGAATACGACGGAACTGTTCTTTGTGTGTCACACGACAGATACTTTGTAAATAAGCTGGCAACACGCATTTTTGAAATGAGAACTGACGGATGCTTTGATTTTGCGGGAAGCTATGAAGCGTTTCTTGAATACAAAAACAAAGCATCGGCAAAAAGCACCGTCGAAAGCAATGCTGCGTCAAATGCGAAGGCCGACTCGTCGGGAGATTACGAAAAGAACAAGGAAGAACGTAACCGCAGACGCAACACCGAAAGAAAACTTGCGGAAACCGAAAAGAAGATAGCTCAGCTCGAAGAAATGCTGTCCGAAAACGCACGTTTACAGCAGGAACTTTCGGGCGACTACGAAAAGGCGGCAAAGCTCTACGAAGAGGGAACTGCATTGGAAAACGAACTTTCGAAACTGTACGAGTTGTGGGAGGAATTGCAGAGTTGATGTAAAAACATTACAACATCCCATAAAAGAACTAAAAAACGTTCAAAATATTGAAAATGTCAAAATGTCCAACGCGTAGAAAATTTTTTCATCTAATTGTGAAACATGCACAAAAAAACAACCTATTTAGAGACGTTGCGGCAACAAATATTTAACATATTTTGTGCATCAACCGATACAAATAAATTGTTCCTTGCTTTGACATGAAATTTATAATTTACAAATTCGATAAATTTAAATCATGAAAATGCCTGAAAACGAAGGAACATCGTTAAAAACACGTGTAATCAATAAACTTAATCTTGTTATTTTGGCTAAAATCCCCTATGATTGTAATTTACTGACAAATTGTCAAACACATTTTCGACACCGCTTTTAAACTTCGTAAGGTTGTGCCGGAAAGGCGGAGTGAGTGAAATCTTCTATTGACAAACTTTGCTTGAGTTGGTATACTATAATCATATAAATGGGGGATTTATGCCCTTTTTTAGGGGATTGGTATGTCGTTTTGGCATAATAATTCTTTGAGAGAGGTAACAAAAATGACCTCATATTTATGGCAATTCTCAATCAGGTAGGAGGAAATCAGCAGATGAAGATTGCAAAAAAACAGAGCAGGCTTGTAGTTTCTTTCATTATTATAAGTATGCTCCTGCAGGCATTCGTAAGTGTATCTGTTTTTGCTCAGCCCGAAACTGAGGCTGATACTGTTCTTATTGAAGAAACTGTATCTGTCGAAGACGACGGTGTAACAAGAACGCTCAACTCGCTTAACGAAATGGCAGACCTTATGGTCTCCACCACCTACGCCGAATATCTCGGGCTTTACGGAGATACTCCCAAGGCCACCCAGGAGATAGTTATCAAGGCGGTTGACTATGATGCGGAAAAAACAACTGCACAGGTCAAAGTAGTAGAAGACAGCGAAAAGGGCGAAACCCTTTGGGCTCCCGATACAGGAAAAACTGTCTATACGGTAGAGATTCCCGAAACGGGAATGTACGCAATGACGGTTGACTATTATCCTTGTGAGGGTAACGGTTCCAATATTGAGCGTGTTCTTCTCATTGACGGAAAGGTTCCGTTTGCTGAAGCGCGTTATATCAACTTTACACGCGTATGGGGCGATAAAGAGGATGAGAACTACAGCAAAATCGAGCGTACCTTCAAGAAGGACTTTAACGGAAACGAAATGCGTCCCGTAAAGTATGAAACTCCTGAATGGAGAAGTGAGGAGATTTATGACTCTGAAACCTTCTTCTCGACTCCTCTTGAGTTTTATCTTGAAAAGGGAACTCATACAATTGCGTTTGACGCAGCGTGCGAGCCTCTCCAGACAAGTGAAATTCGTTTGCATCCCGCAACTACGTATATTTCTTATGAAGAATATGCTGCACAGCATGCCGACAAATCGGCTCCCAAGGATGCTGAAACCATCTACATAAACGCTGAAACTCCGGTTGCTACGAGTGAACAGGTTCTCTATGCGATGAATGACCGTACAAGCGGTATCACCGAGCCTCAGAGCACCTCGGCAACGCTTCTTAATACCATCGGCGGTAACGGCGGTGACAAGTGGAAGATTTCCGGTCAGTGGATAAAGTACGACTTTGACGTTGAAAAGGCGGGCATGTATGATATCGTGCTTCGCTTTAAGCAGACCGTAAACCAGGGTCTTTTCTCGTCACGTGCAATTAAGATTGACGGTGACTATCCCTTTGAAGAAGCAAAGCAGCTCCAGTTCCAGTATAATGCCGACTGGCAGGTTGACTCGCTTAACGACGGTACAACGCACTTCAGCTTCTACCTTGATGAGGGACACCATACAATCGAATTTAAGACTGTTCTCGGTGATATGGCAAACGTACTCAATACCATCAACGACAGCCAGACAAGACTTAATGAGTATTACAGAAAGATACTTATGATTACAGGCTCCGATCCTGATGAGTATACCGACTACGAGTTTGCAAAGCTTATTCCCGAGGTTCTCAGAGGTATGAGAGACGAAGCAAAGCTTCTTTATGATGTTTCTGCAGAGCTTGAAGCAAAGATTGGTTCAAAGGGTCAGAACACAGTTATTCTTGACCGTGTTGCGTTCCTTCTCGAAACAATGGGTAACGACCAGGATAAAATTGCAACCAACCTTTCAAACTATAAGAGTAACATAGGTTCACTCGGTACATGGCTGCTCACCACAAAGGGACAGCCCCTCCAGCTTGATTACATAAAGGTTCAGCCTAAAGGCAGTGCTCTTCCTAAGGCTAATACCAATTTCTTTGAAGCAATGGCTCACGAAATCGGCTCTTTCTTCATGTCGTTCTTCACCGACTATAACTCACTCGGTGCAAGCAAGAAGATTGAAGAGGACGACCCCGATGTTGTTGAGGTTTGGGTTACAACCGGTCGTGACCAGGCACAGATCATGCGCCAGATGGTTGACGACAGCTTTACGGCTGAAACGGGAATCGCAGTTAACTTAAAGCTTATAGCGGCAGGTACACTTCTTCCCGCAACGCTTGCAGGTGTTGGTCCTGACGTTTCAATGGACGGCGACCCTGTTGGCTTTGGTATAAGAAATGCGGTTATTCCCGTTAACTACTTCTCTGATTTTGAAACAGAAGTAAAACCGCTCTTCAATGATGAGCAGTTCGTTCCGCTGACAGTGCTTGACCCTGACAGAATCGAATATGCCGACGGAACAACCGGTGACCAGTTTGACGAACAGAAGGAATATAAGGTAGTAGACGGAATTGAAAGAAACGGTGTTGTAACGTACGGTATTCCTTCCACACTCGACCTTCCTATGCTGTTCTATCGTAAGGATATCTTCGTTGACCTCGGTCTTGAAGTCCCTGAAACATGGGACGACGTTGAAGCCATTATTCGTGCTTTGTCCGAGAACCAGATGGAAATGGGCTTCTCCCAGGCCATGACCCAGATTTATATGTATCAGAACGATATAGAATGGTTTAAGTCAAGCTACGATTACGAAGGTGTAACCGGCGACAGAACCGACAGAGAATATATGCGTACAGTAGGTATTCAGACAAACCTTGACTGTAATGAAGCTCTCGATGCATTCCAGAGAATGACCGAATGGTTCACTCTTTACGGCGAGCCTATTACCTACGACTTTGCAAACCGCTTCAGAACGGGTGAAATGCCTATCGCGATTGCAAACTATACTACATATAACCAGCTTAAAGTATTTGCTCCCGAAATTGCAGGTCTGTGGGAATTTGTTCAGCTTCCCGGTGTTAAACGTGAAGACGGAAGCATAAACCACACTTCTCCCATCACTCCTCATGCCATGATGATGATGAGGGATGCCGCAAACGACATTTCCGACAAACAGGACGTTACCGAGTCTCCCAAGGCTAAGAAGGCATGGGAATACCTCAAGTGGTGGGTAAGCACTCCGACACAGGAGCGTTTCGGTAAGGAACAGGTTGCTATCATGGGTACGGCTGCAAAGTATAACACAGCTAACATTGCAGCACTTACCGGTCAGTCCTGGACGGCTCAGGAAAAGAGAAACCTTGAACAGCAGTTTAAATCACTCAAGGGTACGCCGATGTCTCCCGGTAACTACATCGTTGCAAGATATACAAACTTTGCGTTCTACGCAGTTGTCGATGACGATGAGGTTGCTTCCGAGGCAATGCTCGGCTATGTTGACGATATAAACCACGAGCTCTCAAGAAAAAGAGACGAGTATGGCTTCCTTACTATGGAAGAATATACCGAAGAGCTTGCTGCTAAGGGCATAGAGGTTAAAGCGTCATAAACATTACATTATTACATATAATCAAGGAGTGAAATAAATGTCAGAAAAAGCTGTTCAGAAGCCGCAAGCGGCTCCAAAGCTCAGAAAAGATATGACAAAGTGGCAGTGGACACTCCGTGAAATGAAGGTCAATAAGGTCGGTTACGTAATGGTAGCTCCTTACTATCTTATATTCTTCACCTTCACGGTTATCCCGGTATTTGTATCCCTGCTTCTCAGCCTTACACAGTTCAATATGCTTGAAATGCCTGTTTTTGTAGGCGCAAGCAACTACATAAGACTTCTTCTGGATGATGATATCTTCCTTACTGCATGTAAGAATACATTGATATTTTCAACTATGACAGGTCCTGTATCGTACCTGCTCTGTCTTATGTTCGCATGGTTCATCAATGAACTGACTCCCAAAATTCGTGCGGTTGTTACACTTATCTTCTATGCACCGAGTATCTCCGGTCAGGTATACCTCATCTGGCAGACTCTGTTCTCCAGTGACCAGTACGGCTGGGTAAACGGTACCCTTATGAAGCTTGGTATAATCAACGCACCAATTCTCTGGTTCCAGGACACAGACTACATCATGACACTTGTTATCGTAGTTGCTCTTTGGACGAGTCTCGGTACTTCGTTCCTGTCCTTCATTGCGGGCTTCCAGGTTGTTGATAAGTCCCTCTATGAAGCGGCAAGCGTTGACGGCGTCAGAAACCGTTGGCAGGAGCTTTGGTATGTAACACTTCCTGTTATGAAAAACCAGATGATGTTCGCAGCTATCATGTCAATCACCGGCGCTTTCGGATTCGGTGCTGTCGTTACGGCACTTTGCGGATTCCCGTCTGTTGACTACTGCGCACATACAATCATGCACCATCTTGACGACTACGGCGGACAGCGCTGGGAGGTCGGATATGCATCCGCGATTGCTACAATTCTGTTTGCAATCATGATAGGTGCAAACCTTGCTATTAATAAATTACTGTCGAAGGTAGGTAAATGACGATGAAACTTCCAAAAATCAAACGACGTTCATTTAACCGATCCGTCGGCGGTGACGTTGGTATCAATGTCCTTCTTATTATCTTCGGCGCATTCATGTTCCTTCCGATGGTATACGCGGTTTCTCAGTCGCTAAAGCCTCTTGATGAACTCTGGATGTTCCCGCCGAGATTCTTCGTGCGTAACCCCACTCTTCTGAACTTCTCAGACCTTTTCAGACTCATGGGTGAGTCCTGGATTCCGTTCTCAAGATACATATTCAATACCGCACTCGTTTCAGTCGGCGGCACTTTCGGTCACCTGTTCCTTGCTTCAATGGCGGCTTATGCCATGACCAAGATTAATTTCCCCGGTCGCAAGGCAATGTTCCAGACTGTATACTACTCGCTGATGTTCCATTCCACAGTATCCTCCATCTCAAACTTCATTATCATGTCAGCTCTCGGATGGATTGATACATACTGGTCTCTTATCGTTCCCGCATTCGGCTATACTCTCGGTTTCTACCTCATGAGGCAGTTCATGGAATCGACAGTTCCGGATTCGGTTCTCGAGTCTGCAAGACTTGACGGTGCTAAAGAGCTTACGATTTACTGGAAGATAGTAATGCCTATGGTAAAACCAGCGTGGCTGACACTTATCGTTTACTCCTTCCAAGGTCTGTGGAACAGCGGTACTTCAATCTATATCTACAGTGAACAGCTTAAAACCTTTAACTACGATATTCAGCAGATTCTTGCCGGCGGTATCGTACGAAGCGGTGCGGCAGCGGCTTCAACCGTTATCATGATGCTCGTTCCTGTTTCGGTATTCGTTGTTACTCAGAGTAACATCATCGAAACAATGGCAAGCTCGGGTATGAAGGACTAAGTAAGGAGGAGAATCAGAATGAAAAATATAAAAAGAATACTTCTCCTTGTTATGTGCCTTGTAATGCTCGTTGGCACAATACCTACAGGAGCAATTATCCCGTATTCAACATATACATATGATATTGACGGAAACTATGTTGAGTCTCCTCATGCATATGTTCCGTATGAAGTAATCACTTCAAAGACACTCGGTCTTGAGGTTGAAATTGCAAGTCCCTATGACATGTGTACAGGTCGTTCCTATTACATGAATGACGCTGTGAAGACTTTCTACTGGGACAGAATGGTTTATATCTCCGACGGAGATAATCAGAGAGTTATCGCTCTTGAATACAGCGACGAAACAAATACGTTTGAGTATAAGTATGAAATGACGGAATTCATCAATAACTGGGGTGTTCCGGATGCGATTGCTTCTCCTCGCGGTCTTTATGCAACCGACGAAGAACTGTATGTGTGCGATACCGACGCAAACAGAATTCTCGTTTTTGCTACACATAACCACCCTGAGTATGAAGAAGGCGAGTTTATAAGAATTATCGCTGAGCCTCAGAGTGAAGTTTTTCCCGATGACCATATTTATAAGCCGATAGCTGTTGCAGTAAGCTCTTCGGGATATACATATGTTGTATCCTCAACAACTTATCAGGGTATTATTTCCCTTAACAGCGACGGTGAATTTGCAGGATTTATCGGAACTCAGTCCCAGTCTCTTTCTCTTATGGATATGATCTGGAGACGTTTCCAGACTGCAGAACAGAAGAGCAAATCCGTAAAGAACGTATCTGTTGAGTTCAACAACCTCAACATCAACGAAAAGGGCTTCGTTTACGCAACAACGGCATCCATAAATGAGGATGACCTTATGGGCGCCATTCAGTCAAAGAGTACCGCAAGTGACTACGCTCCAGTTAAGATGCTTAACCCAAGCGGTACAGACGTTATGAAGCGTTCGGGCTTCTATCCGCCTGCAGGCGAAATAAACGTAAACCTTCAGCAGACTCCAGATTATAACATCACCGGTCCTTCGACTATCAACGACGTTGCTCTCGGCCCGGAAGGAACCTGGTCTGTAACAGACGCAAAGCGTCAGAAGATATTCACCTATGATGAAGACGGAAACCTCCTCTTTGCATTCGGTGATAAGGGTAGTCAGCTCGGTAATATTACAGGTATTCAGGCTATAGACTATGCTTATGATAACCGCGATCCCGAAAACGCAATCAACTATATGCTCGTTCTTGATAAGGAAAACGATGCAATAACCATTTATAAGAGAACCGCATACGGCGATATCCTTGTTAAGGCACTTAAGAATCAAAGAGACAGAAACTTTGACCTTGCGGCCGATGACTGGAAGGAAATTCTCCGTAGTAACTCAAACTTCGACATGTCCTATATCGGTATCGGTAAGAGCCTTTACCGTCAGGGCGAATATGAAGAAGCTATGGATATGTACAAATATGCATACGACACAACAAACTATTCCGAAGCCTGGCAGCAGGTAAGAAAAGAATGGGTTGAAAAGTATGCAATTGTAGTTCCGATAGTTGTTGTTATATTCTTTATCATTCTCGGAAAAATCTTCAAGTACGCAAAGAAGGTTAACGACGCAGGACTTGCGCTCAAGCTTAAGCGTTCGCTTAAGGAAGAGGTTATGTACGGCTTCCATTCCATGATGCATCCGTTCGACGGATACTGGGATATCAAGCACGAGCACAGAGCCTCCGTAAAGGGTGCAACATTTATTCTTGCACTTGTTATTTTGACATTCATTTACAGCTCAATAGGTAAAGCATATATTCTCGATCCGCATCCCACAGAAGTTAACATCATTGTTATGATACTTTCGATATTGCTTCCTGTTATGCTTTGGGTTATAGCAAACTGGTGTCTGACAACGTTGTTTGACGGTGAAGGAAGCATTCGCGATATATATATTGCAACCTGTTACTCGCTGTTCCCGCTTCCCGCGTTCTTTGTTATAACAACTCTTCTTTCTAACATTGTAACAGTGGACGAAGCATCTCTCCTTACCCTTGCAATGGGCGTTGCCTTCTTCTGGGTGGGCTTCCTGCTCTTCTTCGGAATGATGGTAATTCACGACTACACGCTGTTTAAGAACATGCTTACCGTTATTGCCTCTATTGTAGGTATGGCGTTCATCATGTTTATAGCAGTGCTGTTCTCAAGCCTGCTCGGTAAAATTGTATCGTTTATCGGCAGTATCATAACCGAGCTTTCGTACCGAATGTAAGAATGAAAGGAGTAATGAAAATGAAATTCAGAAATACAATATGTTACATTCTTTCGTTCCTGCTTATCTTCTCGGTTTTATCGCCTTGCATGATTGCAGGTGCTGATGAAACCGAAGAAAAAACCGAGGCAGCCGAAACTACCGAAAATGCCGAAACCGCTGAAACCGCCGAAGAGGCCGAAGGTGAAGAAAAAGCCGAAGGTGAAGAAGGCGAAGGTGAAGAAGGCGAAGAGGAAGAAGAAGGCTACCAGCTTACGAGAGATTATATCAAGGAAGCCTATGTAAACGAAGAGCATAAGCTTTCCACAATGACAATGTACTTTGAGGATGATAAGTACGAAATCTGGGGTCTTGAAGAGACAGGTGAAGTTGCATTCCGCGTTAAGGAAACAGGACAGATACTTCTCACCAACCCCTATGATGTCCCCACCTCAAAATCCTCAGATGCAGTAAAGTCAGACCTTCTTTCTCAGATTATGATGACCTATAAGGATAGCGGCGGAGCAATTGTAAACTTCAACAGCTATACCGATGCTGCTTCCAACGGCCAGATTAAAATGACAAAGACAAGACAGGGCCTAAGAGTTGACTACACCCTCGGTAAGGAACAGTCAAAATACCTCGTTCCTAAGCAAATCGAGAGAAGCAGCTTTGAAGAGAATATTCTTTCTTATTTTGAAGATACAACATCCCGTGAGTATAAGCAGCTTACAGCTTATTTCTCACTCCAGGACCCGTTTGATCCTACAATTCCCGACAGTATTCTCACATCGATGAAGGTTAAGTGGCCTATCACCGAGAAGTATGCAATCTATGTTCTTGACAGCGGTATCTCAAACCGTGAGCTTGAAGTGCTTGAAGGTTACATCAAGGGTAACACCGAGTACACAGAAGACATGATGACTGCGGACTACGAGCTTATAGATTATGTGGATACTTCCGCAGCACCTGCTCTTTTCCGTTTTGCTATCGAATACAGCCTTGATGACAACGGCATCAAGATAAGAATGCCCGCAACAAGCATCAAGTATGACTCTTCAAACTACTCGCTCCAGAATGTTCGTTTGCTTCCTTACTTCGGTGCCGGCAGCAACGAAAACATTGGATTTACAATGGTTCCCGACGGATCGGGCACAATCACAAGATTTGAAGAAATCGGAGCAAAGGCATTCAACCTTACAGGTAAGCTCTACGGACGTGACTATTCCTTCCATACTATTGCAGGATATACTCAGGAAACAATGCGTATTCCCGCATACGGTGTAATTGAAAGTGCACCACATGAAGAATGGATACCCGAGCCTGAGGAACCGGAAGAAACTTCGAAAGATGTAACAGAAGAAGCTGCAGCAGAAGGTGAAGAAGCTGCTGAGACAGCAGAAACTGAGATAGCTCCGGCGGATAGTACAGAAGCTGCTGAGTCTGAACAGGATGCTCAGACAGAGGCGGATGCTGAAGTTGAAGTTGAAGCTGACGCCGAGGAAGACAATGAAACAGTGCAGGCTGATACTGAAGAAGCAACTGAAGAAACAGTAGAAGAAACAGTAGAAGAAACTGTTGAGGAAACTGCAGAAACAGAGGACGAAGCGAGCACTGAACCCGTAGTAATAAGAAAGGGTTATGTTGCATACCTCGAAGAGGGCGATGCAATGGCAGAAGTAACTGCAAGCCACGGCGGTAACGCTCACAAGTACAGCTCAGTTTACTCCACCTTCTATCCAAAGCCTACAGATACATATTATCTTACCGGTATTTCTTCAACGGGTAGTGCTTCCTGGTCGGTAACCAGCGAAAGAAAGTACACAGGTAACTATACAATCCGTGTGTTCCCGCTTTACGGTGACGATATTGATTATACGGATATGGCTGTTGAGATAAGAAATTATCTTGAAAAGAACGGCGTTCTTTCCAGAATCAAGTCTGATGAAGAAGCAACAGACGATGTTCCGCTTTATGTTGAAAACTTCGGTACAATCGAAACTCAGCAGAAGATAGCAGGCTTCCCCGTTGATGTTCAGACTCCTCTTACCACTTTTGAACAGACACAGAACATGATTACAAAGCTCAAGGAACAGGGCGTAGGAAACCTTAATGTGAAGCTTACTGGCTGGTATAACGGCGGTATGATTCATACAGCACCTTCAAAGCTCAAGGTTGAGTCTGCGCTTGGAGGAAAGAAAGGACTTCGTGAGCTTACGGAATTTGCCAATGAAAACAAGGTTGGCATTTACCCCGACATAGACTTTACGTATGTTGATACCTTTGGCTCGCTTGACGGCTTCAACTATAAGGATCATTCGGTAAAGACAATTGACGGAAGAAGTGCTTCTCACAGAATTTACAACGCCTTGTATCAGGGCTTTGAGGATGACGAAAGTCTTATAATAGCGCCTCCTGCAATGGCAGAGTTCTATGAAAAGATTGAAAAGAAGTATACTGAGCTTGGCGCAACCGGTATTTCGGTCGGAACACTGGGATATGACCTCAACTCTGACCATAACGAGGATTACACACTCACACGTGAGGATGCTAAGGATTATATCTCAGGCTTCCTCGGCGATCTTGATGAGTCAGCGGGAAGTGTTATGATTGACGGCGGTAATGCATACGCACTTCAGTATGCAGACCATATTCTCGGAGTACCGCTTGACAGCAGTCTTAATATCAACACAAGCGTTTCCATTCCCTTTATGGGCATGGTTCTCCACGGATATACACAGTTTACGGGAACTGCACTCAACCTTGACGGTGACTATGAGTACAGCATGCTCAAAGCTATGGAAAACGGTGCAAGCCTGTACTTCATGCTTTCCATGGAAAACACATCAGAGCTTAAGGCGTTCCCGCAGTTCAGTAAGTATTATGCTATCCAGTATGATATCTGGGAGCCTAAGCTTATTGAAACCTATAACACTTTCAACGACGCAATGAAGCGCGTTAAGTATTCGCTTATAACCGAGCATGAGTATCTCGGAACAAGAATTGTTCGAGTTGCATACGATAACGGCACAGAGTTTGTTCTTAACTACAATACCCATGACGTTACGCTTGACGACGGAACAACTGTCGAAGCTATGAGCTTCGCGGTAAGATAAGGAAGGGGTGCAGCTAAAATGAATAAATCAGTAACAAAGGCAAAAAAGCCCGCATCTCTTGACAAAAAGAAGGCCAGAGGCGGATGGTGGTTCGTTCTTCCGTTCGTAATAGGTTTTGTAGTGCTTTATCTGCCTATGCTTTATAAATCTATAGAATTTTCCTTTAGTGAAATAACCATTATCCCCAAAGGCGGATACACTCTTGAATTTATAGGCTTTGAAAACTATCAGGAGGCCCTTTTCTCGGACGCAGCGTACCTGAGAATACTCACCTCCAGCATAAAGCAGCTCGTTCTTGACGTTCCTGCAATTGTTATCTTCTCACTGTTCATGGCTATCGTTCTTAATCAGAAGATGTTCGGTAGAGCAGTGTTCAGAGCAATATTCTTTATTCCCGTTATTCTTACAACCGGTCTTATCGACTCCATTGACCAGAGCAATGCTGCAATGGACTACATGAGCTCAGGCGGTATTGATACGGGCGCAGGATCCGGAAACGGAGCAAATGATATTATTAATGCCATGGATGTTACGGCACTGCTCGGAAACATGGTGGTAGGTACAGAGCTTGTTGAATACGTTGTAGGAGTTGTTAATAACATCTTCAACATAGTAAACCGTTCAGGTGTACAGATGCTTATATTCCTTGCAGGTCTTCAGTCTATCTCGCCCTCTATTTATGAGTCGTGTAAGATGGACGGTGCTTCCGGCTGGGAAACCTTCTGGAAGATAACCTTCCCGATGATAAGCCCGATGATTCTTGTTAATACGGTTTATACTGTTATAGACTCGTTCACCTCCGAATCGAACTCGGTTATGAGATATATCAATGCGGTGTATGAAGGAACAACCAAAAACTCCCGAGAGCTCAGCTCTGCGATGTCATGGCTGTACTTCCTGATTGTACTTGCACTCATTGGCGGTGTTGCCGCACTCATTTCAGCGTTCGTATTCTACCAGAGACGAGATTAAGGAGGGATAACGTAATGAATAAAACAGGAACCAAGCAACTTTCCAGAAAAGATATGAAAATCGAATTCGAGGGAAAAGTGGGCTTCTGGACAAGACTTAAGCTTAAGCTCTTCTCAGCAGCATTCCTCGGAAAACTGGTTTACGTTATTTTCCGCTTTGTACTTCTCGTTGGTATTTCCTACATCATACTTTACCCGTTCTTCACAAAGATTATGGCGTCCTTTATGAGCACGTCCGACTTCGTTGACGTAACGGTAAAGCTGATTCCCAGAAATCCCACTCTTGACCAGTGGAAATTCATCATACTTGAAAACAAGTATTTCACAGCACTTTTCAATACCGCCCGTGTATCGGTACTTTGCGGATTTTTCCAGACACTTATTTGTGCGATTGTCGGATACGGTTTTGCGAAGTTTAAGTTTAAGGGAAGAAATATTCTGTTCTTTGCGGTAATTATCACACTTCTTATTCCGCATGACACACTTCTTCTTGCTATGTTCATGCAGTTCAGATATTTTGATATTTTCGGGATTTTCGGACTGTTTACAGCCGGACAGGGCATCAACCTTATAAACACGGAATGGCCTGTATACCTGCTTTCACTTACCGGACTTGCATTTAAGAACGGTCTGTATATATTCATTTTCAGACAGTTCTATAAGGGCGTTCCGGATGAACTTGAAGAAGCTGCATATATTGACGGAACCGGCATATTCCAGACCTTCTTCCGTATCATTCTTCCTCTGTCCGTACCTATGATGACAACCATTTTCATGTTTGCCTTCTCGTGGCAGTGGACAGACACCTTCTATACTGCATCCCCGTTCTTTACAACAAGCGGTGCTACAATGCTTCCTAACATAGTAAAGGTTCCTTCGAGCCTCAAGATTGACTTTGCAGCATCCTCTCTCTGGAACTCGGCAATAACGAACACCTGCGGACTTCTTGTAATTCTTCCGCTGTTCATTGTATTCCTGTTTGCTCAGAGATCTCTTGTTGAAGGTATCGAGCGTTCAGGTATCGTTGGCTGATTAAAATGCATAATGCCGTGTTTTCGGCAAAACAGTACCGGACGGATAAAACCGTCCGGTGTTTGTTTGTATATTAAGAAAATCACTCCGCAAATGTGAACGATAAGTAAATATTATCGACAAAATCCGCAAAAAGCAAACTTATGTTTGACAAACACCTGTTTGTTTGGTATACTTGTATTGTAATAAAAAAGAGAAAATATGGACCGGAGGATAAAACTATGGTAAACCTTAAGCCTAAGGAACAGCGAGTTCTCGACTATTTGAAAGCCAAAATAAAGGAAAAAGGGTATGCGCCTTCCGTAAGGGAAATATGCGCCGACCTTGGGATAAAATCTACATCGACGGCACATATGTACATAGACCGCCTTGCAACAAAGGGATATATTATACGTGAAAGCGGCAAGAGCAGAACCATTATTATGGCAGAAAACGATGCGGATGCTGAAAATACTGCAAATAAATATGAGGTTCCCGTTATAGGACAGGTTGCGGCAGGTATACCGATACTTACAGCCGAGAATTTTGACGGATATATGACATTTTCCTCGGATAAGAAATATGACCCCGAAAGTCTGTTTGCACTTCATGTAAAGGGTGACAGCATGAAGGAAATCGGGATTTTAAACGGTGACATTGTTGTTGTGGAAAAGCGTGAATATGCGGATAATGGTGAAATTGTTGTCGCAATGATTGAAGACGAAGCCACGGTAAAGCGCTTTTACAAGGAAAACGGTTCCTACAGACTTCAGCCCGAAAACCGCGATATGAAGCCTATTTATACCGATGAGGTTTCAATACTCGGTAAAGTTGTGGCAAACGTAAGATATTATTAATCTGAATTTGAGCAATGAAATATATAGATATATTATTCCCGCCGGCATGTCCGATTTGTTTCGGTCATGTCGGCAGTGCAGTTGTTTGTGAAAGCTGCGAGGATAAGCTGAAAGCATCAGAAAATATCAGGCAGAAGTATGTAAGTGTTGACGGGAAAAGCGTAAGGGTGCGGTATCTTTACAGATACGGAAAAAGCGAGCTTACAAGATATATATTTGCACTCAAAAAGCGTGCAAATACAGAGCTTTTTTCGCATGCCGCACATAAACTTCTGCCCATGCTTTCGGATATACCGTTTACCGAAAACACGGTAATAACAAATGTGCCTAGAAGAAAAGTGAATGTCCGTATTTTCGGATATGACCATTCCGAGAGGATTGCAAAATTCATCGCCAAACAATCACACGGCAAGCTCCGATACGAAAAGCTTGTGAAAAGATGCGGATTTTCAAAGGACCAGAAGGACCTTGACGCGGCGGCACGGCAAATAAACGCAAGAGGCAAGTATAAAGCCGAAAACAGACAGAATGTCAGAAGCATTATACTCTTTGATGACGTTATTACTACCTCAAGCAGCTTTTCCGAGTGTGTAAGACAGCTGAGACATGTTTACGGGAACGACATTGAGATAACAGGACTGTTTCTTGCAGCAAGAAACGCAGATAATAATTAAGGAGCCGCAAGGGAAGCTCTCATAAAAAACAAACAATCCGACAAACATTGTAGCTTGTCGGATTATTTTTGTATCAGGCGATATGTTTGCCAAAGGGCAAACTCGATATATTTTGCTTCGCAAAATGCGATATAACCTCATTTCATTGGGTAGCGATATGATATGAATTCCCAAATCTCGTCCCGAAGGGACATATCGCATCCGTCAGGATATATCGCACCGGCGGTATATCGCAAATTCCACAAGGAATTTATATCACTGTAGCGGTTCCAAAGGAAACGCTACATAAGGCTCCTTTTGTCATGTTTGTATTCTTCCTGCAGTACAAATTTTGAAAATAAGCTCAAGAAGCAAGGCATACGGATTTGTACGTGAGCCTTTGAGCTTTGCATCGTACTCAACACACAGCGCCGACACGGTTTTGGCAAAGCTGTTTTCGCCCTTGAAATCACGGTTTCTGTCTGTCAGAACAGCAAGATTTTTGGTAACTACAAATTCGTGAAGTCCGTAGGCTTTTGAAATGCTTTGGGCGTTAAGCCCCTTTTTAAGTCCCTTTTCTATACAGCGAAGGTCATTTGCCGTTTTGGCAATCGCTCCGAATATGGGCAGTGCCTTTTCCCGACTGTTTTCAAGCACTTTAAGCGCCTTTGCGGCAGTTTGGAAATTACCGCGAAGTGCAGCGTTTATTATGTCAAAAACCTGAGCTTCGGCACTTTTGGTGCACAGAAAATCAATGTCGGCAATTGTAAGAGTGTCACGGTTTTCAAAGCGAAGAAAATCTATGCATTTGTCAATTTCGTTTTTGAGAGTTGTCATGTCATTTCCGACGCTTGAGCAGAGATATACGGCAACGTTTCTTTCGACGTTCAGCTTTGCTTTTGAAAAGTGGCGCAGTATCCATGTGATAAGCACCGCACTTCCGACAGCCTCTTTTTTGAAATTGACCGTCAGCACGTTTTCGGGGAGCTTTTTTAACAAACCTTTTGAAAAATCAGGAGTATTTCCTGCATAGTACCAGAATATAACAGCCGCACCATCGGGCAAATCCTCGATAAAATCAATGAAATAGTCCGCATCTTTCCCGGAAAGACAGGATAAATCGGGTTCAACAAGCCTTACAATACGTACTTTGCCTGCGTTCTGTTCTGTGCTTTCTTCTTCTGCAAACATATCAAAGGTTTCAATTGCATACGTGTCGCAGGCATCGATAAAATCTTTAAGTGTAAATTCTTTGCCGTAGAGGCTTTTGACATTGAGACCCGTGTCACCGCATGCTTTGCAAAGCTCACCGTAGTAGTGGTTTTTTGTGTATTCCTCGTCGCCGTAGAACATATAGCAGCCGGAAAAAGAGCCGTCCTTTATACGCGCTTTAAGCTGTATTATGTTCTGTGCATGTATATCCGAGGTTTTTTCCTTGTAAGAGCCTTTTGCCATATGCTCACTCCTTTAACATAAAGCTTGTTTTGCCGAAGGTGTTGAACATGCCGTCGGCGGAATAATCCTTCTTTGCACGTGTGAAGAACAGATTGCAGTTCGGCATCGTATCTTTGCCGGGATCAAACTGCGTTTTGGTTTTGCGTGTAAAATATGCGCATATATCGGTGTGACCTTCAAAATCCTCTATTCGGTAGCTGTCCGAAAACACGGCAAACACCTCTTGCTCTTTGTCAGACACGGTTATACTGTAGCTGCTTTGTCCAAGGTTTGAAAGCGACACGGTAAACTGCGAATGAGAAAACGTATGTGGGAAAATCTTGCAGACAATCCCGAAAGCCAAAAGTGATTCGGAAAGAGATTTACCGTCCAGTGTGTCAGGCACGAATACCTCCCTTATTCCGTATCTAGACGAAAACGAGAGAAGGCTGTCTGCGAGAATGGCTGTATCAGTGTTGTTGTCGGGTAATAAAACTATATAATTAAGTCCGTCAAGACTGTCAAACACGGCCTTTTGCGGATTTGTACATAAAAGATCGTCCGCATTGAAAATAATGTGGCCGTCCGCACCAAGTTTGATGCCAAGCTGACGGTCGTTTTCGTTTTTTCTGTAGTAGCTAACGCAAAGCCTGCTATCCTCGGTAACAGCGTTTATTATACCTAAGGTATATAGAAGAAGGCTTGACACAATAACACCCGAAAGCATGAGTCTGCCTATTTTTGAAGCGCCGAATGATATAAAAAGTGACAGCAGTGCAAGAAAAAGCACTGAAGAAATAAAGATTAAATGCGTATTATCGGCTTGTACATAAGAATATTTGAAAGAAGAAAAGAAGTCTGAAGCGTTCATAATATATTGTGAGAGCATCGCGCAGACGTTGCCGATAACCGAACACACAAGGCCGGTCAACGGTAGCAGAGATAAAAAGCACAGTATATTTGCAAGAATAATGAGAAATTCACATGCAAGAGACGTAAAGAGAGTCGAAATGATACCGACGGTTGAAAATCCGCCAAAGCTGTCTGCACTGAGAGGCAGAGTGAAAATAACTGCACAGAAGTTTGTTATAACCGCACTTATAAAACCAAAGCAAACGGGATGTGTTTTTGAAAACACAGGGAAAATACGACTCGACGCGTTTCCTGCAAGAATAATGCCGAGTGTTGCGGTGAAAGAAAGCCTTGCCGAAATATCAAGAACAACGTAGGGGTTGATGAAGACCATAAGCGCGCCTGCAGAGAACAGAGCAATAATCGAGTCATTTTTCCTGCCGAGCAGAAGTGCGGTATATGTAAAAGAGGACATTATTCCTGCCCTTATTACAGAAGCCGAAGCACCTGTAAAGAATATGTAGAAAAGGCAGAACCCTATAAGAAACAGACATCGTAGCTTTTTGTGGATTGTAAGCCGGACGAGAATACACGAAAGCATTCCCAAAAGCACGCACAGATGCATTCCCGAAACGCACATAAGATGCGACAGACCGCTTTTGGAAAAGCTTTGCGACATTTGCTTTGAAAAATCCGTTTTATCACCAAGGGTAAGCGCCTTGACAATGGCGGTGCCGGTATAATCGTAATCGCTTTTTATATAGGTGTGAACAGCAGAATCAAAGCTTTGTCTGAGTTTTGAAAGAATACTTTTTTGATTGCTTTTAGAGGTTGACAGCACCTCTGCTGATGAAAACACCATAAAAACTTTTTTGCTTCTGAGATAGTTTTTGGTGTCAAACTCGCCGCTTTCGGCATCCGACAGTTTAGACGGAACTCCTTTGAAAACCACTGTATCTCCGACTGCGGCTGTGTCACCGGCATAGCTTGTGATTTGTGCGGAAAAAGGTTTTTTCAGGGTACGCTTATCAATGCTTGTGATTTTTATACGTAAAAGAGTCGGTCTTCCGCCGCCTGAAAAATATGTAACCTTTCCCGAATATGTGTGTTCGTTGTTTCCAAGAGCAGAAAGTACCGTGTCTGAGTATTCTTCGTTTGATTTATAAGCACTGTATGTAAGACAAACACCAAGTAACAGCATTACCGAGATAAAAATCGCCGCGGCTTTCCTGAACATAACAAGACACGTGATAACAGCAATAGAAACAATGCATACGAGCAGTATTTCTTTGTGTTGCGGGAAACTAAGCATAATGAGCGCTTGTGCTATAACAGCTACAGACGCAAAAACGGCAGGCTTTGCAAAGGAAATACTAGGATTATTCATAGGTTCTGGAAAAGTCTGTTATAACCATTATGCTGTCGGACTCAAATATATTTTCTCCGGGATTTACAACTGCTGTAACTGTATGAGTATTTGCATCGGGAACCAGCTTTTCAACGGTACCTATAATAAGACCTGCAGGGTATACGTCTCCGACTCCCGAGGTCAGAATTCTGTCACCGACCGCAATTTCCGTTTGGGTAAGAAGTCCTCTTATAAGGCACTTGTTCTGCGAGAACAGACCGAAATCTCCTGAAAGCACACCTGTGTTTCCTGTTTTTTCGTCGTATACGCCGACGCTCACATCGTATGAAGTGATGTATCTGCATCTTGCACTTTGCAAATCAACCGAGAATACAACTCCTATCAGTCTGCCGTCAGAGTCAATAATAGGCATGTTCTGCTTCAGACCGTGAAATGAGCCTTTGTTTATTATAAAGTCGGAAACGTAGTTCGAGCTTGTACGTGCAATTATTTTTGCATCCGAAAGGTTAAAGTCGTTTCGTTCCTTTTTCAGCTCAAGAAATTCGTAAAGACTCTCATTTTGCTTTCTGAGTATTTCGTTCTGAGCTTCAAGCGCCGAAAGTCTTTCCACTTCGCTCTGTAAAGTTTTGTTTTTTTCAGAAAGCTTTTTTACTGACGAAAAATAATCAAATGCGCCTTTGCAAAGGTCGAAGGTGTATTTTCCTGCAAACTGCAGAGGAGAGGTTATTGTGTTTACGGCATTTGACATTATGCTTCCAAAGGGAGAATTGTATGAAGCAAAGCAAATAAATGAAAGAAGAAAAGATAAAACAAGGCAAAAACAAAAAAAGCTGTTGCTTTTTCTGTGACGTATTTTCATAGGTAGTCACCTTTCTTTCGTGTAATATCAGAAAAATTTAAAATTAAGGGTTTACTTAAACCGATTTTGCAAGTATAATAATTACAATATATTATAGTATAGTATAGAACATTTACGCTCACTTTGCAAGAGAAAAATGTAAATTTACGGAGGTTACAATGCCAAAACCACGTCTGCTTTCTCCATGCGGCTCGTTTGAAGCGCTTACAGCGGCGCTGTCTGCGGGTGCAGATGAAGTTTATCTCGGTCTTTCGAACTTTAACGCGAGAGCCTCGGCAGAGAATTTTGACGACGAAAAGCTGCGTGAAGCACTTCGTCTTTGCCGTATTTACGGCGTAAAATCAAATATCACGGTCAACACACTTGTAACAGACAGGGAAATGCCCGAGGTGTGCGATATGGTGTACTCTGCTCTTGCATACGGAGCTGATGCGTTCATCGTACAGGACATAGGTCTTGCAGCACGCCTGAAAAAAGAGTTTCCCGAAATAGTCCTTCATGCAAGCACGCAGTGTGCCTGTCATAACACGCAAGGCGCAAAGGCTTTGCAGGAAATTGGCTTTAAGCGTGTTGTACTTGCAAGGGAAATGACAGCCGATGATATAAAGAGAGTTGTTGATACAAGAATAGAAACAGAGGTTTTTGTACACGGGGCGCTTTGCGTGTGTCATTCGGGAATGTGTCTTATGAGCTCATGCATAGGCAAACGAAGCGGAAACAGGGGAATGTGTGCTCAGCCCTGCAGACTCCCGTATTCAATGGATGGCGGCAAAAGCTCCTACCCACTTAGCCTTAAGGATTTGTGCCTTGCCGGAAACATAGAAAAGCTGAGTGAGCTTGGAGTTACATCGCTTAAAATTGAGGGGAGAATGAAATCTCCCGAATACGTGTATGGAGTTACAAGCATATACAGAAAGCTGCTTGACGAAAACAGAAGCGCGAATAAAGACGAAATGCAGTATCTATATGATTTGTTTTCCCGAAGCGGCTTTACGGACAAGTATTTTACCGGCGAATACCAAAAGAACAATAAAGATATGTACGGTGTTCGCAGTGATGATGATAAGTCGAGAACCCATGCTCTTGATGAAGTAAAAAAATACGAACCGAGACGAATAAAAATCTCGGCAAAGTGTGATATTTCAGTCGGTGAAGAACCAACGCTTACGTTTGCATGCGGGGATGTTACTGCATTTGTAAAAGCTGATTTTGTATGTCCCGAAGCAAAAAGTGCACCTATAACGGAAGCAGAGGTAAAAAACGGACTGTCAAAGCTTGGAAACACGTGCTTTGAGCTTTGCGAAGATAACATTTCTCTTTCGCTGAAAGGTAACGTATTCCTGAGCAAATCAATGCTAAATTCCCTTCGCAGAAGTGCAGCTGAAGCACTCGAAGCAAAACTGCTTTATGTGCCAACGCCGAAAAGAGAAAAAATCACACATAGCACAGATAAAGTGAAAAATGAATATATATCCGAACCCGTTTACCACATAAGCTGCAGAACGGCCAACGGACTTTTAAAGATAAAAGAATACAAAAATTCAGGATATGTGTCTCTTGCACTTTCCGAATTTAAAAGGTTGAGCGAGGATATGTTGTCCGAAGTATTAACGAGAGGAGCAAGACTCGGAGTAAAAATGCCGAGAGTTATGTCTGACGGTGAGTTTGGAAAAGCCGAGGAGCTTCTTGCAAAAGCAAAAAAACTCGGTGCAACATATGCACTTGTGTCAAACATCGGTCAGATAAGCCTTGTGAAAAAATCAGGTCTTTCGCTATTCGGTTCAGTAGGACTTAATATATACAATTCAAACACATTCAGACAGATTTGTGAGCTCGGCTTTGAAGCTATAACGCTTTCGCCCGAATTATCACCCTCTCAGATGAGAGATATTGACAAGCACGGCATAAAAACTGCTGCATTTGTTGAAGGTCGCCAGGAGCTTATGGTACTTGAGAGCTGTATAGTCCGTGCAAACGGCACATGCCGAGCACAAAATGAAAAACCTTGCACGATTCTTCACGACAGAAAGGGATACTATTTCCCCGTGTACGGCGAAAGACGGCTTGACGAAGAAAATTTCCATTGCAGATGTATTATATATAACTCGGTTGAAAATAAGCTTACAGAGAAAAAAGAAAGTGAATATAAAAACGCGGGTGTCGGTATTTTTACCGTCACTGTATAGGAAAGAATATGAAGATAGGAAACGTAAACATACAAAACGGACTGTTTCTTGCACCAATGGCGGGTGTTACGGACAAGGCGTTCCGCTATATGTGTAAAAAGTACGGCGTAGGTGCGACGGTTACCGAAATGGTGTCGGCTAAAGCTGTAACCTTCGGTGATAAGAAAACAGGAAAAATCGCGGCAATTTATGATGAGGACAGACCGTGTTCTTTGCAGATTTTCGGTAGTGAGCCTGATATTATGGCAAAGGCGGCGCAAATGCTGCTTGACGAATATAACCCAGAAATAATTGATATAAATATGGGCTGTCCTGCTCCGAAGATTGTCAACAACGGAGAGGGAAGCGCACTTATGAAAAAGCCGCTTCTTGCACATGATATTGTAAAAAGTGTTGTCGAAGCTGTCGGCAAAAAAGTGCCTGTGACGGTTAAAATACGAAGCGGTTTTACAAAGGACAGCATAAATGCTGTGGAGGTTGCGCAGCTTTGTGAAAACGCAGGAGCGAGTGCAATTTGCGTTCATGCAAGGACAAGAGAGCAGATGTATATGCCGCCTGTAGATATTTCGGTTATACGCGACGTAAAGAAAGCCGTTTCGATTCCCGTTATAGGCAACGGCGATATTCTGTGCGGGCTTGATGCAAGAAGAATGTACGAAGAAACCGGCTGTGACGGAGTTATGGTCGGCAGAGGAAGCCAGGGAAACCCATATATTTTCGACGAGATACGTGCATACCTTGAGGGCAGGGAATATACTCCGCCCACGAATGAGCAGAAGCGAAATGACGTAAAAGAACATATAAAAATGCTTGTCGAGGACAAAGGCGAATTTATCGGCGTGTGCGAGGCACGAAAGCACGTTGCCTGGTACATAAAAGGTATGCCCGGAAGTGCCGCAATGAGAAACAGGGTTAATACTTCGCAGACGCTGGAAGAAGTGTTGGCACTTATTGATGAGGCCTACGCTTTTTGAAAAAAGCAAGCACCTACTTTCTTGTAAGAAAGTAGGCAAAGAACTTTTGAACGGTGAAATCGAAATTCGAAGAACTTCGATTTCACAAATGAGTTAGATGAATAAGAAATTGACGAAGAGGTGATTTCATGAAAAACCTTATTCAAGTAATTTGCTGTACAGTAGGTAGTGGAATGATTGGTTTCTTTGCTAATTAGTTGGATACGGTTGTTGGTAGTGTGTGTTTCACTCTTGGAATTGTTCTACTTGTTGCTTCAATCATTATAATGAGCAAAAAGGATAATCAGGACAATTGACCAATTCCAATTTGTCGAACCAAATCACATATACATCCCCAATCGCAGAACCTCCAATGTTGCGGTTATGTAATCTTACAAGTCATCGCCGTAAGCTATGAGGGCAGCAATTGAATGATAAACAAGAGTGAGGGATATAATATTCCTTATTGTGTCGCGAAAATGATAGGCGTCGGCGATAAGGAAGGGTGACCGAGGGAAACGTAGTTTCCATGGGCGCTTTTTGGTACTTTTCAGCGGTGAAAAGTACAAAGAAAGAAGCTAAAACTTCAAACTAATCTATCCCGGTCGGTAAGGTGATAAGTTTTTTTAAACCCTCCAAACATTAAGTAACTAAAAGGCTGTGGCAACAAATTTGCCACAGCCAATTTTCATTATATCCTTTATTAACTAATCAGCACCGCTTCAACACTCGCAAGAGCCTCATCAATTTTAGAAGCGTCCTTGCCGCCTGCACTTGCAGAGTCGGGTCTTCCGCCACCGCCGCCGCCTGTGATGGTTGCTGCCTGCTTTACAATCTTGCCAGCGTTCGCGCCATTCTTAACAGCTTCTTTTCCGCAGAAAGCGTAGAGAAGAACTTTTCCGTCAAGGGCGGAAGCAAAGAGTGCAACAATGTTTTCGTTCTTGTCCTTTATAATGTCGCCTGCCGCACGCATCTCGTCCGTTGTCATGCCGTCAAGACGAGCAGTAATTACGTCAAACGCACCGACCTTCTTTGCACTGTCAGCAAGGCTTGCAGTCTTCATTCCTGCAATAGCAGCATTCTGCTGCTCAAGCTTAGCTTTTAAGTCCTTGATTTCAGCTTCTGCCTGAAGTGCCTTTGCTGGGATTTCGGAAATGTTTCCTGTCTTTAATGCCTTTGCTGTGTCTTCAAGAAGTGCTTTGTCGTGGTAGATGTAGTCGATAACGTTTGTGCCTGTTACTGCCTCAATACGTCTTACACCTGCCGCAACCGAGCTTTCGGCTACAATCTTGAAAAGACCTGCCTTTGCCGTGTTGTCAAGGTGAGTACCTCCGCAAAGCTCTGCCGAAACATCGCCCATCTTCACAAGTCTTACAACCTTGCCGTACTTTTCTCCAAAGAGTGCCATAGCGCCCTCTTTCTTTGCGGTTTCCATGTCGGTTTCCATGGTTTTAACCTCGTATCCCGAGAGAATGTATTCGTTTACAAGCTGCTCGACTTTAAGAATTTCCTCTGCGGTCATGCCCTGGAAGTGAGAGAAGTCGAATCTTGCACGAGCCTCGTCTACATAAGAGCCAGCCTGTTCAACGTGGTCGCCGAGAACCTTTCTGAGTGCTGCCTGAAGAAGGTGTACAGAGGAGTGGTTTCTCTTTATTGCTTCACGTCGTGCAGTGTTAACCTTGAGAGTAACTTCATCGCCTACGTTTATAACGCCGCCTGCCTTAAATTCGCAAACGTGCATATATTTACCTTCGGACTTTTTTGTATCTGTTACGTCTATTGTAATGTCACCCTTGCAGATAACACCCGTATCGCCTACCTGACCGCCGCCTTCACCGTAGAAAACGGTCTTGTCAAGTATAAGCGTAAATTCGCCTTCGCTTGCGGTATCAACCTTTTCGCTGTCTGCGATAATAGCGATAACCTTTGCACTGCATTCTGTGTTTGCATAGCCGTCAAATACGGTTTCGGGAATGTCGGAGAGAAGGTCAGCCGCAGCACTTGACCATCCGCCGCCTGCTTTTCTGTTTTCTCTTGCACGAACCTTCTGTTCGTTCATAAGACGAGCAAATTCTTCTTCGTCAACGTTTATTCCCTTTTCGCCTACGATTTCCTTTGTCAGGTCAATCGGGAAGCCGAAGGTGTCGTAGAGCTTGAACGCATCTGCACCGGAAAGAGTGGTTTTGCCTTCCTTTGTAAGCTCGTCAATAAAACCTGAAAGAATGGAAAGACCTGTGTCTATTGTTGCGTCAAAGCGTTCTTCTTCAATGCTGATAATCTTCTTGATGTAGTCTGCTTTTTCGCGAAGTTCGGGATATGCACCCTCGTTTTCCTGGATTACGATTTCGCACAGACGGCTTAAAAATTCGCCCTTGATGCCAAGAAGTCTGCCGTGGCGTGCAGCACGTCTGAGAAGACGTCTTAAAACGTAGCCTCTGCCTTCGTTTGATGGCATAACGCCGTCGCAAATCATGAAGCTTGTGCTTCTGATGTGGTCGGTGATAATACGGATAGAAATGTCATCTTTTGCATCGTCGCCGTACTTCTTGCCGGCATATTCGCAAACGGTGTCGAGAATTCTTCTTACAGTATCAACCTCGAACAGGTTGTCAACGCCCTGCATTACGCATGCAAGTCTTTCAAGTCCCATACCCGTGTCGATGTTTTTCTGCGAAAGCTCTGTGTAGTTGCCTTTTCCGTCATTGTCAAACTGGGAGAAAACGTTATTCCAGATTTCCATATATCTGTCGCATTCGCATCCCGGCTTGCAGTCGGGGCTTCCACAGCCGTATTTTTCGCCTCTGTCAAAGTAGATTTCGCTGCAAGGACCGCAGGGACCCGAGCCATGCTCCCAGAAGTTGTCAGCCTTGCCCATGCGGATAATCTTTTCTTCGGGAACGCCAATCTCGTTCTTCCAGATATCAAATGCTTCGTCGTCTTGTTCGTAAACACTCGGCCAGAGAAGCTCTGCCGGAATTTCGAGAGTTACGGTTAAAAACTCCCAAGCCCACGGAATAGCTTCCTTTTTGAAATAATCTCCGAAGGAGAAGTTTCCGAGCATTTCAAAATATGTTCCGTGACGTGCGGTTTTACCTACGTTTTCAAGGTCAGGTGTACGGATACACTTCTGACATGTGGTAACGCGCTTTCTCGGAGGTTCCTTTGTGCCCTGGAAATACGGCTTCATAGGTGCCATACCTGAGTTTATAAGAAGCAGCGAGTTGTCGTTTATCGGGATAAGGGGAAAGCTCTTGAGGCGAAGGTGATCCTTGCTCTCAAAAAACGAGAGATATTTTTCTCTTAATTCATTCAGTCCCGTCCATTTCATTGTCTTAAACATCCTTCCAATAATCAGTTTTGTCCGATTATATTACATTATTATTCAATATATTATAATAAAACAAACTTTGCAAATTGTCAATATTCATATGCAAATATTTACTTTTAAAAGCATATTTTTATGTTTAAAACAGTGAAACCTGCCTGTCAGTGATGTCGCTTTCTTCAAATTCAACACTTCTTGCACATAAAATTATCCCTTCCGAGAGCCTTTCGTAGTAGGAAACGCTGTTTTTGTCAAAGCTGCTGATTACAACGCCGCCAAGCGTTGCTGAGGAGTGTATGTATTCATTTCCGCCTATGTACATGGTAACGTGTCCCTTGTAATAAATAAGGTCGCCCTGCTTCAAATCCTCACGCGGTATTTGAGTAACGTATCTTACGTCGGGTACGGAATCGCGCCACAGCCTTATTCCGTTTATGGAGTACGCCATAAAGCAAAGCCCCGAGCAGTCGATTCCGCTTGAGCTTTTGCCGCCATGGCGGTAAGGCGTGCCGAGGTAGGAAAGAGCGGTGTTTACTATATTAATACGTTTTTCCTCTTCTGCTGTCTTTTTGATAAGCTCGTCTTGCTTTTTTATGCAGTCGCCGCGAACGAAAAGGCGTTTCCCGAGAATATCAACGTCGATAAAGCCAGATACACTTGTAAAATCTGAGCTTTTTTCGATAACGCTGCCCCGGGAAAGCGTTAAAACGGGCTTGTGCTTGTATTCGGGAAGCGGAAGAACGTCACAAAAGCGTGAGGTTACGGTGTATAGCTCCTTTGTCTGCGCTCCTGTTTTACGAGAGAGTTTTTTGCGTGAAATAAAACCGCGGTATCCGTAGGACGTTTCGCAGTAGAGCATATCCGTGTCGTTTTCGTCAGGGTTGTCGCAAATGCTGAAAAGCCTTGTGCCGTACAGAAGCTCGTCTACAGCTTCCGAGGAGGTTTTTGGTTCTGCATGCATAAAGGCAGACGAAACCTTTACATAAAATTCGTTTATCATATTTTTTGCTCCTTAAAGTAATATACTATATCTTATTACACGCTATTGCAAAAAAGACTGCCGCAAAGCAAAAGAAAAGACCCAAAGAATGCGGTATTCGGAAAAGGTATTTACCGCACCTTCGGGTCTTGACTAAGATATTGTGTGAACTAAATTTTTGTTTTTCTGTTAAGTTTTCAGTTTATCCTGCGAAGAACTGTGCCCAGTAGTAGGTTCCTCCGTTTGAGTGGCAGCCGACACCGATTTTTGTAAACTGCGTGCCGAGAATGTTGGCTCTGTGGCCTTCGGAATTCATCCACGCGTTTACAACTTCAGACGGACTTTGCTGTCCATAGGCGATGTTCTCGCCTGCACTCGAATAGGAGTAGCCTATATCGGAAAGCGCGGTAAAGCAGCTTCTTCCGTCAGGACGGGTGTGAGAAAAGCTTTTTACGATTTCCTTTGCTCTTGTTGAGCTTGCCTTACTTAGTGTAGTGTCCGCGGTAAGCGAAGCAAGACCGCGTTTGTTGCGCTCAACATTTACAAGTCTTATGACTTCATTTACGTAAGATGCATTTTCAATTGAGCCGGAAACGGAATTGTTGCCCTGATTGTCGGGCTTTTGGTTCTGTTCAGGAGGAATTATTGTTTCAGAATCGTTTTCGGTTTCCGGCTCATCGGTGGAGTCGTTGTCTGTTTCGGGCTTTTGAACGGGTTTGTCCGTACCCTGTGTATTGCCGCCTGTTTGTTTTTCAAGCCATGCATCAATTATTTCTGCAATGTTTGAATAGCCTGAAATGGGTTTTCCGGAAAGAATGGAATCGATGAGGTCTTTCGCTTTTTCACTGTCAATACTTTCTGAAAAACACGAACTGTTCACACATACACCAAAGTCGTTTGCCGCCTTGTGATTGCAGGTGGCAGCATATCCTGTTACAGGAAGTGCAGCCAGCAATGCAGCAGCAATGATAGAAATTTGCTTTTTCATATGTATTTCCCCTTTCCGCCTTTTATTGTACATTGACTTTTCTTCACTTTCAACCCTCGTTTTCAGGTAATTCAGTAAAATAATTACATATATGTAAAACCTGTCCTTTACAAATAAAGAAAACCGCTCCAAATCTTCCAAATTCGGAGCGGAAAACGTAAAACACACGCTTTTTTCAATCAAATGCCGTATTTTTTATAGTTTGGCATAAATTGCAGGGCTATGCTCAACCGCAGAAGCAGCAGAGTATGATTATTGCGATGAGTATGATAATCCAAAGGTTGTTATCATCTGTGAAAGCATTAGTAAGACCGCAGCTCATGTTGACTTCCTCCTTCCGCAATGTGTAGAAAGAACAAAGAAAAACATATTCTCTTTGGCTCTCTGTTACCATATTATGACAAATCCCATAGGTTTGTGAGAAATATTTTCCCGTCACGGCTTTAACGCCAAGACGGCTTTTTTCATAATATAACAGTAAAACGTATGAAAGGAAATACGAATTATGTGCTTTGAGAATCAGGCTATAAATTATTACAAAGAAAAAGGCGGCTGCGAGCATTATTTTGCGGCGGCAAACACGCATCTCGGCTTTAAAAGCTTTTTTGATGAGCTGTTTAGTCCAAAGGCTCTAAAGAAAATATACATATTGAAGGGCGGACCGGGAGTAGGAAAAAGCACGCTGATGAAGAAAGTTGCAAAAGAGGCACAGGAAAGAAAATTGTCACCTGTGTGTTATCACTGCTCATCTGACCCGTTTTCACTTGACGGTGTTATTATAAAGGAAACTGGAACTGCTGTAATTGACGGAACTGCACCGCATATTACAGACCCAAGCGCTGCGGGTGTGAGAGAAATAATAATAAACATGGGAACAGCCTGGAATACACAAAAGCTTTCCCTGCACGAAAAAGAGGTACTTTCTCTTACGAGTGAAAAAAGCTCTTGCTATTCGGCGGCATATAAATATCTTGCGGCAGAAAAACAGCTTCGCGACAGCCTTGCGGAAATAAATGAAGAGTGTATAATGAAGGAAAAGCTTGCCGCAGCAGTCACACGGTTTTGCTCAAAATCGCTGAGAAAAGGAGATATAGGTAAAGTGTTGCCGCACCTTCAGAGTGCAAATTCATGTGCGGGAGATGCAAGACTGTATTCGTTTGAAAAACGTGCAAAGCAGATTTATTTTGTCCGCGACATGCGGTTTGTGTCACAGCATTTTTTCAAAGGCTTGCTGGAAGAAGCGAAAAGAATCGGAACGGACGTTGAAGTAAGCTATGACCCGACGGATATAAGTGCGGTAAACGGGCTGTTTTTCCCGAGGGAGGAAATTTCGGTAACACACTACAGCGAGGAGCTGTCAAAATTGCTTGACCGAAACGGCGTGCTTTACAAAATAATAAACATGCGCCGTTTTTGCGACAGTGAAAAGTATTCGCAAAGACGCACATATTACAGATTCGGCGAAAAGTGCCGTGAGGAAATGCACGAGAGCGCACTGGATTATCTTATGCGAGCGGGACTTTGCCACGCAAAGCTTGAGGATATTTATAAGGAAGCTACCGATTACGGCAAGGTCACTTCGCTTTCGGATAAGGTGATAGCGGATATTTTTGCGTAAACATGCTTTGAGGCGTGCAAATATGTACGCCTTTTTGTCATTTTCTTGCATCTTTCGGGACAATGGTGTACAATATTGATATGGTGCACTGAATTTTTATCTTGCAATAAAACACTTGATGTGCTATAATTATATTAATAGATTAAAATCTATATATTCAAAATAAGAAAAGGAAGTATAGACCATGAAAAAGAACATAGGAATGTGCATAGGACACAAGGATTTTGAAAAGCTAAAGGCCATAAAGGGCATGGGATATGATTTTGTAGAATTTAATTTCTCGTCTCTCAGAAACGAAGAAGAGTCTGTTATAAAGGAATGTGCAGACCTGCTAAAAGAGCTTAATATGCCCTGCGTTTCGATGAACTGCCTGCTTATCGGAAATTTTACTCTTATAGGCGATAAAGCAGACCACGTAAAGGTAAGAGAGCATGTTGAGGCAACTCTTGAAAAGATACAGCCTCTCGGAACAAAGAATTTTGTTATGGGAAGCGGTAATGCAAGAAGCGTGCCCGACGGATATCCGAGAGAAAAAGCAATGGAGCAGCTTGAGAGCCTGTTTGCAGATACTCTTGCTCCTGCAGCTAAGAAGTATGATTCTGTTATTGCAATCGAAGAACTCAGAAAAGAAGAGTGCAACGTATTTATTACCTGCCGTGAGGTTATGGAGTTTATTAAGAAGATAAACATTCCGAATGTAAAGCTTCTTGTCGACTATTATCACGCAATGCTCGGCGGAGATACACTTGAAGAGCTTGCTTCTTACAAGGGTTATATAAATCACGTTCATATTGCAAGTCCTCTCAACAACCGTATAGTTCCTCAGCCTACCGATACAGAGGATTACAAGGCGTTCTTTGAAGCGCTTGACAAGGCTGAATACACCTGCGGCAACATTTCTCTTGAAGGTAATTGGGATGGCAGATTTGATGAGCTTGCGCCTGTTTCGCTCAATTATCTGCGTTCTCTCTGCGACTGATTATGCATCTGACTGAAAGGAAAGCTAAAATTGCAGTGATAATAGCTATGGGAACACTTTTGTTCCTTGCACTTGTCGCGTTTATGATTAACCTTTATATCATAAACAGCACAAAGAGTAATATATTTGAACTGGATTACGAGTTTTCTGACGAAAAAAAGTACGACTGCATTATTGTGCTCGGTGCAGGACTGAAAGCTGACGGCTCTCCGGGCAACATGCTTGAGGACAGACTTAAACGTGCTTCGGAAATTTACTTTTCGGGCGCGTCGGATAGAATTCTTGTCACAGGCGACAACGGCAGAATGGAATACAACGAAACTATTGCCATGAAAAACTTTCTTGTGCGTGACCTTGGAGTTGACGAGAATGACGTTGTGTGCGACTACGCAGGATTTTCAACTTATGACAGCATGTACCGTGCAAGAGATGTGTTCTGCGTGAAAAGTGCTGTGATAGTAACCCAGAAGTATCACCTTTACAGGGCTCTGTATGTTGCAGATGCTCTGGGGCTTGAAACGGTTGGCGCTGAGTGCGACTATCATATTTACGCAGGTCAGTCAAGGCGCGATCTTCGCGAAGCTGCCGCACGAGCGAAGGATTTTCTCAGTACGATTTTTATGCCTGAGCCTAAATTTCTGGGTGAGAAGATACCGATTATTTAGCAATAGAACAAAAATTACCTCCCATGGCTTTGATACCGTGGGAGGTTTTTGTATGGTTTCAAATTTTATTTTCCCGAAACACTAATCTCATTCTGCTGAGCAACAACGCTGTCGCCGCTGTAGATTTTTCTGAGCTTCGGTTTTTCGATTTTGCCTGTGGGGTTTCTGGGAATGTCTGCGAAGATAATTTGTTTCGGTCTCTTGTAACGGGGCATGCCTTGGCAGAATTCGTTTATTTCTTCAACCGTACATTCAACACCGGGCTTTATCTCGATAACTGCCGTTGCAATTTCGCCAAGACGCTTGTCGGGAGTACCGATAACAGCAACGTCCTTTACCTTGTCATTCTGACGGATGAAGTTTTCTATTTCAACGGGATACAGGTTTTCACCGCCGCTGATGATAACGTCCTTCTTTCTGTCAACAAGGAATATAAAGCCGTCCTCATCCTGCATTGCCATGTCGCCTGTCATGAGCCATTCGCCGTAGAGCGTTGAAGCAGTTGCTTCTTCGTTTCTGTAGTAGCACTTCATAACCGACGGACCCTTTACTGCAAGTTCTCCGACTTCGCCCTTCTTTACAGGCTTTTTGTTTTCGTCAAAGATAACCGTTTCCCAGCCTTCACCGGGAATGCCGATAGCACCGACCTTGTGAATGTTCTCCATTCCGAGATGAACGCAGCCCGGACCGAGAGATTCGGTAAGACCGTAGTTTGTGTCATAATCGTGGTGCGGGAATACCTTTTTCCAACGTTTGATAAGGCTCGGAGGAACAGGCTGTGCACCAATGTGCATGAGTCTCCACTGCGAAAGCTCATAGTCGTCAAGGTTTATTTCTCCCGATTCAATTGCATCGAGAATGTCCTGGGCCCACGGCACGAGAAGCCAGCAAACAGTTGCTTTTTCCTCGGACATGGTTTTGAGTATCCATTTGGGACTTACGCCGCGAAGCAGAATTCCTTTACCGCCAACGAGGAATGAACCGAACCAGTGCATTTTTGCACCTGTGTGATAGAGCGGAGGAATACAGAGGAATACGTCATCCTTTGTCTGATGATGGTTGTTGTTCTCAGTGTAGCAGGATGCAAGCAGGCTTTTGTGGGTGTGAAGAACGGCTTTGGGAAAACCTGTTGTGCCGGATGAGAAGTAAATTGCCGCATCATCATCTTCACTTATCTGAATATGTACGTTTGAATCGGGCATGTCCTCAAGAAGGTCCTCAATATAGAGCGCATACTCGGGGCAGTCCTTGCGGTTGCCTGCGAAGATAAACTGACGAACACCGGTGATAGTATCCTTTATTGCATCAATTCTTGAAATAAATTCCGGACCGAAAACAAGCACATCGGATTCCGAAAGCTCAAGGCAGTATTTAATTTCGTCCGCACTGAAGCGGAAGTTCATGGGAGCTACGACCGCACCTGTTTTGAGAATACCGAAGTAAATCGGAAGCCAGCCTATGCAGTTCATAAGAAGCATTGCTACCTTTGAGCCTTTTGTTACGCCTTCTCCCAGAAAATAGCGGGCAATTCTGTTTGCACGTCTCTCAAACTGTCCCCATGTAAGCGTCTGGCGGTTTGAGGGCTTGGGAAGAGCTTCAACGAGGTCAAACTCTTTCCATGCCTTGTCAATTTTCTCCTGAATCTCAGGGTTTACCTCGACGAGACTTATGTCGTCTCTGTAAAGCTCTGCGTTTTTTGTCAGAATGTCGGTGATAATCATTGTGTTTCCTCCGTATGTGTCCGTACACTAAAAAATCCGGGCATTTATATATTGCCCGGAAGTGTTTATACTTTCACGGACAACGCGTTTTTGCACTGCCCGCACATAAAGCAAAGCAGTGCTAAATATAATAGTAATAATAAAAGCTTTTTACAAATCTTTTACTCATACCAAAAACTCCTGTACGAAATGCAATAATTGAAATTTCCAATTAACAGTTATTATACTTGCCGCATATGTCGGTCTTTACAACATTTTGTGTATATATTGTGAATAATTCATGTGTTGCCGTCAGATAACAGCTTTATTTCATCGTCGGTAAGCTCACGCCACTGTCCTTCCGCAAGGTTTTCGTCAAGCTTGAGTCCTGCAAAGCTGACTCTGTGCAGGTTTAAAACTTCTTTTCTGCCGCATGCATAGCATAGGCGTTTTATCTCATGATACTTTCCCTCGGTAAGAGTGATGTATGCCTTTGTGGGATCATCGGTTATTTCAAGAAGAGAGGGCTTAGTCATTTTGCCATCCATAATTATGCCGTTTTTCATAAGAAGAACGTCATCCAAGGTAAAGGGAAGGTCTGTTTCAACAAAATACACCTTTTTTGCATGGTGCTTTGGCGATAGCAGCTTGTGTGAGAGTGCACCGTCGGTTGTCATAAGAAGAAGACCTGTCGTGTCCTTGTCGAGTCTTCCGCAGCTGAAAAGACCTTTATCCGCATAGGTTTTGTCAAACAGCGAAAGCACAGTCCTGTCTCTTGCATCGCTTGATGCACAAACAAGTCCTTTTGGCTTGTTTAGCATAATGTAAATAAATTCTTTGTATGCAATCTTTTGTCCGTCCACGGCGATGATACATTTTTCGGGATCTGCTTTTGTATCGCCGCTTTTGACAGGAACGCCGTCGATTGTTACTCTGCCTTTTTTTATGAGTGAAACAGCATCTTTTCTGCTTATTACAAGACACGACGAAATCAGCTTGTCAATACGTGTAAGAGTCATACCTGCCTCCGAATATAAGTGCTGGTACTATTTTAACACGCGGATGCTTATTTTGCAACAATATTTAGTGTAAAAATTTTCCTTTTTCGGTTGACATGGCTGATAAAGTTTATTATAATGTTATAAGAAAATGCCGTATTATGGCTGTTTACGGAATACTTTGATGAAAGGGAAGCGTTTTGAGGCGCTCGGGTACAGCATGGAAGCACTTTTTGAATTACTGAAACCTATAGGAAACGACGCGGCACTGTTTATTGTATCGCTCATTCCGTTTATTGAGCTTCGCGGAGGAATTGTTCTCGGGCATGCTCTCGGAATGCATTGGCTTCGCACTTTTCTTATATGCTTTGCCGCAAACTGTATTCCGATTCCTTTTGTAATACTTCTCACAAGACCTATTTTCGATTGGCTGAAGAAAACAAAGCTCCTTTCAGGTTTTGTAAACAGGCTTGAAGCAAAACTCCAAAAGAAATCGGGAAAGGTAACGGAGTATAAATACTGGTTTATAGGACTTATGCTTTTTGTTGCAATACCGCTTCCGGGAACGGGTGCGTATACAGGCTCGCTTATTGCGGCACTTCTTGACATGAGAATGAAAAAGGCATTTCCAGCGGTGGCAATAGGTGTGTTTGTTGCGGCAATTATTATGACTCTTGCATCAATGGGGCTGTTTTCCGCAATAGGATTTATACTTTAAAGGATTAAACAAAACGCAGACGGAGAAAACATGGACAGCACATGCTTTATGGACAGACAAAAGAAACGTTTTAAAAGGGCGGCAGTTGCGCGCAGCTGTACCGTTGGTCTTTTTATGCTTGTTTCAACCGTATTATCTGCTGTTGCTGCACATTATTACTCTTTGTTTTTGTACGGAAATGAAGAAAAAATTTCAAGAGCTGTCGCTGGTTTTTTTGCAGCTGTTTTTGATGTTTCGCGTATTGAAGGTGCGGTAATTGCAAAAAACGTCCTGTATTCAGGAATAACGGACGAGCTGTTTTCCATGATTTCGATGCTGGTATGCCTGTTTTTGCCTGCATATCTTGTAGGAAGAATTTGGGGAAAACGCATATCCGGCTGTTTTGTGACTGACGGCAAATTTGCAAGAGGGCTTGTCTTTATATATGCATTCAGTCAGCTTGTTATGTTTTCAGCGACAAGCATATCCGACGGCATATGGGAATTTCTCTTTCCGGGACAGCAGGCAGCATCGGGTGCAGAAGCGGTAATTCCCGTAACAAACGATGCTTTCACTCTTATTATAACATTTCTTTGTACCTGCGTTATGGTGCCGGTAATTGAAGAATATGTGTTCAGGGGAGTTATATACAGAGTATTTGAAGATGTCGGCACAGGCTTTGCCGTGGTTGCAAGCGCGCTCTGCTTTGGACTTATGCATTCGTCTGTCTCGCAGTGCATGTATGCTTTTGTTTTCGGACTGTTTTCCGCAATTTTTGTTGCGGTAACGGGGAACATAAAAACTTCTGTATTGTTTCATATGATAAATAACACGGTTTCCTCAATGACAGTGCTGCTTTCAGAATTTTTGCCCGAGAGTGTGGCGATTGCAGTTGATGCTATGTATATACTTTACGTGTTCTCTTTTTCATTCTACGGATTGTATTTGTTTTTCTCAAAAAACGGACTTTTGTATAAATTCAGAGAAAAGTGCAGAGAGAGTGAAGCTCAGCAGTCGTTTCAGCCGACGTTGCGGCATTTTCTGTCTGTGCCGATTGTGATTTTTGTTCTGCTGTTTGTACTGACGGCAGTTGCCGGGGTGGTGCTGTAATATGGATAAGAAACACGAGTATTACATGAGAGCTGCCCTCGGAAGAGCAAAAACTGCGGCAGAGCAAGGAGAAACACCGGTCGGTGCTGTTATAGTGAAAGACGGAAAAATAATAGCCGGTGGAAGAAACAGGCGTGAAAAAGCGAAAAATGCGCTTTGTCATGCGGAAATTTCTGCGATAAATGCTGCCTGCAAAAAGCTCGGAGGCTGGAGACTTATCGGGTGTGATTTGTATGTCACGCTTGAGCCGTGTCCAATGTGTGCGGGAGCTATAATAAATTCACGTATTGAAAATGTTTATTTCGGTGCATATGATAAAAAGGCGGGCTCATTCGGGAGCGTAACGGACCTTTCACTGCTGCCGTATAATCACAAGCCTGAAATTTACGGCGGTATTCTTGAAAATGAGTGTTCAAAACAGCTAAGCGATTTTTTTAAAAAGCTCAGAAAGATAAAGGAAACTGAAAAGCGTTGCAGGAAAGAAAGCGGCGGCAACACGGAGGTCAAAAAATGAAAGTTGCAATTATCGGTGCGGGTTCTATCTCGCAGACACATATAAAAGCTATAAAGAGCGGAGATTTTGCAAAAATCTGTGCAATATGCGACACAAATCCCGAAAGGCTTGAAAGCGCAGTAAAGGCGATTGATGAAAAGGACTTGCACACTTATACAGACTACAAGGAAATGATAAATTGCGAAAAGCCCGATGTTGTTCATGTATGTACGCCGCACTATCTTCACTGCGAAATGGCGTGCTTTGCTATGGAAAACGGTGCTCACGTGTACCTTGAAAAGCCAGCGGCAATGAACGCAAAAGAAGCAAAGATTATTATGGATACTTCAAAGAAAACAGGCAAAAAGGTCTGCGTTTCTTTTCAGAACAGGGTTATTCCTACAAATGACACGGCAAAAAGGCTGATTGCCGAAGAAAAATACGGCAAACTTCTCGGTGTTCGCGGATTTATGCCGTGGCACAGAGAGGGCACGTATTATACTAAAAGCGAATGGCGCGGAACATGGGAAAAAGAAGGCGGCGGAGTTTTGATGAACCAGAGTATCCATACGCTTGATTTGCTCTACTATTTCGGAGGCAAGGTAAAGGATGTTCAAGGTTCGGTTTCTCTCCGACTCAACAAAGGAACCATCGAGGTCGAGGACACGGCAGAGGCTACAATCTGGTTTGAAAACGGAGTAAGAGGCATTTTCTATGCCACAAACTGCTATGTTGCGGATGCATCTGTCGAGGTTGAGCTTTGCTTTGAAAAGGGAAGATTGCTTCTTCAGAATGATAAGCTTTACTTTAATAACGGTAAGGAATTTGAATTGCTTGTCGATAACAGCGACTATACGAAAACCGAAGGCAAAGCGTGCTGGGGTAACGGCCATTATCTTATGATGGAACGCTTCTACAGAGCTTTGCAGGGCGAAGATGTATATTACTGCGACATAAGCGATTCAATTGCGGTGCTTGAAATTATAGAGGCAATTTACAGAACAAGCCCCAATAAGCTAAAGTAAGTCATAAAACCAAACCGCTTTGCATAGATTATAGCAAAACACTATAATTTATAAGGAAGCGGTTTTATGTTTGTATGTTCATTTAAATTAACCAGCGTTAAAATCATTGCGGCGTTTCTTGCGTGTATTGCTGTTGCTGTTGCTGTGATAGCAATTTTACCTGATGCCGGATATGCGCTCAATGTTAACAAGACTCTTGTCGGCAGTGAAGAGAGCTTGACACATCTTGATACAAGCGAGGACTGTGTAAGGATGCTTGCAGGTCTTGGCGTTGAGGTTGAAGAAAAGCCTATTCAGAGTGGAAACGTGACAATTCCAGAAGCCTTTGATGCGGCGTTTGAAAAGTATAACGATCTGCAGAAATCGCAGGGATTTGACCTTGGGAAATTTCGTGGCAAAAAGGTGAAAAGATATACCTTTAAAGTGAAAAGTACGTATGGCAAAGCACCTTTGCGTGACTGCTATGCTACGGTTATTGTTTACAAGAAAAAGGCGATAGGAGCGGATATGTGCTGCCCTGAAACGGGAGAATACGGGGCGATAATAACCTCCCGAAACGCCGGCTGAATTTTTTCAAGCTAAGGATGTGAAAAAGATAATGCTTTCTGAATTTGAAATAAATATACTTATTTGGATACAGGAAAATTTCAGGAGTGCTTTTCTTGATTTTCTAATGCCGCTTATTACATATCTTGCCGAATACGGTCTTGTGCCGATAGTTATGTCGGTATTGCTTATTTGCATAAAAAGAACGAGACGTTGCGGTGTTGCAATGGCATTTTCAATTGTCATGGGATTTGTTGTTGTGAATTTGGGTATAAAGCCATTGGTTGCAAGAGTGAGACCGTATGATGCGTATCCTCTGTATGAATTACTTATAGAGGCTCAGTCAGATTTTTCCTTTCCGTCAGGACACACGCTTGCAGCTTTTGAGTGTGCAACGAGCCTTTCGTTGTATTATAAAAAGTTTGCTCTGCCGGCTTTTATAATTGCATCTCTTGTAGGATTTTCAAGAATGTATCTCTATGTTCACTATCCGAGTGATGTTTTGTGCAGTGTGGCTCTGGGAATTGTCTTTGCTTTTGTGTCAAAGATGATTGTCGAGAGAGCATATAAAAAGAATAATGTGCTTTAAAGAACGCCTCGGCGTTCTTTTTTTGTCATGTGAGGCATTTTCGGCATAAAATGCAAATGGTGATGAAAATGAAAGCCGAAACTCTTGAAAACGCACTTGTAAGGTGTGCTCAGATATATAACGGCTGTGTGCCGTTCTTATCGGGGAACACCCACTCGTGGAGAAACACAACCGAATACTGCGTGAACATAACCGACAGCACCGTGACGATCGTATTCAGAGGCACAGACAGCAAGTCGGAATGGGCGTCAAATTTTGCTTTTTGCCGAAAGAAAATCCCCTACGGAAATACAGAATCCGATGTCAGAGTTCATTCGGGCTTTATTGATGCGTACAACAATGAGCTTGTAAGAGGACGAATACATAGCCTTATTCCCGATAACCCGTGCAGGGTTGTTGTGACCGGACATTCAAGAGGGGCAGCACTTGCGGTATTGTGCGGAGTTGATTTGCAGTTCAATTTCCCGTATCTCGATATTGCTGTTTATCTGTTCGGCTGTCCCAGAGTCGGAAATAAGGCTTTTGCTAAATCTTACAACAAAAGAGTATGCAGGACGGTAAGAGTGCAGAACGGAAATGACATAGTTACAAAGCTTCCGCCCGTGCTTTTCGGTTACAGGCATGTTGGCTCTGCGGTAAATGTAGGAAAAACGAGGTTTCCGCTTGCTTTTTCGTTCAAAGCTCACTATCCGGATCAATATTATGCAAGCCTTGTCAGTGAGAAGGGATTGCTTCGCTGAACAAAACAGTCTTTTGGGAACAAAAGCCACGGACAACCCGTCATATCCTTAAATCAACATTGTCGTAAAATATGTGATTTTGTCCTATTTTTTGCATGTATATTTTGCACAAAACTATTGACAAATGACGTGCATGTATGTATAATTAATGTTGAATTATAATCGGCAGAATTGTAGCCATATTCAGAGGTGATGTATTTGAAAAAGTTTGGTAAAGTGATACTTGTTTTTCTTGCAATTATAATATTGTTGATAGTTCTTGTTGTCGGATCGCTTATGATTTTTAAGCCTGATCTTGTAAGGGCTGTTTATGACGGTCTTGTTCTTGACAGCGAGCAGATTGAAGAAAAAAAGAAGGAAAATGACAGAAAGCTTGCAAGCACAATAAATGAGTTTGGATTTACACTTTCCGAAGAAGATTTGGAAAGGATGAACAACGGGGAGCTTTCCGAGCAAGACATAAAAGATATTTTGCTTGGAAATACAGCTTCGCCGGACGAAACGGTTGGCAAAGAAGAAAACATTGTCGACATACAAGTGGATCTGGGGAAACCGGATAATGTGAATAAGAATCCTGACAAGGAAACTCAAAACAGTAATGTAACGGATACTTCCGTTTCCGATAAAGGTACTGATGACGAAATCAGTTCAAACGGTGAGCTGCCGAAAGATGATAAGCCATCCGAAAGTTCAAAACCGTCCGGAAACACAAATTCTTCTCAAGACAATAAACCTACACAAAACAGTAACCCTCCTGCATCCCAAGGTAAACCTGTTACGCCTGTGGTGGGCGATAATGTAAATGCCAATACTGTAAAGCCAAATCCTTCTGCTCCGACTGATACACAACCCTCGGCGCAGACAAAAGAATACGAAGAAAAAACAGCAGAGCTTGTTGCAAGGATGTATTCACTCAAGAGCCAATATCTTGGACAGATAAACGGCATTGTAGCTTCCATGAAGGCGCAGTATGCCGCACTTCCCAAAGAACAGCGTACAACGGCAGCCAAAACAAGCATAGCAAACAGCTATCTGGGTGAGATTTCGGCGCTTGAAGCACAATGTGACGCACAGGTGAACAGTGTGGTTACAGAGCTTCGCGGGGTCCTTGCAAAGAGTGGAAAGGACAGCTCGCTTGCCGATTCGATACTTGCAGCTTATAATGCTGAAAAAGAGACAACTAAGGCTGCATATATAAGTCAGTATTCTGATTAAGTTTAAATACAGTGTGTGAAAGGAAGACAGACATGAAAAAGACTACGCGTGTAACAGCACTTCTGCTTGTGCTTATCATGCTAATGCAGACAATCCCGTTTGCGGCACAAGTGGGGGATTTTACAGATTTTCCGATAAGTTCCTGGTCAACCGAGGCTATGACTGCCGCTGTTGACAACGGACTACTCATCGGAGTGGGGAACAACAAAATCGAGCCAAAACGAAATCTTACAAGAGCAGAAATGGCGGCGATTATAACGAGAGCCTTCGGGGCTACCGTTGAAAAGGACATATCGTCTTTTTCCGATGTCAAGGACAGTGACTGGTATCACTCTGTTGTTGCAAAGGCATACAACATGCAGGTTATGCAGGGAACAAGCGAAACGACATTTTCGCCCAAGGACAGCATAACAAGACAGGAGGTTTTCCTCGCTCTTGCAAGAGTGTTGCATATAGACAGCTCGGATTATTCCATACTTGACAAATTTTCTGACAAGGCAAAGGTTGCCGAGTGGTCAAAGAATGCTGTTACCGGAATGGTAGGCGTTGATTATCTTCGCGGCTATAACGATGGTACACTTCGTCCTACGGGCAAGATAACAAGAGAAGAGCTTGCTCAGGTTTTCCATAACATTTTCAAAACCTATATAAGTGCACCCGGTCATTACACATCTGTTGCACCCAAAGGCTCGGTTATTATCCGTGCTCCCGGCGTAATTCTTGAGAATGTTACAATTAACGGCGACCTTGTGCTTGCAGACGGTATCGGTGCAGGCGACTGTACTCTATACAACGTACATGTAAACGGCCGTATCATTGTACGCGGCGGTGAAGGTACTGTTGACTTTGTAAACGTTACAAGTACGGGAAAAGTTATTGTAAATGACGTTAACGGAACAGTTAATTTCCATAATTACAGAACTGACGTGCCTTTTGCAGACAATCTTCTTGAGCTTACTCCCGCAACATTTCTTCAGGTTCAGCCCTCGGGTACAGGTACCGGCAGACCCGGAGGTACCGGCGGCGGTGGAACTACTACATACGCCATAGACTTTTTTGGTCTTGACGGCAAATCTATTCTTGATAAGCCTTTAAAAATAAAGAACAATTCTACTATTGCCCTTTCACAAGAAGAAGTTCCCGTATTTACTGTTCCGGGAGAATATTCGGGATATTCCTTCTACGGCTGGATTAACAGCAAAACAACAAACCCCGAAGATGTACTGAATAATCCCAAGCTCTTAATGAGCGAAAGTGATGTTGCAAATGCGAAAGTAACCGGAAAAGTTAACTACAATGCAGTTATTATTGACAACGACACAGGCTTGCTTTTGGGTGGGCCGTTCGGTGACGGTTCATCGAATTATCACGCTAAACCGAGCACAGGCACTGTGACTAAGGATGCATTGATGTATCATTATGATACAGAATACAAGTATCCTACAAAGTGGAAGGTTACTTCTATAGACGGCAACGGTAACACTGTAACGGAAGAACTCAGTATTGATGAGCTTGTCGAAAAACTCAACAATCTCGACGATGACGATATCGTTGTTGTTGAGGTGATTGAAACTGCCGATAAGATAAAGCTTACATTTAAGGATAATGTAACCGGAACCGAGACACCTGTATATGCTATTCCCGGCTATCCACTTGAAGCAGACAGCATTCCTCAGCTTTCCAATGTAACCAAAGAAGGTTATTTCTACGAGGCGAAGGGTTGGACACTTACCGAAGGTAGCGACACTCTTGTAGATTTTGCAAACCAGACCTTTAATGCAGCAACAAATGTATTTGCAAAGTATGATGTATCTGCTATAAAGATTATTGTAAAGTATTTCCATGATGCAGATAAAAACGGTGTTTATGATGAAACGCCTGTAAGTGATACAAACGGCGACGGTGTTGTAGACGAATACGATATTGCTCCTGAGCAGTATTATACAGATAATTTTGATAAGCCTACACACAATCTTCTTGAAAGTGAGCTTCCGCAAAATCCCTCATATGAAGGAATAGATAACGGAACGCTTGACGAAAAGTTCGTTGGCTGGGCAGAGAGTAAAGCTGATGCAGATGCAGGAAATGTAATTACTTATCCTTATGCAATGACAGAAGCAAATAATCCTTATAAGCTTTATGCTTCATTTACATCCGACTTCTCAACAGTGACATTTGTTGCTGTTGGTGGAAATACAGAAACAACTGTTAAGGTTGGAAATAACACAGGAAAAATTATTGAGGGTACAATTCCCACCTTTACTCCCGCTGATGAAGAAAAACAGTATTTCTTCGGATGGAAGAATAAAGATACAAATGATGAAATTGCAGCAGACGATTTCGAAGACTACATCAAGGATTATATAAAGACAAATAAGCAAAACGTTTCCTTTGAGGCAATATTTAAAGATAAAACTGTAATTACATTCTACGAAGAGGATGGAACAACAGTATATAAAACCCAGTATATTATTCCCGACGGCGTAAACAAGGCAACAGAGGAAGCATATCCCGCAATTGCTGATGAAGAAAAGCAGTATGTTGACGGATGGACGACCGACGGAACAACAGCATTTAACTTTGATACCGTAATCGGCAAAGATAATATTGACCTTTATCCTTTAATCAAGGACAAAACCGCTGTCACTTTCTATGAATTTGGCATGCTCAATGTTTTTAAAGTTGGTGACGAAGAACAGATATATTATTACAAGCCCGACGAAACAGTTACAAAACCCGCTTCCGACCCGGCGCTTCTTGCCGAGCATGTTGAGGAATACTATTTCTTCGGATGGTCGACTGAAAAGAATCAGGTAGACCTTGATGAAAACAAACTGTTCAAATTCGGAGAAAAAGCAGGCGAGAATGATATAAAACTCTATCCTGTTCGCAACTTAAGATACCCTGTTGTTTTTGTATACACAGATGTAAATAATATACCCGACACAATAAGCCCTACAAAGTATGCAATTCCCAGAGCCGTTCTTGAAACCGACAGAATTCCCATGGTTCCCGGATATAACTATAACGGTTACGAATATACTTTTGAGTATTGGACGGAAGATGCTGTAAATAACGGCGGATTTGAAGCTGAAGATACTAACAACGACGGTGTAATCGATGAGAAAGATAATCTTGTAGGTGCAGGAGCAAAGGTTGATCTGTCGGTAACGACAATAAACGTTCCGAATAAGACATTCTACGCTGTATACCGCAAAGCGCCTCTTGAGAATGTTGTAAAATTTATTTATGATAAGAACAAAGACGGCACTCTTGATGATACTGCAACAACCGACACAAACGGCGACGGAGTAATTGACGAATACGATACTTACACAGAGCAGTATAACGAACAGAGCGTAAATACGGGCGATTGTATCATCGTTCCCGAAAATCCCAAGCTGGATGCAGATAACGAAAACACATACACATTCAGATACTGGACGCTTGAAAAAGCAAAAGCAGGTGCGTTTTTAGCTGATGAAAACGGCAACCTTATAGGTGATGTGGGTGCGGAATTTGACTTTACTGTTCCGGTAGACGGAAGCACACCTCTCATTAAGCTGTATGCTGTATTTGAAAAGACACCGGTTCCTTATACGGTTACATATACTGTAGACTACGCCGGTGACTTCAGAGAGATTGAAGAAGACGAAAACGGTACAACAAAAATTGTTGAGTGGACAGATAATGAAGATGAAACTGTTTACAACGGAGTTGTAACTCTTCCTGCGGCAGGCTCTGTCGGAGTTCCCGTAAGAAACGGCACAACCTTCAAGTACTGGTACACAAAGAATGCGGATGACACAATAACACCCGTTACAACATCAACCATTACCGTAACAAAGGATATCACCCTTTACGCGTACATGGAATGTGCGGTCAACTTCATCGACTCTGTTGATGACGATCTCGGCCCCAGAAACGCAACAATCTATGTTCAGTATAACACACCCATTGACGGCGAAAAGGAATACGCGGCAGGAGTATACAATAAAGACATACTCGCATGGACACGTGTAGAAAAGGGCTTTGAAAGAAACGCATCTGTTGCAGATGAGTATGCAACACTTAATTATGTTCACGAAATTGCCCATACCTGGTTTGAAAAAGACCTTCAGGGCAAATGGGTAGAAACTGCAGCAGGCTCAGGTGAGTGGATATGGACAGAGCTTTCTGCAGACGCAGCTAAGCTTGTGGACTTTGACAAAACTGCAAAAATTACAACAGACACTAACGTATATCTCACTTCAAGACGTATAAATGCAAATGCGTTTATAGAAAGATTCCCCGATTTTGAGATTAAGGCAACTGTTCCTTATGAGATAGACGAGGAGAATCCCGAAGAAGGCAGATTCCTTACTGCCGTTAAGGATGCAATCTTCATGAACGAGGGCTTCATTACAGAAGCGTATGAAGTGTCGGACGTTGAAGATAAGCTCTTTGACAAGCTCAGAAAGTATGGCTTTATGGCAAATAACAGCAAGGAAATTCTCAATATAGATAAGACTATCGAGTTTGCAAAAGTCATCGGTGAGGAGAACCTTGCAAAGCTTATTGACAAGTATCTCTCCAATTACTTCCAGGGAGATGCCGCTGCAGAGAGTATAAATGAATTTCTTACCAAGTATCTTACAAATGTAAACGAAAGCAATGAAAAGGAAGTTGCCGAACAGCTCGGAAAGCTTGTAAACGGCATGCTTGATAACAACAAGGATGATACAATATTGACACTTGAAAAGGCAGCGCACAATATTGCCGAAAACGACCTTACTGCTCTTTCCGATGTTATCAAGCAATATGTACGACAGAGTCTTACAGACGAAACTGATGCTGATAATAACGGAATTCCCGACAGAGAGGAAGAACTCAGAAATCTTCTTAACGAGGCGTTTATAAGATATTGTAAGGACCATGAAGCAGATTTCCACGACTTTCTTGAAACAATAATTAAAGACCTGCTTATTTACCATCCCAACCCTGAAATGATTGATATGGTAACAAAGCTTGCCATTGAAAAGGTTAAGGCGGGTGAATTCAAGAGTGAAATTACGACAGAGATTGAAAAACTGAGCAACGAAGAGCTTTCTGCTATTATAGTAGAGTTCGTAGAAAACGACTTTTCATTTGTGGAAAGCGGAATTATAACTGCTCTTGATGACGAAAACTTCGTTATCAGCATGGTAGAGCTTCTTGCAGACGATCCTACCTTCAAGGCAACAATCAAATCTCTTGCGCAAGAGACACTGAATCAAGGCGGCGATGATCTTAAGAACAAGCTTAAAGAAATGTTCCTTAATGATCTTACTCCCGAACAGCAGGAAAATCTCATTGATACATATGTAACAAACCTCAATGATCCTGCAAAAATCCGTCAGCTTGCACTTGACCATATAGCTGAAATTTCAAACGAGCAGATTCTCGGCTATATTCAGGGAGACAATCCCTTGATTGTGCTTTCCGCAAGCGACCTTCTCGGTTATATCAAGGATTATCAGAATCAGATTCCCGATGCGACAATTCTCGCAAAGATTAAGGAAGAAAACTCGCCTATCAAGGTGCCTTCCGATAAACTTCTTGCACTTGTAAAGGACGGAACAATTTCCATTCCCGAAAACACCGTTCTTTCACTTGTAAAGACAGAGCTCAAGGGACTTGACAATGCGACAATTGCTTCTTATATCAAAGATGGCACAATTCCTGTAGAGGATAGCTTTATTGAAAGTATTATCATTTCCGAAATAGAAGCTCAGCGTGATTCTCTTGTAGCGGATGCAATTCAGGATGCTAAGGACAGCGGAGATTATGATGCAGCAGTTCAGGCTTATATTCTCTCCGAAGGTCTTTCCGAAGAGGAAGCAAAGGCAAAGGTAGAGAAGAAGATTGCAGACGAAGTTGACCTTGAAATTGATAATACGATTGTACAGGAAACAACGCCCGACAAGATTGCAGAAGCTAAGGCAAATATAACAGAGGAGCAGGTTAACACCTACAGAAGCGATATCAATGCAAAGGTTGATGCTCTCACATATGCGTCAATTGAAGCCTATGCAGAGAACTACATTCAGAACAAGCTTACTGCAACAGATATCGACAACAATTATGCAACTCTTGTTGCACAGCTTGACAAAACAACCTTCGCAAGCATGAAGGAAAGTGTTATTAGTGCTCTTGATGAAGCAACCGTTGTAGCTAATAAGACAGCATTCCTCTCCCTTGTTACCGCCGAGGTTGTAGGCAATGTAAAGACAGAGGTTATTACTAAAGCTTCCAATGAGGACATTCTCAAGATTAAGGAAAGCATAGCAGGTATACTCAAAAATGATGGAACAATCCGTGAGACTGTTATAAATAACTATCTTGATGAAGCGTTTACAAGTGACGATTTGGGTGATAACCTTGATGAGTTGCTTGCAGATCCAACCGGAAGACATCTTATTGCGGTTGTAGTTGCCGACTATATTAACTCCGATGCCGGAATTGCGGCAGGCGCTAAGAAAAAGCTTGTTGATGAGGTTATCACCACTCTTAAGAGTGATATAAACTCCAACGACAGCAAGATGCTGACAAAGGCGATTAACGCATATATTTCCGATGCCGCAAGAAAAGCAGAGCTTATTACAAAAGCGATTAATATGCTTTCAACTCCGGATGTAAACGGCGACTATGTGCTTGATAATACAAGCGGTTCTGTTTATGAATTGGTTTATGACACGGTGTATGGAGTTATCACCGATGAAAACAAGTGTGATGAAACAATCAAGGCATATGTTGATTCCGTAATTCAAGTTGAAGACGGACAGGAAATCGACTTCACGGAAATTATAGATATTTTCTGTGCAGGTGATAATGAAAAAGACCACATCTTCCGTGACGGCGTTATCGACAGATTTATTGTAAATCTTGAAAAGCTTCCCGATAAAGATGAAGACGGAGTAGGCGACGGCGTTGAAATCGTTGAAGAAATGATTGATGCCATCCTTGAAAAGATGGGCAATGCAGGTCATGTTGACGAAGAGATTATTCTTGTTGTGCTTGACTACATTGTAAAGCATCACGAAGATGAACATGGGCAGGAGCTTGTTCAGGAGCTTGTAAAGACAATTCTCTCGATGGACAACATACTTGAATTTGTAAAGGATCTTGGATATGACGCCGTAGACGAAACTCTTGCAGAGGTTGATAAGTTCAAGAAGCAGATTACAACGGAAGAACAGTTTGAAGTAACTTCCGGAAACAAGATAATAATTGACGAGCTTTATAAGCTTGCCCTGACTCTTGATTTTGACAGTCTTGTTGACAAGTATATCAAGCCCAGACTTCCTGAAAAGGCGTTTAACGAGCTTCCTCTTGATATTGCAAGACCTATCTACGAGAGAAGCCACAAGGACTATCTTGGTCAGCTCGAGGCAGCTATTGCCAAGGCTGAAAACGGAGAAGTCGGATATGTAAACAGCGGTGTTACAATCAACTTTAATCCTATTCACGAGATTTATGTTCCTATTTACGAATATGCTCTTGAAGAGTACGAAAAGGCTTGTGGATTTGTTGATGACAACACAGGCAGACCCGGTGATGCTTATGATAAGTATGTCAAGGAGAATCCATATATTGATGACCTTATCAATCTTATGAACCCTGAAAAACTCTTTACAGAGCTCAGAACAGACCACGATTATACAAACGTCGGCTCAGGCTACGCTGTTAAGGAGTTTGCAGATTACTACGGACTTGTAAAGTCTGCCGCAGTTCTTCTTGACGATACATTCCTGTGGTATCTCGACAAGGTTGACTTCGAAGACATAGAAAACGTTCTTCGTGAACATGAGGAAAGAGTACTTCACTATACAAATCTTCTTATATCGCTCGCAAATGCCTATGCTACTGAAGGAATACCGGATGATATAGAGGACATTTACAATGACATTCTTGCAGATGCTCTTGCAAGCGGCGACTTTGAAAAGATTGTCGGAAAGGTAGAAAACATAACCAATAAGGATGTTGAATACTATATCGACAGAGTACTTGAAAACAGATACCCCGAGCTTGCATACGACAAGGCACTTTCCAAGGTCGGTGCAAGAGTGGCAACTATACTTGATTTGTACATTGACAGCAAGTTCAACAGATTTGTTGACGGCGAAGATTACGACAAGGTTGTTGAACTCCTCGAATTTGCATACGAAGACCAAAATGCAAATATCACTGTTGACTATGTATTTGACAAGATTATGGATGAAGACAACACCAAGAATGTTGAATTCAGAGGAAATACAGCTGAGATTTCCAGAACGGTTTCCGCAACCATGAGTGATTAAATGTAATCATACTATGCAGAGCAGGCGGGACTTCGCCTGCTTTGTGTATTATGTCAGGAGAAAGGAAAAAATATGAAATATATAAGCAAACTTCTGCTTGTTTCGGTATTAATTTGTGCATTGCTTTCTTTAGCAGCTTTTGCTTTGGAGGAAACGCAAAGCATTGTATACACAGACGTTCCGGCAGATGCGCCATATGCTGCAAGCGTTTATAAGCTGTCGCAGTACGGCGTGCTTAACGGTTACGAGGATGGCTCTTTCAGACCTGAGGGCGAGGTTACAAGAGCCGAAATGGCAAAAATGGTAGGTCTTACCTTTGGTATTACCGACTATGTGGGTGCAGCAGGCTTTTCCGATGTAAAAGCGGAGGACTGGTTTTACCCCTACGTGCTTGCCGCACAGAAAGCAGACATAGTAAACGGCTATGGTGACGGCACATACGCACCTATGAACAACATAACAAGACAGGAGGTTTGCGCAATCGTATACAGATTGGCAAAGCCTTACGATTTACCTACAACGCGTACAATTACAGACGAAATCGGTTCATGGGCTGTTGACTATGTTTACGGCATAGTAAACAATTATTTAATGCCATTGGAGGAAAACAACACCTTCAGAGCAACAGTGCCTATTAAGAGATATGAGCTTGCAGATTTGCTTGCGAAGTTTACAATTGAGCCTGTAAAACCCCTTACTGCTGAAATCAGATTTTTCAACAAAGGCGAGCAGTACGGAGCAACCGATGTTGTTGTAATCGGAGATACGGCCGTTCCACCCGAAATAAAACCTGTACCCGATAACGGATATGCGTTTATGGGATGGAAGGTAAAGGGAAATGACGATTCTCAGATAGTTGATGTTGCAAGTGTAATAGTTGAGGGAAATGTTGACTATGAATCTGTGTTTGCAAAGCTTTATACAGTAACCTTCTATAACGGGGACGAGGTTCATGAAACTCAGCAGATTCCGAGCGGAAAGTATGCTTCAAAGCCGAATATTAATCCTAAGTTTGGAGATATGAAGTTTAGCGGATGGTATCTCACAAATGAGAGTATTGCTGAAAACGAAACAGCCGTAAACTTCAATAAGTATCCGATTACCAAGGACACAAGCTTTTATGCAAGATACACCGAACCCGATACAAGCGACCCCGGCACCGGTGGAGGACCAACAGAGCCTGTAAATCCCAACAGCGAAGAAATGATGGAAAAGCTGGACCGCGGATACAGACAGCTTGTTGCGATTCCAATGACAAATGACAAGCATATTTATATTCGTTCAATCATTGTAGATTGTGTCGACAGTCTTATAAAAGATGCAAATGAGGGTAACTTTATAGATAAGAATTATGTAAGTACATATTATGATAAACAAGTTGATGAAATAGAATACTTAGTTCTTGACTCTAATTATCTTACGCCGAGAGAGGCGAGTGAATTGTCAAATCTCATAACAAATGGTGTTGAGAAAGATGTACGAGAGTTCATGAAAGAGTATTTCAACTTGGAAGTTTAAGTGTATTTTGAAGCATTGTTAGAGTTGAAACTGCGGCAGAAATGCCGCAGTTTTGTTATGAGCTTTTTCTTTACAAAAGTGCATCGGTGTAGTATAATTAAAGAAAAAAGGAGGTGCCGCATGAAATACGAGTTTGACGAAAACACAAAAATAGTACGTATATCCGTCAGAGAAATGTGCGAATTCATTTTCCGCAGCGGAAGCATATATTCAGGCGGCACAGACATCTCGGGTGAAGCAATGCTCAAAGGCATTGCAATACACAAAAAGCTCCAGAAAGAACGCGAAAAACAGTATGCCGGTTATAAGAGCGAATACAGAATGCAGACCGAAGAAGAATGTGACGGATTCACCTACGACATAACAGGCATTCTTGACGGTGTTTATCCGAATGGGGATGCGAGCATAATAGACGAGTTTAAAACAACGTCACGAAGAGTAGATGAGCTTGAATGGGACAGCATACAGGCATATTCGGCACAGCTTATGTGCTACGGATATATGTACTGCCTTGAAAACTCGCACAATTTTGTTACGCTTCGCCTGACTTACTACAATGCAACAAAAGACGAAACAAAGGAAATAGAACGGGAATACACCTTTACACAGCTTCATACGTGGTTTCATGAGTTGATGTCGCGCCACTGCGTATGGTCAAAGCTTGTGTATGAGCATAAGCTTGAGCGTAACCGAACGGCACGTGAGCTTGCTTTTCCGTTTGGCGATTACAGAAAAGGGCAGAGAGCGCTTTGTGCTAAAGTTTATCGCAATATCCGTGACTGTAAAAAGCTGTACGCAGAAGCCCCGACGGGAATCGGTAAAACCGTGTCTGCGCTGTTTCCGTCCGTGAAAGCACTTGGCGAAGATCTGGGAGAAAAAATATTCTATCTTAGCGCAAAAACAGTAGGAGCAATGGCTGCGTGCGACTGTTCGGATTTGCTTAAAGAAAAGGGAATGTGTCTGAAAACCGTACACCTTACGGCAAAGGAACGGATATGCCCGTTTGAAAAAAACTGCCTGCCGAGCGAATGTGAATACAGCAACGGCCATTATGACAGAGTAAACGAGGCACTGTTTGAGCTTGTGTCTCAAATTGGAAGAATTGATGCTGTAAAGGTACATGAAATTTCGGCAAAGCATAAGGTTTGTCCGTTTGAACTACAGCTTGACGCGTCGGAGTTTTGCGATATTGTAATAGGCGACTACAACTATTTCTTTGACCCCAAGGCGCATCTTGCACGCTATTTCAGTGACGGCGGCGATTATATTGTGCTATGTGACGAGGCACATAACCTTGTTGACAGGGCAAGAGATATGTTTTCCGCACAGCTTTCGCTGTTTAAGCTTGGCGGCTATGTCAAAAAATTCGGCAGAATGAGAAAGCTGCCAACGAGACTTAAAAAATGCATATCGGTGCTTGAATATTTCAGGTCAGCCCTGCTTGAAGCGAAAAAGGACAACGCAAGGATTGTGCTTGACGAAAACAAAATGCGTCCTTTCAGAGATTTTTGCGAAGCCTACAGGCAGATGTTGTCAGAGGACGGGCATGAGGAAATAAAGAAAGCAACACTTGAAGTGTTTTTTGAGATTTCCTTTTTTGTGGAAATATTTGATATGGAAAGTGTATTCAATCATTGCTACGAGGATTACGCAGAAAGAGACGGAGATAATATCTCTTTAAAGCTTTTCTGTGCCGATCCGTCACCGCTTATAAAGCTTGCTTCTCAAAAGGCGCGAAGTTGTATTTTCTTTTCGGCAACGCTCTCACCGTATGATTATTTTCTATCCATGCTGGGTTATGACGAAAACGACGGAGACCAAAAAATGTGTATTCCGTCACCGTTTCCGAAAGAGAACCTGCTTTGCTGTGTGTACAAGAGCATTTCCACAAGGTATAAGGACAGAGAAAACAGCCTTGAAGAACTTTGCGTGCTGATACATGAGGTCTGCAATGCCAGACATGGAAATTACATGGCGTTCTTTCCTTCGTACAGCTACATGACGGAATGTCTTAATATGTATATGTCTTTATATCCTGATGAAAAGACTGCCTCGCAGTCTCCTAACATGACACAGGAGGAAAAGGATGAATTTCTGGCAAATTTCAAAGTTCAGAGCACCCACACTTTTATAGCTTTTGCACTTGTCGGAGGTATTTTCTCAGAGGGCGTTGACCTTACGGGAGAAAGACTTTCGGGTGCTGTTATTGTCGGTACGGGGCTGCCGTCGCTTTGCTTTGAGCGCGACCTTTTAAGGACACATTTTGACAAAAGCATAGGAACGGGACTCGGGTATCATTACGCTTACACATACACAGGGCTTAACCGTGTGTTCCAGGCAGGCGGCAGAGTGATAAGAACGGCAAGCGACAAAGGCTTTGTCGTGCTTGCGGACGACAGATATTCCAATATGACACATCGAAGAAGCTTTCCCGAAGCGTGGAAGTACGCAAAAAGATTTTCTTCGCTTGATGAGCTTGTCGGACAAGTTAAAAGGTTTTGGGAAAAAGAATGACGGGAAGAACGTTTTTGGCATTCTTCCCGTTTTGTTATTTTATTCTTACAACACTTACGGACATATCGTCTTCTCTTGCATTTATAACCTTTGCCCGTTCAAGGATTTGTGCTGCAAGCATGGCAGGATCGTCTTTTGTGTCAATGTGTATAAGCTCCGACAGCCAGAGAGCATCATCCGGCGACTGAATAACTCCGTCGGAAACAGAGATTATCACATCTCCTTTCTCAAGCGGGATTTTTGTACTTTCGGCACTGAATGAGTCTATAATTCCCGCAGGAGGTGTTGACGAAGCTATTTTGTAAAGCTTTGAAGCCCGAAGGACAAACGAGGGTGCGGCGCCTGCCTTTACAAAGCACGCCGACGAATTTAAAAGATCTATTTCAAGAAGGTCAACCGTGGAAAAAGTTTCGTCATTTTTTGACAAGAGCAAGGAATTTAGCATTTCAAGGCTTACGTTTTTTGCAGTTCCCGCGGTGAGCAGCTTTTCGAGGAATATGCTTGAAAGACGCGAGGTTACAGCAGCATCCGAGCCGCTGCCCATCCCGTCGGAAATAAGGGAATAGAAGAAATGCGCGTCGGGTGCATCAAAAAAGCTCACGGTGTCTCCGTTAACATTTGCATCGGATTTTGCATGGCTTGTTTTTGCGTATTCTATAGCTATAATGGGCTTGCGTGAAAGATGCATAACCATGTCGGATGCGTCAGATATGTCAAAATCAGGTTCCGAAATTTTCATTTTGCATTCCTTTGAAAGATACGTTGCAAGCTCGCTTGCACTGCAGGGAATACGGTCTGCCTGTATTCCGTGAACTTCAATGTCTTTGGTACGTTTGCCAAATACAAAAACGTCGGTAAAAGGGATGCCGCCCTGCTTCAGAGCTTTTGCTATCAGCTTTTCGAGATGAACGTCGTGAACGCGGTTTTCCTCCTGCTGCTTTTCGGTTGAGCGTATGAGGTGCGAAATTGCGTTGTAATGAGAAGCGAGAGTTCCTGTGCGGTTTGCACGAAAATGATTGTAGGCAAGGCTTGTGTACTCTTTATTGATGCATTCGCACAGCTTTTCCGAGTGTATGCATTTTTCAAGCAGGAGTTTTGAGAGATATTCGCGTGAGAGCCTGTTTTCGTGGAGTACGGCAAGCACCTTTTGCTTTATATCACTCATATCCGTTTGCTTTTTTGCATAGCACAGACTGCTCATCGAACAGGTACTGCACACCGACGAGAAGGCATCGTCAATGATGTCAAAGGTTTCCGCGACACTTGGGTGACGGAAATGCTCTGACAGCTTTAAAAATGTACCGGCAAGACTTGAGAGTGAGCCGGAAATGCTGTGAAATTCACTTTTTTCAAGAGGACGAGAACGTTTTTGCGGAGATTTTCTTGTGGGAGTGACTCTGAAAAAATCGGATATATGTCCGGATATAAGTATAAATGCAAAAGCACCGATTATTATTTCAGGCAAATTTTTACCGAGCACATCGGGACCCGATATATACACCGATGATAGAACGGCGGTTACAACAAACAGTAATGGTGAAAACAAAAGACCCGATGAGAAAAAAGAGCCCGATATCAGTCCGGCTGCTGCGAGACTTGCGCTCAAAGCAGAATTGCCCGATGCAAAACCGCAGATAAATCCGCATACACACCCATAAAGCGCACCGTTGGTCTTTGCGAAAATAAGAGTGAAAACAACTGCGGCGACAAGACCAAGTGATATGAATGACAAAGGAATAATTTCAAGGGCAAGCACCGTGCAAAAAAGCACAGACAAAACACATAGCATATATGAGCTTGACGAAACTTGTTTACGTTCTTCTCCGACAACACCTGAAAAAAGATATGTACATGCACTGCAGGTGCAAACAAAAACGAGTGTGTCAAAAACTGCCTGTCCCGAAAAGCGTTGAGAGGTCATCTGGGCAATACGGATAAACAGCGAGCAAGCTGTGCTTTCGCACATGCGTATGATGCGCGGTTCGTTAAATCTGCCCATAGTAAAAGCTCTGCGAAGTATGTACATCAGCGTCAGAGTTGTAAAATGTATCATCATGCTGCTGAGGTTGAAAACGCAAGATAGTGCAGCACCGAGAAATGCATATAAAGCGCTGTTTCCTGACGTCGCCGAGAAGAATGACAGCCCGAACGGATGCATTGAGCCTGTCAGACGGATAAGTCCGAACATAAGCCCTGTAATAACATACATTGCATTTTTGAGATTTTTTCTGATGTTTTCGGGAATATTCAGCTGTACAAAGCTCCCGTCAAGGCTTTTTGAAAAAGCCGAAACATAATACCTTGTTTTTGCTTTCAGATTTTTAAAAGGAATTTGCTTTGAGATGCGGTTGTTTTTCACGACACGAGGGTTTTCCGGATTATTTGGAATGTTAGAAGCCGTCTGCATTATTATCTTCCTTTCGTTTTTGCGTCCTTTGGGTTTATATTAGCATATGTTTCGGGATTTATTTGTCGAAGCATAGTGCAGAGGCTTTAAAAGTTGTTAAAAAAGAACGTGTTTACAAAATATTTTCAATTTCCGAAAAATAAATGTTGCAATTCGCGTTTTCGTGTGTTATAATAACAAATGCTTGATTATAACGAAACTGATAAGGGGTGAAATCAAATGAAGCAGGGAATACATCCTGAATACGTAGAAGCAACAGTTAAGTGTGCTTGCGGTGAAACATTTACAACCCGTTCGACAAAGTCGGAATTGAGAGTTGATATCTGTTCCAAGTGCCATCCGTTCTTCACAGGCAAACAGAAGTTTGTTGACGCAGGCGGACGAGTTGATAAGTTTAAGAAGAAGTTCAATCTCGACTGATTTGTTCTATTTATCACAAGCAATTTTAAAAGACGGTTTTAGTGCCGTCTTTTTTGCTTTGTAATGGGGATTTTGTTTGACAAAGAAAGGCGTATGTGGTATTATTTGTATGTACCCGTAAGGGAACATAGAAACGCGTTTGTGCGTCTATAAAATATATGGAGAAAAAGTATGAAATTTATACACTGTGCCGATATACATCTTGATTCGCCTTTTACTTCTCTTGATGCTGCAAGCTCCGAAAAGAGAAGGCTTTCGCTCAGAAGTGCATTTGCTTCGCTTATGTTGAGTGCAAAAACAAGCGGATGCGAGCTTTTTGTAATATCGGGTGATTTGTTTGACGATGAATGTATAACAAAGGACACGTCTCTGGAAATAAAGCGCCATATGGAGGCAATGCCTTCCTGCCGTTTTGTAATTGCTCCGGGAAATCATGACCCGTACAATGCGTCATCACCTTATGCACTTATCGAATGGCCTGAAAACGTATATATTTTCAAAAGCCCGGAAATAACCTCCTTTGATTTTCCCGAAATTAACACAACTGTATACGGATACGCTTTCACAAGCGATACATTTATGACAGATGTGATGTCGGGTTTTCGCGTAAATGATGAATCGAGAATAAACATACTTGCCGCACACTGTGACCTCGATGTTCAGGGATCGTATTACTGCAATATAACAAAAACTCAGCTTTGCGACAGCGGACTTGACTATGCAGCACTTGGTCACATTCATAAAGGTACGGACATTCTTTGTGCAGGATCAACTTATTATGCCTACAGCGGCTGTCTTGAGGGCAGAAGCTTTAATGAGACAGGCATCAAGGGTGCAATCTGCGGAGAAATCGAAAAGGGAAATGTATCGCTCAGACGCGTAAGATTCTGCTCAAAGAGATATGAGAAAGCAGAGTGCGACGTTACGGGTGCTGTTTCTTTTGCTGACAGCGCAGACAAAATCATAAAGGCGTGTTCGGATTTTGGTGATGACACAATGCTGAGACTTACATTCAGCGGAATAACCTCGGAAGATTTTTTTGCTGATTCGGATTCTGTAAAGCGAATTTTGCCGCAGCTATGCTATGTTGAAGTTTGCGATGAGACGGTGCCGCTGCTTAACAATACAGCTCTCAGAGAAGACAAAACTCTTGCAGGAGAGTTTTACAGATGTCTTGAGGAGAAGCTTTTGTCCGAGGACGAGGATACCCGTAAAACTGCATATAATGCTCTTAAATACGGGCTTCGCGCTATAAACGGAATGGAAATAAAGATAAACGATTGACAGGAATTTGAATACCTTATAAACGGGGGATGAAACAATGAAAAAACTGTATGCTGTATTGATGTTGCTGTTAGCACTTTCTCTCGGAGTGCTTGCAAAAACACAAAAGTTTGATGTTGATATCGGCGAAAAACACTCGGCTGTACTTGAAGCGGAGGATTCGGTGAAATACACCTTTGCAACAGACGAAAACGGTATTTGGACGTTTACTTTTGAAAACGTTTTATTTACCGAAGATACAGGTTTTTCGAGAAAGCCAAGGCTTGAAATTGAAATTTCCGACAAGGGAAAAATTCTGTCCGAGGTTTATTATTATGATGATGAAGGTGAAAGCCTTGTGGTTGCCGAAGGGCTTGAGGCAGGCGAGTATACTCTCACGGTTACAAACGCAGAGCTGTTTTCAACTGTCGGATTTGATGTGAATTTTGGCTTTACTCAGCATGATTATGTAGAAAAGCAGCCGGCAAACGAGATTTCGGATGCCGGAAAAGCCGAGCTTGGAGAAACCTATTTCGGCGCAGTTACAACAAGAGATAATACGGACTATTATACTTTTGAAATGCCGCATGACGGATATGCTCTGATTGCAATAAATTGTACCGATGCTAAAACGGTTGCATATTATGACGAAAGCGGCGAGCCTTTTCACGAGCGTTCCTTTATACTGAACAATCCGGAAAAATATTACATTCAGCGTGTAGGTCTTTCGAAGGGAACATATTATGTAAGCGTATCCAATTTCGAGGACTATACAGACCCTATGTATTCTCTTTGGGTAAAGGTTTTTGAGTCAGACGGCTTTGAGAGTGAAAATAATAATACCTCATCAAGGGCTGATGAGGTTGAGTTTGGCAAGACGTATAAAGCGAATCTTTCAAGAGAAGAAGACGAAGATGTTTACGTATTTGAGCTTTCGGGAAAGAGTGAAGTTGAGATAGCTTTTTCCGATTCGGTTGCAGAAAAAAACGAGCATTTCAGATTCACGCTTTCCGATGAAAACAGCGTGATATCGCATTTTGATACATACAATTCGCTTAAAGACAAAATAACGCTTGATGCCGGAAGGTACTATTTCAAGGTCTACTGTGCGTACCCCAAAAACTATCACGGCGAGAGCTACAGCGTTAAAATACAGGCAGAATTGCTTGAGCCGAAAACAGACAACGAAATGACGGTCGAGCCGATTGAGCCTGAGCCCGAAGAAGACATGATAATTGAATTGCCGGCATTTGTCGATGTTGTTCCGGACGAATGGTTTTACGATGAAGTAAACGCCGCTTTTTACAAAGGACTTGTAAAGGGACGCGACAAGGGGATTTATGACCCTTATGAAAATGTCACGCTTGCGGAAGCAGTGGCACTTGCGGCAAGACTTCATGCGGCAAAAAGCAACGAAGAAGCAGAGTTTGACGAAAGTATCGGAGAAAAATGGTATGACGCTTATGTGTCATATGCAATAAGCTCGGGAATAATAAAAGACGGCGATTTTGATGAATACGGCAGAGCTGCAACAAGGAGTGAGGTTGCATATATAATGGACGGCGCTCTGGAAAAAGAACTGACGGATGACAGTGAAATTATAATTCCCGATGTCGACAAAGATGAGAAATACGCAGAGAGCATCTACAGACTGTATTATCTCGGCGTTTTGAAAGGCAACGACGAAAGCGGAAGCTTTTATCCCGAAAGAAACATCACAAGAGCCGAAATTGCAGCAGTTGTCCTAAGATGCTCCGCTTCTTGAAAGAAGCTTGGCAAGAACTTTTGATTGGTGAAATTGATGTTTAAACAACATCAATTTCACGATACTTCCTGTCAAATTAAGTCTTAATTTATACAACGTCTATTTACGCTTTTTGAAAAAAGCTTGGCAAAACTTTTAAACCGCGCGGACACTTTGGTTTGTTCATACAGCACGCGACCTGTTCCATTTGTGCGCCATAAACGCAAGCGCACAAATTCAAACGAATTTTCTCTATTAACCAAAGCTGATGAGGGAAGATAAGCCGCCACGGCGAAAGAAGGGAAGTCGGCGGAGATTTGGAACGGAGAAGCGGAAATATCGTGAAGCTTTTTAAGTTTAGAAGATAACATAACTCCAAATCGAGCCATCCCTTCTTTTTGAGTGGAGAATTTTTGGTACTTTTCTTTCGGGACAAAAGTACGAAAAAATGAGCCTAAAGCATCAAACACATCTATCTTGGTCGACAAGAGAGGAAATTTCCTTTAATATAGCCTAACACAAAGTAATAAAAAAGAGCTGCAATGAGGTTATTACACTCACTGCAGGCAAATCTTTTTTAATTAGAAAACTAAAATGTATTAAAACATCGAAATCTGGCTCTCACCATTATCTGACGAGTCAGGTTCTTCTTTTTTTGCGGTTTTTTTCTTGGGTTCGGGAGTGCTTTGTGCTTCCGATGCGAACGTTGTTCCGAAAAGGTCAAGCTGATTTGTTTCGGAAACGTCCTCAAAAACGCCGTTTCTTCGCATTATTTCTATAACGCCCTTGCCGATTTCTGCTTTCATTCGCAAATCCTCAACCGAGAGTATTTCACCCTCACTGCACGCATCGTATATCGCCTTTGCCGCACTTTCGCCAAGTCCTGCCATTGAGCTGAACGGCACGCGTATTGCGCCGTCCTCGGGAAGAAAACGAGTGCTGTGTGATTTTGTAAGAGAGGGTTTTAAGAACTTAATTCCTCTTGCATATGCTTCGTTTACCATCTGCAGAGTCGGAATCATATCTGCGTCCTTGGGAGATGCTGTTTTCTCGCGGATTTTGGTTTCTGTTTCCGCAATAAAATCCTGAACGGCTTTTTTGCCTGCACAGCAGATTTCAGCTTCAAAGCCTCCGGGTGCAACCGAAAGGAAAGCTGCGTAAAACTCTAAGGGTCTGTGAACCTTGAACCAGCCAAGGCGAAGTGCCGACATAACGTATGCTGCAGCGTGTGCTTTCGGAAACATGTATTTTATTTTCTGACAGGAATCAATGTACCAATCGGGGACTCCGTGTTCCTTCATGGTTTCTATGTATTCGGGTTTTAAACCGCGTCCTTTTCGGACGTCCTCCATGATTTTGAAGGCTGTGCCGTTTTCAAGTCCATACTGAATAAGACCAACCATAATGTTGTCACGGGTAGCAATAACATTTGAAATGGTACAGGTGCCGTTTGCAATCAAGTCCTGTGCGTTTCCAAGCCATACGTCAGTTCCGTGTGAAAGTCCTGAAATCTGAAGAAGGTCGGAGAAGTTTTTGGGCTTTGATTCTTCAATCATCTGGCGGACGAATTTCGTGCCGAATTCGGGAAGACCAAACGTTCCGACATTGCTTCCGATGTCATCGGGCGTAACACCAAGCGACTTTGTGGAAATAAACAGTTCCATAACCTCAGGGTCATACATTGGCAAGTCAAGAACATTAAGTCCTGTATAGGTTTCCATCATCTTGTACTTTGTAGGCACATCGTGGCCAAGCTCGTCGAGCTTTAGGATGGTATCATGCAGGAATTTGAACGCAAAGTGTGTTGAAATGATGTTGCTGTTCGGGTCGTCTGCAGGATGCTGTACAGGAGTAAAGTCATAAACCTCATATTCTTTTGGTACAACTATGATTCCTCCCGGATGCTGGCCCGTGGTCTTTTTAACGCCTACACATCCGTTTGTAAGACGCTGTTCTTCAGCTTTGTTTACGGTAAGTCCTCTTTCTTCGAGATACTTTTTAACGTATCCGTAGGCGTTTTTGTCTGCAAGCGTACCGAGAGTTCCTGCACGGAACACGTTTTCCGTACCAAAAAGGGTTTCTGTATACTTGTGCACTTTACCCTGAACATCTCCTGAGAAGTTAAGGTCAATATCCGGAGACTTGTCTCCATGGAAGCCAAGGAACGTTTCAAAGGGAATCTCGTGTCCGTCACCCATCATTTCGGTGCCGCACACAGGACATGCCTTTGGCGGTAGGTCAAAGCCTGAGCCAACCGAGCCGTCGGTAAAGAACTCGGAGTGCTTGCACTTTCTGCAAAGATAGTGCGGCGGCAGGGGATTAACCTCGGAAATTCCGCCCATGGTTGCGGCAAATGATGAGCCCACCGAGCCTCTAGAGCCTACAAGATAACCGTTTTCCTCGCTGTATTTTACAAGTCGGCGGGCAATAACGTATAAAACGGCAAAACCATTGCTGATAATCGAGTCAAGCTCGCGTTTGAGACGGGCTTCAACTATTTCGGGAAGCGGGTCGCCGTACATTTCATGTGCAAGCTTGTAGCAGTTCGAGGTAAGCTCTTCTTCGGCACCGTCAAGATGCGGTGTAAATGAGCCGTCCGGGATGGGGAGAATGTCCTCTATCATGTCGGCTATTTTGTTTGTATTTGTAACAACAACCTCGTATGCTTTTTCTTCACCGAGATAATCAAATTCCGAGAGCATTTCCTCAGTTGTTCTGTAATATAGCGGAATATGGCGGTCGGCGTCCTTGAATTTCTGACCCGCAAGAAGAATCTGACGGTAAATTTCGTCACAAGGCTCGTTGTAATGTACGTCTCCCGTTGCTACAACGGGTATACCAAGCTCATCACCGAGCTTTACAATAGTTTTGTTTATTTCTTTTAAAGCTTCTTCGCTCTGTACCGTACCGTTGTCAAGCATGAAGGAGTTGTTTCCGAGCGGCTGGATTTCAAGATAGTCGTAAAACTTTGCCATGTCGCAAAGGTCTGCCCACGGTTTTCCGAGAAGCACTGCCTGGTACAATTCACCCGCTTCGCATGCAGAGCCTATGATTAGACCTTCTCTGTGCTGTTCGAGAACGGTTTTGGGAATACGCGGATGACGGTGGTAGTAGTCAAGGTATGAGTATGAAACAAGCTTGTAAAGGTTTTTAAGTCCAACAAGATTTTTAACAAGTATAATCTGGTGATAGCTCTTTACCTTTTTCGGATCGCACTTTTCACTCATACGCTCGGACATCAGAGAAAGCGTATGAATACCCTCCGATGCGAGCTTGTCTATGAGCTTTTCAAAAATGAGGGCAAGCATGTGAGCATCCTCAAAGGCTCTGTGGTGGTTGAAGTCGCCAAGGTCAAAGTATTTTCCTATCGAGTCGAGTGTATGCTTTTTGAGGTCGGAATTCACATAACGCGAAACCGACACCGTATCTATGTATGTGGGTTTAAATTCAATTCCGAGTTTTTCCGCATCATTTGAAATAAAGCTTATGTCAAAGGTCGCATTGTGTGCAACATATACGCATCCCTTTGAAAACTCAAGGAATTTGGGAAGAACCTCGGATATGTCGGGAGCGTCCTTTACCATGTCATTTGTAATTCCCGTAAGTTCGGTTATTACGTCGCTTATCGGAACATGGGGATTTACAAAGCTTTCAAACGTGTCAAGTACTTTTCCGCCTTTGTATAGAACTGCACCGATTTCCGTGATTTCGCAGTCTTTTGCCGAAAGACCTGTTGTTTCTATGTCGAATACGCAGAAAGTGTCCTCGTCAAGATTTCCGTCACCGTCGCCGTATACAGCCTTTGCCGTGTCGTCTACAAAATACGCTTCGATCCCGTAGAGGAATTTTATGCCGGGGTCAGTCTCACATTTGCCTTTAAACTTTCTGTAAGCTGCAAGAACTTCAGGAAATGCCTGAACGTTTCCGTGGTCTGTTATGGCAACAGCCTTGTGACCGAAGCGTGCAACGGTTTTTATTAAATCGGGAACGGCAAAAACCGAATCCATTGTTGAGAGCATTGTGTGAAGGTGAAGCTCAACTCTTTTTTCGGGAGCGTTGTCCTTTCTGCGAACACGCTTTATAAAGCCAATTGCTTCAGGACTGAAGCTTGGCGAGCCGTCAAATTTGTCAAGCCGTGATGAGCCTTTCATTATAACGCATTTTCCGTCTGAGATTTTGCCGTATTCTTCGTCCTTTTCAAGCTCGTAGAACATTTTTACAACGACAGAAGAGTCGTTGTCCGTCACATAAAACGAAACAATACACTTGTCGCCTTTTTTTGTCAGCTTCTTTTCGTAGCCGAAAACCTCACCGCAAACAGTAACACGGTCGTTGCCCATAACGGCAGAGCGTAAGGGAGAAATATTTATGTCTTTAATTTTCTTGTAAACGTTGTCAATTTCCGAAATATCAAACATCATACCGCCGCTTGTAACAATGCCGGTGTCTGAGTCAAAAGAAAAGTTGCTCTCACTCTTTGAAGCACTGTTTTTGACAGGGCTTGAGTTTTCGTCTTGAACAAAAGACGTATTTTGCTCGGCGGGATATGAAGGAACGGGTATTTCGGGAAGCGTGTAGCTGAAATCAAGGTCGTCATATGTAAGCTCGGTTACACCGCAGAAATCAATTTCGTGTCTTTCACCGAACATTTCAAATATTATCTGCGTGAGAAGCTTATCGTATCCCTTTTCAAGAAGCAGGCTTTTTCCGCCGTGCTTTAAGGATATGTGAAGAGTTCCGTTTTCCGCGGAAATTTCAGAGTCGTCGAGCTTTTCGAGAATTGCACCCGTCAGAAAGCCGTTTCCCATGATGTCACGTCTTGTTGACTCGTAGAAAACATGCTCCATGTAAGCAATATCAAAGGGCGTGTTTTCAAAGGACGGATGTATTTCCATTATAGACAGCGCGTAGGCTTCTTTGATTGAGCTTTCTATGCGTTCAAGCGAAGCATAAGGAACGTACGATGGAAAGCGTACGCTGCAGCTTATGATACGTGCCTCTTTGTCGAGCTTTATGCTGTAGTCGATAACACCCGACAGAAGCGCGAGCTCGCTGTCTGAGGGCGTATATTTTGAAAACTTTTCAAGAAAACTCTTCGCCATTTTCTTCGTCCTTTGTTTGTAAAATTATTTTCCGAGTTTTTCCGCTTCTTCCAAAAGAGTTTCGTACACATTGTCAAAGGGAACTTTGCCGACAATTTCGCCTTTTCTGAATAAAAGAGCCCCGTCAGATGCACCGCCTGCAACACCGATGTCCGCTTCTCTTGCTTCACCGGGACCGTTTACAGCACAGCCCATAACCGCAACCTTTATGTCAAGCTCGCTGTCAGAGAGTGCTTCTTCAACACGCTTTGCAAGCCCGAATACGTCAAGCGTACAGCGTGAACAGGTAGGGCAGGATATAACCTTTACACCGCTTCGTATTCCGAGACAGCGGAGCAGGTCTTTAGCTGCTTTTACTTCCTTTACAACATCGTCTGAGAGTGAAACGCGGAGCGTATCTCCTATTCCGTCGCAAAGAAGCGAGCCGATTCCGACGCTTGACTTTATAAGCCCCGTTCGTTCTGTTCCTGCTTCAGTAACACCAAGGTGCAACGGATAATCTGTCATCTGTGAAAACAGTCGGTTTGCCTTTATTGTGTTTTCAACGGTGGAGGATTTTATTGAAACGACAATGTCGTTAAAATCAAATTTTTCAAGCAGCTTTACATGATACATTGCACTTTCGCAAAGCGCTTCCGGTGTAGGCGAACCGTATTTTTCAAGTATATGCTTTTCAAGAGAGCCGGCGTTTACACCTATTCGTATCGGAATGTTTTTGCTGCGGCATTTGTCGGCAACCTCTTTAACTCTGTCATCGCCGCCTATGTTTCCGGGATTTATACGGATTTTGTCAATGCCTGCATCGGCTGCTGCAAGGGCAAGCTTGTAATTGAAATGAATGTCGGCAACAAGCGGGATGTGAGAATGCTCCTTGAGATAGGGAATGCTCTTTACGCAAGTTTCGTCGGGAACAGAAAAGCGTACAATTTCACAGCCTGCATCTTCAAGCTGAAGAATCTGGGAAAGAGTTGCTTCTTTGTCACTTGTCTTTGAATAGGTCATAGACTGTATGAGTATGGGATGTGCGCTTCCTATACACGTGTTTCCGATTTTTACGCTTCTTGTTTTTCGTCTTTCCATTGCTGTCTTGTTCCTTTCGGTTATCTTATAAGCTTTCCGATGTCGTTTGCGGTTATAAATACCATTAATGTTAGAAGTATTACCATTCCTGCAAGGTGAATATAGCTTTCATATTTAGGGTTTATCGGCTTTCGCCTGATAAGCTCTATTATATAGAATACAAGTCTTCCGCCGTCAAGTGCAGGAAGCGGAAGAAGATTTACAATTCCTAGGTTCATTGTAATAATCATAACAAGGAACATAAGCGATTCAAAGCCGTACTGAGCGGTTTCCTTGATTTCACTTACAACTCCGACAGGGCCGGAAACTGCTTCTGCTCCGTATCTTCCTGTTACCGTGTCAATAAGCGATGCCCAGATCATGCGAAGCACGGAAACCGACTGAAAGAGCGACTGCTTTGCCACTTCAAGCGGCGTTTTTGCAAGAACTTGCGGCATAAAGAAGTTTGCGTTCCCGAATACAACCCCGCTTTCCGTACTTGTCGGGAAAACAAAATTTTCTATAATTACGGTTTTTCCGTCTCTGCGCACAGTCAGTGTTACGGGTGTGTCTGCTATATCCATTGCCTCATACACAAGGTCACTTCTGACAAATATACGGCGTTTTCCGACCTTGAGAATTTCGTCACCCTCATAAAGACCTTGCCACGAGTCCATTTCGACACGCGTTCCCGTTTCGTCAACAAAGTTGAAGTAATCTATTTTTGCCGAATAGATATCTCCGCCGAAAATGACAATACCTGCAGTAATTACAAGACCGAGCATAATGTTCATGAAAGCGCCTGCGGCAACTATAATTATTCTTTGCCAGACAGGCTTTGCACTCAAAGCCGTCTCGTCGTCGGTTACTTCTTCGTCCTCACCAACCATGCTGACATATCCGCCTATTGGAAAGAGCCTGAGAGAGTAGAGAGTTCCCGTTTTACCCTTTTTTGAAAGAAGCTTTGGACCCATGCCGATGGAAAACTCATATATGCCTACGCCAAAGGCACGTGCGGCAAGAAAATGTCCCAGCTCGTGAATGAATATTAAAAATCCGAACATTACAATGCCGAATATAATGTATAAGGCCATTTGTTTCTCCTTTTATTGCTGAGAGAGGGCTTTTGGGAAGCAGTCTCTTTTTGCTGATATAAATTCCGTAAAGCATTATGGGCATACAGTTATAGTTTATGCATAAAATACGGGATAATGCATATTGATGTGAAATGTCAGTTTAAAAAGCCTTTGCCGTACAATATGTTTCCTTCTTTGTCTGTTATCCATTCGCCGCCGTAGCGGGTGACTGCGACAGCCTGTTCCGGCTGACGTCCGTTTTTGTCTGGAAGTGTCCAGCTGAAAGCAAGTGTGTGATGTATATATCCGAGTGAGTCTTCGGCAGAAAAATATAATGAAACATTGTCGCTTTCGGCTATGTTATAAGTTTCTTTAAACGGTATAGTTACGTTACCCTCAAAGGCGTTTTCGGACAGGTTGTTTTCTATTTCCTTCGTTAAATCTTTGCGGGCTATTTCTTTTCCGTCAGCTTCGGCTATCACGGAATAATTTATGAATTTTACGTTGTGATTGGTTTTGGCAAGACTGAAATCAAACTGCAAGTTACCGTTCACTGTCACTCCATTGTCATCAAGCGTAGCACTGCAACGGTCGAAATCGCCTTTGATTATTGTAGGCAGATAATCTACCCATAAATTTGAAATGTGTACGGTTTCAAGATATTCTGTGCGTGTTATATCTCCGGATTTTATGGTGAGAAGAGGATAAGTGTTGTGATCAACAAACAGACCTGCGGAGAATACCGCAGTGAATTTTCCGCCAGTATTCCTGTTGGCAATCGATGTTTTTCCGTCAAAAGAAATTTCGACTGTCATATTTTCTGTAAGTTCTTTTGGCAGAACACTTATCAAGACATCGACTGTTCTGATGTTTATGTCAAGTTCACCTGTTTCGTATGTCACATCTGAAAGCAGGCTTGCCTGTTTTTTGAGTTGATTTTCAACATTTGAATAAATAGATGAAATCTGTGTTTCAAGGCGGCTGCTTTCATTAGAAAGAGAATTTTGAAGCATTTCAATGTCGCTTTTGAGACTGTTGTTTTTTGCAAACAGTACGATAACTGCAACTACAAGACAGAGTATGGATAAGTGTTTATGGTGTTTCATTGTTAATCCTCCATTCCAAAGCTTATCCGAAGAAAGTCTTTTCTTCGTGCGTGCAAACCGATAAAACAAAGCCTATGGCAATAAATGAGCTTAAAACGGACGAGCCGCCGTAGGACAGAAACGGGAAAGTGATTCCGATAACGGGCATAATGCCAAGGCACATACCGACATTTTCAATAACTTGAATCATCAGCATAGAGGCAACACCGGTGCAGATATATTTACCCGTAAGATTGTCGCTTTGAAGTGATATTTTTATAATTCTGATAATCAGAACGGCCGTTATTAAAAGTACAATAAACGCTCCGACAAGTCCCCATTCCTCGCATATGGTGGAGAAAATCATATCCGTATGCTTTGCAGGAAGATGCCCGTTGACGGCGTGAGTAACAGTACCTTCAAGATAGCCAGTACCCGTAATTCCACCGTTTCCGATTGCAGTCTGGCTTCGCATCTGCTGATATCTTATTCCGACACCTGTCGGGTCTATTGAACTGTCAAAGCACAGCATTATTCTGTCCTTTTGATAGGCGCTCAGCCTTGACCATATAAAGGGGGAAACGCATACTACCGCAAAAGCACCTGCTATGTAATACCAGAAGGAGAGTCCTGCCGCAAAGCACATGGCAATAAATATGAATACAAATATGGTAAACGAGCCAAGGTCCTTCTGCAGAAGAACAAGACTGAAAATAAGTCCCGCATGTACAAACAGCGTCAGAACCGTGCTTATCTTGTTTAGTCTGTCGCGAACATGACTCAAATGCACCGCAAAGCTGTAGATAAACAGAAGCTTTGCAAACTCGGACGGCTGTATTTTAATAATTCCAAGGTCAATCCAGTTTGCGTTCGAAGATTCGGTTACACTTTGACCGAACAGAAAAGTGAATATCAGTATTGCTGCATTGAGGAATATTATAAAACGGTATTTGCTGATAAACTGGCGGTAATCCATAAGCGAAAGCACAGTCATTACGCCAAAGCCCATAAGGGTTGCAAAAATCTGTATTAAAAGAAATCTTGATGTTTCAAAGGAATGAGTTGCACTGAAGATTGAAAAAATGCCTATAAGGCAGAGGATGCCGGTTATTGCTATAAGCGGCAAATCTAGCGCCTTTATGTGAAGCTTTGTCTGGGTTATAAGCCAGTTCTTTTTTATGGTTACAGGATCTTTTGGAGCAGTTGGAACACGCGGAGCAGCTTTAAGCGTAAGATGACGTGTCGGCTTTCTCCTTTTTCTGAGGGATGAGTTCTCGGTGCTGCCGTAGAGTCCCGAAAGCCTTTTTTCTGCATCAACGGGTGTCAGAAGACGGGAACTTGACGAGGTGTTGACACGGGAACGGCTTATGAGGTTTATTCTGTTAACAGTAACGTCGTGAGAAACGGCGGTGATGCTCGAGCTTATGGTACTTTTGGAGGCATCCTTTTTTGCCGAACGGTATTTGGACTTTGTTTGCTGAATGTTCTGCATATTTTTAAGGTTTTTGGTTTCTGTCGGCATGAAATCCGCCTCCTTTCATAAATGATATAATATATATTATCATTATACAGTAAATAATTAAAGTTGTAAATATGAATTTTACAAATTTATCTTGCATTTTACATTAATTAATGCTATAATCTGTATAAAATGTAATAATTTCACGGAAGAAGGAGTTTTTTGGTTGAGCGAATATATAAACGAGAACGCTGACAGCTTCAACGAAGAACCGCCGAAAAAGGGGTTTACAATCGGAAAGCTTATCAAATGGGTGTTTTTGCTGCTGATTATTACGGTGTATGTAATTCTTGCGGCAAGATGTGTTCAGACGAGTGACCATAAAATAGTTAAAGAGGTTCTTGTAAACGATAAATTCCTTGAGGCTTATGAAAGTGCACCCGAAGAGTTCACCGTTGAAAAATACGGAATAGAAAAATCCTGGGCAGACATCAGAGAAGGAAGACTTCTGGAATTCAACAACTTATATTATGTGCCGATGGCATCCCAGATGCAGATTTCGGTGAAATTCAACATGGATCTTGCGCAGTGCGAATACGATGAGGAAATACCGTTCAGATTCCGCCTGCGCGATGAGAACGGAACCGAGTATACTGACTATTGGTACAGGTTTGCGGAAAAAATGGGTTACGGGTATGTAAGAATTTGTTTTGAGGACATAAGACTCAAAAAGTCCGAAGCAGAAATCGCAGCCGAGGAAACAGGAGAGGAAGAAAATTCCGGCAGCAATATCGGTTTTTACGGAATTGACAAGAACAGAAAAAAATACACGCTATGCGTTGATATGGTAAATGCTGACGGTTCTTACAGCGAGATTTGCTCTGTAAGAATATACGGCGGCTCTGCCGTATCAAAAGAAATTGGTTTTAAACCGGAAAAGACAAAATAATTCTTCACGAGAGGGAAAACGATGAAAAAAGTAACCATGGCGGATATAGCTAAGAAAACAGGCTATTCCATTAATACAGTTTCACATGCACTCAAAGGCAAAACCGATATTTCAAAGCCAACACGCGAGCTTATAAAAAAGACCGCCGACGAGCTCGGATATATTGGAAATTCCTCTGCAAGCTATCTTCGAAGCGGAAAGAGCAAAAGTGTTGCTCTTATATTCGGAGATATTTCAAATCCGCATTTTTCGGTTATGGTTAAGGAAGCAGAGGGAAAACTCAGAGAATACGGCTATACCGCGTTTGTTCTCAACACGGATGAGGATGAGGGCAGAGAAAAGGAAGCAATCCTGCTTTCTTTAAGCAAAAATGTTGACGGTATCATTATTTGCCCCTGCCAGAAGTCGAGAGATAACATTGAATTTATGAAGAAAACCGAGGTTCCGTATGTTCTTGTCGGCAGACGCTTTGACGGCGAAAACGACGACTATGTTGTATGTGATGACAGAAACGGTGGATTTCTTGCGGCACAGCAGCTTATTTCCGAAGGTCATGAAAAAATACTGTTTCTCAACGGCGACGAATATATTTCCAGTGCGAAGGAAAGACTTGAGGGAGCCAAAGAGGCTGTTAAAAAGTCAGGCCTCAAGGCGGATTGCCTTTGCGTTGAAAGTGTGCCTGCGGTTACCTTCTCGGATACCAAGCATATGAAAGAGCTGCTTGTTAAAAATGCAGACTGTACAGGCATTATTGCATTCAGCGACCTTGTTGCAATGCAGGTTTGCTATGCGGCAGGTCTTGCAGGAAAAAGCGTTCCCGAGGATCTGAGCATTATAGGCTTTGACAATATTGTGTCAAAGTTCTGCCTGCCCGTGCATCTTTCGTCCGTAACTTCATCAAAAACAAAAATGTCCCTTGAGGCAGTTGATATACTTATGGGAAAAATCGAGGATGAAACCGCATCAGGAAGACAGGTTGTGCTTCCGACACAAATCATTTTACGTGAAACCACAAAAACATCCGGCAAGCAATGATAAAAATACTTTAAAAAGTTACAAGGTGGGTCTTGACAACCTGCCTTGTTTGTGATAAAATGTCATTAACGATAATGAGCATTAACATGAGGTGATAGATATGTTTGAGAAGCTTTACGACTATGTATTAAACAAAGAACATCATAAATTCCGCAAAAAAGCGGAAATCAAGTTTGATGAAAAGCTCTCCGATATTGAGCGTATGACATTGCGCTTTGAGGCACTTTGCAAGGCAGAAGAGCCTGTTATACTTGAGGGCGAGCAGATTTGCTTTATCAGAACAGTTGAAAACATTCCCGACATTTATACACAGGAGGAATGGGCAAAGATCAAAAGCGCGCATTTTATCCATGAGCTCGGCTATCTTTCCAACCTTTCTCCTGACTATGAAAATGTTATAAGCACGGGTCTTCTTGCTCTCAGAGAAACTGCCGATAAATACGGCAAACGTGCAATTGATGCAATAATAGACCTTTCCGACAGATATAAGTCAAAAGCAGAAGAAATTGGAAGAAACGATATTGTAAAGGTGCTCGAAAGGGTTCCGAGATACGGAGCTCAGTCTTTCAGAGAGGCATTGCAGTTCTTTCGCATTGTTCACTATTCTCTTTGGCTTGAGGGTAACTACCACAACACGGTAGGAAGATTTGACAAATATATGTACCCATATCTCAAGGCTGATATGGAAAAGGGACTTTATACGAGAGAAAGCGCATACGAGCTTCTTTGCGACTTTTTCCTTTCCTTCAACAAAGACAGCGATTTGTATGTCGGCGTTCAGCAGGGTGATAACGGTCAGAGTATGGTGCTTGGCGGTATTGACGAAAACGGAAACGAGGTTTTCAATCTTCTTTCCGAGCTTTGTCTTGAGGCAAGCGGAAGACTTCTGATGATTGACCCGAAAATAAACCTCAGAGTAGGCAAGAATACGCCCATTGAGGTTTATAATAAGGCAAGCGAGCTTACAAAGGCAGGGCTTGGCTTCCCGCAGTATTCAAATGATGATGTTGTAATAGACGCGCTTGTGAAAATGGGCTATGACAGAAAGGACGCGAGCGACTATGTTGTTGCTGCATGCTGGGAGTTTATAATCCCAAAAGTCGGTGCGGATATTGCAAACATCGGAGCGCTTTCTTTCCCGAAGGTTGTTGATGTGTGCCTGCACCGTGACCTTGAAAGCTGCAGTACATACGAGGAATTTTTCACTTGCATAAAAAATGAGATAAAAGCTCAGTGCGATGCAATATGCAAGGGTATAAACAACCTTTATTTTGTTCCGTCTCCCTTTATGAATATCTGCATGAAGAGCGGCATTTATAGCGGCGGAAAATACAACAATTTCGGTATTCATGGTACCGGTGTTGCAACGGCAACAGACTCGCTGTTTGCTATCAAGGAGCATGTTTTCGGTAGTGGAAAGGTTACAAAGAAACAGATTATTGATGCTGTTGACAGCGACTTTGCAAATGATGCCGACCTTCTTGCGCTTTTAAGAAATGAAACAGGCAAGATGGGCTGCGACATAGACGAGGTTGACGAGATAAGCGTTATGCTTCTTGATATGTTTAGTGAGGCTCTTCGCGGAAAGACTAACTGCAGAGGCGGAATTTACAGAGCAGGTACGGGCAGTGCGATGTTCTACCTTTGGCACGCTGATGAGCTTGGTGCTTCTCCCGACGGCAGAAGAAAAGGAGAACCCTTTGGCACAAACTTCTCTCCCAGTCTTTTTGCAGATATTAAAGGACCTTTCTCTGTTATAAAGTCCTTTACCAAACAGCATTTTGTAAACTGCATGAACGGCGGTCCGTTGACGCTTGAATTTCACGGTGCTATGTTCTCTGATCCTGAGAGTGTCGGAAAGGTTGCAATGCTTGTCAAGAGCTTTATTGACATGGGCGGTCATCAGATGCAGCTCAATGCCGTAAATCTCGAAAAAATGAAGGACGCAAAGGCTCATCCCGAAAAGCACAGACAGCTTGTTGTTCGTATATGGGGCTGGAGCGCATACTTTGTTGAGCTTGATGAGCGTTATCAGAACCATGTAATGCGCCGTCAGGAATACAGCATATGACAAAGGGTGTTGTTTTTGATATAAAAGAGTGCTCGGTTCATGACGGACCGGGTGTGAGAACAACGGTGTTTCTTAAAGGGTGTCCTTTAAGATGCGTGTGGTGTCACAATCCCGAAGGGTTAAGCACGAAAAAACAGCTCATGTACAAGGAAAACAAGTGCGTTCACTGTAATAACTGTAAAAAGGCGTGTGACCACGAGGAATGTAAAGCTTTCGGCAGATGCATACACGCGTGTCCCTGCGGATGTCTTTCGGTAAGCGGAAGAGAGTATACGGCTGAGGAACTGTGTGCCGAGGTGCTTCGCAATAAGAGCTTTTTCGATTCGACCGGCGGCGGTGTTACCTTTTCAGGCGGCGAGCCGCTTATGCAAAGTGAATTTTTACTTGAGTGTCTTGATGGGCTTTCGTGCACCGGAAGAGCTGTTGAAACGTGCGGGTATGCTGAAAGTGCCGTGTTTAAAAGCGTTATTGAAAAGTGTGATTATGTTATCATGGATATAAAGCTTGCAGACGGTGATTTGCATAAAAAGTATACAGGAGTTCCGAACGGGCAGATACTTGAAAACGCAAGGCTTCTCCAAAGCAGCGGTAAAGCGCATCTGTTCAGAACACCGCTTATTCCGGGAATTACCGATACAGATGAAAATCTTTCGGCAATAGAAAGAATAATCGGCACATCACCTTGGGAAAAACTTAAATACAATGCTCTCGCAGGAGCAAAATATGAAATGCTCGGCATGGAGTATCCGTTTGAAAAGTTGAAATAATAATGGTTTGAAAACAAATTAATGTCTTGAAAGGAAGAAGAATCATGAATTTCAGTGCTGTACTTAAAACTGCGTCGGGCAAAGAACCGAAGGCGCAGGTTACCGAGAAAAAGCTTGGCAATGGCGTAGCTGCCGTATATGTAAAGGGCAAAGCAGAAGAAAACCTTGACATGGAATTCGGTGCACGCTGTAAGATTGAGTTTGACAAGGAAGTTGAAAAATGCGTTTGTGTACACAGACACAGCGAATACTGGTGTATGCCCATTTTCAAGGATAACCCCTGCGAGATTCCGGACGAAACCCAGGGCTTTGTTGCAAGACACACAGACGGAAGATACACGGTTATTCTTCCTGTTGTTTCTGCAATCTATAAGTGTGTACTCACTTCGATTCCCGATGCAAATGAATTTTGTGCAAGACTTTTCTCGTATGTTGAAACACTCAACGAGTGCGACGCACTTGCGTTTGTATACGGCGAGACGGATAACCCCTACAAGATGATGAATGACTGCTTCAGAGAGGCAATCAAGGAGCTTGGTATTCCTACTAAGATGCTTGAGGAAAGAGAATATCCCGAAATGTTCGAATATCTTGGCTGGTGCAGCTGGGATGCTCTTCAGATAAGAGTAAGCGAAGAAGGACTTTTAGAAAAGTGCCGCGAATTCAAGGAAAAGAACATTCCCGTTCGCTGGGCGATTGTTGACGACATGTGGGCGGATATTCCAAAGTTCAGAAAAGAAACCTATTCAAGCAGACAGGAAATGTTCCAGCTTATGCATTCAAGTCCCATTGCGTCCTTTGAAGCGGATCCCGTGCGTTTTCCTGACGGCTTAAAGCATGCCATTACCGAAATGAAAAAGTATATGACGTGGGTTGGCATGTGGCATCCGACAACGGGATATTGGTACGGTGTTGATCCCGAAAGCAAGCTTTACGAAACTTTAAAAGCAGATCTTTTCAAAACCGAAAACGGCAGATATATTCCCCGTCCCGATTATGACGGCTTCTATAAATTCTTTGATTCCTTCCATACCTTCCTTGAGGACTGCGGTGCTGACTTTGTGAAGGTTGACAACCAGAGCATGACAAAGCGTTTTTATAAAAAGACGCATCCCGTAGGTCAGGTTGCACGTTTCCAGCACAAAGCACTTGAAGACAGCACCACAAAGCATTTCGGAAACCGCCTTATTAACTGCATGGGCTGTGCAAGCGATAACGTTTGGAATCGTCCTTCAAGTCCTGTATCACGTTGCTCCGATGACTTCCAGCCCGAAAACAGAGACTGGTTCACAAAGCACATCTTGCAGTGCTCATACATGAGCTATCTCCAGGGGCAGATTATTTCCTGCGACTGGGATATGTGGTGGACAGATGATGCACAGGGAAGCAAGAACAGTCTTCTTCGTGCAATAAGCGGCGGTCCTATCTATGTAAGTGATGAAATCGGCAGAAGCCGCAGAGAGCTTCTCATGCCTCTTTGCCTTGACGACGGTAGAATTTTAAGATGTGATAAGCCTGCAATGCCTGCTCTTGACTGCATGTTTGATGCTCCCGAGCACAGCGGACGTATATTCAAGGTTCAGAATACACTTAAAGGAAACGGCGCGATTGCAGCCTTCAATCTCAATTCTGATAACAGTAAAGCTGTCGGTACAATAAGTCCCGATGATGTTGAGGGACTTTGCGGCGAAGAATTTGCGGTATACGAGCACTTTGCACATAAGTTCTACACGATGAAGCGTGGCGAAAAGCTTGAAGTTGAGTTTACAGACCGCGACGATTTCAGACTTTATACCTTTACTCCCATTGTAAACGGCTTTGCGGCAATCGGAAGAACTGATAAGTTTATGTCGCCTCTTACAATAAAGAAGGTTGACGGCAAGAAGATTGAGCTTTATGAGAGCGGAATGTGCGCTTACTATGACAACGGAAAGTTTGTTGAAGAAGAAATTTGAATAAAAAATTCCCATTGTTAAAAATGAGCCTCCCTGAATAAACTATATCAGGGAGGTTTTATTATGGATATCAATGAAAGAAAAACGGCATCACCAAAGACGGACGACGAATACGAGGAACTTATAAACAGACTTGACAAAGTGGCGTCCATGAACGAGTATACAGGCTCAAGAGTAACACCCGAGCCGGAATATGACAGTACAGAGCATTTTTTTAACAAAGAAAAGGCGAGAAGCGAAAGCAGAAAACGTCAGAATAAATGAAATAATAACACGGCGGGACATGCAAAAATCCAAAAAAGGGAATTGTTTAAAAGAAGCGTGTAACAAACCGATTTGCAGGTGCATATACTGACATTGAAAAGTAAAATGCGGAGGTGTCGTGATGAGAAGAAGCTGTGCTGTTATAGGAATGTGCCTGCTTTCGGCGGGAGTGGGAATACTTATATCTGTTTTTCTTCCTCCTGTGATACTGGTGTGCATTGAAGCACTGCTTCTTATTCTTGCGGGGCTCCTTTGCTTTAAGTGCTGAAAACAAAAGGTGAACTTGGAGGTAATGCCATGAAAATTGTACTTATTAAGCCGCCGAAGGTGCTCGTTCCCATTCTCAAGCTGTTTTTAAAGTAAAAAACAATTGAATAAAAAGCATAAACTCCTTTTCACGCTCATACATATTGAGTAAATGAGTAAAAGTGCAAAGGAGTTGTTTTTATGGAAAAATACAGGCTTCCCGAAAGGAATATTATGTTTTCGGACAGAAACGAGTTTGATACTGTGGTTGCGGTGACGCTTGATGAATACTGCCCGAATGCAGTGAAAATTGTCAGGTGCGATATGTATCCGGTTCTTTCGGAATGGCGTCTTACGGAAAACGGCATAGAATACTCGGGAAAAAACATTTTTCGTGTTGTGTATGTTTCAGACTACAACGATAGTCTCAGAAGCGTGAATTTTGAGCAGGATTTTGGCGGAGTAATGAAAGTGAATGCGACCTTGCCGGAGGATGATCTCAAAGTTTGTATGTCTGCCGGAAGCGTTCAGTCCTCGGCAAAAATAATGTCGGCAAGACAGCTCGAGCTTAAAGGCAGAGTGATGCTTTCCGGAACAGTTACGAGCAGTGGCGAATTGCAGCTGTACGGCAATGAGGCACAGAACAACGAAAACATATGTATGCTTGAAGAGACACTTGAAATGTGCGAAAGAATAAGGATAGACTGCGAAAAAGCGCAGGTTGAGAGCGATATTTCTTTGTCCCAGGGAGAAATGAGTGTAGGTGAAATGCTGTATACCGAAATAAATCCTTTTGTTACGCAAAGCGAATGCTTCGACGGAAGAATGTCGGTTTCGGGAAATGTTTATGCAAGATTTGTGTATGTTCCCGAAAGACAGTCTGATTCACCCGACACACAGGAAAGTGAGCCTGTATGCGTAACGAGAACCATTCCGTTTGAAACTCAGATATATAACGACGGCATAAATGAAAACGGATATGCTTTTGTTAAAGCCGTGCCGATATATGCAAAAACAGGGGTTTCCTATGATCCGTACGGTGAAAACAGGGTACTGTCGCTTTCGGCGGATATGGAAATTTCGGGGTTCGTCTATGAATGCGAAAAGGCGTGTGTATGTACAGATGTTTTCGGAGTAGGAAAAAAGGTAAATGCCGAGATTGTTCCCGTGACATTTGAAAGAATATCCGACACCGTTAAGGAGAACATATATATTTCCGAAAAGCTTCATGCGGACCCGAGGAGCTTTTCAAGCATTACCGACTGCGGAATGAATGTGAGAGTTACGGGCACAGAGGTTTCTGAGGGTAAAATGTACGCAGCTTTGCGTGCGGACGTTAATCTTTTCGGTGTAGGAGAAAACGGCGGTGCAAGCTTTGTACAGAGTGGATTTAACATGAAGACCCCTGTCGACACCTCGGTAAATCCAAGTGAGATTAAGGCAGATATGCTGGTGCAGGTAAAGGATGTGCAGTGCGAAATAAAGAGCGGAGAGCTGATCGTGCAGGCAAACGCAGAGCTTTGCGGTGTACTGACAGAAAAAACAACGGCAAATGCCGTTGGTGCTGTAAGCATATCGGAGGATGAAAACGACTGTGAAAAGGGGCAGATAATTGTGTATTATCCCGAAGACTCGGACACTGTCTGGAGCATTGCAAAGAGTTATTCTGTTAATCCCGAGATGCTGAAAATGGCAAATGGAATTGATGGTGACAGCCTTTTGGGAGTAAAGACAGTGCTTATAACAAAGTAAAAAACAAAGGGGCGACATGCCCCTTTTTCTTATAAAAATATTGATATCCTTATAAGTACCATGTAAAGCACTGTTGAAAGCCCTATGCTTAAAAGCGTGTTGCCCTTTATGTAGTGAAGCACCGCTGCAAAGGCAACTGCAATAAGCTCGGGAATTCCGTGTGAACCTGATAGAAAATGCACGTTTCTCAGACAGAATATCACAAGTGTTGCAATAACTGTCGGCGGAAGAACTTTTCCGAGATAATCGACTATTGCAGGAACCTTTCTCTTTCCTCCAAACAGCAGGAACGGTATAAACCTCGTAAGAGCCGTGGACAAAGCACAAACCGCGATTATGGCAACGGCGTAGATTGTTTTGTCATTCATACCGATGCCTCCTTTTTGCCGTTTCGTTCATCGGGATGTATGCTTTTAGTGAATATCAGAATTGCCGACGAAAGCAGGAGCGACGGGAAAATAAAGTTGTCAGGACCGAGAAGTATGAGGAAAAGTGCCGAGGAAACAAGCCCTGTAATTGCAGGAAGCTTGTACGAATTTTTCTTCCACTGTTCGACAAACAACACAACAAACAGCGCTGTCATTGAAAAGTCAACACCCGTAAAGTCAAACGGGAGATTGCTGAGAAGTGAGCCTATGCATGAGCCGATTATCCAGTATGAGTGGTCAAAAAGCGAGATAAACAGCATTGACAGCGGATGTGCGTTGTCGTGCTCGGTAAAGCATAAAACCGAATATGTCTCGTCCGTAAGCTCGTAAATCGGAATAAACTTTTTCTTTCCGAGTATCTGGAAGCGCGTTATAAATGAAAGCCCGTAGAATATGTGTCTGCTGTTGAGAAGAATTGTCATGACACATGCAGTTGCAAGGGTGGTGTTTCCTGCTGCGAGAAAATCGCACATGAGAAACTGACCGGAGCCTGCGTATATGAAAAGGCTGGAGAAAAACGCCCACGGCAGACCGTAGCCTGCTTGCCTGAGCAATATCCCGAAGGCGGTGCCTAAAAACAGGTAGCCGAACAAAACGGGAAGCGAGCGCTTGAATGAATAGAGAATTATCTTTTTCAAGGTGAAATCTCCTTGTGTTTTTAGATTTACACAGTATATCACCGAAATCTCCGGTTATCAAGCTGTATTTGTAAATAAAAGTCGCATTTTGCATATAATACGGCAAAAAAGAGATAAAAAGGTATTGCAAAAAAAGCAAAATAGAGGTATAATATATCTGTAAATTTATTATTTCTCGGAGGTTTATCATGAAAGAAGTAACAAAAGACACAATCGTAGGCGATATTCTTGACATCGCGCCCGAAGCAGCACCGCTTTTCCTTGAAATCGGAATGCACTGCCTTGGCTGTCCTTCGGCAAGAGGCGAGAGCATAGAAATGGCATGCGCTGTTCACGGAGTTGACGCAGACGAGCTTGTTGAAAAAATCAACACACTGCTTTCATCAAAGTAATGAGCCGAGAGTTGACTAAACCGTCAGTCCGGCTGAGTGCGGCGGCTGAAATGGCCGCCGCTGCTTTGTCATGTGAGAAAAAAACGAAACGAGCACTTGATGTCGGTTGCGACCATGCAAAGCTTGCGGTATACCTTGTGCAGTCGGGACTGTTTTCTCATGTGACAGCGTCTGATGTTGCCGACGGTCCGTGTGAAAAGGCAAGACAAACGGTCAGAGAAAGAACGCTGAGAGGCGAAAGCCTTGAAAAATATATAACCGTTGTAAAGTCAGACGGACTTTGCGGATTTGAAAACGAGCATTTCGACTGTGTTTTCATACTCGGAATGGGCGGTGAGCTTATTTCGGATATACTCGAAAAGGGCAGCTTTACAAGATGTGATGAAAATCGCGAGAAAATACGGTATATCCTTCAGCCCATGACAAGCGAGGACAAGCTTCGCGAATATCTGTATGAAAACGGCTACAGAATAGATGACGAAACAATGGTTTGTGACAAATCAAGAGTGTACGCAATTCTTTCGGTGTGCTTTGACGGCGAAAAACGAAAGGGTACTAAGAGCGAATATCTTCTCGGAAAAGCAAATATAGAAAGACGTACAGAGCTGTTTGAAAGACAGCTTGACAGGAGAATACGCATTACAAAAAAAGCTCTTGAAGAAAGACTGCAGAACGGACTTGAGTCTGATGAGCTTAAAACACTTCTTGATGAGCTTCTCGTGATAAAGGAGAATAAAAAATGATAACTGTAAGAGATATAGACATTCTTTTGAGCGCGGTTGCTCCGAAGTCGCTTTCGGAGGAATGGGACAACGACGGCGTTATGCTGTGTTCGAGCCTTGATAAACCTGTGAAAAAAGTGCTTTGTGCACTTGAAGTTACAGAGGAAGTGTCAAAATATGCCTGTGAAAACGGCTTTGACCTTGTTGTAACGCATCACCCGCTTATCTTCAGGAAAATTTCAAGGCTTGACGAGAGCAATTTTAACGTGTTTGCACCGTTTTTTGAAAAAGGAATAAGCGTGCTTTCGTATCATACAAGGCTTGACAGCGCAGAGGGCGGAGTGAACGACTGTCTTGCAGGGCTTATCGGCATGACGGATGTTTGCGGCTTTGGCGGAGAATCCGGCTGCATAGCCAGAATCGGAAAAGTGATACCAATGTCATTTGAGCAGTTTGGGGAGCATCTGCTGTCAAAGCTTAATTGTGTAAATATCCGTGCGTGTGATTCAGGAAAAGCAATAGAAAAGGTTGCGCTTGTCGGCGGCTCGGGTAAAGACTATATTTTTGATGCTGTGCGTTCGGGTGCAGATGCTTTTGTTACAAGCGAAATACCGCACCACATGTACGAAGAAGCAAAAAAGCTCGGCATAAGTCTTTTTGACTGCGGTCACTATTACACAGAAAACTGCATTGCCGAAAAGCTCGCAGAGCTTATAAAAGAAAAGTATCCCGAACTTTGCGTACAGGCTTTTGATGTACAAAGTCCGTATGTTTGTATACAGTAAACCGGAGGAATAAAAGTGCCATTTGATGCAGGCGTTATGGCTGCGGTTGTAAAGCAGCTTCGCGAAAGTGCACTCGGTGCAAGAATAGATAAAATATATCAGCCCGAAAGGGATGAAATTATACTGAATATAAGGGGTGTATCTCAGTCAAGACGTCTCTTGCTTTCGGCGTGTCCGGGTAACGCAAGGGTTGGATACTGCTCTGCAGACCGAGAGAATCCGCAGACACCGCCAATGTTTTGTATGCTTCTCAGAAAGCATTTGTCAGGCGGACATATAACAGATGTCAGACAAATCGGCTTTGACAGAGCGATTGAGATACGGATAAGTGCAAACGACGAAATGGGCTTTGCGTCGGACAAATATCTTATTTGTGAAATCATGGGAACGTACAGCAATATAGTATTCCTTGACGAGAACAGGAAGATTATTTCCGTTTTACATCCCGTGAGTCTGTCTGTCAGTAACAAGCGGCAGGTTTTGTGCGGCTTTGTCTATGAAGATCCGCCAAAGCAAGAGGGAAAAATCGGAGCACTTGATATAACGAGCGAGGAATTCGATGCAAAAATCAAGAGCGATATTGAAAGCGGAAAAGCAGGTGCTGCAGACAAATACCTCATTTCCTCGTTTGCAGGACTTTCGCCTCTTACTGCAAGAGAAATCGTATACAGAGCAAGCGGTTCTACGGGCACTCCTTTGACTGAAATTGACACAGACAAGCTTCGCTTTAATTATTTTCTTTTGTACGGAAATGTGGCAAAGAATGAGTTTTGTCCTTGCCTTATAAGGGATGCATCGGGAAACGTGGTTGACTTTTCGTTTTGCGAAATACGTCAGTACGGAGCAAATTACGCTTGTGTGATGTATGAAAACGTAAGCGAAATGCTTGATGCTTTCTTTGAAAAACGCGACAGGCAGGAAAGCGTAAAGCACAGAGGTCAGGATATTTTAAGATTACTTACAAATGCCGAAACGCGAATTTCAAAGAAAATTGCGCTTCAGCGTGAGTCACTCTCAGAGTGTGCCGGAAAAGACGAATGGAAAAAAACAGGCGAGCTTATAACGGCTAACATGTATCTTCTCAAAAAAGGTATGGACAAGGCAAGTCTTATCGATTACAGCGACGAAAGCATGCCGACGGTTGAAATAGAGCTTGACACAAGGCTGACACCTGCCCAGAACGCGCAGAGGTATTTCAAGAAGTACAATAAGGCAAAATCTGCCGAGATTATGCTAACCGAGCAAATCGCACAGGGTGAAAAGGAGCTTTCTTATTTAGACACTATTTTTGACAGCCTTACAAAAGCCGAAACGGAAGCAGACCTTTCTCAGATAAGAAACGAGCTTGCAATGACAGGCTACGGCAAGAAGCTTGAAAACATGAGAAAAAGCCTTAATAAGTCCAAAAAGGACTATAAGGCAACCATGAAAACCGTATATAAGCCGATGCGTTTTGAAACGAGCGGCGGATATGAGGTACTGTGCGGAAAGAACAATCTGCAGAATGACTATGTTACAACTGTTGCGGCATCCAAGGACGATTACTGGTTCCATGTTAAAAACGCTCCCGGCTCTCACGTTGTAATGAGATGCGGCAAAGACGATCCGAGCGCCGAGGATTTTACGCAGTGCGCCATGATTGCGGCTTTTTACAGCTCTCAGAAGGAGCTTCCGCAGGCACCTGTTGACTATACAAGAGTCAGAAACGTCAAAAAGCCGTCAGGCTCAAAGCCGGGATTTGTTATATATGAGTCAAATTACACGGCTTACGTAACGGCAAATGCCGAAGTGGTTGAAAAACTCAAAACAAGTGACAAGAGAGAGTGATAATATGAGAAAGACAATAAATGTGGCTGTTGTCGGAAAAGGTTCAATGGGCAGAACTCATTCCGCATCAATAAAATTGCTTGACTACTGCTATAGAAATCTTCCTTTTGAAGTAAAGCTTCATACGCTTGTGACAAGAAATCCCGAAACTGCAAGAAATGATGCCGACAGCCTCGGCTTTGAAAATTTTTGCCTTGACTATGACAAAATGCTGAAAAATCCGAAAATAGACGTTGTTGACATCTGTACGCCGAACAATGTGCATTTTGAGCAGATTTCAAAAGCAGTAAAGGCAGGAAAGCATATTTTATGTGAAAAGCCGCTTGCAATATCGGCAAGCGAAGCGAGAGAAATTCTGAAGCTTACAGAGAATGAGGAAAAATGCTATGGAATGGTGTTCAACAATCGCCATCTGCCGAGTGCAATAAGAGCACGAGAGCTTGTGCGAGAGGGCAGAATAGGACGTGTTCTCACATTTCGCTGTGTGTATCTGCATTCCTCGGGAACAGATCCCGAAAAGAACGCAGGCTGGAAGCAAAATAAGGATATCTGCGGTGGCGGTGTGCTGTTTGACCTCGGCTCGCACGCAATTGATCTTTTGCACTTTGTCCTCGGAGACGATGAACAGTATGAATTTGACGAAGTAAAGGCAATGAGCCAAATTGGCTTTGAAATGCGCCGCGGCATGGACGGAAAAGACTGGAAAACAAATGCGGATGAGGCTTTTTACATTCTTGCACGCATGAAAAACAGCGCCGTCGGAAGCATAGAAGCAAGCAAAATTGCAGTGGGTGCAAATGACGATCTGATACTTGAAATAAGAGGAACCAAGGGCGCAATAAAGTTTGACCTCATGCAGCCGAATTACCTTGAGTTTTGTGATAATACCGCAGACGGTGTGCCTCACGGCGGGCTTCGGGGCTTTACAAAAATTGAATGCGTTAACCGATATGACTTAGAGCAAAGTGTATTTCCCGGAATGAGAGCACCGATAGGTTGGCTTCGCGGTCATATCCACAGCATGTACAACTATTTTGACTGCGTTTATCGCGGAAAACAACCCTCTCCGTCCTTTAAAGACGGCGCATATGTGAACGAAATTATGGAAATGGCGTACAATAGGGCATAAAACAGAGTGCAAAATGTGCGATAGGTCGCGAAAAATCGCACATATCAAGAGGCAATATAGCAAAAAACGTAAATGTTGTGTGTAATTTTTGTTGTTCTATTGAAATTGAAATAATTATATGATACAATATATGGTTGTATGGCTTGTGCAGGAATAATATGGGCAAGGAGGACTGATATTTATAGGCAAACTGTTAAAACGGCTTTTCGCAGAAAGTGCGGCAAAGCCTAAAGCGGCAGTTTTTGTTGATTATGAGCATTGGTATATTTCGCTTGATAAAAACTTTCGCATAAAGCCTGACATTGAAAGCTTTATGAATGAGCTGAATGAAAAGTATGACGTTGCACATATATCCTTTTTCGGTAATTTTTCAAACACGTCGCTCAACAGCGAAATGCACAGGATACGCGGTTTTACAAACAAGATAGTAGAAACTGATAACGGCAAAGATTTTTATAAAAAAGATTATACGGATTTTATTATTCTCGACCACATTTATCAAAGCGCATATACGGACAAGAGCATTGACACGTATGTTGTTTTTACCGGTGACGGTCATTTTTCCTCTGCGGTTCTGTTTTTGAAGAACGTGTGCAGAAAGAACGTTGTTGTGTACGGTGTCAAAGGAGCTTTTTCGGGTCAGTTAAAGCAAGCGGCAAGCTCTTATTGCGAACTTCCCGAAGAGGAGCAAAAGCTACTCCCGTATTTCCGTATGATTATATCAAGCCTGTATGCTCTTGAAAACGAAAACAAAAACGCATATCCGTCATTTATAAAAACCGTCAAAGCCGTAGCCGAAAAGTACAACGCCGATGAAGCGCTTGTAAAAACGGCACTCGAAAAGCTTATGTCCGACGGATATATAACCCAGTATGTAAAGAAAATCAAGGGCAGAGCCGTAAAGCTTCTTGCAACAGATTACGGCAAAGCCGAAAAAGACGGTCTTTTCAGACCGGGAAATATTGTAAAGCCCTTTTGAAGCACAGATGCTTGCACAAGCTGTTTTTAATATAAATACAAAAACAAACCCGAAAGGTGAAGGATTATGAAAAAAATGATGCTTGGTAACGAAGCTGTTGCACGTGGACTGTATGAAGCAGGCTGCCGCTACGTTTCAAGTTACCCCGGAACTCCGAGTACGGAAATTACGGAATTTGTCTCGGAATACAATGAAGTTTATGCAGAATGGGCGCCTAATGAAAAGGTTGCGGCAGAAAGTGCATACGGTGCTGCAATAAGCGGTGCAAGAGCTTTTTGTGCAATGAAGCATGTTGGCCTTAATGTTGCGGCTGACCCCTTATTTGTAATGTCTTATACAGGAATAAACGGCGGTCTTGTTGTGGCTGTAGCAGATGACCCCGGAATGCATTCTTCTCAGAATGAGCAGGATTCAAGACACTATGCAATATCCGCAAAGCTTCCTATGCTTGAACCGACAGACTCTGCGGAATGTCTTGCGTTTACAAAGCTTGCGTTTGAAATATCTGAAAAATTTGATACTCCCGTTATTTTAAGACTTTCAACAAGAGTTTCTCACTCTCAGAGCTTTGTCGAGCTTTCGGATAGGGAAGATGTTGCACTCAAGCCTTATACAAAGGACCCTGCAAAATTCGTTATGGCTCCTGCAAATGCAATTAAGCGCCATGTTGTTGCAGAAGCAAGACTCAAGGAAATTGCAGAATATGCAAACACAATGAGCGAAAACAAAGCAGAGTATCATGACAAGAAAACAGGCGTTATCTGTGCAGGCTCTACATACGCATATGCAAGAGAAGCTCTCGGAGATACGGTTTCGTATCTGAAGCTTGCACTTGTAAACCCGCTTCCCGAAAAGCTTATACGCGATTTTGCATCGAGTGTTGAAAAGGTTATTGTAATAGAAGAGCTTGATCCCGTTATTGAAACTTATGTAAAGGCTCTCGGAATAGAGTGTTCAGGTAAGGATGTCCTTCCAAATCTCGGAGAGTTTTCTCAGGAGCTTTTGGAAAAATGCCTTCTCGGTAAAATCAATGAAAGCTGTTCAATAGATGAAGAAATTCCGGTAAGACCGCCCGTTATGTGTCCCGGATGTCCGCACAGAGGACTTTTCTATGTTCTCAAAAAGCTTGGAGTTACAGTAAGCGGCGATATCGGATGCTATACTCTCGGTTCAGCACCGCCTCTTACCGCTATTGATACAACTCTTTGCATGGGTGCTTCAATTTCCGCACTTCACGGAATGAACAAGTGCCTTGGCATTGACCCGAAAAAATCCGTTGCGGTAATCGGTGACTCCACCTTTGCTCACTCCGGTATGACAGGTCTTATGAACCTCGTTTACAACAAGGCTCAGAGTACCGTTATTATTTCGGATAACAGCATTACCGGCATGACAGGTCATCAGCAGAATCCCTTTACGGGCAAAACCCTTAAGGGTGAAGATACATATCAGATTAAAATTGAAGAAGTTTGCCGTGCTCTCGGTGTAAAGGATGTAAAGATCATAGACCCCAATAACATGAAGGAGCTTGAAGCAGGCATAAAGGACTCTCTTTCGAGAGAAGAAGTTTCCGTTATTATTGCAAGACGTCCCTGTGTTCTTTTGAAGAGCGTTAAAAAGGACAAGCTTTATGAGATAGATGCGGATAAGTGCAAGAGCTGTAAGGCTTGCATGAAGATAGGATGTCCCGCAATAAGCATGTGCGAGGGTAAGGCTGTTATTGATACATCACTATGCACAGGCTGCGGACTTTGCGAAGAAATGTGTGCCTTTGGCTGTATCACAGGAAAGTCGAGATAAGGAGGAAAAGACAGTGAGTAAAACAACAAATATACTTATTGCCGGTGTCGGCGGACAGGGAACACTGCTTGCAAGCCGTATTCTCGGACATGTCTTTATTTCCGAAGGTCATGACGTTAAGGTTTCCGAGGTACACGGTATGAGCCAGAGAGGCGGCTCGGTTGTAACTTATGTAAAATATGGAGAAAAGGTTGAGTCACCTGTTATATGTAAGGGTGAGGCAGACTTCCTTATTTCCTTTGAGCTTTGTGAAACAGCACGCTGGCTTCCTTTTCTTAAAAAAGACGGCATCGTAGTAACAAGCACTCAGAAAACAAATCCTATGCCCGTAATTATGGGTGTTAAGGAATATCCGTCGGATATCGAGGGGAAAATAAAAGCACTTGGAATTAATCTTATGAGCGCGGATGCACTCGGGCTTGCCGAAAAGTGCGGAACCTCAAAGGCAGCAAACGTTGTTCTTATCGGCATGTTTGCAAAGCACTCAGACCTTCCAAAAGAAGTGTTTGTAAAGGCAGTTGAAGAATGTGTTCCCGAAAAAACAAGAAGCATAAATCTTGCGGCTTTTGAAGCGGGATACAGTCTTGATTAATATAAAGCAAAAGCCAATATTTAATTGTTTAAAATTTCATAATGAAAGAGGCATATAGTTATGGCAGACAAAGAAAGAAGAGTTGGTACGGTTTCCAGAGGAATCCGTTGCCCCATTATCCGTGAGGGAGACAATCTTGCAGAGATTGTTGCAACAAGCGTTCTTGAAGCAGCAGAAATTGAAGGCTTTGAGATTCGTGACCGCGATGTTATTTCGATAACAGAGTCTATTGTTGCACGTGCACAGGGAAACTACGCGTCGGTTGACGATATTGCAGCCGATGTAAGAGCAAAGCTTGGCGGAGAAACTATAGGTGTTATTTTCCCGATACTTTCCAGAAACCGCTTTGCAATCTGTCTTCGCGGTATCGCAAAGGGCGCAAAGAAGGTTGTTCTCATGTTCAGCTATCCTTCGGACGAGGTTGGTAATGAGCTTGTCAGCCTTGATAAACTTGACGAAGCAGGCGTAAATCCTTATTCGGATGTACTTACACTCGAAAAGTACCGCGAGCTTTTCGGAGTTAATAAGCATGAATTTACAGGCGTTGACTACGTTGAGTATTACGGAAATCTTATCCGTGAAAGCGGTGCTGAGGTTGAAATAATCTTTGCAAATCAAGCAAAAGCTATTCTTGATTATGCCGATTGTATTCTTAACTGTGATATCCACACAAGAGCACGCACAAAGCGTATTCTTAAAGCGGCAGGAGCAAAAGTTGTTGTCGGACTTGACGAAATTCTTAACGCTCCCGTAAACGGCAGCGGATGCAATGAAAAATACGGTCTTCTCGGTTCTAATAAGTCAACCGAAGATAAGGTGAAGCTCTTCCCGAGAGAATGTAAGGATTTGGTCCTTGATATTCAGGAAAGAATTAACAAGGCAACCGGCAAGCACGTAGAGGTTATGGTGTACGGCGACGGTGCGTTCAAAGATCCCCAAGGTAAAATCTGGGAACTTGCAGACCCGGTTGTTCCTCCTGCATTTACCGACGGTCTTATCGGTACTCCGAACGAATTGAAGCTTAAATATCTTGCAGATAACGATTTCAAGGATTTGTCGGGTGACGCTCTTAAGGAAGCAATTTCCAACAGCATTAAAGCGAAAGACGGCAGCAGCCTTGTAGGTAATATGGCTTCTCAAGGAACAACTCCCAGACAGCTTACCGACCTTATCGGTTCTCTCTGCGATCTTACAAGTGGCTCCGGTGATAAGGGAACACCTGTAGTTTTTGTACAGGGATACTTTGATAATTATACAAACTGATAAGATATACGGAGGAACTAAGTTATGCAGAACAATGTACGTCCTGAGACAATGGAAAGAATAACAACTCCTGAGCTTGCAAACGCTTTTATAGAAGAGCAGGTAAAGGAAATAAAGGCACAGGTGGGCGACAAGAAGGTTCTTTTGGCACTTTCCGGCGGTGTTGACTCATCGGTGGTTGCGGCACTTCTTATCAAGGCTATAGGAAAGCAGCTTGTGTGTGTTCATGTAAACCACGGACTTATGCGTAAGGGTGAAAGCGAACAGGTTATTGAGGTTTTCCGTAACCAGCTTGATGCAAACCTTGTTTATGTTGATGCAACCGACCGTTTTCTTGATTTGCTTGCAGGTGTTTCTGAACCCGAAAAGAAGAGAAAGATTATCGGCGGTGAGTTTATCAAGGTGTTTGATGAGGAGGCAGGAAAGCTTGAAGGCATTTCCTTCCTTGCGCAGGGTACAATATACCCCGATATCCTTGAAAGCGTAAAGCAGGCAGAGGGCAAAAAGGCAGTAAAGTCTCACCATAACGTAGGCGGACTTCCTGAGGAAATGCAGTTTGAGCTTGTAGAACCCATAAAGCTTCTTTTTAAAGATGAGGTTCGAGTTGTGGGTGAAGCTCTTGGTCTTCCTCATGCAATGGTATACCGTCAGCCGTTCCCGGGACCGGGTCTTGGCGTAAGATGCCTTGGCGCAATTACACGCGACAGACTCCATGCTCTCAGAGAAGCAGACGCAATTCTTCGCGATGAATTTGATAAAAACGGACTTGCTGAAAAGGTATGGCAGTATTTTGTAATAGTCCCCGACATGAAGAGTGTTGGTGTTAAAGATGATAGCCGATATGAAGGCTGGCCTGCAATTATCAGAGCTGTCAATACAAAGGACGCTATGACCGCGTCAATAGAGGAAATTCCTTATTCAGTTCTTCATATGGTTACAAGCCGTATAACAAGCGAGGTTGAGGGCATTAACCGTGTTCTTTATGATTTGACACCTAAGCCTACGGGTACTATTGAGTGGGAATGATCCCACGTATTTAGGGGCAACTCAAAGTTTCTCCCCGGGGCAAAAATCTTTTTCCTCGCTCCCGCTCGGAGAAGAAGAAAAAATATAGTAAAAAAATTAGAACTTGTTCGTTTCGAACAAGGTCTTTTCTTTTCCCATTTCGACCTTGTTTCCTTCTCTTTCTTTCTTTCTCCTTTCTCTCCCAAAAAGAAGAAGTAGAAGAAGGTGAAAATGGCTTTATTCCTTGATTTTTCCCTCTTTTTTATTTCTTTTTGAGAAGATTTATCTTTCTCTTTTTCTTTCCTTTTCAGGAGATGAGAAGAACTTCTTTTTTCTCATTTCTTTTCTCCTTTTTTGAAGAAGAAAAAGAAGGGAAAGGGAAAAGGAAGAGAGAAAATGTTTTTGCCTTTTTTTGAAAAAAAGAGGAAAAAGAAAATTTGCAACGACATAGTATTTTCCGAAAAAGTGATTTTTCGGAAAGAAAATCCGGGAAAATATATAAAATAAAGGCAAAAAAGAAAGAAAAAATACGAAAATACATGTAAAATCGGGAATAAAATCCCGAAAAAATAAAAATTCGGGAACATTTTCCCGAAAAAATCAATTTTTCGGGAGTTTTTCGGAAATTTTTCGGAAAAGGAAGGAGAAAGACTATGAGAACGAAAAACATTAAAGACAGGTGCACCAAAAGAAAACTAAAAAAGTGCGAGGAGATAGCAAAAACATATGACAAGATACAAACGGCATATGCAGATGTTCTTGACAGAGACCCGAATGTCAAAAGCATCAGATGTAATGTCCCTCTCGACGACGAAAACTATATGACAGATTTTCTATGCACCAAACAAGACGGAGATTTAATGGTAAGAGAGTGTGTGTTCAGAAGTAAACTGTCGCTTCCAAGAACTTGTAAATTGTTGGATATCAGCCGAGAGTATTGGCTTAAAAGAGGAGTGACCGACTGGGCGATAGTTATAGAAAAGGAGGATATCAATGCAGAAGAATGATATATTGAAAACAAAAGACGGTGTTTTTCGCATTTTGAAAATAGACGGCGACAGAGTGTTTGCCATTGACTGCCAAAAACGGACGATGCCTAAATTCTATCCGACAGAGTTCTTCGACAACGCAGAAACGGCAGACAACAGTATAGTTGTGCCCCGTTCTGACTTTGACTCCCTCTTACCAAAAGAAAGAAGTATTGCACAGCAGCGGTTTTCAATGATTGCTTCGGCTGTGGCGGTTGTAGATGATGAGAATAAGAGAAATGAGATGATAAGACATTCGTCGAAAATGTTTGGTGTATGCAAAACTACAATCAGAAACTATTTGTGTACTTATCTTGTCAGTCAGGACATTTCAAGTCTTGTTTGTCGGAAGAAGAAAGAAAAAGAACTGACTAAAGATCAGCGAAATATGCGCTGGGCACTTAACAAGTCTTTCTATACACAACATAAAAACTCCCTCTCGACGGCCTACACGATGATGTTGAAAGAGAAATACTGCAATGCAGAAGGCGAATTGACGGAAGATTATCCGACTTTTAATCAGTTCAGATATTTTTACCGCAAAACCCGTAAACTTGAAAACTTCTATATAAAGAGAGACGGTATAAAGGACTATCAAAGAAACAACCGCCCTCTCGTCGGCAATGGAGTTCAAGAGTTTGCACCGTGTATCGGAACGGCAATGCTTGACAGCACTATCTGTGATATTTACCTTGTCGATGATGCCGGAAGGCTTATCGGCAGACCTGTCCTTGTTGCTGCTTGTGATGCTAATACTTCAATGTGTCTTGGATATTCTCTCCTTCTTGAAGGCGGTACATATTCTTTGCAAAATCTTATGCTTAATATTCTCGAAGATAAGGTTACCCTTTGCGAGAGGATGGGTATAAGCATTACAAAGGAACAATGGGACGTGAACCAGTTGCCAAGCGTGCTCATAACCGATGGCGGAAGTGAGTACAAAGGACAGCAGTTTTCCCAAATTGCTGAACTTGGAGTTACACTTGTAAATCTTCCTCCGTACCGCCCTGACCTCAAAGGCAGTGTCGAAAAGTTCTTTGACCTTGTTCAAAGTTCATATAAAGAGGTGCTGAAAGGTAAGGGTGTCATAATGCCCGACTACCAGGAAAGAGGAGCACACGATTACCGCAAAGATGCCGTTCTTACCCTCTCGGAGTTTGAAAGGATAATTGTTCGGTGCATCATTTATTACAACAGCGAAAGGGTAATAAAAAACTTTCCGTATACTTCCAAGATGTTAGAGGCAGGAGTAAAACCCTACGCCAATGAAATATGGAACTTCAAGAAAAATGATGAGGCTGACAATCTGATTTCTGTCACACATAAAGAGTTGATTTTAACATTGCTTCCAAGGACAACGGCTAAGTTCACAAGATTTGGCTTAAAGGTAAATGGACTTAAGTACTATGCTGACGGTTACACCGATGAATTTCTTTCAGGCGGCGAAGTGACTGTTTCCTACAACCCTGACAACTGCGGCAAAGTCTGGCTTAAAGAAGAGAATGGTACGTTTGTGGAGTTCTCTTTAATAGAAAGCCGTTATGATGATATGTCCCTCTCGGAGGTCAAAGATATACAGCAGAAACAAAGACAGATGGAAAACGATGCAATAAGAGAAAATTATACCGCGAAAATTGAACTGCTTTCTTTTTTGAAACGGTGTCTGCAAAGTCGTCGGGTGACGTAAATATAAAGGGAATTCGCAAGGCAAAACAGTCCGCCAAGAGAAAATTACACCGCGATATTGGAGGTGAACTTGATGACTGATATTATAAGCATAATGCCCAAAATGCTGACAGGAGAAGAACTTGATAAGGCTCTTGAAATATTACCCGAATACGACGAGAGCATCGTAGAAAAGAGTGTTCCCGAAAGACTTGTTGCACTTCAGGATATTTACAGAGTTTTTATTCCGTCGGCAATGTCAAGAGAGATTTACACCAAAATGTACTTGTCTCTTCTTCGGTCGTTACAGAAAAAGCAGTCACTTCTTGCCGTCAGACAGTACAGCGAAAACAGCAAAATGATACGGCAGAAATCTTATGAAAGTATTATTGGAGGAAGCGACAGTTTCACCATTATCGGAGAAAGCGGTATTGGCAAAAGTTCAGCCGTCAGCCGTGTTGTCAACATACTTGCAGAAAGTCCTGTCATTGAGATCAACAATTCAAAAGTCATTCCTTGCCTGCAGGTTCAGGCACCTGCCGACTCATCAATCAAAGGCTTATTGCTTGAGATTTTACGAAAGGCTGACGAAGTACTTGAAACCAAATACCACGAAAACGCAATTCGTTCTCACGCAACGACGGATATGCTCATCGGAACTGTCAGTCAGGTGGCACTTAACCACATTGGACTTCTTATTGTTGACGAAATACAGAATGTGGTGAACAGTAAAAGCGGAAGAAACATTGTGGGGGCTTTGACGCAGTTAATCAACAACAGCGGAGTTTCCGTTGCAATGGTCGGCACACCCGAAAGCACTGTGTTTTTTGACAGCACAATGATGCTTGCAAGGCGTTCTCTCGGTCTTAATTATTCGGCTATGGAATACACCGATGAATACAGAAACTTTTGCAGAGTGCTTCTCGGATATTGCTATGTAAAAGAGCCTGTGACAGTTAACGAAGAACTACTACTGTGGCTTTATAATCACTCAAAAGGAAACGCAAGTGCTGTGGCAAATCTCATTCACGACGGGCAGGAAATGGCCATTCTCGAAGGCACAGAACGGCTTGATATCGCAATTCTCACCAAGGTATTTGACAGCAGAATGACAATGCTCCACGATTATATTGCTCCCGAAAAAACAAAAGCCTCACCGCCCAAAAGAAAGAAGACGGAATGGCTTGAAATAACAGATGATTTTGTGAGTGATAATATCAGCATTCTTGAGATTTCTTCAAACGCCAAGAAGAACAGTTGCAATATAGTTTCAGAACTGCAAAAGGCGGGCATTGAAATATTGGAGGTGGCAATATGATAGCATTCTTTCCAGAGGCTTACCCCGATGAACTTCTTTATTCTTTACTTTCCCGTTATCACCAAAGGTCAGGCAATGCAAGGTTTGTTTTCACTGCAGAGGAACTTTATCGAAACGGAAAAATTACGCACCCGTCAATTGAGTTTGTAAACCGTTATACCGATGATGCAATGTTGTGGCTCACAAAAGAAATGCCGTGGGAAACCGTGGCTGAAAAGTATACTATGTTTCCTGCCCTCATTCGCTTTCTCCCTTTCAAAAGAAGAAGAGAAGCGGAAGAAGGAGTAAGAAGTCAAAACGGGAACTGGAAAAATATAATGAATCTTCCCGTTCTTAAGGAGAAAAGATTTCTTCGTTTTTGTCACGAGTGTGCAAAAGAAGACAGAGAGAAATATGGTGAAACCTACTGGCACAGAGAGCATCAGATACCGAGAGTTCGGGTGTGCCCAAAGCATCGAACTTATCTTGAAAATAGTAGCATTCCCATCGGATCAAAGACTACACCGGGACTGTTTGATGCAGAGAGTAATGTTCCTGAAAGCATAGGCGTAAAGTATTGCGAAAACCAAAGAGAAATAGAATTCACGCAGTACGTTTTAGAAGTGTTCAAATGTTCCGTTGACATTGAAACAAATTTCGATGTTGGTGATTACTTATACTCCAAATTGCCACGAAAGTACAAGAACAAGTCAGGATTGATGTGCCACATTTCGCAGTTTTATGAAGACTATACAAGGTTTTATGACGGAATGCCCGTGATGTCGAAGTCATATTTGCAAAAGATTTTTAACGGCTATATGTACGATGTATATAATATACTTCAAATTGCTTTCTTTATTGGTGTTTCTGTATATGACATTACTCACATTCCCTCTCAAAAACGGGAATACGATGAACTCTACAATTGTCTTGCAGAAAAGCACAATCTTGACTATTCGGTTGTTGCTGATATTGCCGAAGAAATCATAAAACAAAAAGCCCCGAAAGTTTCTAATATTTCAGGACCGCGAAGGAAAGCATATGAAAAGCTTGATGAGGAATTATTGCCAAAGGTCAAGGCTGTTGTCGACGAAATAATAGGGAAGGAAGGTAAGCCGGAAAGAGTATCGCCGACCAAGATACAAAGATTTATGGGACTTCCGCAAAAGCAGTTTAATAAACTCCCGAAGTGTAAGGCGTATATTGAAAGCAAAGCCGAAACGCAGGAACAATTCTGGAAAAGGAAAGTTGATTGGGCAGTGAGGAAAATACAAAAAGCAAACGGGACAGTGACGGTGTCGAAGGTAATGAAGAGGGCGAATATGAGGAAAAGGGAGATAGAAAAAATGCTTGTTATTTAGCTTTCGTCGTTGTCACATTCGTACCTGAAAACGGCACAAACGTGGCAATAATCCGAAGGTCGCCCATTCAAATCCTGCCCCTGCAACCAAACAAGAACGGTAATTTTGATACAAAGTTACCGTTCATTTTTTATGCCGAAAACGCCTATATACAAGGGTTTTCCGAAACAAGAAAAGTTTTATTGTTCTTCTAATCGTGATGTTTTGTAATGAAATAATCCTTGTTTTGCTTTCCCAAAATTCACTCAGAAACTTTTCTCTAAAAATAAATGCACCGCTTTTGACTTGAAATTTCGTTGAAGCGGTGCATTTTGTTAATTACACTTATGAAGATGATTTTTTAATTGTTGCTTATACGCCCTTATTCGTATCTTTTATATCTATATATTTCATAGTTAACTCGATAGCGTCAATATTTATTTTTTTCGTTTGTTTGAAAGTTTTTCAAGGTTTTCCATTATTTCACTATTCATTCTCTTAAATCTGTCTGAAGGTTTGGTTCGGCGCAAGTTTAATCCGTTATTATAGCGTTCAATAACTACTTCATATTGTCCCATAGCCGCCTTTACTGAATCCTCCCAAGATAAATAAAGTTCTTCACTTGCACACTGTCCGACAGCGTGCATTTTTTCTTTTTTATCGTAAAGAGATATCAGACATTTGGATAAAGCTTCTGAGGATTCATCCACTAAAAATCCGTTTCTACCATCGGTCACTCCTTCAGCAGCACAACTGTTTTTTATTAACACTGCACCCAAGCTGCAAGCTGCCGCCTCTCGAACTACCAATCCATTTGTATCATAGGATGATGGAAACAAAAACAGATCGGCTCTGCAATACCAAGCACGAAGCACCTCACGATCCCGTATAGCACCGGTGAAAATACATTTGTCTTTAATGCCCATCGTTTCTGTATAGTCTTTTATTTCATCCAAGTCATCACCGTCACCTATAAATACCATACGGAAATCCTTACCTTGCTTTGCGAGTAGAGCGAGAGCATCCACCGATAAGCGTATTCCTTTATACCACATCATACGCCCCACATAAAGGTAGATAGGCACATCTTTAGGAAGGCAGTACTTTTTTGTGGCTTCCTTGATTTTGGTGTCATATACTCGCTGACACGGAAGATCTACACCATTAGGCATTACAATATATTCCCCTTCGTATCCAAGAGATCGTAGATTCTCTCCTGCACCATGGCTTACCGTCCATACCTCATCACAAGCGTTAATATTTGAAACAATTGCTTTTTTGCAAGCACTTTGTAAAGGCCTACTTTTTATTATATTGGCTATATCAACATCAAATTTAGTATGATATGTGAGAACAATCGGCACATTAAGCATTTGCCTCAGTTCTCTTGCCATAAAGGTCGACATAATTGGGCAATGACTGTGCAGCAGTGATACATGGTACTGATTGGAGGCTCTTACAACCTCCGGTGAAAATGGAATTCCTGCCATATATCCGTCCATCTTTCTAAAGGTAACACTCGGATATCGTACAATCGGAAAAGAATATTTGTTGTCTTCGGCTTGGGGATGCGAAGGAGTTACTACCATTGCTCCGACACCGTTATTTTTGATATTTTCGGCATAATTCAGTACTGTATTTGCCACACCGTCGATTTGAGACGGAAAAGAATCATTTAATAGACATATGGTTTTAAGCATTTCATTTGTTGCCTCCTTTTCATATCATTGTAACATAAAAAAATAAACTGAAAAGAAACTAAAGAAACAAATATCATAACAGTGCTTTTTGCCGTCCTTGCCTTGACACTGGGTAGCATATAATATAAAATATTATAAACAAATTTTTGAATTAGTTTAGATTCAGTTTATTTATCAGGTATATAATGAAATAACCGAAATAAAAGGAGATAAATTATGTTTCACATTCTTGTTGTTGATGATGACCGTCATACCAGGATGCTTCTTGAAGCCATTTTGAAAGCGGAAAATTATACCGTATTCACTGCATCGAACGGAGAAGATGCCCTTAGTGTAATGGACAAAGAGCATATTGATCTTGTGGTGCTTGATATTATGATGCCGAAAATGGACGGCTATGAATTCACAAAGTTTCTTCGTGAAACGGATAATAATTTGCCAATCCTTATGGTATCTGCAAGACAGCTTCCTGCGGACAAGCGTAAGGGCTTCCTTGTGGGAACTGATGATTACATTACAAAGCCTATTGACGAAGAGGAAATGCTACTTCGTATAAAGGCTCTCCTTCGCCGTGCACAGATTGTTAACGAACAGAAGATGAAAATCGGCGAGGTTATTCTTGACTATAATTCCTTTTCCGTAAGCAGGAACGGAGAAACACAGGTATTGCCGCAAAAGGAGTTTCTGCTTCTGTATAAGCTGCTTTCATACCCCGGACAGATTTTTACACGAATTCAGCTTATGGACGAAATTTGGGGAGCTGAAAGTGATACCGGGTGGGAAACTGTTACGGTACACGTAGGACGACTTCGCAAACGCTTTGAAAACTGGAAGGAGTTTGAAATAGAGTCTGTAAGAGGACTCGGATACAGGGCGGTAAAGAGAGTATGAAAAAAGAAGAACGCAGACACAGACTGGCATTGACTTTGTTGGTTGCGGCATTTGTTTTCTGCATTATTCTCGTTGCCGTGATATTATCCGCAATTACAGTTTATATTCTTTTGGATACGGGAGTTATTTCCACCATCGACGGAAGACCCGAGCCTATGCATACACTTATATTTATGGGACTTATCAGTCTTGTTATGGGCTCTGCGTTAACAGCGGTGATAAGTAAAATTTCCTTAAAGCCGGTAAACCGCATTATCGATCAGATGAACAGACTTGCTTCCGGAGATTTTAAGGCAAGACTGAAGATAGGAAAGCCGATAAATGCACATCCAACCTTTGTTGAAGTAACCGAGAGTTTTAACAAAATGGCACAGGAGCTTGAAAATACCGAAATGCTTCGCGGAGATTTTATAAACAACTTCTCACACGAATTCAAAACTCCCATAGTTTCAATTGCAGGCTTTGCAAAGCTTTTAAAACGCGGAAATCTCACCGAAGAACAGAAAAAAGAATATATTGACATAATTGAAGAGGAGTCAATGCGCCTTGCTGCAATGGCTACCAACGTTCTGAATTTGACAAAATACGAAAATCAAACAATTCTCACTGACGTAACAAGTTTTAATCTTTCCGAGCAGCTGCGTTCAAGCATCTTGTCTCTTGAAGGAAAATGGTCTAAAAAGAGTATTGATTTTAATCTTGATTTCGGGGAACACATAATACAGGGAAACAAAGATATGCTCAAGCATGTCTGGATCAATCTTGTTGACAATGCCATTAAGTTCTCAAGCGGTGGCGGAACGGTCGAAATAGGAATAAGGGAACGAAGCGGATATTATGAAGTTTCCGTGCAGAATTGTGGCAGTGAAATTACACCCGAACAACAGAAAAAGATATTTAATAAATTCTATCAGGCAGATGAATCGCACGCATCTGAAGGTAACGGCGTTGGTCTTGCTCTTGTGAAGGGCATTTCTGAGCTTCACGGTGGAAAGGTTACCGTACACTCCGAAGACGGCACTACTACCTTTACGGTAAGCCTGCCCAAAGAGCAATAAAGCTTAGATTCAGTTTAGAAAAGCAGAATATTATTAAAAATAGTGCCGCAAGTTTTTTATATTTCTCCTTATACGTAAAACAGACAGTTACGGTTTCATAGCTGTCTGTTTTGTTTTTTATATATGCCGACAACTCAATTGAAATAAAAAAGTTTCGTTTCAGTTTAGAAACAGATATTACACTACCTATGCAAAAATGAAAGGAGTTTTTATTTTATGATTCGTATCCTGAAGAAATTAAGGAAAAATGACGTGCTGTTGATTCTTGTTTCGGTCGTCTTTATCGCCGCTCAGGTATGGCTTGATTTGAAAATGCCCGACTATATGAGCGAGATCACGACTCTTGTGCAGACACCGGGCAATGAAATGCGGGACGTATTATTTGCCGGAGGAAAAATGCTTCTCTGTGCATTCGGCAGTCTTGTTTCGGCAGTCGCAGTTTCTATTTTGTGCGCCAGAATTGCTACCGACTTCGGTGCTGATCTGCGTTCGGGGCTATATAACAAGGTTCTCTCATTTTCAAAGGGAGAAATCAGCAAGTTTTCCACCGCAAGTCTTATCACCCGAACCACCAACGATATTATGCAGGTACAAATGCTTATCATTATGGGCTTGCAGTCTATGATCAAGGCACCCTTGATGGGTACTTGGGCGATTATTAAAATTGCGGGCAAAAACACCGAATGGACAATTACAACAGCCATAGCGGTCGCTTGCCTTTTGGTAGTTGTTGCACTGGCTATTGCGTTGATGCTTCCCAAATTCCGCAAGGTACAGAAGATGACTGATGACCTAAACCGTGTAACCCGAGAGAATCTCAGTGGTATCCGTGTTATCCGTGCCTATAATGCCGAAGAATATCAACAGAGCAAATTTGATGCTACCAACACTGATCTTACAAAGGCACATTTGTTTACCGGCAGAGTTTCCGCGTTTATGATGCCTACCATTCAAATGATTATGAGTGGACTCAGCCTTGCTATCTATTGGATCGGCGCAGCACTGATTGACAGTGCGGGAATGCAGGAAAAAATGGGGCTGTTTTCCGATATGATTGTATTTTCACAGTATGCAATGCAGGTCGTTATGGCGTTTATGATGCTGGTTATGCTCTTTATTATGCTTCCCCGTGCGTCCGTTTCGGCAAAGCGTATTCTTGAGGTTCTTGATACACCAATCTCTATTCATGACGGTGATGTTTCAGAAAGTAAAGCAAACCGTGAAGGTGAAATTGAATTCAAAAACGTCAGCTTCCGTTATCCTGACGGCGAAGGTGATGTGATAGAGAACATCAGCTTTACGGCGAAAAAGGGAGAAACCGTTGCCATTATCGGCTCAACAGGAAGCGGAAAAACTACACTTATTGATTTGATTCCCCGTTTCTACGATGTAACAAGCGGCGAGGTACTCGTTGACGGCGTTAACGTAAAGAATTATAAATTAAAGACTCTTCGCAATAAAATCGGCTACGTTTCTCAAAAAGCTACCCTGTTTTCCGGAACGGTTCGCAGCAACGTTATCTTTGGCGATAGCGGACATAACCTCAATCAGAATTTTGTGGAATCCATTTACACCGCACAGGCGGCGGACTTTGTTGAGAAGATGGAAGGTAGCTATGACGGTGCCATTGCTCAGGGAGGTACAAACCTTTCGGGTGGGCAAAAGCAGCGCCTTTCCATTGCCCGTGCTATCTGCCGCAGACCTGAAATTCTGATTTTTGACGATTCCTTCTCGGCACTTGACTATAAAACAGATCGAGTGCTTCGCCAAAAAATGAATGAAGATTGCAAGAAGATAACCAAGCTGATCGTTGCACAGCGCATTGGTACCATTCGCGATGCAGACCGCATCATTGTTCTGGACGAGGGCAAAATGGTCGGATACGGAAAGCATAAGGAGCTTATGGAAAACTGCGAGATTTACAGACAGATTGCCTTTTCACAACTTTCAAAGGAGGAGCTTGCCTGATGGATAGCAAAAACAGAAATAACAGACCCGGTCCCGGCCCCGGACCTATGCCCGGCGGTCCCGAGAAGGCAAAGGACACCAAAGGCACCTGGGTTAAAATTATCAAGTATTGCCGCAAATATTGGACGGCAATGATTGTGGCAGTGCTTTCGGCAGGCATCGGTACGGTTCTCACCCTGCTTGGTCCGGATAAAATTTCAGACCTTACCAAAGTAATCGGTGAAGGTATTATGACCGGCATCGATATGGATAAGGTTGCTAAAATCGGCTTTACTTTGGTTGCATTTTATGCGTTTTCTTGGCTTCTTTCGGTATTACAGCAGTTCGTTATGAACCATGTAACGCAAAACGTATCAAAGAGCCTGCGTACCGATATTTCTAAGAAAATCAACCGTTTGCCAATGTGGTACTACAATACCACCTCCACAGGTGATGTGCTTTCCCGTGTCACCAATGACGTAGATATGATTGCGCAATCGCTGAATCAGAGCGTAGGAACTTTAGTGCATTCGATTACCCTTTTTGTCGGCTCTATTATTATGATGCTTGTAACCGACGTTACAATGACGATCGCTGCGATTCTTTCCGTGCTTATCGGCTTCATTTTGATGGGTGCTATTATGGGGCGTTCCCAAAAATACTTCTCCCGTCAGCAAAAGGCTCTGGGTGCAGTAAACGGTCAGATCGAAGAGATCTACTCCGGTCAAACCATTGTCCGTGCCTATAATGCTGAGGATAAGGCAAAAGAGGATTTTAACAAAATGAATTTCCATTTGCGTGACTGCGGTTTCAAGGCACAGTGCATTGCAGGTACAATGATGCCTATTATGGGCTTTATCGGCAACTTTGGCTATGTGGTCGTATGTGTTGTCGGTGCAATGCTGACGATGAACGGCAATATCGGTTTTGAGGTTATCGTTGCCTTTATGATGTATGTTCGTTACTTCACGCAGCCTCTTTCCCAAATGGCACAGGCAGCTCAGTCCCTACAGTCTGCCGCAGCCGCCGGTGAGCGTGTGTTTGAATTCCTTGAAGCAGAAGAAATGGCGGATGAAAGCAGTAAGACAACCGTTCTGGGCGATGTAAAAGGCACAGTTGAATTCGACCATGTAAGGTTTGGCTACGAGGACTCCGATAAAATAATTATCAAAGATTTTTCTGCCAAAGCAACGCCCGGTCAGAAGATTGCCATTGTCGGACCTACGGGAGCGGGTAAAACTACTCTTGTAAATCTGCTTATGCGTTTTCATGAGATTCAGAGTGGTGAAATCCGTATCGACGGCACGCCCACATCGGCTCTTACCCGCGAAAACGTGCATTCACAGTTCTGTATGGTCTTACAGGATACCTGGGTATTTGAAGGAACGGTGCGTGAAAATCTGATGTATTGCTCTGAGGGTGCCACCGAGGAAAAAATGATTGCCGCTTGCAGGGCAGTTGGTCTTGACCATTTTATTCACACACTTCCCAAGGGATACGACACTGTTCTTTCCGACAGCACCAACCTTTCGCAGGGGCAAAAACAACAGCTTACCATTGCCCGTGCTATGATTGCCGATAAGCCGATGCTGATTCTGGACGAGGCGACAAGCTCGGTTGATACAAGAACGGAGCTGCAGATTCAAAAGGCTATGGATGAACTGATGAAGAACAGAACCTCGTTTGTTATTGCACACAGACTTTCTACCATTAAAAACGCCGACCTTATTCTTGTTATCAAGGATGGCGATATTATTGAAAGCGGCAACCACGAAGAGCTTCTCTCACAGAACGGCTTCTATGCCGATCTATACAACAGCCAGTTTGAACAGGCATCGTAAGGAGATTTTTTATGAGTCATAAATATATAGCAATTGAGCGAGAATACGGCAGCGGCGGCACGGAAATTGCCCGCCGCCTTGCCGAAGAATGTTCCGTTTCCTGTTACGGTCAGGAAATTCTTGAGGCAGTATCCAAAGAGTTTGGCGTTTCCATTGAAGAGATTCAAAAAAGCGAGGAAAACGTAACCAACAGCTTTCTTTATACTCTCTATGCCATCGGACAAATTCAGTCCGGAAATACGAGCGTTTTAACACAAGAAGGTAAACTCTTCGTAGCTGAACAAGAATTTATCCGCAAATCTGCTTTAAAAGGGTCAGCCATATATCTCGGGCACTGTGCATCGGAAGCACTTGACGGACTCGATGTGGTTCGCGTTTTTATTCGTTGCTCGGATAAGGATATAAAGGCAAAGCGTATTGAAGAGGAGTACGGCATACCTGCCGGAGAATGTGAAAGCGCCCGCAAGCGTTTTGATAATAAGCGCAGTAAATACTACTTTGCAAACACCGCAAAGAAATGGGAGGACCTTACAAATTACGACATTGTTCTGGACAGTGCAACTCTTGGAATTGACGGTTGCGTTTCCGTTTTGAAATGTATTATCGGGTAGTGAAGCTTCTATAAATCGAGGTGATGAAATATGAAAAGATGGTTTCAAAATTTAGGTGAGAAAATGCAAAGGTGGATGTATGGCAGATACGGATACGATGAGCTATCGAAGTTTCTGACAATATGTGCTTTTGTGCTTATCCTTCTTTCCGACGTTTCACCTATATTTAATACCTTGGCTCTTATTATGCTCATATGGTCGATGTTCCGCATTTATTCGAGAAATACTGCAAAAAGACAAGGTGAACGTCAGAAATATCTGCAGATAAAGACAAAAATCAAGCAATTCTTTTTGAGGCACAGAAATATGTTCAGAGAACGCAAGACTCACATTTATTTCAAATGCCCGTCATGCAAGATTTATCTCAGAGTTCCCAAAGGCAAAGGAACAATAGAAATAACCTGCCCCAAGTGCAAAAACAAAGTTACCAAAAAAACATAAGGAGTTATTATGTTTGGATACATACAGGCAAATACCTGCGACCTTTCAACAGATGAAAAGCTGAGATATAAATCGGTATATTGCGGAATATGTCACTCTATAGGTGACCGTTATGGAAATATTGCACGAATGGGACTAAGCTATGACCTGACGTTTCTTGCCCTGCTATGCTCATCTCTTTATGAGCCTGCTTGTGAATGTACTAAACGCAGGTGTGTGATTCACCCTTGCAAAAGTCACAGTTGTATTAACAATAAGTATATTGACTACGCAGCAGACATGACGGTTGCCCTGATGTATCATAAATGTCTCGATGACTGGAATGACGATAGGAACATTGCAATGAAATGCTATGCCTCTCTGCTTTTAAGGTCATACAACACAATAAAAAAAGCTTGGCCTGAGCAATGCCGGTGTATCGAACGGGAGCTTGAAACCATTTCCGGTATAGAAAGAAATGATAACGGCGATGCCGATGCCGCATCAAAAAGCTTTGGCAGGCTTATGGCATGTGTGTTTGCTCCGGAAAAGGACAATTGGAAGTCGTATCTTGAAGACATCGGATATGGACTTGGTAGGTATATATATATTGCAGATGCCGCAGTGGATCTGAAAAAAGATATAAAAAAAGGCAGCTATAATCCGTTAAAAGCAACTATGCCACAGCCCGAATTGGTAAAAAGCGCACTTAAAATTATGCTGGGAGAATCCTCAAAAGCATTTGAGGCATTGCCGCTTGAAGAAGATCTGGGGCTGCTAAGAAACATTTTGTATTCCGGGGTCTGGATAAAATACAACAGAGGAATGCAAAAAAGGAAAGGAAGAAAAGTAAATGGTGAGTGATCCTTATCAGGTGCTTGGTGTTTCCAGAAATGCCACACAGGACGAAATCAAAAAAGCATATCGCAGAAAGGCAAAGGAATACCATCCCGACCTTCATCCGAATGACCCCACGGCAACGCAAAAAATGAACGAGGTAAATGTTGCTTACGATATGCTTATGAATCCCGATAAATATGAGGCAAAACGTGCGCAGCAGCAACATCAGTCACAGAACCGTGGCTACGGTGGTTATGGAAACGGCGGATATTCGGGAAACTATAACGGAAACCGTTACGGAGGAGGATATTCATCGGGCGGACAAGGCAGCTCTTCCGGCAGCAATAATTCCTCCGGCGGCTATCAGGGGCCGGGCGGATGGTCAAGCGATTTTGGAGGCTTCGGCTTTGAAGACATATTCGGATTTGGTTTTGAGCAGCAGAACGTATCATTAAATCCTCAATATGAATCGGGAGACAGTCCGCAGATACGAAGAGTGGTTGACGAGATCAACAACAGGCGTTATCAGGCTGCAATCGGAATATTGACATACATTCCGAGCTCCGGAAGAAATGCAAGATGGTTCTATTTGTCAGCACTTGCAAATCACGGTCTCGGAAACACTGTACAGGCAATCGATCATATGCAAAAAGCGGCACAGATGGAACCGGGAAATAACAATTATCGCCTGATATTACAAAAATTCAAAAAAGCTGAGCAAACTTATGAAAATAATGCTCAGGGCTTCAATATGAACATTATGAATATGCAAAAATTATGTTTTGGCTGTATGGCGGCTCAGTGTCTCTGCGGTCCGTTCGGATGCCTCAGGTGTATTTAATGAAAGGAATAAAAACATGGGAAAAACGATAGGTATAGATCTTGGAACAACAAACAGCTGTGTGTCGGTAATTGAAGGCGGAAAGCCTGTTATAATACCGAACGAACACGGTGGAAGAACAACACCGAGCATCGTTGCCTTTACACAAAACGGCGAACGGCTTGTGGGAGACACAGCAAGGAGGCAGGCAGTGGCAAATGCATCACGCACTGTTTCTTCGGTAAAACGCCACATGGGAACAGATTGGCATATAAATATCGATGGCAAAAGCTTCACTCCCCAGGAAATAAGTGCTATGATTCTCAGAAAATTAAGAAAGGATGCAGAGGAGTATCTCGGAACGGAGGTTACAGATGCTGTCATCACCGTTCCTGCATATTTTAACGACATCCAAAGACAAGCAACCAAGGACGCCGGAAGAATTGCGGGGCTTAATGTAAAACGAATAATTAACGAGCCTACAAGTGCTGCCCTTGCTTACGGGCTTGACAACGGCACACCGCAGAAAATTATGGTTTATGACCTTGGAGGCGGAACCTTTGACGTATCAATAATTGAAATCGGTGAAGGCGTTATAGAGGTGCTTGCTACCAACGGTGACAATAATTTGGGCGGTGACGATTTTGATGCACGCATAACAGAACATCTTCTCTCAGAAATCAAAAGACAGTATAAAGTTGATTTAAGATGTGATTTTTCTGCACTTAAGCGTGTGCAAGAGGCAGCAGAGCAAGCTAAAAAAGAGCTTTCTTCTACTGATAATTCGTATATTTCTCTGCCGTATCTCACACAGACAGGAAGCACGGTTGTGAACTTTGAATACACACTGACACGTTCTAAATTCAACGAGCTTACACGCGATCTTGTTGACCGCACTTCAGGTCCTGTGCAAAATGCACTTAATGATGCCGGTATCGCACCTACCGAGCTTGGTAAGGTTATCCTTGTCGGAGGCTCAACACGTATTCCTGCCGTTCAGGAAAAGGTTCGTCAGCTTACCGGCATTGTTCCCTCAAAGAATATAAATCCCGATGAGTGCGTGGCACAGGGGGCTGCGATTCAGGGTGATACACTTTCGGGAGGTGCTTTAACACTTTCGGGTTCTGATGGTAGCATCCTTCTTCTTGACGTAACGCCGCTGAGTCTGTCAATCGAAACGGTAGGCGGTGTCGCAACCCGTCTTGTCGAAAGAAATTCCACCTTGCCGATTCACTATTCACAGGTTTTCTCCACGGCAGCACCATTCCAGAGCAGTGTTGAAATCCACGTTTTGCAGGGTGAGCGCCCGATGGCAAAGGATAACAAGACCATCGGTAAATTTAAACTGAATGGAATAAAAAAAGCACCTGCCGGTGTACCACAGATCGAAGTAACTTTTGACATTGATGCCAACGGCATTCTTAAGGTTTCGGCAAAAGATCTTGATACCGGCAAGGAGCAGTCAATTACCATTTCCAATAACGAAAAAATGTCCGATGCCGAAATTGAGCAAGCCATTCGTGACGCTGAACAATATGCGGCGCAGGATAATATCCGCCGTGAAGCGCTGACTGTAACAAACGAAGCAAGTCATACCCTTGCCAAAGCAGAACAGGCATTGAACAAAGTCGGTAAAAAGCTTGAAAAGGAAGAGAAAAAGCAAATAAAATCTGACATTTCCGCTCTTCGCAAGCTTCTTGTGAAAACAAAACCCGAAAAGATGTCAAGCACCGAAATATCTGATATACGCTCAGCAATGGTACGTCTTGAGGCATCAAGTGCCAATGCACAAAGTATGGCACAGGAGGAGCAATAATATTTTAAACATAGGAGGCAGAGATACATAGAATGTGGAGCGAAGAAGACGAAAAAAATATGAGAAAGATACTGTCCGCTACTGATGATGCAACATCGGAGTGGATACAAAAGAACTTAAGACACTTATGATGTACTATAAATGTGCCATGCTGGAGATAGAAACGAAATTCAATGTGTTAAACGAAGAATATTCCCTGGAGCATGACCGTAATTCCATCAGCACCATTAAAACAAGGCTAAAGTCCCCTCAGAGTATCAGAGCAAAAATGCTGGCAAAGGATGTTCCGGTAACTCCTGATACTGTTGAAGAAACACTGAATGATATTGCAGGTGTAAGGGTGATCTGATCCTTCCCTGAGGATGTTTACACATTGGCGGATGCTCTTCTCAAGCAGGACGATGTCATATTGATTGAGAAGAAGGACTATATTGCAAATCCAAAGCCCAACGGCTACCGCAGTCTGCACATGATTGTGGCAATCCCCATATTTTTAGATCATGAAAAGCATTTGATAAAGGTTGAAATTCAACTTCGCACTATTGCAATGGATTTTTGGGCGACTCTTTAGCACCAGCTTTGCTACAAGAAGAACCACGATATTACCGAGGAAATGGCTTTGGAAATGTCGGCGTGTGCCGAACTCAGTGCAGCACTTGATGCACGCATGGACAGACTTCGTAAAAGTGTCTTTACAAGTTCATCTGAAAATATGGAAAGAAGTAATGCAGGTGAAGAAAAGATCACAAAAACTTAAAGAAAGAATAAAGAATCGTCTTGATCAAGCCTACGGCTTAGACGAAATTGTTTTTGAACTCGTTGCAATAGGACTGTTTTTTATACTGCTGGATATATTTACAAATCTCGCATACATATCGTACTTCAGTATTATTTTTCTGCTTTTGGGATGTTTTCGTTGCTATTCTGCAAACATTGAGGCACGAAAAGAAGAATTACGGATTTATGAGAATTTCAAATCAGACTGTGCCGAATGGTTAAATAAACAGCAGGAAAATCTCAAAGACAAGATTACATACAAATACGTGAAATGCCCTCATTGCGGTACGGTAATCAAACTGCCTCGCAGGCTTGGAGAGATAACAGTCACTTGTCCGAAATGTAACAATAAATTTAATAAGAATGTATAAAGGTGCAAATGTGATGCAAAAGAAAAAAGAGTGTGTCAAAGTGAAAGAACCGATGTCAAATATCCGCAAAACTTACTTTGTAAGACTTATCGGCAGAAGCATGGTTTTTGTTGTTGCGGTTTTTCTTTATTTGTTAAAGCCGGAAAGCATGAATGTTTTGTACGGCGGTAATTTTTTCAAGGAACTTTCACCCTTGCATATCTTGTGGTTAATATGGATAATTGATATGATTTACCAGCTCGTTCCTGTGAAAAACAAGCTTCCTCTCGGCAGTCAAAAGCTGTTTAAGGAACGATTCAAGCCCATTCGTGAAAAGATAAATTACGAATCACTGAAGGCTTATGTGATATCCACTACAAAATCAGCATATAAAGTATTTATACTTTGGGCAATGCTGATACTGATGCTTGGTATTCTGTACAATCTCGACGTACTTACCGCAGAGCACTTGTTTCTGGTTTGCGTAGCATTTTATGTTTGCGATCTTATATGTGTTCTCATATGGTGTCCCTTCAGACTTATAATGAAAAACAAATGCTGTACAACCTGCAGAATATTTAACTGGGATCATCTTATGATGTTCACTCCCTTGCTTTTTGTCAACAGCTTTTATTCGGTGTCGTTATTACTTTTAGCCTTTGCCGTTTGGGTTGTGTGGGAGCTGTGCGTGATGATGTACCCCGAACGCTTTTGGGAACATACAAATGAAGCTCTACGTTGTTCGGAATGTACAGATAAGCTTTGTACGCAGTACTGCAGAAAGCTCAGACAATAAATACAGTCTTTTGAAGAGCCTCCAGGTGAGGCTCTTTTGTTATAAAAAATGAATTAAAGTTTCGTTTCAGTTTAGATTACCTTGTTATACTTTTGCTGTAAAAAGACAAAGTACGACAATATCATACAGTTATCGGGAAGGAGTAAGATGATGAAATACGAAATAGCATACCTGAGTGTTTCGGGTAACACAGAAAAGCTTGCACACGGAATTGCCGACAGATTTCCGCACGAGGACACCTTTGTCACAGATTTATCCTGTGAAAGTATTACGAAGAAAGCGGATATATATATCATCGGCTTCGGTGTTGATAAAGGAACCATTCCTTTGAGGATTATCGAAGCACTGGAAGAAATTGAGGGCAAGCCGTATATGTTCTTTATAACAGGCTGTATGGAGCCGACAGAGGCATATAAAGAAAATGTCGAGCAGAAGCTTTTGCCGTTTTTGCCGGATGACGGAGATTACAGAGGTATCTTTATGTGCCGTGGAAAAATTTCAGATGAAGCGAGAAGTGCATTGAATAAAAAGCTTTATGAAGCACCTGAAAATCCGTCACTTGCCGAAATTTTACGTCAGGCAAAGCTGTCAGAAAACCATCCCGACAGTGTGGATGTTGAAAATGCATACGCATTTGTCAGAGAGCGGATATAGGCTTTCACCTATGAATACAAAAAACACAGGAACGAGAGGTAAATACCATGCGTGAAGTGAAAAACCCAAAAAAACCGTTGATGTTTTATTACGGTATTGCATTGCTTGTAATTATACTGTTTAATTCCATAGTAATGCCTATGATTGCCGAAGGACGTGTCAAGGAGGTTGATTACGGAACCTTTATGGCAATGACTGAAGACAAAAATATTGGTCTTGTTAAAATCAGCGAAAGCGATAATCAGATTACCTTTACAGATAAAACACGAGAAAAAATATATAAAACGGGAATGATGAATGATCCGGAGATCACATCAAGGTTATATGAAGCAGGAGCAAGCTTTAAGGGAGAAATTATTGAAGAACCCAACTTTCTTGTAAGCTTTATTATGACATGGATACTGCCCATGGTGCTGTTTTTCGGGATAGGACAATTTATGTCAAAAAAGATGATGGATAAAGCAGGCGGCGGCTCGGGTGCCATGATGTTCAATATGGGTAAATCCAACGCCAAGGTCTATGTAAAATCCGAAAACGGCATAAAATTTGACGATGTTGAAGGCGTTGATGAGGCAGAGGAGAGCCTGCAGGAGGTTGTGGACTATCTTCACAATCCCAAGAAATACACCGAAATAGGAGCGCAAATGCCTAAAGGTATTCTTCTTGTAGGACCTCCCGGCACAGGTAAAACAATGCTTGCTAAGGCGGTTGCGGGCGAAGCAAATGTACCCTTCTTTTCAATGAGCGGCTCTGAATTTGTTGAAATGTTTGTAGGTATGGGTGCTTCAAAGGTGCGAGATCTCTTCAAGCAGGCTAAAGAAAAAGCTCCCTGCATTGTCTTTATTGATGAGATTGACGCTATTGGAGGAAAAAGAGCATCAGGTGGCATAAGCGGAGGACATGATGAGCGTGAGCAGACATTAAATCAGCTCCTCACCGAAATGGATGGCTTTGAGGGTAACAGCGGTGTTATGATTCTTGCGGCAACCAACCGTCCCGAATCTCTTGACCCTGCACTTACCCGTCCCGGACGTTTTGACAGGCGTGTTCCCGTTGAGCTTCCCGATCTTAAGGGCAGAGAGGCAATTCTCAAGGTGCACTGCAAAAAAATCAAAACTGCTCCCGACATTGACTTTACACAGGTTGCACGCATGGCTTCGGGCGCATCCGGTGCCGAGCTTGCCAACATAGTAAACGAAGCAGCTTTGCGAGCTGTACGTGCCGGCAGAAAGGCAGCGACACAGGCAGATCTTGAGGAAAGCATAGAGGTTGTTATTGCGGGTTATCAAAAAAAGAATGCTATTCTCACCGACAAAGAAAAAATGGTGGTGGCATATCACGAAATAGGTCATGCGCTTGTTGCAGCAAAGCAGACAAACTCTGCTCCCGTTCAAAAAATTACAATAGTTCCACGTACCTCTGGTGCTCTCGGTTACACAATGCAGGTTGATGAGGGAAATCATTACCTTATGAGTAAGGAAGAAATCGAAAATAAAATCGCAACCTACACAGGCGGAAGAGTGGCAGAGGAAATCGCCGTAGGCTACATTACAACAGGAGCTTCAAATGACATTGAACAGGCAACAAGACTTGCCCGTTCCATGATTACACGTTTCGGTATGAGTAATAAATTTGGCATGATGGCTCTTGAAACTGTTACAAATCAGTATCTTGGCGGTGATGCTTCGCTTGCCTGCTCTGCGGAAACACAGACGGAAATAGACCGTCTTGCATCTGAGCTTATAAAACAACAATATGAAAAAGCAAAGAAGATTATAACGGAAAATAAAACAAAGCTTGATGAGCTTGCAAAATATCTTTATACACACGAAACCATCACCGGAGAAGAATTTATGAATATTCTTAATAGCTGAAAGGAGCAGAATAAATGAGAAAAGTAAAAATTATTACCGATTCCTGTGCCGACTTAAGTCCTAAGCAATTGAAGAAATATGACATAGACTATGTAAGAATGTCAACGGTTCTTGACGGAGTTGAAAGCCCCGCACTTCTTACCTGGACAGAAAAGGAGGCACACGAGCTTTATGAAACAATACGGAAAGGAAAGCGTGTCACCACAGCTCAGGTTTCGGTCGAGGAGTTTAATGTAACCTTTAAAAAATATCTGAGCCACGGCTACGATATTGTATATATCGGCTGTTCGTCAAAGCAATCGGGCTCTGTAAATACAGGGCGAATAGTTGCCGGGAAGCTTGTAGGACTATATCCCGAAGCAAAAATTTTCTGCATAGATTCACTTAATGCGAGTATCGGTGAAGGAATGCTTGCGATAGAGGCGGCAAAATGGGCATCGAAGGGCATAAACGCCGAGGAAATAGCCGAATATGTTACAGAGCTTCGAAAAAAAGTACAGCAATTTGTAACAGTACATACTCTTGAGCATCTGAAAAAGGCAGGGCGTGTAACGACCTCCTCTGCTTTTCTCGGAAATCTTATGGGTATAAAGCCCATACTTGTTTCAGATGTCAACGGTGTACAGACCGCACTGAAAAAGGTCAAGGGGCGCAAAGCCTCCTTTAAGGAAATAGTATCCTTGCTTAAGGAAAATATTACGGATGCCGAAAAACAGACGGTGTATATTGCACATGCCGACTGCGACAAAGCGGAGATAGATGAGCTGACAGCACTTGTGAAACAGGAGATTGGCTGCAGAAGTGTTGAGGTTTGTCTTATAGGTCCCATAATCGGTGCCTCAATCGGTCCGGATGCTGTGGGAGTTTGGGCATTTGGAAAACAAGTAACACATAAGGCTGAGGTAAAATAAAATGAATAATATTTCGGTGCTTGACGGCTTCACCTTTGCAAAGATGGTAAAGTCGGGGTGTAATAATCTGCGGACTCATATGCAGACAGTAAACAACTTAAATGTATTTCCCATTCCCGACGGTGATACGGGCAGCAATATGCTAATGACTATCATAGGCGGAGCAGATAATGCCGGTGCAGGTACAAAAAGTATCAGTGAAACATCAAGGCGCATATCCGACGGAATGCTTCTGAGTGCAAGAGGAAATTCCGGTGTTATTCTGTCTCAGATTTTTGAGGGGATTGCAGGCGGCTTTGAAGGCATGGAAGAGGCAGGAAATCAGGAAATAATCAAGGCTCTGCAGACAGGAGTGAGGCATTCCTACAGGGCTGTTATGGATCCTTGTGAGGGAACAATGCTGACGGTTATGCGTTGTGCCTGCGAATACGCCGGCGGTAAAGCCGCACCATCAATACGGGAGCTGTTTTCCAACTTTTTATATGAAGCTAAACGAACTCTTGAAAAAACGCCTGATATGCTTCCCGTTCTGAAAAAAGCGGGGGTTGTGGATTCCGGCGGAGCAGGTCTTGTATATATTTTCGAAGGAATGCTTGGCGTACTTACAGGAGAACAGAGTGAAAGCGATTTTCAGACTGTTGCAGTAAATGATGATATGATTGATCTTAATCTGTTCACAGAGGACAGTGTTTTGAAATACGGCTATTGTACAGAGCTTTTATTGAGGCTTCAGAACTGTAAAACAGAGCCCGGAAGCTTTGACGTAGCTACTCTTACCGAATATCTCAAGGGTATCGGAGACAGCGTTGTTGCATTCAAAACCGGAAGTATTGTAAAAATACATATTCACACAATGACTCCGGACAGAGTTCTTGCATTCTGTCAAAGGTATGGAGAATTCCTGAAAATCAAGATTGAAAATATGTCACTTCAGCACAACAGTGCGGCTCTTGAAGGAATAAATGTTACCGTAAAGCCGCAAGGTGAACGTAAAGCATACGCTGTTGTAACGGTAGCATCGGGCGACGGTATCAAAAAGCTTTTCTCTGAAAGAGGTGCAGACGTGATTGTGGATGGCGGACAGACAATGAACCCGTCGGCAGAGGATTTTCTCCAAGCCTTCAATGAGGCAAATGCCGACACAATTTTTGTACTGCCAAATAACAGCAATATCATCCTCACCGCAAAGCAGGCTGCCGGAATTTACACCGATTCTGAAATTTATGTGCTTGAAAGCAAAACAATTGGCGACGGTTATGCTGCTATTTCCATGTTATCGACGGAATCGGGAAATACAAAGCAAATCGTACAGGAAATGACGGATGCAATGCAAAATGTTGTTACTGCTTGTATTTCAAAAAGTATAAAGGACACAGACGAAGTACGAGCAGGAGATTATATTGGCTTTGTGGGAAAGAATATTCTTTCGGCAAAGGAAAACCGTCTTGATGCCGTTAAGAGTACTGCTGATGCACTTGGAGCTTCGGAATATGATATTTGCCTTATAATACGCGGAAAAAGCACAGATGAAGCCGAAGCCTTGCTTGCACAAGCATATGTAAAGTCGAAATGTCCCTTGACCGAGACTTATTTAATTGACGGAATGCAGGACATATATGACTACATTCTGATTTTAGAATGAGGAATGACCTATGAAGCTATTAGTTTATGCTGTTTGTGCTATCGTTTCTTACCTTGTTGCCGGCTGGAATCCTGCTATAACCTTATCGAAAGCGATATATAAAAAGGATATACGAGAGTGCGGTAGCACAAACCCGGGCTTTACAAATTTTAAACGCACCTTTGGAAATAAATGGGCATGGTGGGTACTTATTCTTGATTTGTCAAAGTCGGCAATAGTTACAGTATTATGTGCACTTCTTTTTGAACACTGCTTCGGGAATTACCAATTGGGCGGTGCATATGCGTGGCTTTTTGCCCTGCTTGGTCATTCGTTCCCGATATGGTATGGCTTTAAGGGAGGTAAAGGCTTTCTTGTCAGTCTTTCTGCAGTTTTGATAATTGACCTGCGTGTAGGACTTATTGCAACTGCAATTATGGTCGTATTGCTTATTGTAACAAAATATATGTCTGTTGCAACCGTTACTGCAATGCTTGTTTGCCCTATATTGCTTTACATATCAGGAGCATCGGCAACGGTCGTTTGCATATGTGCTGCCTGCGTTTTGTTTATAGCTGTTCGCCATAAAGAAAATTTTATCAGGCTTAAGAACGGTAAAGAATCAAGATTTACCGTAAGATCAAATTAACATTATCACAGAGGTATTTCAAGTGTTTTCACGTTTGTTTTCAGGCTTCACAAGTGGATTACAGTCTCTGCTGTTTACAGCACCGGTAATATTATTGGCTGTTATATGCCATGAATGTGCTCACGGCTGGGTGTCTTATAAGCTGGGAGATCCTACTGCAAAAAATGCAGGGCGTCTTACGCTCAATCCGTTAAAGCATTTGGATCCGGTCGGAACACTGTGTATGCTTTTCTTTCACGTTGGCTGGGCAAACCCTGTGCCAATAAATCCTATGTACTACAAAAACAGAAAAAAAGGCATTATCTATGTGTCGCTTGCCGGACCTGTTGCCAATTTTATACTTGCATTTATATCACTGCTTGTAGTGGCGATTACAATTCGTTTTGGAGCTGCTGATTCCACAGCCGGTTGGATAGTATATCAGCTCTGCTATTACTCATCGGTAGTAAACATCGGACTCGGACTGTTTAATTTAATACCGATACCGCCGCTTGACGGTTCAAAGATAGTTGGAGAATTATCAGACAAAGCACAAGAATTTTATTGGAGATATCAAAAATATTGGCAGATTGTTCTAATTATTTGTGTTGTTACGGGAATTCTCAGCAAACCGCTCGGTATACTTAACAGTACATTACTCAGAGCTATGTGGAAAATCATAAGCCTATTTATATAGCTTTTATCTCTAAGAAAGGAGTTTTAATATGAGAGAAACAAGAGATGAATATCAAGAAGAAGCAACTGCCGACACAAATAAAAAAACAAAAGGAAAAAATTGTTTTTATTTAAAAATTATAGCTCTTGCACTATGCTGCTCTTTTCTTGGCGGTGTAATTGGAAGTGCTGCCACCTTATTAACAAGTGATTTCCTTGTTGAAAAGAACATTACAGACATTATTGAGCAAAACAAGGACTTTACAGTTGAAAGTCATATTAGATTAAGAACCCCTTTTACATTACATATGAGAATTGCCAAAAGCTTTATAGAAAACGAATTTCTAACGGAGCCATACATTGGAATTTCCGTTACCAATTCTGTCGAACCCAGAGGAGTCAAAATAGACGGCGTTGAAAAAGGAAGCCCTGCGGATAAAGCACATCTTTATGCAGGCGATATCATAACAATGGTTGATAACAGCAGAATATACATTGCTGATGATCTGAAGGATTATATCAAAAAAGCCGGCATAGGTGATGAAATAAAGCTTACAGTATACAGAAACGGCTATACGATTGATTGTACGGTTACTGTAGGTGAGCATTCCCGTTTTGAAAAATAACTAAAATATCCGTTGAGAAGGGAAAGATGATATGTCTGTTATATGGCATTCTTTGGTTACAGTCCTGTTGATTTTTATCGTTTATATTGTTTTTTTAGCAATATGCAGCGTATTTATAAGTCCTGGAAAGGAATATAACGTAAACAGCAATTTTTATCGTTTTCTTCTCAACAGTGCTTCTTTTGCTGCTCTGACGCTGTTGAGAATAAAGGTACATACAGACGGCTTGGAAAAAATGCCTGATGATGAAAAAATAATGTTTGTATGCAACCATCGTTCAAGCTATGACCCCATCGTAACTTGGTGGACTTTAAGAAAGTGGCAAATAGCTTTTATCTCTAAAGAATCTAACTTCAAAATTCCGTTTTTCGGAAGGATTATACGTAAGTGCTGCTTTATGGCAATCGACCGAGAGAATGCTCAGAATGCCATAGGAACAATAAACAGGGCGGCGGATTTGTTGAAAAAGGAAGAGGTTTCAATTGGGGTTTATCCCGAGGGCACACGGAGTAAAAACTGTCAACTTTTGCCGTTTCATGACGGTGTGTTCAGGATTGCTCAGAAGGCAGATAAGCCTATAGCAGTTCTTTGCATCACCGGAACAGAAAAAATAGCAGGAAATTTGCTAAAGCTCAAATCCTCGGACGTTTATCTTTATGTTACGGAGCTTATTTCTGCAGACGAGGTAAAAAGGCTAAGAACCTTCTCTATCAGCGAGCGGGCACGAACAAAAATTATAGAAAAAGCGGGAGCTATAAATGAATAATACAGAATCAACCAAAATCAATATTCTTGTCACCTTGGATAAGAACTATATACCGTATCTTAATGTTATGCTCTATTCACTTATAAAAAGTAATCCCGACTGCTTTTTTGATGTGTATTTGCTGCACTCCTCGCTAAAGCAGCACAACACGTCTTCAACGATGCAAATTCTTGGCAAAAACGGAAATCTGATTATGATAAAAGCAAATAATATTGGTCTTGATGATGCACCTACCACAGCAAGATATCCAAAAGAAATATACTACCGAATTTTCGCCGCAAAGTATCTGCCAAGCCATCTCGACAGAGTGCTTTATCTTGACCCGGACATTATTGTAAACGGCTCGGTAAAGGAACTATATAAGCTTGACTTGAAGGACTATTATTTTGCGGCAGCATCACACACGGGAATTCTTATGACTGCTATCAACAGCATAAGGCTTGATATGGAAGACAACAGTCCTTATATAAATTCGGGAGTTATGCTTATGAATCTTGAGCATCTTAGACGGGAGCAGAATATTGACGATGTCTTTTACTTTATAGAAAGAAGAAAAAGCCTGCTTATTCTTCCGGATCAGGACATCATAAGCAGTCTTTACGGCAGCAAAATATATGCACTCGATACCTTCCGTTACAACATGACGGAACGACTTTACAAAACACACGCTCCTTTTGAAAGAGGATTTGACCTTGATTGGGTGAAAAACAACTCCGTAATAATCCACTACTGCGGAAGAAACAAGCCGTGGAAAGACGGATATTCCGGACAGCTTGACATATTTTACAAAGAAACTGTTGCCGATATGAATAAAAGCATTTATCGTTTAACATAACTGAAGGAGAAATACTCATATGCACAGAGTTTTAAAAAAAGAGCAAATTCTTACAATTCCAAATTTGTTGAGTATTATAAGGTTGCTTCTTATTCCTCTTATTGTATATCTTTACTGCGTTCTTGAAAATCGCAATGCTGCAGTTATTGTAATTCTCATTTCGGGTCTTACCGATATTATTGACGGCTTTATCGCAAGACATTTCAATATGGTGTCCGATTTCGGAAAAATACTTGATCCCATTGCAGACAAGCTGACGCAAGCAGCTGTAATGTTTTGTCTTATAAGCAGATATAAGCATATGACGGCATTGATAATTATACTTGTAATAAAAGAGCTTGTTTTAGCCGTTTTCGGATATCTTGCAATTAAAAAGAAAGACTCTGTAAATAGTGCCAAATGGTACGGGAAAGTAAATACAGTTATTCTGTACATTGTAATGATGGTGCTGATACTGATGCCGGACTTGCCGTATTATATAGCAAATCTATTGATATTTATTTGCGGTGCAGCTATGCTGTTATCTTTAATATTGTATACACGATTTTATATAAACTTGCTTTTCAATAAAGCAAAATAAGAGGTTATATATGCTGAAACGAACAATCACAGGCTTTTTTATAGTAGCTGCCATATATATTATGATATATTTTTCTTATACTCCGTATGTGACATTGTTTGCCGCAGCAATACTGAGCGGATTTTCGGTGTATGAGATTTGCCGAGCAACAGAAACCATAGAAAATGAAGGCTTCTTCACTTTTTCCATGCTTATTTCAATAGGACTTGTATTTTGCAATATACCTTTTTACAAAGAACTTGTCAGAGTTGTGTTTGTTTTAGCTGTAATTGTATTTGCTCTTATGATGATACGGATAAAGCACATAAAGCTTTCCTTTCCTGTTCAAGCGGTTATTCTTGAATTGATAATCATTATTATGTTCAAAGCAATGCCCCAATTGATACAGCTTGAAAACGGAATATACTATCTTACCTTCGCAGTAACCCTGTGCTTTGTCACAGATGTGGCTGCATATCTTGTCGGGCGAAGCTGCGGGCGTCACAAGCTCATTCCCAAAATCAGTCCCAACAAAACAGTGGAGGGTGCCGTTGCAGGAGTTGTTTTTGCAGTTTTGTTTATGAATTTTGCAGGCTTCCTGCTTGAATATTTTTCAGGTCTTAGCATAGATCATATACTTTTGACTGTTTACTCTCTGTGCACTTCGCTTGTCGCACAATTCGGTGACCTTTCTATGTCTGCAGTGAAAAGGAGCTGCGGTATAAAAGATTTTGGAAACATACTGCCCGGACATGGCGGTATTCTGGACAGATTTGACAGTCATCTTTTTTCTATTTCTTTTACTTTTCTATACTGTGTCTACACAGAAGGATTTATCAAGTAAACCTTCCGGAGGTTAAACTATGAAAAAATACCGTGCCGGTATTGATATCGGCTCTACTACCGTCAAATTAGTAATACTTGACGAAAATGATAACATTATATTCGGCAGCTATAAACGCCACGCATCACATACACAAAAAACGCTTTCCGAACTCTTAAAGGAGGCTGTGACAGTTGTCGGTGACTGTGAGCTGACAGTCAGAATTACAGGTTCCGGCTCAATAAATCTCGGCAAAGCCTTGAATATCGAGTTCGTTCAAGAGGTTGTGGCTGTTGCTGCCGCACTGAAAAAAGCGGCACCTCAAACCGACGTTGCAATAGAGCTTGGCGGCGAGGATGCAAAAATTATATATTTTGACGGTGGAATTGAGGAAAGAATGAACGGCGTTTGTGCAGGGGGAACAGGCTCTTTTATAGACCAGATGGCATCCCTTTTGCAGACAGATGCCGAAGGACTCAACAAGCAAGCCGAGAATTACAAACAGATATATCCTATTGCGGCACGCTGCGGTGTTTTTGCAAAAACAGACATACAGCCCCTTATAAACGAAGGTGCGACAAAGGCAGACCTTGCCGCCTCCATTTTTCAGGCGGTGGTCAATCAGACAATATCCGGACTTGCCTGCGGAAAGCCGATACACGGCAATGTTGCGTTTCTCGGAGGTCCCCTGCACTTTTTGCCGGAGCTAAAAAAAGCATTTATCCGTACACTTGGTCTTACACCCGAAACAACTGTTGATCCCGAAAATTCCCATTTATTTGCCGCTATGGGTGCCGCACTTGAAAGCGGGGAAACTCATCCCGTGGCAATAGAGGCTTTGATAAGCAGACTTGAGAGCGGTGTTGAGATATCCTTCGAGATGCCCCGTCTTGCTCGGTTGTTTGAAAGCATGCAAGAATATGATGACTTTTGTAAGCGGCATAATAATGCTATCGTTCCCAAAGAAAGCCTTGCAGAATATGAGGGTAACTGTTTTCTCGGCATTGATGCCGGCTCTACCACAACAAAGCTGGCACTTATCGGAGAGAACGGCAGTCTTCTTTATTCCTTTTATGCAAACAATCAAGGAAATCCAATCGAAACTGCTAAAAAAGCCATTGCCGAGCTTCGGGAGGTATTTCCGGAAAGGGCAAAAATTGCAAGAGCCTGCTCCACAGGCTATGGTGAAGAGCTTTTGAAATCGGCTTTTTCATTGGACGAAGGCGAAGTAGAGACCATTGCCCACTGCACAGCCGCCTCATTTTTTGATCCAAAGGTTGATTGCGTGCTGGATATCGGCGGTCAGGATATGAAATGCATTAAGCTTAAGAACGGAGCCGTAGATAATATAATGCTTAACGAAGCCTGTTCTTCGGGGTGCGGCTCATTTATTGAAAATTTTGCAAACTCTCTGGGCTTTTCCGCTGAAGAATTTTCCGAGAAGGCTTTGTTTGCCAAAGCCCCCGTCGACCTTGGCACACGGTGTACCGTATTTATGAATTCCAATGTAAAGCAGGCACAAAAAGAGGGGGCTTGCGTTTCGGATATTTCTGCAGGACTTGCGTATTCCGTAATAAAAAATGCCCTCTACAAGGTAATTAAGCTTGCCGATGCAAAAGAACTTGGGGAGCATATTGTTGTTCAGGGAGGTACTTTTCATAACAAGGCAGTACTTCGTGCATTTGAGAAAATTTCGGGTACGGAGGTTATATGCCCCGATATCTCAGGAATTATGGGTGCCTTCGGTGCGGCTCTTATTGCAAGAGAGCATTATGACGGAACCGAAACTAAAATGCTTTCCTTTGATGAGATACAAAAGCTTACATATACCTCCCGAAGTACCCGCTGCAAGGGCTGCTCCAACAGCTGCTGTCTGACCGTAAACAGATTTGACGGCGGAAGAATACATATTACGGGAAACCGTTGTGAAAAGGGACTTGGCAACGGCGATAACACGGAAAAAGTCCCCAATATGTTTGAGTACAAGCGAAAGAGAATTTTTGATTATCCGTCACTCTCGGAAACCGAAGCCAAAAGAGGAACGATAGGTATTCCGAGAGTACTTAATATCTATGAAAACTATCCGTTCTGGGCAACCTTCTTCAGAAGACTCGGCTTTCGCGTTGTGCTGTCACCCTTTTCTACAAGAAAAATATATGAGCTTGGTATGGACTCAATTCCATCGGAATCTGAATGCTACCCTGCAAAGCTTTCTCACGGTCATGTTAAGTGGCTTATTGATAACGGTATCAAAACAATTTTCCATCCTTGTGTATTTTATGAGCATAAGGAAACAAAAGGGGCACAAAATAACTTTAACTGTCCTATTGTTGTTTCATATCCCGAAAATCTGAAAAACAACGTGGAAGATGTGTCAAGCGGGAAAATTCGGTATATCCGTCCATTTCTTGCCTTTACAAGTGAAAAAATTGCAGCAGACCGTCTGGTGAAGATCTGTAAAAAAGAATGGGATATTCCGGAAAAAGAAGTAAGGTGGGCGGTAGAAGAAGCGTGGAAGGAACAGCAAAAAGCAAAGGAGGATATTGCCATTGCAGGCAGACGTGTTATTGAATCTCTTGATAAAAGCGGAAAATACGGAATTGTTCTTGCCGGTCGTCCATATCACATTGACCCCGAAATCAATCACGGAATCCCTGAGCTTATTGCCTCCTACGGTATTTCTGTGCTTACAGAGGACAGTCTTCCCATTGACTTTGATCCGGAGAGACCTTTACGTGTTGTTGACCAGTGGGTATATCATTCCAGGCTATATTCAGCGGCAGAATATGTCAGCAGACGAAAAAATCTCGAGCTTATACAGCTAAACTCCTTTGGATGCGGTCTTGATGCTGTTACTACCGACCAAGTTTGCGAAATACTTGAGAGTTCGGGAAAGCTTTACACACTTCTTAAAATCGACGAGGTCAATAATCTCGGTGCTGTCCGTATACGCATCAGAAGTCTTATTTCTGCCATAAATATGCGAAAAAAGCAAAATATTGTTCCAAAGCCTGTGTCAATACGCTATGAACGAACTCCCTTTACAAAGGAAATGAGAGAAGACGGATATACTATTCTTGCACCGCAAATGAGTCCCATCCACTTTGACATTTTAGAGCCCGCCTTCAGAAAGCATGGCTACAACATGGTGGTGCTTGACAATGACAACCGCTCGGCGATTGATACGGGACTGAAATACGTTAACAACGATGCATGCTACCCGTCTGTTACAATTGTAGGTCAGTTTATGGAGGCTGTTCTTTCGGGGAAATACGATACCGATAATCTCGCCATTATAATGACACAGACAGGTGGCTGCTGCAGGGCAAGTAATTACGTTTCTTTTATCCGCAGAGCGCTTGATAAGGCAGGGTATTCCCATATCCCCGTTATTTCCCTCAACGCAAACGGAATGGAGAAAAACGAAGGATTTAAGTTGAAGCCCGGAGTAATCATAGATGTAGCACACGCATTGGTTTACGGGGACCTGTTTATGCGGTGTCTGTACCGTGTGCGTCCATATGAAAAGGAGGTCGGTTCTGCAAATAAGCTGCACAAAAAATGGCAGAATATCTGTATAGACTCAATTGTAAATCCGAATTCCGAATATACATATAAATCTGTATGCAAAGGCATCGTTGAAGCCTTTGACAGCTTTCCCATTGATACGACGATAAAAAAGCCCCGTGTCGGAATTGTGGGCGAAATTCTTGTCAAGTATATGCCTCTTGCAAATAATCATTTGGTAGAGCTTCTCGAAAGCGAGGGAGCTGAGGCTGTTGTTCCGGATATGATGGATTTTTTCAATTACAGTGTATATGGCTCACAATATAAAGCAAAGTATCTGGGGGCAAAAAAATCCTCTGCCTTCTTGTCAAAGTCGGCAATTAAACTTATTGAGAAGGTAAGAAAGCCTGCCATTGATGCTCTCAAAAACAGCAAGCGTTTCGATGCTCCGATATCAATTTATGAGATTGCAGAAATGACAAAGCCCTTTTTATCTCTCGGTAATCAATATGGAGAAGGCTGGTTCCTTACAGGTGAAATGGTAGAGCTTATTACTCACGGAACACCCAACATAGTATGTATTCAGCCCTTTGCATGCCTGCCAAATCACGTCGTGGGAAAAGGTGTAATAAAGGCACTCAAAAAAGAATATCCGCAAAGTAATATCGCTGCGGTTGATTATGATCCCGGGGCAAGCGAGGTCAATCAGCTAAACAGAATAAAGCTTATGCTTTCAGCGGCAAAGAAGAATTTATCATAAAAATGAAAGGAGAACAGAAATGAAAAAAGAAACACGCAACCTGCTTATAGGCGCAGGAGCTGCAGCAGCAGGAATCGGTGCTGCCGTTACAATTTCTCACAAGCTTACAAAAGAGCTTATTAGAATTGCAATGGATCGGGAAATGCCAAAAACAAATAACAAAAGCAAAAGAAAGCTTACAGGTACGAAAAAAGATACGGCAGATTACGAAATGGCTTTATCCAAAGCCTCCGAAATGCTTGAAAACAGCGGATGCGAACAGGTGGAAATAATCAGCCACGATGGTCTGAAGCTTGTTGGTCACTATCATAATTGTGAAAATCCCAAACGTGTAATTATAGCAATGCACGGTTGGCGTTCAAAGTGGTCAAATGATTTCTGTGCAATATCGGATTTCTGGCATAACAACGATTGTTGTGTTCTGTATGCAGAGCAGCGTGGTCAAGGAAACAGCGACGGTGATTATATAGGATTTGGTCTTATGGAACGTTACGACTGCCTTGATTGGATAAACTGGATAAATTCGAACATAACCGATGAACTTCCAATATATCTCTGTGGAGTGTCAATGGGTGCTACGACAGTACTTATGACGGCAGGGCTTGAGCTTCCGAAAAATGTAAGAGGAATAATTGCCGATTGCGGCTTTACATCACCTCATGCTATATGGAAGCATGTTGTTGAAAATAATCTTCATATGCCATACGATGGTATCAGGAGCAATATAATAAATAAAATGTGCAAGAAAAAAATCAACATAGGCGCCAAAGATTATTCTGCAACCGATGCCATGAAAAAGTGTGAGATCCCGGTATTGTTTATACACGGAACCGATGACTGTTTTGTTCCTGTTGAAATGACCTATGAAAATTATAAAGCCTGTGCAGCACCAAAAAGATTGCTTGTTGTTCCGGGTGCAGAGCATGCAATGAGTTACTTTGTCAATAAAACCGAATATGAAAATAAAGTTACTGAATTCTGGAAGGATTTTGATATAGATGAACAATTTTTACAAAATTAACCATACAATCAAATACTCTGAGACCGACAGTGACTATCGAGTGCGGCTTGATTATATAATGGCTCATTTTCAGGATATAACAGGGCTTCACTCGGGTGAAATGGAGATTGACGGTAAAACAATGCTCGAAAAGTCTAATGCCTTTTGGGTTCTGACCAAGCTTAAAATGAAAATTGAGCGATTGCCCGAGTTTGACGAAACGGTGGAAATTGAAACCTGGCCTACAACAGCAAAGGGAGTCCGCTTCGGGCGGGACTATATCATCAGCAAAGACGGAACGCCTCTTATTTCGTGTACCAGTGAATGGTGTACGTTGGATTTTGATACTCACAGACCAAGGAAAGCGGAAACAGTTCACTATCCGCATTCTATGCCTCACCGTGACTACAAATGCGATGCCGGTGAGATTATACGTCTAAAAGAGGTTGTTGAAGAAGACAACCTTCATCACACATATATATCCTCGTTTGTTGATATTGATACAAATCATCACACCAACAATGTAGCATATATAAGAATGTTCTTAAATTGCTTTTCACCGCAAGAGTTCTCAGCTATATACCCCGATGAATTTCAGATATCTTTCTTTTCACAATCATTTTACGGAGAAGAAATATCTGTTTATAAGAAAAAAACCGATTACGGATATTACGTTGAAGGAAAAAAAGACGGAATCAGTATATTTGCCTGTATACTTACCTTGAAAAAGTGATATTGTTCAAACCGGACTTATAGAAAGCCCGGTTTGTTTCGTTTCAGTTTAGAAAACAGCTTTATAATACTTTAAAAGTTGTTTCAGTTAGCATTCAGTCAATGAGTGTGACAAAAAAGAGCCCTGTTGCGATTTATTGCTTTGGGTGTGCAACTCCAGGGAGATATGAAATGTATAGAAAAGAACGGGAAATTGTTGTCGGCATAGCATTGGTAATTTGTCTGTTTGTGGCATTGACTCATTTTGATTTAAAGAACACTTTTCAAAGGATGATGTATACTCGAAAATATCGACAAACATATTGTGAAAAGATAACATAAACTACATGACCACTCATCCTATCAATTGCGATGTAGAGCTTCTCAGACTACCAACAGCAGATTATGATTTGTGCTGTGCTTTGCTTACTATACTGTTGAGAGAAGACTATTTCGATAATGGTGCTTTTGAAAGAAGATAGCGAAAAGGACAGGTTAAACCGATAGTTGAACGGATAATATTTTTGATGTCGCATCAATGATACAAGAAAACACGCAAAAAAACTATACAATGAGAATCTAATTTGAAATCAAAAGAAGCAGCACTCCTGTGCTGCTTCTCGTCACCTATCCCCCTAAACCTCCCAAACCGCATTATCAAGCCAAGCATCCGCTTCCTCAAAGGACATCAATCTGTACTCATCCTTTTCTTTCAGATCTTCTTTTGTCAGAACACCATTTTCGACTTCATCCTTGTGCCATTCGGGATTTAACTTCCACATAGTTTCGAGTATGTACTCATCGTCTTCCGTCTTATAAAGAATCTCGGTAAAGTAGATAAACTCCTGCCAGCTAAAGCGGTCGATAGAGTCAATAAATTCGAGGCTTTCCTTTTCGAACTCTCTTCCGTTAATCGTAATAATCATTTTCCCATTTCCTTTCGTTTTGTTTTTAATATGAGAGAAAGCGAGAGGGAAAAGTGTTCGATTTGCATTTTTCGTGGTAATCTTTTCTTTCATACTCACTATAGAAGATATACACAACAGGCGCCAAAGTGAATCTTCAAAGACAAAACAAGAAAGAGAGGAAAGAAATGATAGTAAAAGGAGTCCTGTGCCAACCTAATGAGATTGGCAAGGTAATACGTGTCTCAACCGAGTCGGGTATGTTAAAGGCGGCCATAAACGCAACACAATACGAAATGACGTATTTTAAGGATAAGACCGTTGCATTTGTAGTTGACGAGTTCGCGAAAATCTTAGGCAAAAGGTTTAACAGGGCAATTTTCAAGGACGGGTCCGACGTTCCCGAAACTGTTCTGCAAGGCGATTTTTTGATCGTAGGTGTGCCCGAAGACGGTTTCAGAGATCTAAGCGACGATGAAATCAAAAGATACTTAGATCTCTTTGAATTGCCGCAAAAGTTTTTTACGAAGACGGCGAACTTTGTGTATTCAAGTTTCGACCGAATGAAGGTAAATCGCAAAACAGCAAACTACTCGAAGATATATGGGACAAAAAATATGACCCGCAGGAAGCAGGCAGAACCGACGAACAACAAAAACGCAACCGTAGAATGAATAAGAATTTACAAGAACTGTTGTGTGTACTTCCGGAGCAACTGCATAATTATTTCAGTAACTTCGTTGACTCCGTTTTTGATTTACACGAATACGAAAAGAAATCTGCTTTTCAGTCAGGTGTAGAGTTCGGGCGAGAAATGTTTAATGCAACACAATAACAATTAAGCCAAACAAAAACAAGTATGCGAATCAAAACCACCAGTTGAACTGGTGGTTTTGATTTTCCCATTTCGACCTTGTTTCCCTTCTCTTTCTCTCTCCTTTCTCTCCCAAAAAGAAGAAACAGAAGAAAGAGAAAATGGCGTTATGAAATTATCATCTACATTGCTGAAGAAGTCCTAAAACAAAAAGCCCCGAAAGTTTCCAAAATTTCAGGACCGAGAAGACGAGAGTATGAAAAACTTGACGATGAATTATTTCCGAAAGTAAAATTAATGGTAGATGAAATAGTAGGGAAGGATGGCAAACCTGAAAGGGTGTCGCCGACCAAGATTCAAAGGCTTATGGGACTTCCGCAAAAGCAATTTCAAAAACTTCCGAAGTGTAGAAAGTATATCGAAAGCAAAGCCGAAACTCAGGAAGAATATTGGAAAAGAAAAGTGGAATGGGCAGTGAGGGAAATACAAAAAGCAAACGGGACAGTGACGGTGTCGAAGGTAATGAAGAGGGCGAATATGAGGAAGGAACAATTGGTGTGTCTGAATTGGAAAGAATAGTGTCATTGAGAAACACTGAGAGTGGAGTTGTAGCTAAAACTCCAAACAAATATAAGGTAGAGAGTGCATGGTTTTTTTGGAATTTTAAGCAATATTCTTATGATGTGCAATGACGGATTAAAGTTGTGTAGTATTAGTGAAGTTTTATTTATCAACGCTTGTTGGGAACATCCGTGATATTGTATCCAAAAATGTTTTTATACAGGCGGCTGACGTAATTAGGATCTGAGTATCCGTATAGTGCTGCTGCTTCGTACAGAGGCAGTTTTTTTGTTTCCATGAGAGTCTTTATGCTTTTGAGCTTTTCGGAATTTATGTATTTCATCAAGGTTATGCCCTCGTTCTTTTTGAAGATGCTGCACAGATATGTCGGGGTAATTCCAAGGTGTTTTGCTATGTCCTTCTGCATTATCGGCTCGGTTATGTGTTTGCTGAGGTATTTCTTTGCTTTATATACATAAATGTAATCGCCCGGCAATTCATCGGATAATGTTTTACGGTTGCACTCGTCTATTTTGCAAAGTAAATCCAGGATTTCAGCGGCGCACTTTGTGGGGGAATGCTCGCATATAATGCTGTTGTGAATAAGCCAGTCTATTTTTCGGCAGATATCAGATGTTTTGTTTTTTTTCTGTGTGACAACGGGCAGAAGAATTCCGCCGTTGTATTTGTCAACCCATTCAAGATTTATGCCGACAGTATGATGACGGTGATACCCTTTTGATGTAATGTCTATTTGTCGGTCTCTGACAAGACAGGTGATGTCATTTTCTTCTGCAACGTATTGATTTTCACCATCACAAATTGTAATTGAGCCTTTCTCTATATATGAAATCTCAATAAAGTTTTTCTGCGGGTAAAACCGATTGCGATAATCGGTTGTTCCGTATATATGCGCAAACCTTAATGTCGGCATGGATGTTACTTCTATGGCTTTCACTTGAATCACCTTCCATTACGGATTATAAATCAATATGTTGATTTTGTCAAGATTTCGTAAATATAACAATTGACTTTTTTACTGCAAAAAAATATACTGACAGTACAAATAATAGGATTGCGGAGGGATTTTTATTAAACTCTTTGAAAAACTTAATTCAGAACTTCGTCAAGAATATACCGGAACTTATGCCGATTTCTATTACAGATATCTCGGCTACAAATCGGATATGACTGCTTCTTATCAGATGTTCCGTGCAAACGGTATATATTCGCTTTTCACAAGCGGAAAACCCGTAATACTCAAAAGTGAACTTATAGCAGGAAACAAAGCCTTGCTTTACTGTGAAGTAGAAAAGTTCCGTCTTGATTATGCAAAACAGCAACTTGCACTTTTCGGAGCAAGAACGTTCAGAACAAATGCTGACCACTATGCACCTGACTATGACCGCATTTTAAGTGTAGGAATCTGCGGACTTGAAAAGGAAATAGACATTTCTCTTGAAAAACATAGGGACGATGATAAAAAGTGCGAAACACTGCGTTCGATGAAGCGTGTGCTTTGCGGTTTTAAAAAAATGATTGAAAACTATGTTGAAAGCGCAAAGGAATGCATGCAGAATCCGGAATACAATCCCGAATATCTTGATTTTATCATAAACAACTGCACTGCAATACTTGAACATAAGCCGCAGAGCTTTGCCGAGGCACTTCAGCTTGTGTGGTTCTGCCATAATTCATTCGTTATGGAAGGCAGAAATGCCATGGCTCTCGGACGCCTTGACCAGTATCTGTATCCTTTCTATAAGGCTGATATTGAAAACGGTGTTATAACGGAGGAAGAGGTAACGGAACTTCTTGAGAATGTATTTATAAAACTCAAATACGATGTTGTAAATATTTGTATAGGCGGTCAGAATTCAAAGGGCGAATGTATGGTTAACGGACTAAGCTACTGTATAGTGGAGGCTGTTAAAAACTGTAACATACCCGGTCCCAATCTGTCTCTTAGATATACTGAAAACACACCTGACGATTTTCTTGACAAATGCCTTATATCCATAGGAACAGGTCTTGGGTATCCCGCCATAATGAATGATGATGTTAATATTGCGGCGTTAAAAAAATACGGATATGAGGAAGAAGACATTTACAATTATTCAATGGTCGGCTGCATAGAAAACTTTATAACCGGAATGCAGCCTCCGTGGACAGACTCACGTTTTGACACTCCGAGATTTTTTGATTATGTATTCAATAACGGAGAAAGTAAGAAGAACGTGTCCTTCGGTATTGATACAGGAGATGTTGAAAATATAAAATCCATGGATGAATTTATGGCAGTGTTTGAAAAGCAACTCAGTGCCGGTGTTGAAGAGTATGTTGCGTGTTTCTATGCAAAGAATGACTCTGTAAATCAGCGTTATTATCCCGAGCCCTTCCTGTCGCTTTTCTGCTATGACTGTATCGGCAGAGGACTTGACATAAACAACGGCGGTGCAAAATATCCCTTTGCTCACGGTGTAGGTCTTATGGGAATAGGAACTACTGCAGATTCACTTGCTGCAATAGAAAAGGTGGTTTTTGTAGATAAGAAGGCAAGTCTTACAGACCTTAAAAATGCCATGAACAGTAATTTTGAAGGGTATGAAGATTTGCATAAAGAGCTTCTTGATGCTCCGAAATACGGAAACAACGATGATTTTGTCGACAAGTATGCGGTATGGTTTGTAGATTTTTTCGGTTCGTGTTTCAGTAAATACAAAACCCGTGACGGTGGAGGCATTTATATTTCGGCGGCGGCAAATGTCAATAATATATATGCGGGCAGTATGATAAATGCAACACCCGACGGAAGAAAACGTGGTCAGCCTCTTTCGGATGCCGCTTCTCCGACGTACGGACGTGATGTCAAGGGTGCGACATCTACAATGAGCAGTGTGTCGAAACCCGACTACACGAAGATTGCCTGCGGAAGCGTTGTCAACCAGAAGTTTTCGCCTGAAATGTTCAACGAAACGAACAGAAAGAAGCTCGCTTCACTTATCCGCACATACTTTAAAAAAGGCGGTCAGGAAATACAGATAAATGCAACGTCAAGAGAAGTTCTTGTTGATGCCATGAACAACCCCGATAAATACAGAAGCCTTGTTGTCCGTGTTTCAGGATTTTCAGCATTCTATGTTGACCTTGACAAAGCAGTTCAGCTTGACATTCTTAACCGTACTCAGCAGGGGTAACGGCTATGCTTAATATATCAAATATACAGCATTTCTCTGTAGGTGACGGAGAAGGAATACGCACGACAGTATTCTTTAAAGGATGCAATCTTCGCTGTCCGTGGTGTCACAATCCTGAAAATCTTGAAAGCGAGCCTGCGATACTTTGCTATAACAACGGCAAAACAGAAGTCAGGGGAGAAAAGGTTACGATTGAACAAATATTACCTGAGCTTCTCGAGGATAAGGATTTTTATGACGGAAGCGGAGGGGGAGTAACTTTTTCGGGCGGAGAGGTTATGCTTTGTGCGGAAGAAGCGGCAGTTCTTGCTAAAGCCCTGAATGAAAACGGAGTGTCGGTGCTTATAGATACGGCAGGCTGTGTGCCGTATGAAAAGTTTGGTGTCCTTAACCCCTATGTTTCGGGATATCTGTTTGACTTCAAGACTGCGGATGAAGAAAAGTATAAAAGTATAGGCGGCAACCTTTCTCTTGTGACGGAAAATATAGAAAAGCTGAAAAAAGACGGTGTTCCCATGCATATACGGATTCCCGTAATACCGGGATTTAATTCGGATAAAGATTCGTCAGAACGCATATGCAGATATCTTGAACAAATCGGCATTGAAAGTGTGCACCTTTTGCCGTTTCACAGACTGGGTAAATCAAAATATGAGGCTATGAACCTTGAATATAAATATGCAGATGTTCTGCCTTTTACAAAGGAAGAAATTTGTGAAATCGAAAGCATTTATTCGCAATATTTTAAATTAGAAAGATAGATTTTGGAGGAATTTAATTATGAAAGTAAAAGCAGCAGTATTTATGGGCCCGGGTAAAGATTTTGACGTTCGTGAATTTGACGTGACACAGCCGCCTTCGGGCTATGCTCAGATGGAGCTTATCGCAAGCGGAATATGCGGCACGGATTTGCATATGCATAACGGAAAGCTTGCCACTGGTTTTCCATCAATAAAAGGACATGAATTTGTAGGTAAAATTGTTGAGGCAAACGAAGATGAACTGAAAAAGTTTGACATGAAAATCGGTGACGCAGTAATTGCGGATATCGCAGTACCCTGTGGAGAATGTATCCTCTGTAAGAACGGCGATGATGCAAACTGCGTTAATATGAAGGTTACAAACGGCGGAAGCATTGACGTTGCTCCTTATCTTTACGGCGGATTTGCAGAGATGAATTACACACCTCTTACAAATCTTATTAAAATCCCCGAATCTGTAAACCCCTCTGCGGCAGCAGTTTTTGCATGCCCCGGACCTACTGCAGTTCATGCAACCGAACTTGCCAAAAAAGCGGGAGTAGACTTTACAAAAATAAATACGGCAGTTGTCCAGGGCCTTGGTCCTGTAGGAACATTTGCAGTTATTTATCTTAAGGCACTTGGCGTAAAGAATGTATATGCTATAACCGCAGGTAACGATATAACCCGTGAAAATACAGCACTCAGTCTCGGTGCAGACAGAATTTTCAACCTAACAAGAGAGGGCGTTGAAAAGGTTACAGAGGAATTGAAAAAGGAAAACGGCGGTCTTGGCGTTGACCTTTGCTTTGAAGCATCCGGTGCCCCGAGTGCTATTTTGCAGGGCTTTGACATTCTCAGAAACAGAGGTGTATATCTTGTGCCCGGTCAGTACAGTGCATCGGGAGGAATTGAAATCCAACCTCAGATGATTACATTCAAAGCACTGCATATTATCGGCTCTTCACAGTACTCAGTATGTGATGTGCGAACATACCTTGATTTTTTGGCAAAGCATACGGAGCTTATTGATAAGATTGAAAAGCTTTCCACAAAGTTTAAGGTATCAGAAATCAATGAAGCCATTGCCTATGCCAAGAGCGGCAAAAACGTAAAAACTGTATTGGTGAAATAATATGGATGTTATAATATTCGGCGGTCAGAGCAATATGCAGGGGCAGAGTGAATGCCTTTCTGAAGAAGCGATTGTAGAAAATGCGTATGAATATAAATTCCTGAAAGACGAACTTGTGCCCCTTAAAAATCCTGTCGGCGAAAACATCACATATGATTTCAAAGAGGGATATTTGCGTGTAAAGGGAGCACCGTCTGATGAGTGGCGTGATACGCATGTACTGGGAAGTGCCTGCTATAATCATACAAATCTTGTTCCCGAATTCTGCAGAGCATATATTAGGGAGAACAGCAGAGAAGTTGTTGCTGTTCATGCCGCAAAAGGCAATACCGAAATTTCCTACTGGCTTCCCGGAAGTGTGGGATATGAAGCACTGGTAAAAAAATCCAAAGCTGCTGTTGAAAAAGTTTGTTCCGAACATATCTACTTTGTGTGGCTTCAGGGCGAAAGCGATGCTATAGCAGGTAAGAGTATTGCATACTATAAGGAATGTCTTGCAAAGCTCTGTAACGCACTCAAAAAAGATGTCGGCATAGAAAAATTCGGCATCATAAGAGTCGGAAGATTTACAAACGATGAAAGAGACGACAGGATAATATTGGCACAGAGCGAAATATGCAGAGAAAACGAAGATTTTCTTATGCTGACGGAGATAGCAACTGAACTTAATGAAAATCCTGAATATATGAATCCATTTGTCAAAGGACATTTCAGTGCAAAAGGGCTTGAGATGCTTGGGCGTGAAGCAGGAAAAACACTCGGAAGACTGTGTTAAAAATAAAATAATTGTTGACAAATACATTAACGTTATGGTATGATAAAATTGCTATTTAAAATGTCGGATTCGGCAAAAAGTTTTTCGTGTATATTCAGGAAAGGGGACAGAACATGAAAAAGACACGTTTCACGGCAAAAATTGCAATAGCACTTGTACTTTGTCTTATGACAGCACTTGTGACTTGTGCAGATTTTGCAAAAACAAACACCTATGCTGAGGGTACTTTTACTGACGTAAAGGCTGATGCATGGTACAAAAATGACGTTGTTTCCGCTTACGAGCTCGGATTCATGAACGGCACGGGCAGCGGAAAATTCTCTCCCGACGGAAATGTAACCGTTGCGGAGGCAATTACAATGGCATCCCGTGTTCATTCTATAAACAAGGGAACAAAAGTTGCTGAAAAGCAGGGTTCAAAGAACTGGTACGATATGTACGTTGACTATGCAATTGCAAACGGACTTATCACAAAGGAAACCTTTGACAACTACGACAGAAACGCAATGAGATATGAGGTGGCGTCTCTTTTTGCAAATGCAATGCCCGCATCTCACTTTGCTGCAAAGAATGACGTAAAGGACATTCCCGACATTGCCGAAACAGAGGAATATTATGACGAACTCATGATGCTCTACAAGGCAGGCGTTGTAATGGGTTCTACCGAATACGGTGATTTCCTTGCAATCAATCCCATTAAGAGAAGCGAAACAGCGGCAATCATCAACCGTGTTGCTCTTCCCGAAAACAGACTGTCAAAGACACTTAAGGAATATCCTGCAAGAAATCAGGCTGTTTATCTTATAAACAATAAATCCATGCAGAGAAATATAAGAGGCGTACACAGCTATCTTACATCAGGCTGGACTTACGAAGATCCGGGTTCATCAAACACCGAAAAGTATGATTTCTCTTCCGGAAATCTTGCTGATACTTCCGAAACATACGGCATTACTGCACGTAAGGCTATTACTGTTCAGACAAGCGGTAAGGTTGTTTTTGAATCACAGGTTACATTCAACAACGACGGTGCAAAGCTTGTATTTGAAGATCTTAATAAGAACGTAATCTTCGGTATTTTTGCAAAAGACGGTAAGTATACCACTCTCGGAAAAGCTTCTTCCGATATGGATGCAGAATTTGCGACAGGACTTCACAGATTCTACATAATCCTTGACCTCGATGCAAAGAAGGCAATTGTTGTTATGAACGGCAAGGAGCTTGGAACATATGAAATGGCAGACTTTACCGAGCTTGCAAGCGTTGCTTACATGACAACCGATGAGGATATGCTCACAATCGGTCTTGTTGAAAACTACATGTATACACAGTATGCAGTAAACGACACATTCCGTACTGCAGTGGCAGGTGAAAAGCTTTACGGCTGGGATACAACAGGCGATGTTGTTATCAAGGAACGTAAATCCGACTATGACTCGTTCAGTGCAGTTATCAATGATAAGGGAACAGCAACAAAGAAATTTGATGCAGTAAGCGGAAAGTTTGTTTATGAAACATTCGTTGAAGTTCCCGCCGGGCAGAAAGTTTCACTCGAACTCAAAAATGGCGAAAAGAGCGCAGTTAAGGTTCAACTTGCAGATGGTAAGATTACAAGCGGTGCTAAACTTTGCCGCGAATATAACAGTACTCTCTGGAATCTTGTAAGAGTTGAGGGTGATACCAATACAGGCAAGGCTCTTATCAGAGTAAACGGTAAGAAGGAAGGCACAGAAGTTACACTTTCCGAAAAGGCAATTGATTCAGTTGTGATTGCTTCAGATGGAACAGGCGAATTCTGGTTCGATGATATTCAGGTATATAATGTATACGATTATGCAGACTATGTACCCACACCCGTTCCCGTAAATAACGATGAGTACTATCTCGGCATGAGCATCTGCTCTCTCTGGAGAGAAGGTACACATGCAGGTTGGGACTACATTGCTCCTTACGATGACATTCAGCCCGTAATCGGTTACTATGATGAAGGTCTGCCGGAAGTTGCTGACTGGGAAATAAAGTTCCTCGCTGAACACGGCTATGACTTTGAGCATTTCTGCTGGTACTTCGGAAACATGGGTGAAGACGGTATCAAGGAGCCCAGACTCGGTTTTGCACTCCATGACGGTTACATGAACGCAAAGTATTCCGATATGGTTAAATTTGCAATCATGTGGGAAAACTGGTCTTCAAAGCTCACAAAGGAAATTTTTCTTGACGAAATCTGGCCTTACTGGTGCGAATGGTACTTCTCCGATTCAAGATACATGTCAGTAAATAACAAGGCTATTATGACTATTTACCGTCATCCGAGATTTATTGAGGAAATAGGCGGTGAAGAAGAAGCAAAGGAAGTTATTGCATTCATGAAGGAGGATATAAAGAGACTCGGCTATGACGGTCTTATCCTTCTCGGTACAGGCGGTGGTTCACTTGCTGAAAACAAGCAGGCTGATTATATCGGAATTGACGGATTTGTAGCATACCATTTCGGTTCAGCTGCATACAATCCCGAACACCAGATAAACAGCATGAATGCTGCTTTTGATAACGGCTACACACCGTTCCTTCCCTCTGTAGGTGTCGGCTTCAATGACATCGGCTGGGACGAAACAAAGAGAGTTCCTCTTGCAACGGCAGAAGCACACAAGAGCGTATTTGAATGGGCAAAGAATGATTATCTCCCGAGAATCCTTGCACATGAAGGCGAGGAATGGACAGGAAAGCTTCTCGTTGCAAACACATGGAACGAATTCGGTGAAGGACATTATATTTTCCCGACAAACCTCAACAAGTTCGGTTATCTTGATGCTGCAAGACAGGTAATTTCCTCTGTTGCAGGAAAAGATGACAAGAAGCACTTTGATGTTGAGCCTACCGACAATCAGAAGGCAAGACTCGGTTACCTCTATCCCGCAAGAACCATTCCCATGAGAAGAACACGTTATATTTCCGATGACGATGCAATTGCTCAGAATGAGGTAATAAAATCCTGGAACTTTGAAAATGAAGAAGACTGCAAGAAGTGGTCATCTCTTGCAAAGACTACTCCCACAAAGTACGACCCTGTAGAAAAGGCTCTCACAGCTCAGATGCTTCAGAATGATGCGCACATCAAGATGAATTTCCTTGAAGAAAACCACTTCAATGCTGACGATGTAAGATACATTCATGTTCAGATGAAGACAGATGCAGGCTACAACACTGCTATGGAATTCTACTATTCACCTGACGAAGGTTTCAACTGGAATGCAGCTCTTCGCGTTGAAATGCTTCTCGGCAAGAACGGCGAATATATTGATTACTTCATTGATATGCAGGGCAAGAACCGTTGGGGCGGTATGATTAAGTCACTCCGTTTTGACCCGATGGGAACAACAGGTAACTTCTGGATTAAGAAGATTGAACTCCTTTCCGATAAGGCTACAAACGGATATAATATCAATGTAAAGGGTGAAGACTTCAACTTCAGTCCCGATTTCTTCAAGAAGGTTGGAGATGAAGTTTATGTTGGTGCAAATGCCGGCGAAGGATTCTATTCACTCAACAACTTCTACTATGAGTGGAACAGATGGACCGGAAAACTCATGATAAGAACTTACACAGACCATGAGTTCAACTTTACAGTAGGTTCGGATAAAGCTCTCGTTGACGGCAAGGAAGTAACACTTAACTCAAAGATTGAGCTTATTGACGGCGTCCCCATGATTCCTGTATTCTTTATCTATGATAACGCAGAATACGTCTATGAAAAGGTTGACGGCGGACTCAAGGTAATTATCAAGGGAATTGATGTAGAAAAAATTCTTGAAAGCAGAAAGGCAAACAAATTTGAATTCAACGTTCCCGGTGACAACGAAGGCTGGAGAGTAAGCGGTGCTTCAGGCGGCGTTATCGACAGCGGCGTTATGTACTTTGAGGCAACTCTTAACAACAATCGTTATGACTCCCAGATAGTTCTTGACAAGCCTACAATGAAGGCTGCCGATTACAACAAGGCTGAAATCAGAATAAAGCCTGTATACAAGGATGACTTTGTAGATAAGACTGTTGTAATGTACTTCTCTACAGATACAGAGCCTGCTCTCAGCGAAAAGAAGACAGCAAGAATTGGTTTTGAAGAGGCTACTCCCGATGCGGAAGGTTATTACACAGGAATATTCGATTTCTCTGAAAATGAGTCCTGGAAAGGCAATATCAAACTGCTCAGATTCGACCCGCCAAACAGACCGGGTGAGTTCTATATTGATTACATAAGATTTATCGAAGACCCCGAAGCTGCTGCAAAGAAGGCTGCCGAAGAGGCTGCAAGACTTGAGGCAGAAAAGAAAATGGAAGAAGAACTCGGACTTAAAACGGTTGCTTCCCTTGCAATGGACAGCGCTGATTTGTTCAGAGCAACAAACATTGACGGCTTTACCGCTGACGGTACCTTGAAGGGAAGATCCCTTACAAGTGACCCTAATCTCACATACACACAGAAGCTTAATCTTAATGCAAGTGATATTACAGCTATTAAGATAAAGGCAAAGGTTCCTTCCGGAACACAGGCAGAAATTTTCTTCTCAACCGATGAAAAGAACTTCAGCAGTGCTACAAGATTCTTCATCGTTTCAAAAACAGATGACATTGCGACATACGTTATTGATACAACTGCAAATGAAAACTGGAAGGGAACAATCCGCGAGTTCAGATTTGACCCCACAATGAACGAAGGACTTGACTTTGAAGTGGTTTCAATTGAATTCTGCGGTGAAAAGGGTGCTGCTGCAGGTCAGACATCAGATGTAGTTAAAGCAATCAAATTTAACAACCCGTCATTGTTCAGAGCAAACAACATTGATGCTCTTTCCGTTGAGGGAACTTTAAAGGGCACTTCTTCAACAACTGACCCGAGCGTTATTTATGCACAGAAGCTTGATCTTAATGCAAGCGATGTTACAAGCATCAGAATCAAGGCAAAGATTCCTGCAGGAGTTCAGGCGGAATTGTTCTTCACTACTGACGAAAAGCAGTTTAGTTCTTCGACAAGATTCTTTATTGTTTCAAAGGCAAGTGGAATCCAGACATACGTTATTGACACAGCCGCAAATGAAAACTGGAAGGGCACAATCCGCGACTTTAGAATTGACCCGGTTATGGAAGCAGGTGTGTCGTTTGAATGGTATTCCGTTGAATTCTGCGGTAAAGCAGGGGAAGTAAAGAAGGAAGAAACTCCTGCAAAGGAACCGGAAAAGCAGCAGGTAACAGTTCAGCCCTCAGTTGAAGCTGTAGCCTCAATTAAGTTTGATAATCCTTCTCTGTTCAGGGCAGGAAACATAAACGGTCTTACTGTTGACGGTACAATGAAGGGTGTTTCTGCATCGAGTGACCCGAACGTTGTGTACACTCAGAAGCTTAACCTCAATGCAAGCGAAGTCAAGAGCATCAGAATTACTGCAAAGATTCCTGCAGGTATGCAGTCTGAAATATTCTTTGCAAACGGCGAAAAGCATTTCAGCGGTTCGACAAGATTCTTCTTTGCGTCAACTACCGATGAAGTAAAGACATATGTTATTGACACAACCAAGAACGAAAACTGGAAAGGCACTATAAGCGAACTGAGATTTGACCCTGTTATGGCTGAAGGCGTTTCGTTCGAATGGTTTTCAATTGAGTTCTGCAAATAATTAAATAATTCAGGTCACGATAAAAGCAGTAAGACTTAAAAATCTTACTGCTTTGCTTTTCATCAACCACTACTATTATTTCCAGACTTTAACCAAAGCACGCAACATGGCTTTGAGATCCGCAATTCCAAGGATTTTGTCTGCGTGTTCGAAAATCATTGCCTGATAAAATTCTTTTTGTTCCTGTGTCAGTGGTGCAAATGATTCAAACAGGTTTGTGAGATTTTGCAGTCCGGCTGAATCTCTCATGGAATTTTCAAAATCGTTATAAAGCCGTTCGGGAATCTGCAGAGACAGTTCCTGACTTTCTGTTTTGCAGTTCACCTCAAAAAAATCTCTTTCGTCGTTTCTTCTTTTCATTTTCTTTTCCTCCATAAATTAAAAAATATAAAAAGAAATAGAGCAGAAAAGGAGTGGTTGAATCGTTTCTCCTTTAGTGTTTCTATTTCCTTGATATAAGTATGAAAGAAGTGGAGGAGAGAAAAGTAAAGGAATGGAGAAAAAGTAAAGAATAGAAGCGGGAAAAGTAGAAGGAAGAGAAAAGAAAAACGTCGTAGACGCCCCTCCCGGCGAGGGAGCTTACTTACATTTGCGAAGCAAATGTGGAGTAAGTATCAATACGGGAGTTTCGTCGGCAGAATTCCTGTCATACTGTATATGTAAAAGAAAGACGAAACGAAAGGATTGATTCGCGTGACAAACAACTTTGCAATTTTACGCATAGACAAGATTAAGTCTGTGTCACGCGCGGGTGAGAGGCTGCGTCATAACCGTAGGCTGATACCGTGCGCTACAGCCACCCCCGGAGTAAAAAATGCCCGCCTGATATTGAATGAGCAAATGCGTAGAGATAAGCATAAACCGTTCAAGCAGATTTTCAAGGAAAGACTGGGCGGGCAGAAGATAAGAAAGAATGCCGTATATGCACTCGAAATAGTTTGTGCTTTTTCACCGGGAGCTGTTCCTCCGGGAAAATACAAAGAATGGACGAAAGAGAATGCCGAGTGGATAAAGAAAATATTCGGTGAAAAGAACATTATAGATTGCCAATGTCATTATGATGAAAAAACATTCCATAATCATTTTTTTGTAATACCCCAAGACGAAAATAACAGGCTTAATGCAAGAATATTTATAGGAGGCAGCAGGAACAGAATGACGGAACTCCAGACCGACTACGCAAATGCAATGGAAAAGTTTGGTTTGCGACGCGGTGTAAGCGGAAAAATAACACGAGCACACCACGAGTCAAGCCGCAGATGGCACGCCTCTCGGGCAGAAAAAGAAGAACGCCTTGAGGCTTATGAGAAGAAGTTCGGGACGGAGGAACAATGGGATATTGACACTGTGCTTGAGTTCAAACGATTGAAGGATAAAAACATGTTTGATGTATTAGAGAAAAGCGAAGTTTTTATTATAGAACAAACAAAATCAAAACCACCAGTTGAACTGGTGGTTTTGATTTAATTTTATACACGAGAAAAAAGAGCCATTTTATAGTGAGCAAAAGCGTTTTATAGCATTTTATACCATTTTCTACCATTTTATTGCGTTTTTTTATTGTTTCGGTGCTTGCCAGTCTTGAATTTAACACAAATAAATATTTATGATTCTCCGGAAAGTTGTTTTCTGCAATTTTTAAAGCTTCTAATAAATACTTTCTCTCATTATTTGAATCGCCTAAATGAGAATAACAATCGGCGATATATATAAGAGTTTCAAGATCTGTCGTAGTTGATAAAGTGGCAGATGCTTGCTTCTGTGATGCCGATTGGGTAAGAACAGAAAGTGCCTCTTCTGTTTTACCAATCATATCCAAATAGTATTTCCCCAAAAATGAATTTTTGGGGAAATCTAATCATTCAAAATCCAAGAAAAAAGGGTTAATTACCCTTTTTCCACACATTTGAATGTGCTGTCTGTACACCGTGAAATGTAAAAAATGTACTTTAGTACGATGTTTACGGTAAATCAGAATGATACAATTATATTGTAGAATTGTGTAAATTGTATAAATTGTATAAATTGTATCCATATATGTCCTGTTCGTTTTTAGCCTAATTCACAGTCGTTGTGTGTGCAAATTGCAATAAAACTTAAATTATATATAGTACGGAGGTATTTATTATGGCAAAGAATACGTGCGCAATATGCGGAGCTGAGGTTAACCTTTTTACAGGTCAGGCACTTGCTGATAAGACTCACATCTGTCGAAAGGTGTGTACAAAGAAATGCCTTAAGAATTTTGATTTTATACCTGCAACGATTGACGGGGTGAAATCTCACATTGAACAGGTTGAAAAGGGAACAAAAATATGGGATCAGATTTTTCTTCCGCTTATGAAGACAAGCGACAAGGAAGCAAAGCTCAAGAGATTCGGTTCACCCTTGTACGTTTCACCTTCGACGGGACTTATGGCACTTGTTGAAACAAGATATAAGTTTGTTGTTTTCGGTAAAAGCCAGTTTGCTTGTGTTTACAGAATAGCAGACCTTGCAAACTATGACTTTGAACAGGAAAAGGTTAAGAATTCCGAGGGCAAGGAAGAAACTAAGAATTATTGCCATTTGTTCTTCCATAACACCGCAGGTCTTTATGATTTCCGCTTTGAAGTAAGCGGCGAAATGGAATTTAAGAGCCTTGCAAATTACTTCGATAAGCTTTTTGGTATCGAAAAGACACTCGGAAATTCCATCAACAATGCAAAGAAGCAGTTGGAAGCAATCAAGGATATTGCAGGTGCTGTAAAGGCAGCGGCTGATGGAGCAGATGACGTTGAACAAAAGGCGGAAAAAGCCTTTGACAGCCTCGGTACATATCTTGCAGGTGACAGAACAGAACTTATTGCAAAGGCAGATGTTGCCCTTGCAAGTGTCAAGTATTGATAAATGGTGATGACAATGAAAAAAATACTGTCCTTGTTGCTGGCAATTCTTTTGTGTATTACGTTGTTCGTTTCTTGTGCGGATAATGAAAAAAATCCTGTAGAACCAAACAGCAACATAACTGAAAACAACAATAAAGAAAATAATGTTCAGAAAAAGCCCGTTGAAGTTGAAACCGAAACAGAAACCGAATCGCCCGATCTTTTGGGATTGCGTGACGAAATTTCCGATAATGATGCAATGTTCGGTATTGCATATCTCGGATATAATGAGGGTATCTTCTCTGATGTTAAAAACTATTTTGACGAAATGTCTTTGTATGAGTTGTATCCCTTTGTTGAGGATATGGAGCTTGACAGATACTGTGTAACGGGTGGCGACGATCACTATCTTATCGTACCTGCGAACAAGGAAGTTCCCATAAAGGCATATATAGGAGTTCTCAATTATGAAACCTACAGTGTAGATAAGGGCGAGCTTGTCTTTGAATCAACTGACGGAAGCCCCTTTATCGTAAGAGGTAATGAAAGCGAGATTGTTCCGAATATAGTCATTGAATGTGGAAATGTTGAATATACGCCCATTCTTTCGGGTGAAGACGGAAGACTCGTTGAAAATTATGGCATATACGATTTTTCTCCCTATGAAACAATAAACAAGTATTTCGGTATTGCAAACAATGATGTTGCTGATGATTACGAGGATAATTCCTATCTTTACGCAACCTGGGCAAAAATTTCCGAAAGAGTAGAAACATATCTTGAACTTTTTGAGGACGGAAGTGCAAACTTCAGTTACACAGATGTCGACGGCAATGAAATTTTCTGCCATGGCACATGGTTTGCCGACGGACTTACACTTTTCCTCGATCTGTATGACAGTGAGGATAACACAAAGCTTATCTATTCAGGCGAATACGGAATCATGTATGATGGTGAAATACTTACACTTTCGCACTTTGACGGTGATTATCTTACAGCTTTTATGACCGATGAAGGTTATGACAGCTTTGTGTATTATGCTGTAGGTTAAAATTATTATAAATACAAGAAAAGGAGTGGTAACATGGCTACTTTACAGGAATACAAATGCCCGTGCTGTGACGGTGCGATAGAATTTGATGCGCAGTCGCAGAAAATGGCGTGTCCGTATTGCGGCAACGAATTCGAAATGGAAACACTCGCAAGCTATGACAGCGAGCTTCAGAAGGATTCCGAAAGCAATATGGAGTGGGAAACAAATGCAGGTGCTGAATGGCAGGAGGGAGAAACGGACGGCCTTTGTACATATCAGTGTAAATCCTGTGGCGGTGAAATTGTAGGTGACGACACAACAGCTTCTGCGAAATGTCCCTACTGTGGAAATCCCGTTGTTATGATGGGACAGCTCTCGGGAGCACTAAAGCCCGACTTTGTAATCCCATTCAAGTTTGATAAGAAGGCTGCAAAGGAAGCGCTTATCAGACATTATAGTGGAAAGAAGTTTCTTCCCAAGGTGTTCAAAGACCAGAATCATATCGAGGAAATCAAGGGTGTATATGTTCCTTTCTGGCTTTTTGATGCTGATGCAAATGCCAATGTAAGATATAAAGGTTCCCGTATCCGTATGTGGAGTGATTCAAGATATGAGTATACCGAAACAAGCTTCTTCAGCGTAATAAGAGAGGGAACGCTCGGCTTTGAAAAGGTTCCTGTTGATGGTTCGACAAAAATGGATGATGCACTTATGGAATCTATCGAACCTTTTGATTATTCACAGGCGGTTGATTTCCGGACGGCATATCTTGCAGGCTATGTTGCAGATAAATATGATGTTGATGCAGAGGCCAGCATTGAACGTGCAAATACAAGAATCAAGCAAAGCACAGAAGACTCCTTCGCTTCTTCAATTCAGGGGTATGATACCGTAACACCTGTTTACTCAACCATTGACCTTGCGAACGGTACATCAAAATATGCTCTTTTACCTGTATGGATACTCAATACAGAATGGAACGGACAGAAGTATACGTTTGCAATGAATGGTCAGACAGGTAAAATCGTAGGTGACCTTCCTCTTGATAAGGGTGCGTATAAGAAGTGGCTTTTCGGACTTGCAGGCGTAGTGAGTGCGGTATGTCTTGGCATATCATACCTCATGTGGCTCATTTAAGGAGGTGCGGATAATGAAAAAGAGAATATTTGCACTTTGTATAGCAGTAATGCTGATTGCTTTGTCCTTTAACGTGCTTGCCCAGAGCGAATATCTGCGCATCCAGGACTTTGCCGGGCTTCTTGATGAAAGTGAATACGAACAGGTTCTTTCGCTTCTTGATGAAGTAAGCGAAAGACAGAATATGGATATTGTTATTATTACCGTTGACACTCCCGATGAAGGTCTTACGGTTGAAGAAGATGCTACCGAATGGTATGAAACACTTGAATTTAACAGTGATGGTGTGCTTCTTTATATGAGTATGGCAGAACGTGACTGGTATATGCTTACAAGTGGATTTGGTATTACTGCCATTACCGATGCAGGCATTGATTACATATCGGAAAAGTTTTTTTCACCGATGTCTGAAGGCGATTATGTAACGGCTTTTTCAACATATATTCAGTATACAGACGAATTTATAACTCAGGCAAAAACAGGTAAGCCCTATGACATGGGAAATATGCCCAAGGAACCCTATGACTTTACTATGAGCCTTGTTATTTCGCTTGTAATCGGCTTTGTTGTATCAGGTATCATCACAGGTATGTGGAAGAATCAGCTTAAGAGCGTTGAGATGCAGAGAGCTGCATCGAGTTATCTGAAGCCCGGAAGCCTCAACATTTCATACACAAGGGATCTGTTCCTTTACAGAACTGTTAACCGTACAGAAAAGCAGAAAGATTCCGATGGAGGTTCAAGTACTCATAAATCCTCGTCAGGTACAACCTACGGAGGAAAAGGCGGAAAATTTTAATTAAAAAATATATTTTTAAAGGAGATTTAAAATGAAAAGATTATTTACAGCATTACTTGTAGTACTTATGGTAGTTGCACTTTGTTCATGTGGTGGTGGCGGTCCTGTAACAAGATCCGAAATTCTCACTGTTGGCGATTACGAATTTGTATTTAACGGCTATGAGCTTACTAAGGACGCATATGGCACAGATGTAGTGCTTATCACATATAACTTCACAAATAACAGCGATGAAGTATGTGCATTTACGGATGCCACATATTATGAAGTACTTCAGAATGAAACAGACCTCAATGGTACAACTATTTATGTTTCAGAAGATTCAATGGAAACAATCACAAAGAATGAATACGAAGAAATCGGCCCCGGCGAAACAATCGAAGTAGTTGTTGCGTACGAACTTGAAGATACAACTTCTCCCGTTACAATAAACTTTGAAGGCTTTGGCGACGATGCTTCTGCAAGTCATACTATTGATATTACAGCTGCCTTTGTTGGTGGCACTCCTATAGCAAATGCTTCCGATAATCAGGAAGAAGAAAAGGAAGATGTGGCAGCCGCACCTCAGGGTGAACTCGGCGACAGTGAATGGTATGGCTGGTGGCTTGTTACTGATGCAACAGGTGATTTTGAAGAATTTGACGGCGCATATTTTGACTGCTGTGCAAACTTCGAACCCACAAGCGAAGGTTATACTCTCATGAGCATCTGGGATGAAGTGTATACAGATTATAACAATAATTGCATCGGTGAAATTTATCTTGAACATTATGAAGATCTCGGATACAGCTCTGTTGAAGGCTTTTTCCTCACAGGTGATGATATCGCATCCGAAGGTCAGGTTATGGTAATTCCCGAAGCTGCAGGCGTTGAAAATGCACTTTATATAACAATTCCCGTTGAAACAGCAGACGGCGGATTTACAGCAGAACTCTTCCTCACAGAATGGGGCTATGAATGGGATGAAGAACTTGCTACTACTCCCACATACTATGATTCATACTTCCTTCCTTTGATGGAAGAAGGCAAGGCACTTCCTGCAAATCTTGACGATATCGGCTGATAGTAACACCGATAAACACACAACTTAAAAGTAAATGAAAAAGACAATGAAAACATTGCTAATAATTGCTGTTGCGGTTGTAGGTGCAGGAACATTGTTCGGCTCAATGCTCACCTCAGGCGGTGAAAAATACAAAATGGAGTATGACAGCAAAGACCTGTACCGTGGTGCCAAAGACAGCTATAAAGCAGGGCAGACCGTATCCCTCGGTTTTCCCTATGTTGCTACCGACACAAGTTACGGCTTTTATCTCAACGGTATGCCTGTAGATACGACATACTCTGACCTCGGTGGCTACAAGCTTACATTTGTTATGCCTCCTTTGAATGTGTAACGAGAAATGATATGGCTTATGTTCAGCCCGAGGAAGGTGTAGAGGAAACGCTTTTGTATGAGTATTACAGAGCGACTGACGCAGCACCTGACGGAAAAGCAGAAACATATTCCATTGCTCTTTACTCCATATCCGAAACGGACAGCGATGGCAATACGGAAGACAGAACAGAACTTCGTGTGTCAAAGACAAACATCGATGGCACAACCGAAGAAAATGTTTATGATGCAAAGCGTTACGGCTCGTATGAATGTGACGAGATTGCAAAAGAGTATTACATGCACGGCTGGGATACTATGAAAAATACCATCAGCGAAGATGGTATGCTTAAGTCAGTAAAATTCAGAACTGCCACGGGATATATCACCGTTTCCAACGGATGTATGCCCGAAAACGGCAATGAAGGTATGGGAAAAATACGACAGATTCTCGAAAGTTATATTGAAGAATAAATCTGAAAGGAAATGAAAAAAATGGGAAAATTTGTAGTAAGAAACACAGCAACAGGTATTAAGTTTGACCTTAAGGCAGGTAACGGCGAAGTTATCGCAACAAGTGAGGTTTACACAACAGAAGCTGCTTGCCTTAACGGAATCAACAGCGTTAAGACAAACTGCGTTGGCGAAGTTGAAGACCAGACAGTAGAAGGCTTTGAAAAGGTAAAGCATCCTAAGTTTGAAGTATTCACCGACAAGGCAGGCGAATTCCGTTTCAACCTCAAGGCAAAGAATGGCGAAATTATCGCTTCTTCCGAGGGTTATAAGACAAAGGCAAGCTGTCTTAACGGTGTTGAAAGCGTTAAGAAGAACGCTCCCGAAGCTGAAATTGTAAAGGAATAATCAGGTTGCAGATACTTGAAAGCGAAAGTCCCCGTATGTGCGGGGACTTTTGGTATAGTTTGAGTATTATGATTGATTATTATATATTTTTGTGATATGATATATATAGATTTGTATGATTTGGGAGGTGAAAATGTGCTTGGAAAAGACAAAAAACTTATAAAGTCTTCTTTAATTGTGGCATTTTTTCTTTTGGTTGCCTACATTTTAAGATGGCATGTAAAACCGGGTGACAATGTACTGCTAGGCACATTTACGATCATCTTGCGTAGTACGATACACTTGATGCTTTTTGCAACATGGTTCGAAACACTTATGCACCGTGTGGTAAAACCGAATATACGAAAACTCCTTGGCAGTGTTGCAATAATGATGCTGTTTTGGTTGTTTGTTAAAACTGTAAAATATGAGTTCTGTATAAGCAATTCAGAGACGATTGCTCGTTATCTTTGGTATTCTTACTATATTCCGATGATATTGATTCCCCTGCAGGGTGTTTTTATAATGAATTATGTAGGAAAGCCTGACAGTTACCGCACCCCTAAAGTTATGCAGGGACTGTATATTGTTGCCATTATTCTTGTTCTCGGTGTTTTTACAAATGATATACATAATATGGCATTTGCTTTTCCCGAGGGGATACGTAACTTTGATTCGGTTTACACCTATGGTCCTCTTTACTATATAATTATGGCGTGGTTTTGCTTATTTGGGTTGATATTTGTTGTCACTCTGCTGAAAAAGAGCCGTATTCCCGTGAGTAAAAAAGTGCAGTTTTTGCCCCTTGCTGTAATGATAGGTGCAATTATATTCTGGACTCTGTATTGCTTACGCATTGTAAGATGTGACCTTACTGTTGTTGACTGCGTTATTATTGCATTGCTTCTTGAAAGCGCAATACAAATCGGGCTGATTCCTTCAAATGAGTATTACAGCGAGGTTTTCAGAAAAACTACCGTTCCGATTATAATTGTAGATGATTTTTACATCCCCCATTATACCTCGGACGGAGCTAAATTCGTTACTGATACGATAATGCGTGAAACAGAATACGGCGATGTTGACAGAGGAAACTTTATTCTTCGTTCTTCTTCCATCAATGCAGGGCGTGTTGTGTGGGAAGATGACGTAACACACCTTAATGAACTTAAAGAAGATCTTCAAGAGGTGAATGAACGGTTAGATGGTGAAAATATTCTTCTCAAGGCAGAGGTTGAACTTAAAGAACAACGTGCGAGCGTTGAAGAAAAACACCGCTTGTATGACCGCATTGCCAGCGAAGTATCGTCACAGCTGACAAAAATTGCATTACTTATCGAATTGGCAAGAAACGATTCAAAAAAAGCACGTACTGCTCTTTCAAAAATCAACATTATAGGTTCTTATATAAAAAGACGCGGCAATCTCAGATTGCTCGGCGAGGATAATGCATATATTCTGTCTAAAGAGTTAGAGTATTCTATGCGCGAATCTCTTGACAACTTAAAGCTTTATGATATTTATACATCGTTAAATTCGCAGTGTGACGGATCTGTAAATCTTGATAATACAATTTGCATATATGATTTTTATGAAGAAGTGGTTGAGAAACTTCTGGATACTATGTCCGCAATGCTTGTACATCTGTCTTGCAGTGACGGTGCTATAAAAATGCGTATGCAGATAGGCTGTACAGAGGAAATATCCGAAGATGTTCTGAGTGAAATCACTTTGAACAGTGGAAATTTTTCCTGCAGCATTCAGGACGAGGATATTATCATTGATGTTGTTGTCCCAAACGGAGGTTATGCTGTATGATGAGTTATTGCAACCTTCCTCACATATGCAAGGTGTTGATAATGGCATATATTTTGGCGCTTCTGTGCGTTACCTTGCTTTCGCCGAAGCTTGTTACGGGCAGAAGAAAGTATGTGGAAAAGAGTGCCTGGGCAGTTTGTGTGCTTTTAAGCAGCACGATGCTTTTGATATATGCGGCAGAGGTAAAAACAGCAAAACAAAACTATTCGGTAAGCCCTTTTGTCAGCCGGTTTTGCGATTTGCCTGTGATTATTCCTCTTATACTTGCTGTTTTGATGACTGTGTTTGTCGGGTACATTGTAATAAAAGAAAGAAACAAAAGACAGAACATCATTACACGCTCATCAATAAAAGAAAGCATAGATAAGCTTGATTCAGGTCTGTGCTTTGCTTATCAGAGTGGCAGAGTCATTCTTGCAAACTATATTATGACTGAGCTTTGCTACAGCATATTGGGAAGAGATCTTCAGAATGCAAATATACTTTGGAAAGCATTAGCCTCAGGCGAAGTTAAAGAAGATGTTGTTTGTCTAAGAAAAGGCGAAAAACCGTCTTTCAAGTTGTCTGATGGAAAGGTTTGGACCTTTGGACACAGTATTATAGATAACATAATTCAGTTGTCTGCTGCGGATACTACCTATTTGCAAAGACTTACCGATGAGCTTCAGGAGAAAAACAATGAACTGAAGGCAATAAACTCAAGACTTGTAGCGTATGGCGAAGAGGTGGATGAGCTTACACGCTCAAAAGAACGTCTTGAAACGAAGATTAATATTCACCGAAGTCTTGGTCAGGCACTTCTTGTTACACGGCATTATCTCATTGAAAAATCACAAGATGCTGAAGCACCTTTTGATATCTGGGAGAAAAACATTGCCATGCTCAGTATGGAAATCGACCAACCCTCGGAAGAACCTTTTGAAATGTTTATCAAAGCCGCAAAAACGGCAGGCGTTGGCATTGAAATAACAGGAAAGCTTCCGAACAATGAGGAAACAAACAACCTGATTGCACTTGCGGCGGCAGAATCCCTGATAAATGCCGTTCGTCATGCCGAGGCAAGTGCTATGTATATCACCTTCAGCGAGAAACACTGTATGGATACCGTTTGTTTTACCAACAACGGCGCTCGTCCGCAGGGGGAAATTACCGAAGGTGGAGGTCTTGGTGCTTTGAGAAAAAAAGTGGAACGCATAGGTGGTATTATGAAAGTCTGTCATGATCCCGAGTTTGCACTTATCATTTCTATACCGAAGAAAGGAGATGGCTATGAAACGAATAATGATTGTTGAAGATGATCCAATGGCAAGCCAACTTCTGGAGATCTATATTAAAGGACATAAAGAATATGAGCTTGCATGCAACATTGAAAGTGCTTCAATGGCAGAGGTGTACTGTCTGTCACAGAATATTGACCTTATTCTGATGGATGTGTGTACCGCAATGAATGCAAGTGGTCTTGATGCGGCAGAAAAAATTAAAAAGAATTTTCCGCATATTAAAATCGTTATTATTACCAGCCAACCCGAGTGCAGCTTTATCGACAGAGCTCGCAAGGTAGGCGTTGACAGCTTCTGGTATAAAAGTTCCAAAGCGGAAGAAATCATTTCTGTTATAGAAAAAACCTTCGATGGTGAAAACATCTATCCGGATACTACACCTACACTTGTCTTAGGTGATGCACTGAGTGTGGACCTTTCAGAACGAGAACTTGAGGTTTTGCGTGAGCTTGTTGCGGGTGAAACCGATGCGGCAATTGCAGAGCATTTGTTTATGTCTGTAAGAACCGTTAAAAGCCATATAACCAATATGAAAAACAAAACAGGCTTCAAAAATCGTACCGAGCTTGCGGTCAGGGCAAGGGAAAGCGGTCTGATAATAAATGATAAGCATCAGGAATAATTAAATAATACGAAAATTACGCTATCTGTATTTTGCAGGTAACAATTCAACAAGGAGAGACAGCATGAAAAACGAGATTACTCATATATTAATGACAATTATACGAATTGCAGTAATTGTTTTATCAATATTCTGCATTTGTTTCTTTATCCTCATTTCGCCATATGATGAATGGAATATTGTAGATTATGATATTGTTGATGCTGAAAAAATCGTCTTATTATTCCTTTCAACATTAAACATTTTGTTTTCTCTGCTTTCAAAAAAGGCTCACAAAGCTTATTTGATTATTTATTTGATTATTACGGTCATTTGTATCATGCGTTTCTCATGGCTTTTGACATTGTAGCATTAATTTATATCATTTCGTATCAATACCTAAACTCGGCACTTTTGTGTCGAGTTTTTTAATACACAAAAACTTCACTTATGCGGTTCGGTTTTCTGTCATACTATTAGTAGAGCAATAGTGGTTCAATATTTGGAGAATCGAGATTGCTGCGACTATGGTCATCCTCCTAATACCATAGTCTACGAAATGTTTTTGCGGCTTTTTGTTTTGACAGGCCTCTTTTTTTAAGCCCGCAAAAAACAATTGTTTTCCCTACCATCCAAAATGTGAGCGTCATATACCAAAAACGGGGACAACAATTGCATTTCGCACCATATCGATGCTGGTTAAATTTCAGAGTTTACGATGGAATTTAGCGTATTTTTTTCAAAAATGTACTTAAGTACGATGTCTTAAACAATCTGGAATGATACAATTATATTGTAAAATTGTATAAGTTGTATCCAAGTGATATTTTTCCATACTTTGAAGGAGATAAGTTGAATGAAAAAAATAGTAGTCAGTATTCAGAACAGTCTGCTTGCAGAAATGCTGACAATTAATTTGCGTGAAAGCGGTGAGTTTATTCCGCAAAGATGCTTGTTCAAAAAGAAGAACGAGGAATATGATAATTGCAGATTGTTGTCGGCGGACATTTTGCTTATGGAAGTTTCATATACTCCTGCAACTACTCTTGAAAAACGAATGGAGGACGTTGAAAGGGTAAGAAAAACTGTTCCGGATTGTAAAATAGTTCTTTTGTGTGATGAAAACTCTGCACCCAATGTTGCTCATGAGGTTGCTCAGGCAAAACAGGATGGCGTAATAGACGGATTCTTTTACTCATCTGTCGGTGCAAAATATCTTATTGCAGCACTCAATGCACTTTAAGAAAATAAATTTCAGGAGGAAAATTTTATGTCTATCTTTGATAAGCTTTTCAACAAAGCGGCAAATGTTGTGGCAGGTGCAGTAAAAACTGCAGTAAGCAATGCAGCAAGTAAAAAGGAAGAAGTCACTTTTGCATCTCTTCCCGAAAGCCTTGCAGAACTCCAGGCACTTCCCGAAGCAAAACTCGATGATCCCTATAAGACAGCGGCACTTACGGTTGTTGCACTTTGTGTTTATGCTGCAGATAAGAATATCGGCATAGAAATGCTCAATTTTTTAAAGGGACCAAGACCTCTTACAAATCATGAAATCTCCTTCATTGACGACAGACTTCGTGACGGTAAGACTTATGTTCCTTTCTCCTACTTCAAGGGTGCAAAACCCGAAAACGATTATACCCCCGACATTCCTTATTCCATTACGGTTGAAAGCAATCCTTACTCCGATGCCAACGAAGGTTATAAGAAGCTGATTATCAAGAGCGGCGGTGCAGATACACCGAGAGAAGTACAGCTTCGAATGAAGGGCGATGGACAGTGGCTTTTGTGGGAACAGGTTCTTCTTCCTGATATCCGTGCTCCAAAGTCTGCTGACCCCTGGGCATAAAAGCTTTTAACAGAAGGCGGAATGATTATGAAAAGAATCGGTGAGTTTTTCGCCTGCCTGTTATTCAATATGGTAATCAACCTCGAATGGACGATTCCAGCATGGATTTTACTTGCGATGCATTTTGTTTTTGACTGGAAAATAATGTGGTTCTGGATTGCTCTCGGTGCGTGGCTTGTGAATATCCTTTTTTGGATGGAAATTGTAGGCTGGGCATCCGGTTGCAGAGGCAGTGATAAACCCAAGAAAAACATAAATCCCTATTCGGTTGGTAACAAGGAAGAATAACAAAGGCACAATAATTTTGATAATAATAAAAAAATATACATTCAGGAAAGGAGTTCTATCATGGGACTTATTAAAGCAATCGGCGGCGCAATCGGCGGCGCACTCGCAGATCAGTGGAAGGAGTTTTTCTACTGTGATTCTATCGACTCGAATACACTTATGGTTAAAGGACAGAAGCGTACAAGCGGACGTTCCTCCAACACAAAGGGCGAAGACAATATTATTTCAAACGGGTCACTCATTGCAGTTGCAGACGGCCAGGCAATGATGATTGTTGAACAGGGCAAGGTTGTTGAATTCTGTGCAGAACCCGGCGAATTTACATACGACACTTCAACTGAACCTTCCATCTTTGCGGGTTCTCTCGGAAGCAGTATTCTTGATACTTTCAAGACAATCGGTAAGCGTTTTACATTTGGTGGTGATACTGCAAAGGATCAGAGAGTTTACTACTTCAACACAAAGGAAATTATGGGCAACAAGTACGGTACTGCAACTCCCATTCCTTTCAGAGTGGTAATCAATGAACAGATGGGACTTAAGCTTTCCGTTGACATCCGTTGCAACGGCGAATATACATATAAGCTTACAAACCCCCTTCTTTTCTACACAAACATTGCAGGTAACGTTTCCGACCGCTATGAAAAAACCGAGTGGGAAGATATTTTAAGAAGCTCGCTTCTCGATGCTCTTCAGCCTGCCCTCGCACAGATTGCGGCACAGAAGATAGAGTATTACGAGCTTCCCGGTCATACGGCTGAAATCAGAAACGCTCTTACAGAAGTTCTTAAGCCCGACTGGACAGAAACACGTGGTATTGAACTTGTAAAGCTTACTATCAACTCACTCTCTATCCCCGAAGATCAGAGAAAGAAGATTACAGAATGGGAAGAAAACGCAATGACCACAAATCCCATGATGGCAGGCTCCCGTCTTGTTGGTGCACAGGCTGATGCTATGAGAACAGCTGCAGCGAACGAAGGCGGTGCGATGACAGGCTTTATGGGTATGGGCATGGCTATGGGAGCGGGCGGTAATAACGCAGGCAACCTCTTTGCCATGGGACAGCAACAGCAGCCTGCAGCTCCTGCACCCGCAGCAGATGGTTGGAAGTGCGCTTGTGGTGCAACAGCAACAGGTAAGTTCTGCCCCGAGTGTGGTGCAAAGAAGCCTGAAGTTCAGGCAGCAGACGGTTGGAAGTGTTCTTGCGGTGCAACAGCAACAGGCAAGTTCTGTCCCGAATGTGGCGACGCTTTCGATAACGGCGATATCATTTGATTTCAATAATAATCTCCCACGGCGTTTTCGTCGTGGGAGATGAGATTTTGATATCATATATGAAAGAAGGACTATAAAATGAAAAATACAGCAAAAAGATTACTCAGCCTGATTTTAGTTATGGTAATGCTTGTAACGGCTGTTCCCGTTAATGTATTCGCGTGGAGCAATAAGTCGCATGCAAACAGTGCGAACATTGTTTTACTCGAAGCACAGCGTTCTGCCAAGGAAAAATCAGGAAACGCATTTGTTAAGTTATATGCACCATATGACGACCATGTAAATGGTGGTTACTCATATTGTATTCCCGATGAATTCCGTGAAGCGATATTTGCATATCCTGATGCATTCCGTGCAGGTTCACTCGGTCCTGACTTTTATCCAGACATTATCGCAGGTCAGATGGTTATCCATCCTTATGATGATAATGCAGGTTCCGGTGAATGGCTCGAAGTTCTTTGTGAGTCAGTAAACATATTGCCTAAAGACAGTGCATACCGTAAAGAAGCGCTTGCATTCACTCTCGGATGTATGCTTCACTACTGTGGCGACCTTTTTGGTCATGACTTTATCAATAATTTCTCGGGTGGTCCATATCCTGAAGTAATGAGCGTTCTTGATGATATTCTTGATATGAATGAAACAAGTGCAAACCTCAATAACGTACTCAGCCATATGTCCTCGGAAAGCTATATGGACAGTCTTGTAAACTGGGACTTCTATAACGAGGGCGACTATCTTGACGTTGAAGCACCTACAAGATTTGTTACCGATACTTTAATCGGCAACGGTAGCCTTTTTGCAGGTCATACCTATCTCTATGATGAATACGGTGAACTTCCTCCTCATTTCGAATGGCTCATTGACTGGCGTACAGAGCTTTACAATGAAGCAAACGAATGGAGAGATAATCCCGACCCCACACTTTCTGCAGCAGCTGCGGCATATCTTGACAGATGGGTTGAAGACCAGGACAGAGCCATTTACGCTCTTACCGAAACCTTTGACAGAATAGCCGCAAGACTCGTTGCGGAAAAGAATCCTTCTTTGGTCGACGTTGTAACGGAAGAGCTTAAGGCATGGGGATTGACGTACGGTATTTATATTACGGGTATCCCTGACGTTATGATTGACGTGCCTATGGCTGCCGATGATTTCCTCGACATGATTGACGAGGCAATGGACTTTATTGATTTCGATATACTTCCCGACTTTGATGAACTTATTGAGGATTTGATTGAAGAAGCTATTCTTGCTTATCTCGGACTTCCTCATATTGATGAAGTATTGGCAAAATACGAGCAGAGACTCGAGGATCCTTCCGTTCAGCTCGACCATAAGTACAATCCTTATATGAAGGGCGGGGACAACTTCGCAGAGTTCAAAGAGTATATGGATAAATATGCTGAAGAACAGAAGATTTTGTCCGAAACAACTGCATCCGCAATAATAAACGGCAATGACGGCGGCAGATTTGACATTGTTTTAGACTCGGAATTTGAAGCATTCTATAACACAATAACAATGTTCAAGCTCATACTTATGGGTCCCGAAAACTTCAAGACTTTTGTAAAAGAACTTTCGGGTAAGACTCCGTCAGTTTATAACAGTCAGAAGACCGCCTATGTTTCGGCTACAGGTCTTGAATTTGAAATCACCACTGCAGATCTTGTTGATGCAGGTACCGATGATGATATTTATGCGGTAATTTATAAGATGGAAGATAGCGGCAAGAAGACTCAGGTTACAAAGAAGCTGCTTGACATTTCATACTATAATGACTTTGAGGCAGGATGTAAGGATAAATACTTCGTTGAACTTCCTGAACCTTTGAGAGTTGACCGTATTGAAGTTTCTATTCAGCAGGAAGGTAATATTACTGCAGGCGGCTTCTGGAAGTGTGAAGACATTACTATTACTCCCGTACATTCAGGCTTGCCTCTTATCAATCCAGTAAGTGTTGGCGGAAACAATCACATGGATTCCGGAAGAAGCTGGCATCTGAATTTCCAGAATGCTCTTTATGCAAGAAATCACAGTGACCCCAAAACACAGCTTGTTACATCTCTTAAGGTACAGATAAGAACAGGTAAGGCGGGCGATTACCCCGGTACAAACTCCGATGTTTACCTTGAAGTATACAACGGCAATACAAATAAGGTGTGGGAATCAGTATTACTTGATAAGCCCGGTTATGACGACTTTGAAAGCGGTAAAACCGATACCTATATCGTTCCTATTGCCAAGTACAACCATTCATCTGCAGAAACAGAGGCTGTTTCCCTTGATAATCTGAAAATCAGAATTAAGAACAGCGGCGGTGACGAGTGGCTTATCAGTGATATGTGGATAACACCTTATAACGGCAAATTACAGTTGTCGGATACCTTCTATATCCCTGATGATACTTACCTTAAAAACTCATCCATCGAAATCGTCCCCCAATCATATCTCAAGGATAGCAACTACAAGAAGTATAGTAAGGTAAAGTCTTTTGAGTATGAAACAAGCCTTGACAGCAGTCTTATCAGTTACATCAGAAGTATTGATGGTTCTGCACAGTGGCAGCATAGCAAAAATATACTCTGGTATGATATAACCTTGCGTGAAAATGTATTCTTCAAGATTTTCAAGGGCTTCCGTCCCGAGATAAATTATACAGGTACAAGTACTGTTGAATATAACAAGCCTATTAATATGACCATTACCCTTGATGCATTCTGGAACGGTATACGTGATACCCGCAGATACTACGTATCCGATATTTCAAGCGTACCGGCGGTTGATGGAACTGTCACAGTTTCCTTCATTAAGAACAATACTGTTGTAAGCAGTGTTAAGAAGGAAGTTAGCAATAACAAAGTATATTTCACAGATTACGTTGATTCCAAGCTTGTACCCGGTAAGTATGACATAAAAATCAACTATGACGCATATCCTTTGAATCCCATGCATGCCGATACCGAAAGAACATACATGAGTAAGCTTACGGTAAATAGTGCAGCGACAGAGAAAAATGTCATAAATACCGTTGTGATAGAAAGTGTAAAAACTCCCATAATCGGTGACAATATCAGAGATTACAGAGCTCCGTATATAGCTACTGAAAGCGTTTTAATTGATAAATTAGAGTGGCAGTACTATGATGCCGAAGATGATGACTGGTATAATATGTCCTATATAAGCAAATTCCCTGAAGAAAGTGATGTTTTTGAAAAGGGAAAGCGCTATAGAGCGAAATTCACTTTCGACATAGAGGACGAAACCGGATACACCTTCCCGAAGAAAAAGGAAGAGTTGACCGTTTTCATCAATGGTAAGCAGGCAGAACTTTCAAATACTTATAAGAATGATTTCTGTATTGCGACATTGGAATTTGCACCTATTGAACAGCCTGCCTTTACAAAAGCTCCCAAGGGTGGAGAGGTTGATCCCGGCGAAAAGTTAACAGTAAAATGGACAACAAACTTTGAGCCTACAAGACTTTACGTTATGGTTGAGGACGCTGAAAAAGCAATTGGGCTCGATGTTGATCAGACAAGTGTAGATCTTGTCCCCAACGATGATAAGTACTATATGGTCTGCGCCTTCTATGCTGATGGTGAATTTATAGTAAGTGAACCTTTCTATATTACTGAAGAGGAAGTTGAACCTGTTACAGAAAAAGAACCTGAAGAAGAACCCAAGGAAGAGCCTGTTGATGACAAGCCCGTAGAGGTAAAGGTTGAAATTGTAGAAAACAGCGAAACAATCCCCGAGGACGAAGAAAAGAAGCCTGAGGAAACAAAACCCGAAGATCCTAAAGCTGAAGAACCAAAGACTGAAGAAACAAAGCCGACAATCACCAATACATTTACAGATGTTTCTGAAAAGAACTGGTACTACGAAGATGTACTTTTTGCTGTTAAACTCGGTCTTGTAAATGGTAAGAGCAACACATCCTTTGCTCCCGATGATAACCTTACATATGCAGAAGCAATCAAGCTTGCAGCATGTATGCATCAGGTTTATATGGATGGTGCTGTAACACTTACAAATGGTTCTCCCTGGTATCAGTCTTATGTTGATTACTGTAAGAAGAACGGCATTATAGGCAGAGATTACGAATACTCCGAAAAGGCAACAAGAGCAGGTTATATGGGAATTTTCGCAAATGCACTTCCCGATAAGGCTCTTAAGGCTATCAATAATGTTCCCGATAATTCAATTCCCGATGTACCTTCTATGAGAGATTACGCTGATGGCGTATATAAGCTCTATCGTGCAGGTATTCTCAGAGGTGTTGACGATCAGTTCAGCTGTAATCCTCTTGCCAACATCAAGCGAAGCGAAGTTGCTACAATTCTCGCACGAATGATGGACGAAACAAAGAGAGTTAAGTTCTCAATCACAGGAGAAGAACCCGAGGAAGAACCCGAAGAAGTCAAGGCTCTTGCAATCAAGACACAGCCTATAAGTCGGAGCGTAAAGGCAAAGGAAACAACTTACTTTGTTGTTGAGGCTGAAGGCGGAAAAGCTCCTTACACATATCAGTGGCAGATGCTTGATGGTGAAGCGTGGAAAAACATTGCCACATCAGCATTCTATCAGAATGTAACTACTGAAAGACTCAAGGCGATTTACTCAAGGGATTGTGATGTAACCTTGCGTTGTGTTGTAACAGATGCAGATGGTGACGAGGTTGTAAGTAAGGAAGCAAAGTTTGTTGTAAAAGTGGAATTACCTGCTCTTGCAATCAAAACTCAGCCCGTAGATGTAAGTGTTAAGGTTGGCGAAACAGCAACCCTGACAGTCGAAGTGAATGGTGGTAAGGCACCTTATACATATCAGTGGCAGTCAAAGGCAGGTAAGAACTTTATGACTCTTATAGACAGTTCTGCTGTAAGCGGTTCCGGGACTGCAACTCTTTCCTGTACAAAAACAGTAGAAGGAAGCGATGAGTTCAGGTGTGTAATTACCGATGCCGACGGCAACAGTGTTACAAGTGAAACCGTTACAATTGAGTTTACACCCAAATCTTCACTCGGTGAAAGACCTGAATCTTCAAGACCTACCGGCACAAGTACAGAAAGCAGTTCGTCTTCGCTCGGTAAAAGACCCGAATCTTCAAGACCTACAACATAAATGTCGGATGGTTATGACAGTATAAATATAAAGCATTTTATGGCGGGTGTGCCGAAAGGCACACCCTGCCACTAAGGTAGGATGAAGAAATTCTGAAAAATTGTGTTTTTCATTTTTTCTTTGTACTGCGTTGGGAAAACATAAATGTGAAAGGTGAGAATAAGAATCATAAAGAAAATCACTCTGATGATGGTTTTGACTATGGTTTTGCTGACATTTGCGGGATGTGATGATTCATCCTCTCAGCTGGGGTGAATCCCTTACAATTGAGTCGATTCCCTATGAAGAAATGCTTGTGCCAAGATACTATGTCGTAAAGGCAATGATCGGCAATACCATAAGGGACGCCATATTCAAGGTTACTCTTATTCCCACAGGTGGCGGCGCAGAGCCTACAGTATAAATCTTACATAAATTTTTAGGAATGATTATAATGAAAAAAATCAGTCTTTTGGTTGCCATGGCATTGCTTCTTGTGTCCCTTGTCGGATGCAGGACTGCACCTACAGATGTCCCCGACAAAAAAGAACCATCCGACAAAAACGTACCTTCCGATACAACCGAGCCTTCTGAGGCTTATGAACAGGCGGAGGATTTCGGCTTTATAACAGTGCTTAAGCATTCGAAATACTACGAAGAATGGGGAGATGAAAGCCCTGCCTATTTTACGGGCTGGAGTGACCTTACAATTTCTTGGGATGATGAAGAAAAATATCCGCTTCTTTGGGAGTATTTTGACACCTTAAACAGTGAAAACGATTCCTATGCAACAGAGCAGATGGAATTTTTGAGGGATTGCTACAACGAAGAAATGGGAATAACGCTTTACAGCCGGGAAGAACCCTTCGTTCTTCGTGCGGATAAAGAGGTTGTAAGTATCAGAACGGATTATGAGGATTACACAGGCGGTGTTCACGGATATTATGCAAACTTCGGTTATAATATTGACCCCGAAACAGGTAAGGAACTTTCGCTTTTCGATGTTGTAACGGATAAGGATGCTTTATATAAGAATATTGTAGACTATCTCATCGAATACGATGATTGGGAGTTTAACGAAGAAAGACGTTCCGACCTTTACGAACAGTTTGATGAAGGTCTTATGTGGACCATAGACTACGATAAACTCACCATTTACTTCAATCCTTATGATATTGCTTCCTTTGCGGCAGGGCTTATAAAATACAATCTCTGGTTTGATGAATATCCCGAACTTGTAAAGGAAGAGTACAGAAATGAGCCTTCTTCCTTCGCAGTTCAGCTTTCAGCCTTTGATTCATATGATTTTGACAGAAGCGACAAGGATGCAGACAAAGATACAATCCTTGTAGGCGGGTATGGTGATGATGACTATTTCAACTGCGACAGAATTTATATAAGTGTCAACGATAATGAATTCTATGACGATGGCCTTTGCGGTACTCACCTTGATGCACTTCTTGTAAAGCATTACGATAAGTATTTTGTATATGCCGAAATAGGAAACGATAACGGCTCCAATACGCTTCACATTTACGATGTAAGCACAGATGATGTGAAAAAGTGCGGCAAAATCGACGCAGGTTTCAAAAAAATCTGGCAGGATGATGAATTCGGCGGATATTCTCTTGAAATTGTAAATAACCCGAAAAAAATGAATCTCGAAAGTTATTTCCGACTTCTTGATACCCCGAACAGCGCATATAAATCCTACAGTGCAAACAAAAAGACGGGTATTCCCGAAACAGATGATGAATATTTCACCTTCAACGAGGATAACGGCGAAAAAATCACCCTTTGCGACATAAAGGTGACGATGCTTCCCGATGGCGAAGAACTGACACTTCCCGAAGGCACGACATTAATGCCTGAATACACAGATGGAAAAACATATGTTGACTTTGTTTTCGAGGCAGGGCAGAAGTGCAGGGTGAATATCGACATAAATAAAGGCATAAATACGGTTGACGGAAAAGCAGTCGAAGAGTGCTTTGAAGATAAGTGGTACGTATACGAAGATAATACAGGTTTTATTTCCTTTGATGAGGCATCGGCAATACTTTGTGAAATAGAAGAAGTAAAGTCGGCACTCGCAGAAGGAATGGTGATTGTTGATTATGACATGATTGAATATATAAATGATATTCCCCATGTCGGTGTAGCACTTTCAACCGACTATGATGAACACATTGTACCCGAAAGAATATTTGCAGTAGCACCCAACAGCGTTTATGAATTTGACTCGGTTCTCGGCGATTGGACTGCGGTGGGATTCGGGTAATTTAAGGAGGAAAATGTTATGAAAAAAACATTTGCGCTTGTTCTCTGTGCACTTATGCTTTTCAGCCTTACGGCATGTAAAATAACTACGAGCAATAATGAAAATGTGACAGACCCGCCCAAAGATGTAACCGAAGCACCCGAAAATAGTGAAAGCACAAAACCCGAGCCCGACGAAAAGGCAGAAGAAAAGGTTACATACATTGCAGAATACGAAGATGTTCTCACAGAGTCCTATGAATTTATAGTAAATATCGAGAAGAAGGTAGGCCCCGATGATGGTTTTTACGGAATCTGGAATGCAGCACTTGCTCTCGGTGATAAGGCACTTGAAGAAATAGGATACGTTTTCAAGGATATCAATGGCGATGGCATCTATGAACTTATGATAGGCTCGTTTGATAAGATGGAGGGTGCATATACAAACAATGAAATTTATGCGCTCTATACATTAAGCGATGAAAGCCCGAAGCTTCTTCTTGATGGCTGGAGCAGAAGTATGTATTCACTCAAGGAAGACGGAAGCTTCTTCTATCAGGGCTCGGAAGGCGCGGCATACAGCATTTTCGGAACATACTATATGGACGAAAATAACGAAATCGTGTGCAAGGATTATTACTTTACCTCACCCGATGTAATCGACCCCTCGGTTATCGGAATATATCATAACGAAACAGGTATCTTTTACGAAGATATGTCGGAAAAACTTGATATAACTCTTGATGATTTTTGGCTTCTTGAAGAAGATGCGGCAGAGGGAACAGTAAAGCTTTCTGCAACACCTTTTTCTGAACTTGATGAAGAGCTTGTTGCAAAAGCCCTCAAAGTAAAACCCGCCCCCGATGCATCACTTATCGTGGGTAAATGGGTTATGGTCAGCGGTGAAACCGACGGATATGAATACTCCGCAGAGGAAGAAGGAATCACAAGCGAAATTCTTATTACAGAATCCCCCGACGGCACACTTAAGGCAGAGTATTCCAGAAAGTATGAATACGGTGAACCAAGATTTTTAGAAGCCGACCTTGTGCTTCGCGATGAGCCTCTTTATATTGGTTGCGGAAACGATGAATGGAGTATGCAGCTCAATGTTAACAGCGGTAACTTTGATGAGCAGGATGAATTTTATGTTGCACTTATTGAAGAAGATAAACTCCTTCTGCGCAACATATTCCCATTTGACGGTTCGCTCGGTGTAAGCCACCAGACATTTGAACGAGAATAAACACAAGCATTGACAGGAGATAAATAATGTATCAGAAAGACATACATAAAATATGGCTCGGAACGGGCGAAAAAAGAGTATACCTTGAGCCTTCAATGGCAAACCGCCACGGACTTATCGCAGGTGCTACGGGTACAGGTAAAACAGTAACCTTAAAGGTGCTTGCAGAAAGCTTTTGCGACATGGGTGTTCCCGTCTTTGTTGCCGATATCAAAGGCGACCTTTCAGGGATGTGTAAGGAAGGCTGTGAAAACAAGCACATCCGCAGAAGTATTGATACCATGGGTATCGAGGGCTTTGAGTATAAATCGTATCCCGTTCAGTTCTGGGATGTTTACGGCAAAAAGGGTCTTCCCGTAAGAACTACAATATCCGAAATGGGTCCCGAACTTCTTGCCCGTCTTCTCGGACTTAATGACACACAGAGCGGTGTACTTCGCATTGTGTTCAGGGTTGCAGATGATAAACAACTTCTTCTTGTTGACCTTAAGGACTTAAAGGCAATGCTTCAGTACGTAGGGGACAATGCAAGTGATTTCAAGCTTGAATACGGCAATGTTACATCCCAGTCAATCGGTGCAATTCAGCGTTCGCTTCTTACCCTCGAGGATGAAGGCGGAGAGCTTTTCTTCGGTGAGCCTTCTCTTGACCTTTCCGACTGGAAGAAGTTTTCAATGGAAGATGGCAGAGGTATGATGAATATTCTCGAATGTTCCGAGCTTTTCCAGCATCCGCTTCTTTACGGAACATTCCTTTTGTGGATGCTTTCCGAAATATATGACATGCTTCCCGAAGCAGGGGATTTGGTAAAGCCCAAATTTGCATTCTTCTTTGATGAAGCGCATCTTCTCTTTGATGATGCACCAAAGGCTCTTGTCGACAAGGTTGAACAGGTTGTAAGACTTATCCGTTCAAAGGGTGTAAGCGTATGGTTTATTACGCAGAATCCCATGGATGTTCCCGATAGCGTACTCGGACAGATAGGTAACAGAGTTCAGCATGCACTCCGTGCTTATACTCCCGCCGATCAGAAGGCGCTCAATGCTGCAGCAAGATCCTTCAGAATAAATCCGGGCATTAGAACGGCAGAGGCTATTCAGGAACTCGGAACGGGCGAAGCACTTGTTTCGGTGCTTGATGAAAATGGTGTTCCCTCAATGGTTGAGAGGGTAAATATTCTTCCACCGAGAAGCAGTATGTCGGCAGTCGATGATGCCACACTTCAGGCTGTTATAAATTCAAGTAACTATAAGAGTAAATACGCTGTCGAGCAGGATAACGAGTCGGCATATGAGCTTCTCACAAAGTTGGGTGAAGAAGAAGCGGAACAGGCGGCTAAGGAACAAGAAGAAAAGGCAAAAGCCAAAACAGCAGCTTCTTCCAAAAAATCCTCCGGCAGAAAAAAGCAAAATGCTCTTGAAAAGGCTGTGAACAGCTCGGCAAACACCATCGGCAGAGAAATCGGCAAAAAGGTTGTCAGGGGTATTTTCGGAAGCTTTTTTAAGTAAACAGATAAAGACGGCAGACAGACTGCATTACTACAAACCCAGGCAAAAAGAATATGTGTGTTTTTTTCAATGAGCAGATGGAAAAGGACAGATATAAAAATTTTCGTGAAATATTCCACGAAAGAGTAAATGATCAAAAGATAAGGAAAAATGCTGTTTATACCATCGAGGTGGTCCAGACATTTTCAGAGAACAGTGTTCCGGAAGAAAAATTAGAAGCGTGGATAGAGGCTAATGCAAAATGGCTCTGCGAAACATTTGGAGAAAGCAACATTATTGACTGCCAAGGGCATCGCGACCAAAAAGTTTTTCATCTTCACACATTGATAATTCCTCTTGATGATGGCAAACTTAACGCTCACAAGTATCTCGGGGGAAGTCGTCACAGAATGATGGAGTTACAAGATTCATATAGTGAATCAATGAAACAATTCGGACTTTCAAGCGGAATAAGTCGTGAACAAACTCAAGCTCGACACGAATCGACGAAAAAATGGCTGAACAGACAAGCCGAAAAAGAAAACCGCTTAAAAGCATACGAGGAAAAATACGGTACGGAAAAAGATTGGTGCTTTGACGAGATGCTTGAATTCAGGAGATTAATAAGAAAAGAAGAAAAAGAAACGGTAAGTCCTCCGCTTGATGAAAAAGATGAAGAAATAGAAAAGTAAAAAGGCTGCTCGAATGAGCGGCCTTTGCCAATGTGCGAAACTAATTAAGGAGGGTCATAGCAGACAAAACAATAAACACTGCAGATGCGTTTCTCACAAATCGCGGTTTAGGAGGACCCTCGGTAACTTTCCAATTTACACTTGCATTTCCTTTCTCTCTATGTTATAATACTCCCACAAGGTCACTATATTTAAGGTCAAACTCGTTTTCTCTGTCAGGGGCAAAAATCTTTTCCCTCGCTCCCGCTCGGAGAAGAAGAAAAATATAGTAAAAAAATTAGACCTTGTTCGTTTCGAACAAGGTCTTTTCTTTTCCCATTCGACCTTGTTTCCCTTCTCTTTCTCTCTCCTTTCTCTTCCAAAAAGAAGAAGTAGAAGAAGGAGAAAATGGCTTTATTCCTTGATTTTTCCCTCTTTTTTCTTAAAACTTCTTTTTCCTTTTTCCTTTCCTTTTTGAAAAGAAGAAGGAGAGAAGAAGAACTTCTTTTTTCTCATTTCTTTTCTCCTTTTTTGAAGAAGAAAAAGAAGGGAAAGGGAGAAGGAAGAGAGAAAATGTTTTTGCCTTTTTTTGAAAAAAAGAGGAAAAAGAAAATTTGCAACGACACCAAAACCCTCGAAAAAGCCTTATTTTACAGGGTTTTCGGTGATGTGAAAGGTGTTTTGACAACACTTTGACAACGCTCCTATTTTGAACAGAAGCAATTAAAATGCTCTGCTGAAAAGAAAATGATTTAGGACTTGAACCCACAGCAGATTTGTATTTGTTGTGGGTTTCCTTTTTGTATAAAAACAGAGTTCCCACGACCGAAAGGATATTTATAATGAATGGTTTGATTGATAGTAAAATCTTCAATATATTTTTGTGTATAACAATAATAGGAGAGTTCCTGTTACCCTTTATACTGAAACACTTTTATAAAAAATATAATAGCAAAACAATGGTTATGAGCGTTTTGGGGTGTCCTGAAAGTCCAGTAAGAAATGTTTATAACACTTGGCTTGTTTGGTTGGGTATCTTTTTGTTAATAACTTCATTTTTATTTTTTGAGGAAATATATGCTATATCAAGTGTTTTAGCAATATTGACTTTTATCTCGATTGCTACCTTTGCTGTGGGGGCAGGGGTGTTGTCTGGCTTATTCAGCGTAAATGAATCGAAAAGCACTGTTAATATTGCTTCAAAAATACACGGTATTGGTTCAGCAATAGGATTTATGACATTGTTATTTTTTCCTCTGCTTCAAAGCGTAGTTGCTTTTATAAACTCCAGTATAATAGAGGGAATCATTTATTTCATATCATTTGTTATTGCTGTTTTGTTTTTTGTGTTTTTTGTTTTGGGAGATAAAGATAAGTTCAAAGAAACTATATTTACTTACGAGGGACTTTGGGAAAGATTAAGCCTGTTTTTTATGTATGTGCCGTTTATATATCGTGCTATAAACATTCTTGTTATTAATTAGTAAAAATGCCCTGCTTTTATGGCAGAGCATTTTTTATCGGTATCAAGGTTTAGTCTTTTATCTTCGCAATCAGTTTAACCAGATATGTAATGTTTTCGAGTACATAATCTTCCTGCCCTACGTGTTCAACTCTTTTCAGTTCCTTTGTCAGTTCCGCTAGATACTGGCAGAGGAATTTTAGAATACGACTATTAGGATGAATGGTTATGTCTCCACACATCATGCGTTTGATTATGTACTTCTGTTTGGTTATGAGTTATTGTTCGATTCCTGCATAACCTTTGTTGAATTCCTTGAGTCTTACAAGCTGAGCTCCTTCGGCAGCAGCATAATATGAAGTAAAATCAGGAGACCCCATGTTTGCAAGTTCTTTGCCTATGTATCCGAGAGGTCCGCCTGTTGCATAGCCAACATCGTAAACAACGTGGTCCTTAATAAGGTCAAGCATAGCTTCGGAATCATTGTCGCGTGTGAACTTTGTCTTGAGAGACTGGTCGTAGAATACCGGAACAACATCACGTGAGCCTATTGCACAAAGGGCTTCGATGATAGCACCTGTTCTTGATTTGTCTTCAACTGTTACGGGTATAACAAGAAGATGCGCAACTCCGTTTACAATGGATGCATAATCATCTTCGTAATTATACTTGGGGTGAGGAAGAATTCCGAAATCATTTTCCATGTTTCTCATCCATCTTGCGTTTCCCATTGAGCCGTCAGAAAACATTGCTCTGCCGCTGTTAAATATATCGGGACCTGTATAGGTTGAGAAATTGTTTGTCAGGTAACATGCATCTGTTGCGAGAAGGTCAAAATATGAATTGTAGATGTCAACGGTCTTTATGGTGTTGAGCGAAAGCTCAAGAACACCTTCCTCATTCTTTGAGTAAATTCTCTGACCACCGGTGTAGATGCAGTTTATGGGCATGTTCCATTGACCTGACGTAAGACCGAAACGGTCGTTTTCGGGTGTCATAATGCCGTCACCGTCAAGGTCCTTTGCACCCTGCTTTACAAGCTCTTCGAATTCATCAAATGTCCATTCGCCAATTTCTACAAGCTTGTAGGGATATTCAAGACCAAGCTCGTCAAAAATGTTCTTGTTGAAAAACAGACACATCGCACTCTGAATCCTGTGCATGGAAATATCACCGTCAAGAACATAAAGCTTGCCGTTGAGTGTACAGTTTTCCACTATATCTTTTGACCACCAGGGCTTTTCGAGATGTATTGTGTCAATTTCGTGTGCGTTTAGTACAGCACCCTTTGTTGCGTACTGGAACGCAGTACCTGTATGGGAGAAAATCGCGTCATAAGCATCGTCACCCGCAAGAATGGGATTGAGAGCATCGGTCTCGGCATTGGAATCTGAAGATTCTGTTGCAGTAATTTTGATGTTGAACATTTCTTCAATGAGCTTGTTTCTTTTGTATACAGCACTTTCAATGGGGTCGGCACTGTCTTCCTCAACATACTGGTCTGCTGTTTTGCCGGGACGTATAAGAATACGGAAGTTATATCCGTCGTAGTTTTCCACCCATAAATCTGAAGTGTAGTCGCTGATTTCGTATTCGCCGGAACCTGTATCTTTGCCGGAGGCTGTGTCATCTTTTTTGCAGGAAACACAGAACAGCATAACAGCTGCAAGCAGAATCGCAAGAATCTTGATTGTTTTCATAAGTGATTTCCTTTCACTGTATAGATTTCACATTGGATTGTTAACGTCACAATAACATGAGTGGCAAAAATCAATATTGTTATTGAAGCATATCCTGATTGCTTAAATGGCACAAACACCGCATTGATTTTCGTCATACAAAAAAGGTGCGGTGCAAAAAAGGAGACAAAAACACCGCACCTGGAATCGATTGGAATTAAAGCAAATGTCTCAGCTGTTATCCATGATTCTGTAAATTATTCATTTGTATTGTTCTCATCAAGCCAAAGATCGCCTACATCAACAAACGTATCAGATCCGATCATGATATCTTCGCACGATGAAAGCCCTATGTTAACCTTCGGAGTAGTATACTTCTTCATTACACTCACTCCCTGTTATGCATTTGCAGCTTCTGCTGCGGCCTTAATACTGTTGTAGGATGCTTCGTGGCATTCGCCGTAATAATAAGCACCGCCAATCTTCGCATATGGTCTTGCAACATATGCTTCAGACTTGTGAATATCGGTTGTCATACCAAAAAGCACTGCTGTGTAGAATGTGTCGTAAAGACCCTGGAGACCAAACACCTTACCGTCCCGAACATATACTCTGTCAATAGTTCCGTTGTAAGCTGCTGCTGCAACCACTGCAATACCGTTGCTGTTCTTAGCGGATGTTGTAGATGTTGATACATTTGCAATGCCTTCAAGGTTGAGCTTTGCATAATCTGTAACACCGTCTGTTGTGATAAGAGACTTTCTTGTTACAACAAATCCGTATTCAGAGGCAAGCTCTCTCTGGCCGTCTGTTACATATGCCGCAAATCTGATGCCTTCGGGACCTCCCTTGTCGTTAGCATTGCTTTCTCTGTAAGAGGCTTTCATTGTGTTAACGGGAGCGTATTCATCAAATGTAACCTTGAGATTGGTAAAGTGGAGACTGTAATGCTCCTTGTCAGCATCCGCTGTGCCATCGGGATATCCTGCAATATCAAAGCCGACTTTTATACCGTATGCATTATGGTAGTCATCAAGTGCATAATTACTTACAAGTCTCATTGTACTGTTATTGCTTGTATAGAAATACAGTTGTCCGTCTGCACCTTTGACTACGTATACAGAACCTGTAATTGTAGTCGTGGGATTTTCCTTTGTAAGCTGAATTCTGGGGTTCAAGGTATTGTATCCGGGATACTGGAATGCAACTTCAACCTTACCGGGAACTGTACCGCTTACAACTTCAAGTTCGCAGTCTGCGGAAAAGTTATATACGCCGGGAGTGTCAAGCTTGAAATCATAAAGAACATATGCTGTCTTACCTGTTATCCTGTTCTTCCAATCAAAGCTTGAGTTGCCGGGAACCGTGGCGGCATCAAGTCTTGTATTTTCTGCAACATGTCCGCCCTTGTATGTAGGTACTGTAGAACCGTCTGTTCTCTTATATTCTTCAAAGAGAACTACGTTTGTCTTCTTAACTACAAAGTTTGCCTCTGTTATTCCGTCGGCAAGTGCATACGTCATACCGGGATAATATGTCTTTCCGTCAGCACCTTCAAATTCCACAAGATAGTCAATGCCCATCATATCCGCCGAGGGAAGCTTATAATCGCCATAACCGGAATAACTGTGTACATAGTCAAAGCTTTCGTCGCTTTCATCAACGAAGGTAGCTGTAACTTCTTCAGCCTGTTCGCATATGACGTAAACGTCATCATGGTAAACTCTTGCATTCTCTGTTCCTGCATTGGAGCAAGTAAGGTGGCACTTGATGTAAAAATTCTGTCCGACAAGTGCATGTGTTTCATATGCCTGATTATCTTCACTGTACATACCAACATACTTTACACCGTTTTCTTCGTATACATCAAAAGTAAAGGAATGCTCATTCCACGCTTTTCTGTTTTCAGCCTTGTTGAAATGAACACTTTGAGTAGCTCCTACAAATCCGTCGTCATCACCTGAAGCCTTTGCGTACCATACACGGCACCATTCGCTTACTGTGTTAAAGTATGAACCGTCTGCATTTTTGGTGTCGTTGTCAATCCAGAAGCGGTTGACAACTGTATATCTGCCTACGGGAGGATCGTCGGGAAGGTCTATCTGAACGCCATTTCCATGTGTATCCGAAGATACAACATACATAGCAACGTCAGAACTGTCATCGGGTGTATATGCGTATTTTGCGGTCTTGGTACCGTCATATGTGTTCCAGATTCTGGAGCCGTCAAACTCTTCTGTTGTATATGATATAGCTGTTTCGGAAACACCGGCTCCAATAGTTCTGTTCTCGAAATCTTCATAGATTACAGTATTTGCGGGAAGATGAGATGGCATGCCTCTTTTAACAGTAACAGTCACTTCTGAACCGAGTGCAGTAAGATCAAGTGTATTTCCGACAACCCGTTCGCCGTTTACAAAATAAGAAGGGAAGAATGAGACAGCAAGATCTGCTTTTGATGCAAGTTCATATGCATTGCTTGTTGCAGCATAGTCCGTATATATAGTATCGCCATCTTCGTCAACATATTTTACAACTGTATACGATGCATCATATGTAAGCTTGATGTTATCCAGATACAAATGACCGTAAGCAGTCTTTTCGGGTGCAAAACGAAAATAGTTTCTGACTCTTGCTACACCAACACCTGCATTGGTTGTAATACCTGCGGGAGTATTTGTGGGATCTGCTGTACTTGTAACGCTTGTTGTAATAGTTCCGTTGCCGTTATCTACTACTCTATATGTAATAACAACTGGGAACCATGTGCCAAGTTTCTCCTTGGCAACATCTCCGGAAAGAATAGGGTGCTCTAATGACGCCCAATTGCTATCAGTAAGTCTTGTCTGACACCATGTTTCACCGACGCCTGTTGCTTTTGCCGTTGCAAGAACATTGCCGTTTGAGCCAAGGATGTCCTTTGATCCGAGTTCCTGCTTCAATTCAAAGTGGAACTTGTAGATACCCGGAGCCGAGAAGTTAACGCTGTTAAGGTCAAAACCTATATCGTTGTTATTGGCGTTGAACTGGCTGATTTTAAGGACAGTACCGTGCTCGGCGTCCGTGACAAATTCCCACTCGTGATTGCCCTTATATTCAGCGCCTGTGTTAGAATCGGTAAATGCAATGCCCGCCGTGTTGTTGAGCTTTGCAGAAATCCAGGACTTTCTATAAGACGGTGCTACTTCTACCCATTCGCCGGGAGTTGTATTGATATCTCCCAATACTCGGCTGTCAAAATTATCATAAAAAAGCACATTTGAGGGATATTCGTCTGCCATAACTTCAGCTTCCTGATCTGCTTTTCCCTGTACCTGTTCAGTAACTTCTTCTGCACTTTCCACGCCAACCATACCGATTGCCATTACAGGCTGAACAAGCATGAGCATAGCAAGTACAATTGCAAATAGTTTTGTCTTCATGTCGGTATCCTCATTTCTTTTTGATTTTTATTACATCGGTCTTTGCCGTTTATAACACAGGTTATTATGTGTTACATTAATTATATTGACCGGTATTCGGAAAGTCAATATTATCTGAAAAACACAAAAGATTATGCAATAAAAATAACAAATTTCCCATCAAAACTTGCATTTATTTCTAAGAATGAAACTGTTTACAGGTGGTATTTATTTTAATATGTAATTCTGTAGGTCTTTATTTCAAAGGGAGTAAAGCTTACATCAAATTCTTTTGCCTTAGTGCTTTCACCGATAGTTTCTTCAAGGGGAGAAACCTCGGTAATTGTTGTGCTTTGAGCAAGTTTTACTGTTGTCATTCCGCTTGTGCCGTAAGGCTCATACATACGGACAATTATGCCGTTTCCGTCTTCAGCCGGTTTTATGCAGTCAACGAAAAGACTATCGTCGGACAGGGTAAGGAATGAAGCATGTTCTGCCTTTACACCCATAACCACAAGAGGCGAGTTGAAAAGATAAGCTTCTTTTGCTACATTTCCGCTGCAAAGGCCGCCTGCATGAGGCAGGAAAGAATAGGCATAATCATGTTCGCCCGTGTCCTTGAAATGTGAAGGATAGTCGGTGTTGCGGAAAAGAGTCATTGTGATCTCTCCGTCTATTGCGTTGTGACCATACTTGCAGTCGTTGATAACTGCAACACCGCGTTTGTCATCTGAAAGGTCAACAAAGCGGTGACCTGCATATTCATGCTTCCAGATTTCACCGGGTGTATTGGGGTGAGTGGTGCGTTTGCAGACACCGTAAGCAATTTCGTAAGTAGCGTAGGGTGCATTTACTGTTGTAGGGAAGGTGACCTGCATAAGTCTGTACTTTTCCTGCCAGTCGATATGACACATAAAGTCTACTTTTGCAAGATCGGAGTAAACAACAATGTCCTGAGTAACGATTGTCTTGCTTGACTTCTTGGTTACGCGGATTACAGCTCTTTCACTGTTATTTTCAATGATTTCGGCACTGTTTTCCCACTTCATGTCAACGGGACGGAGTTTGAAATCTCTGTCTATGTTCCATGCGTCTTCGACTTCAGGGCCGTCTCTGTAAATTTTTATACAATTAAGACCTTCTCCTGCGGAATATGTAACCTTTTCTCGTTTGTCGTAGAAATCATGAAGTGTGCCGTCTGTATGTAAAGTGAAACTTAAGATAGGTGTGTCAACCTTTATGCCTGTATCTGTACTTTCAAGAACGATTGCGCTTGCCAACGGAGCTTTTTCCGCCTTTGTAAACACCTTTGTTTCAAAGCCTGCTATATCGTATGCCTTGAACACATATCCACCCTTGCCATCAGGAATAACATTTGACACGTTCTTGCCGTCAGAAAAAGCACAGCCTTCAAATTTTGCATCAACATTTACATATGAGGTGCATGCAAAGGAGTTGGGGTTGAATACAGATATGCAGTTTTCATCTTTTGTAGGTGAAAATACTCTCATTGAAAGGTCGTTTTGCATTTTGTCTGTAAAGTCAAACAAATCTGCATATATTTTGTCTGTATCGTCATATACGGGGTCGATAGAGCTTCCGGGAAGAACGTCGTGGAACTGCATTAGAAGTAAATCCTTCCATTTCATGACGATTTCCTTGTACTCATCGCTGTCGGAAGATAGTCCTGCAAGACAAGCAAGTAAGTCGAGTCTGCGAAGTGCCGATTCTCCGTATCTGTTATATCTCTTGTTCTTTGCTATGGTGGTATATGTGCCCTGGTGGGTTTCAACGCAAAGCTCGCCTTTCCATACAGGAAGCTTGTCGACTATTTTTTCGAGGTCTTCAAAAAATTCGGAAACGGTTGTGAGATTGAGCTTTGGAACGCCGGGGTAGTTTTTCAATTTTCTGTAGTTGTCAAGCATGAATTCGCTCGGTCCGCCGCCACCGTCACCTGCACCATAGGGCATAAGCACTTTGTCGTAAACGCCCTTTTGCTTGATTCTGTCGCCTGCATATATTACCTGTTCGGCTTTTATCTGACCGTTGTAGAAAGATTTGAGGTCGGGAATTGAAGACGTGATTTTTGTACCGTCAATACCCTCCCAGATAAATACGTTGTAAGGGAATTCAATAGCTGCCTGCCAGCGTACTTTTGTGGTAAAGAAGCTGTTTGTTCCGCACTTTTTGAAAATCTGCGGAAGACTCGCAGGGAAGCCGAAGGAGTCGGGAATCCAACATATGTCGCTTGTTTTGCCGAATTCTTTTTTGAAGAACTGATGTCCGTAGAGGAATTCTCTTACAAGCGCTTCACCGCCCGATATGTTAAGATCGCCTTCAACCCACATGGGCCCGAGGAGCAGCCAGCGGTTTTCAGCAATTTTCTGCTTTATCTGTTCGTATACGTCGGGGTAGCTTTCTTTGATGTAGTTGTACACACTGGGCTGTGAAAAACCGAAAGTGAACTCGGGATACTTTTCCATAAGACGAAGCTGAATGAGGGCACTTCTTGCAGATTTTCTGACTGTGTCCTTGTATTGCCAGAGCCATGCCGTGTCGATATGAGTTGAAGCAATAAGGTCTACATTTCCCAGGTCATCATCGCATCCGATTTCCTTTAAACCTTTTTCAAGTTCTTTGATAAGTTCTGCTATGTTTTCACGATATTCATCATCGGGAAGAGACTGGTCACAACCGTTTATCAGTCGTACAAGTAAAGCATGGAGTTTTTCTTTCTTGTACTGGTGTCTGGTGCAATTGTACACGTCCCACATCTGGCCCATACTTTCCTGAAAATCATAGATAACCTTGTCTGCAATCATCCATTTGCACGAATTGAGAGGTCTTGTTATCCAGGGACCTTTTTCGTATCTGCTTGCATAAAGCTCGATTTCAATACTGGTTTCATTGCCGTAGCATTCCTCGGGAAGATAAATTCTCGATCTTCCGTGTGCGGTGTTTACTCCACCGTAGTTAACACCGTTTACCCTGACTAAAGCTTCGCATGAGTTTGCCGTAGAAATGTTAAGAAACGCAAACTGCCCCTCTTTCGGTGCTTCGGGAATAAATGTCATTCTGCCGAAAAATGTGTTTTCTGTATTGAATGTCACACCGCCGCCATATTCAGCCCAGTCGGTTAGCATTTCGTACTTGTCCTGATCCAGGTATTTGCCTATTCTGTATTCCCAATTGCCTGCATCTGTACACTTTACGAATGCACGGTCGTAAAACATGTTTAGATTGCGTCGTATAGTTGCTGTCACCATGACATTACCTCCTTTTACCGTTTAATATATAGTATAACACGATTTGATTGTTTTTTTATAATTCAGCGGATATTCAAGACTGTATTTTTGATTAAAGACTAATTATTTGTTACTTTATTGTATTCTTTTTCTAGAAACAACGAAATTTTGTTTCTGCATTTAAAAACCGGAGCTACAGTCAACTCGATTATAATAACCATGTTGCCATAGCTCCTACTGTTATTTTATTGTGTTAAGAATTTTCGTCGTAGATGACAATGTAGTCAATTGCAGCTTCCAAAAGGAAATTGTACGGGTCAAATCTTAATAAAGTAATTGTGTCTTTCCAGTCGGAATTCTTTGTCAGATCCCATACAAGTTCAATGATTTCTCCGTCTTTGTAAGTATAGTCTTCGTATTTTTCTCTGTAAGACTTTTGCTCATTCATGGTCTGGGATTTATCTGTCAAAAAGAACATCTGGAAGAAAGGCGAGGTGGTCATTGCGTTTTTATTTGCCTTGATGCCTATACGTATTTCCTTGCATTTGCTTGCATCAATATTAAGGTCTTTTATAGTTGCCTTAATATCTCTGTCTGTCGGATTTGTAAGTGACAGAAGTCCGTTGGCAACAACAAGAGTTGACACTTCGGAATAGAAGCCTTCAACATCGCCTTTTTTGTCGAAGTCCCAACGTATAACAACGTTTCCTTTTGCAGGACCTGCAACCTTATTTGGAGCAGGTTCCGGCTCGGGTTTTGGAAGAGTTGAAGCTTCAATTCTGATATCACCTGCCGCTTCTTCATCGCCTTTTTTGACCAAACGGATATAGTCAATTGAAAAGTCTTCAAGTCCGTTGAACGGGTCAAAACGTAAGGCGTCCAATGTACCCTGCCATAAGGGGGCAGACGACATATTGAAAGCTATTTCATACAAATCGCCGTCTTTATAATTCGAAACATCGTAATAGTGTTTGAAGCTGTTTTGCCAAGTGAAGTCAGGACCTGTTGATGATGTCGCATAGAATATCTGACAGAATTTTCCTTCCAATGCTGATTTACTTGCACGTACACCAACCCTGAACTGCGAATAATCATTTGTTAAAAGATCTATGTTTGAAAGGCTTACTGTTGGGTCGGAGCCGTTTGCGGAACTTGCTTGTATGTGACCGTTTGCAATAAGAACTGAGGTTCTGTTGGTTACTTTCCAGCCGAGAGTTGATGACGGAGCATCAAATTCCCATGAAACACCGTAATTGTAGATTTCCTGGACGTTGTCTGTACTCGTTATGCTGAACTTGTAATCATCCTGAACTTTAAACTCATATCCCATAAAGTCACATAGCTGCTTCAGTCTGATAACAGGAAGTCCGTCGTACAATGAGAATATATATCCAAGAGATTTTTCCTTGCCGTCAACGAGAGCCTTGTCTGAACCGACGTTATATACAACTGTATGATTATTTTTGCCTTCGAGAGTGAGAATGCCTGTATAGCGGTTCCATGTGTAAGTCATGTTAAGCATGGAGAAGAAGCCGTTTGAAGGATTTGCGGTTACTTCTACATCGTCCCCGATTGCTTTTGGTATAAAGTCAAATGACATAGGTCTGCCGTTGGCAATTATTTCAAGATTTTTAGCTTTTTTGCTGTCTTCCGAAAGTCCTAAAATTTCAATCAACTCAATTTCAATTTCACCGGATTTGAACATCGGGTCGATTCGGATTTCCGTAACAGTTCCGGTCCAATCAGGATTGCCGGATAAATCAATATAATAATCCTCGAACGTATCTGACTTTGGTACCTGTACGGTTCCTGTTTTGTATGTACCCTCAAGCACGGGGCTTGATTCTGTCAGGAAAAACAACTGTATTTTGTCAGCCTGAGCAGATCTTGATCTTATGTGAAGTATAGGCGAATCTGTAACATCAACATTTGTTTTAACATGCATGTTGGGGTCATCAACTTCGCTTATTACCTTCAAGCCGTTTTCGGTTGGAGTCTGGGTTGTCTTTAAATGTGTCCATGCAGATCTGTCAACAGGGTTTTTGAAATCCCATTTTATCAAAGATAATGTATCGGATACATCTGTGGCATTTTCTGCAAATTCGGGAAGCATAAGTCTTCTTATGCGCTGGTACTTGTTGTATGTAAACTTGTTTACACGCGCTTTCTGTGCAGCAGTCGGCATTACATCGACATCTGCGTGAGAAGAAGTGTCACCTGTAAAGACGTCTTTTACGGCCTCAAGATATTCATATCCGTAAAGTGTAGAGGGAGAAGCGTATGTTCCTTCACTCCATTCATTCCAGGAACTTACAAACAGTGTGTTTTCCTTCCAGTCGCCTGTTTTGACGTTTGGCAGATAGCTGTCTCTTATGTATTCTGCAACCTTGCGGAAGCCTTCAGGTGTGTTCATTGGAGCTCGGTCTGTAAAGCGTCCTCCGCGGGGAACGTAGTTATATCCTACAGAAACAGAGGGAAGCGGGTGAACCTTGCTGGTTTTAAAGGTTTCATCCATCATCTTAATCTGATAGTCTGCGTCCTTTCCTTCGGCGTTGTAGTGGTATCTGTAGGTTGCATCAATTCCGACATAATCCATATCTGCATCCATAGCACTGTCTATCCAGCAGATTATAATTAAGTCATCGTATCCGAGAGTTTTGATATCCTCACGCATGAAGTCAATGGCTTCCTTGAGCTTTTCTTTGCTCTGGAATTTTGTGATAAGGTCGCGGTAGCTGCACAAAGAAAGAATTGGCTTGTTGTCGATTACCATGTAGCGAGGGTCTGTGAAGTAGTATTCTTTCCAGTACTTCCAGTAATATTCCTTGAATGCTTCAAAGCTCGGCATTGCACCGCCGTTACCGTTTTCCCACATGATGACAAATTTCATCATGTCGCTGTACTTTGCATTAAAGAAGCCGTTGTGAAGAGCAGGGTGCGAGTTTCTGTTCATCTTTATGGGCTGGTTTACTGTGATGGTTTCGGGCATATACCAGCAAAGGTGCTGGAAGTCAATACCGTGTTCAACCATCTGCTTTATTTCCCAGTCTGCAAGCTCAGATGAGCCTTCATCGTAATATCCGATGTAAGGTTCAAATTCTTCAAAAGGAGTAACTCTCTGCCAGCCTTCGCCTGCTTCCGAGTCACGCCACAGGTTACATACATGGACGCCTATGTTGTAGCCGTCGTCAGTACATGCTTTCGGTACTGCGGGATAATCCTCGTGTTCAATATCTACACGTGCCGAGATATCATCGAACCATAGAACTCCGTCAGCATCGGCATCAAGACCTATCTTTATCCCGTCGATATATGTACAGTCGATATTTATTGTGTCAACGATTTTGCCGTTTATTTTTATTATTGCCTTGTGTGTGTCTGTGTTGGTTTCAATTCTGAGGGTCTGCCATACGTTTTCAAAGAAGTCACGTTCTTTCTTATCACCTACGTACCATGCACCGTTTTTGGAATGTATTTTTGCGACCTCTTTACCTGCACTTGTAACTGCAAAATATGCTCCGTCAAGTGTCTTTGGCATATAGAGATAGCCTTCAAAGATACCTATTCCCGAAATTTGCGGGAAGCTCTTTGCGGCAGAGTGAGATGTGCCTGCAGTTGCAGTGATCTTTGCGCTGTACTTGTCGAAAAACGGATCGTAAATGTACGCTTCCATATTAACACTGCCGTTGATTACCATGCCGTAAGGGACTTTTCCTGCCATGGAGTCAACAGCTGCAAAATGTTCTGCCATTGCGTAGTTTTCGTACATGTATACACGGTGAACCGTAATAACGCCTGTTCCTTCAACGGTTGTTCCTGCAATAAGACGGCTGATTGTTATGTTTTCAGGGATGTTAACAACGGGCGAGGCAGTTCCGTTTATAACCGCATACATTGTGTTGCTGTCAAGGTCAATATGCATAAGTATTGCATACTGCTCAGCTTTGTCCTTTGCAACGGGAATAGTTGTAACGGTTTTCTCTGCACCGTGAAGCGCAAAGAATCCATTCTCTGTCTGGAGTTTGACAGTCGGCTTGTTATCGTCATTGTCAAATCCTATATAAACGCCGTTGTCGGAAGAATTGAGCTCGGTGTACATTTCAAGGGTGACAAGACCCGAATCAAGCGGATTGAACTCTCTGTAAATTGCAGAATAGCTGTCGTTCTTATCATCAAACAGAGTTGCGGATTCTGCATCGGTGGTTTCGGCCTCTGCGTTCTTGTTGTCATAGCGCCATCCGTTTGAAAGAGTTCCTTTGTTGTTGATCATGTCCTGCGAGTACATAAGCTCGTAGCCTTCGGCATAAGGCATTTTCATTGTTGATTTTGCAAGACGTTTTCCGGAAAGTGCGGCACGGTTGATAATTGCAGCAGTTTCCGCACGGGTAATATTTGCATCGGGCTTGAATGTGCCTGCGGCATCGTTACCCATAAGAACGCCTGCACGGTAGAGAGTAAGCAAATCTTTATAGTAGGATGCATTTTTATCAACATCTGGTATTTCGGTTACTGTATTGTTGGGGTAGTATTCTTCACCCGGCAGAGCATTTGCAAATAGAGCTGCAACCTCGTAGCGTTTTGCCGGTCTGTCGTATGAGTCGAACTGTCCGTTTTTAATCATACCCTTGCTTAACGCATAATTTATATTCTTCTGATACCATTTGCCTTCTGCCTCGGCAATAGTGTCTCCGTAATAGATAGATGATACACGTGAAGCAATTGTGATTGCTTCTGCAACGGTAACCTCTGCGGAAGGTGAGAATTTTCCTCCGCCTACTCCTTGCATAAGACCGATTTCGTATGAGCTCTTGACGTCATTTACATACCATTGAGTTTCAGGAACGTCTGTAAACTGACCGTCGGTGTAGGTGTTTTTCTTTTCAAATTTGGCAGCAGTCGCCATTGTTGCGAGCATTGCCGAAGCGAAAAGAAGTGCCAGTAATTTTTTCATAACCTTTTCTCCGTTTCTGTCTTTTGATTTTTTGAGTTTTTTTACCGTGTTTTATAATTTGTAGTATAAAATATTTATCGTGAATAGTAAATATAATTTTTTATACTGTTTTGTGATTTTTGATAATTATAGTTGGATTATACACTGCAGAATGCAAGTATTCAAGCCACGAAATATTGCAATTGTTACACAAAACAATTTAAGGTTTGATGAATAAAAACGAGTTAAGCTTATGGGATAACACATTTGCAGAGTTTTGTATATCAGTCGTCCAAATCTTCTTCGCTACGTCTTACAAGGCGGACATAGTCAATGGAAATGTCGCCGTTACACTTGTGAGGATCTATGCGGAGAATCTTCAATATTCCGCTCCAGTATTCGTTGCTGTCAAGGTCAAAACGTATTTCGTAAAGATCGTTGTCGTTATAGTTTTCAACATCGTATTCATGTATATATCTTACATCCGCACGGCAGGAAGAGCCTGTGGCGGTTGTTCCTGTATACAGAACGAGTTTCTGGTTTTCGAGTGTTGATTTACATGCACGGATACCGATTCTTATCTGTGAATAATCCTTTGTTTCTATCGGATAATTCTTCAGAATGACATTTATGTTCTGAAGATACGATTGTCTGATATTCAGACATCCGTTTTGAATTCCGGATCTTGCGTGAAGCACTGTCCAGCCCAATCTTGCACCGGGAATATCAAATTCCCATGAGATGCCGTGCTTGTAAGTGTTCCGCTGTTTGTCGGTACTTTTTACCGTGAAGGTGCAGTTGTCGGCATTGAATTCATAGTCCATTATACTGCACAGGCTTCCAAGCCTTAAAACGGGAAGTCCGTCAAACAAGGAGAATTTGTATCCGAGGCATTGTTCTTTTCCGTCAACAGTAACCTTGTCTGAGCCGACTGTAAACAAAGCAGTGTGCTTTTTACCGTAAACGGTGAAAATTCCGGTGTAGCGGTTCCATGTATAAGACATATTGAGCATTGTAAAGAAGCCGCATTCGGGATTTGCTGTTACGGCAACATCGCCGTCAACAAGAATTGGCGGGAAACTGAACGACATTTCTCTTTCATTTGCAATGACTGTGATTTTCTGAGTGTTTATTTCAGATTCGGTAAGTTGCATTATTTCAATGAGTTCAATCTCAACCTCACCTTTGAATGTGAGAGGGTCTACACGTAAAGAACCGAGCGTTCCCGTCCAACAATCATTGTGTGTCATGTCAAGATAGTAGTCTTTGAATTCTGTGCTTTGAGAAAGGTTTATTCTGCCGACTTTTCGTCCGGCTTCAAATCCCGGGTAATCCACCATTGAGAAGAATACTTCCAGCATTTCAGGTTTCTTTGCACGAAGTCTGAAATGAATAATGGGGGCATTTGTAACGTTAAGACCATTTCCGTCAACAAACATTTTAGGGTCGGCAGTATCACACACAATTGAAATGCAATCTTCTTTTTGTGTCACAGCTGCATTTTCAACTGTCCATTCATTTAAGGTTTCTTTCTTGGTGAAATCCCATGTCACGAGTGTTGACATTTTTGAAATATCTGCACTTGGAGAGTATTCGGGAAGCATAAGGCGTCTTATACGCTGATACTTATTATATGTAAGTTTGTTTATGCGTGCTTTCTGTGCATCTGTCGGCATCACATCGACATTTTCGTGAGAAGATGTGTCATTTGTAAAGACATCTTTTACTGCTTCAAGGTACTGATATCCGTAAAGTGTGGAAGGTGCTGCATATGTACCTTCACTCCATTCGTTCCACGAGCTTACAAAAAGCATCTTTTCTTTCCAGTCGCCTGTCTTCACCTTCGGCAGATAATTATCCCTTATATGTTCTGCAACTTTGCGGAAACCTTCGGGAGTATTCATGGGTGCACGGTCAGTAAAGCGACCTCCTCTGGGAACGTAATTGTAGCCGACGGAAACAGAAGGAATCGGATAAAGCTTGCTGACGTTAAAAGTGCCGTCCATTCTTGTTATCTGATAATCTGCATCTTTACCTTCTGCGTTATAGTGGTATCTGTAGGATGCGTCAATTCCGACATAAGCCATATCTTCATCCATAACTCCGTCTATCCAGCATATGAATATCATGTCATCAAAACCGAGAGTCTTTATGTCCTCACGCATGAAGTCAAGCGCTTGCTTTACACCCTCGGTGCTTCCGAACTTTTTGATAAGATCACGGTAGCTGCAGAAGGACAGTATCGGCTTGTTGTCGATAACCATGTAACGGGGGTCTGTAAAATAGTATTCCTTCCAGTATTTCCAGTAGAATTCCTTAAAGGCTTCATAACTCGGCATCGGACCGCCGTTACCGTTTTCCCACATGATAACAAATTTCATCATGTCGCTGTACTTCGCATTGAAAAATCCGTTATGTACAGCAGGATGAGAGTTTCTGTTCATTTTTATCGGTCTGCTTACGGGAACGGATTCGGGCATATACCAGCATAGGTGCTGGAAGTCAATTCCGTGTTCAACCATCTGCTTGATTTCCCAGTCTGCAAGTTCTGGTGAGCCTTCGTCATAGTAGCCGACATACGGTTCAAATTCTTCGAACGGTGTTACTCTCTGCCAGCCTTCTCCTGCTTCCGAGTCACGCCACAGGTTGCATACGTGAACTCCTATGTAGTAGTCGCTGTTGTTGCAGGCTTTGGGGACTTCGGGATAGTCGTCATGGTCAAGGTAAGGACGTGCCGAAATATCGTCAAACCACAGTTCTCCGTCTTGTTCTGCATCGATACCAATCTTTATTGCATCTATGTATTCGCAGTCAATGCTTACCTTGTCAACGGTTTTTCCGTTTATCTTTATAACTGCTTCTTTTGCTTTTGTATCTGTTTCAATTCTCAGTGTCTGCCACACGTTTTCAAAGAAACTGCGTTCTTTCTTTTCGCCAACGTACCAGGCACCGTCTTTGGAATAAATATTCGCAATCTCTCTGCACGCACTTGTTATTGCAAAATATGCACCATCCACAGTTTTAGGCATATAGAGGTACCCTTCAAAAATACCCTTGCCGTAAATTCTCGGGAAGCTCTTTGCCGCAAAATGCGACGTGCCCTTTTCGGCGGTAAGTTTAGCACTGTACTGGTCATAGAAGGGGTCGTAGCGGTATTCTTCCATTGTAATATTGCCGCTTATAACCATGTCGTAAGGAGTCTTGCCTTCCATAGATGCTACGGCTGAAAAATGCTGCGCCATGGCATAATTTTCGTACATATACACGCGATGAACAGTAATTACACCTGTTCCCTCAACAGTTGTTCCGACTATAAGGCGGCTAACTGTAATATTCTCGGGAATATCAATATAGTCTGTAGCCTTTCCGTTGATAACAGCATACATATTATGATTGTCAAAGTCGATATGCATGAGAACAACATATTCTTCGGTTTTATCCGTGGAAACGGGAATGTCCGTCACATGCTTTTCTTTGCCGTAAAGTGCGAAATATCCGTTATCAGCCTGCAATTTAAAGCAGGACTTGTCATCATCGTTGTCAAATCCGATATAAACGCCGTTATCTTTTGAGAACATACTTGTGTACATTTCAAGAGTAACAATACCTGAATTTACGGGATTGAATTCTCTGTAGATAGCGGAATAGTCTTCACTTGACATATCTGTAAGTGTTGCGGATTCCGTGCCGACTGTGTCGTATTCTATATCCTTACAGTCATAACGCCAGCCGTTAGAAAGAGGGCCTCGGTCGCTGTGCATGTCCTGCGAATACATAAGCTCATAGCCTTCAACCTCAGGCATTGTCTGAAGTGATTTGTAAAGACGTGCACTGCGGTTTTCTATTTTATTCAATATGCCATCAAGCTCTGCTTCGGTAACGTCTGACATCGGCTCAAATGTTCCGGCTTCATCAACGCCCATGTATATTCCGGCACGGTACAGACACATGACGTCATTATAGTACGGCTCATCTTTCGAAACGTCGGGAATATTGCTGACAAAATTTATCTGTGTAAATTCAGATTTTGGCAATGCTCTGACAAGAAGCGAAGCAAGTTCGTGCTTTTTAATGGGTCTTTCGGTATTGTCAAAAGCACCTTTATCGATTTTTTTACTTGCGGACAGAGAATTTACTTTGTCAAACGCCATTGTGACAGACACGTTTTCGCTTGAAAAGGTAGTGTTTTCTTTCATGGATTTCTCTCCTTAAATCTGACATTGCCGTTTGTTTTGGTTTGATTCAATTATACACTACGCCGAACGACGTTTATGTGAATACGGTGTAAACAATTGCGGAGCTGTTCAGTATTCGTAATAAAAGCAAGTTTTTACGGTTTAACTGTAATTTTTGTTGCACTATTTTTTTTTGTTTCTTTATGATGTTGACTTTTTCGGGTATGAATCTTATAATTGGTTTAACATATGATGTAAAATTCATAATATAATGTACAAAAATGTTGAACTTTATCCGGAGGAAAGAGTAATATGTTAAAGGAATTCAAAAAGGACAGTCTGTTATGCAGAATATACAGTACCCGCAGTAAAATGGGTATAGCTGCAGCGGAGGATATACATAGCAGAATTCTTGAGCTATTGAGCGAAAAAAATACTATCAATATGATTTTTGCCGCGGCACCTTCACAGAATGAAATGCTTGAGGCGTTGGTTGGCAAGAAAGACATACCATGGAACAGAATCAATGCTTTTCACATGGATGAGTATATCGGTCTTCCGGACAGTGCTCCTCAAAGATTCGGCACCTTCCTGAATAAAGCAATTTTTGAAAGAGTTCCGTTCAAAAATGTTTATCTGATAAACAGCAATTCAAAATCCATTGAAGACGAATGCAAGAGATATACTGAACTGTTGCAGAACAATCCTGTTGATATTGTTTGCCTTGGTATCGGTGAAAACGGGCATATAGCTTTTAATGATCCGGGTGTTGCCGATTTTAATGACAAAGAGCTTATCAAGGTTGTAGAGCTTGATGATGTATGCAGACATCAGCAGGTTAACGACGGATGCTTTGAAAAGCTTGATGACGTTCCGAAAAAAGCTCTGTCCCTGACAATTCCGGCACTTACGGCGGGTGCGTATATGTATTGCGTTGTACCTGCTGCAACGAAGGCAAACGCTGTGAAAAATACAGTTAACGGTCCCGTCAGTGAAGACTGTCCTGCATCTGTTTTGAGAACACATAAGAATACTGTTCTTTACTGTGATTCTGACAGCGGAGCATATTTAATATAAAAGAGGTAAAAGAATGTTTAAACTCGGTATTATTACAGATGAAGTAACGCAGGATCTTGAAAAAGCTCTGGAGTTTGCTTCAAGTTATAACCTTGACTGTTTCGAACTTCGCTCGGCATGGGAAAAGGGCCCGTTTGAATTCAGTGATGATGATTTCAATGAGATAAAAAGGCTTTCGGATAAGTATAATATGCCGCTTGTCAGCATTTCATCCCCGTTTTATAAATGCTCATACTTTGACACGGACACACGAAAAAAGCATATTGAAGGATTGAAACGCCTTGTTGATAAAGCAGACTTTCTCGGTGTTTCGCAGATAAGATGTTTTGATTTTTTTAAAGATGACAGCGTTACTCCCGATATGATAGCCGAGGCATATCAGGAACCGATACAGCTCTGCAAGGACAGAGGCATAACACTTCTTATAGAATCAGAGCCATCTGCAAATGCTTTTGACTGCAAAAGGGTTTCGGATATAGTAAGACGTATTAACAATGATTGTGTCAGAGCATTGTATGAGCCGGGAAATGACATTTACAGCTGCACTGACGAAATACCGTTTCCTGACGGCTATGAGTGCGTCAGGGACATATTTTGCCATGTGCACATAAAGGATGCGGTGATACGTGATGGTAAAACTGTGGGTGTTGCTATTGGCAGCGGAAATGTTGCATATGAGCAAATGTTCAGGGAGTTTATAGACAGCGGATATCCGGGTGCGGTTATTCTTGAACCTCATTATAAACCCACAGGTGAAATTTCAGAAGAACTTTTAATGAATCCCAAAGGAAGCATGTTTTCCGAGGGCGGTTTTATCGCAAGCCGGGAGTGCATAATTGCGGTAAACAGAATGTTAAACAGAATTATAAAGGGTGAGTAAAAAATGAAAAAACTGAATGTTGCGATAATAGGACAAGGACGAAGCGGTTACGGAATACACGGAAAGTATTTTCTGACGGAAAACGGAAGGGAACTTTTCAACGTTGTTGCTGTGGTGGATTTTGCGGAAGACAGACGTATGCGTGCAGCTGAACTGTTTCAGTGTGACACATACGAAGATTATAAAGACTTGTTTAGCAGAACCGATATAGATTTTGTTGTAGTATCGACATATTCACATTTACGTTTTCCTGTTGTGATGGATTTGCTTAATCATAAGATGAATGTCATTGCGGAAAAACCGTTTTCGAAATATGCAATGGAATGTGAAAAGATGATTCAGGCAGCAAAAGATAACGGTGCAACATTGTCTGTTTTCCAGCAGTCACGTCTTGCACCGTATTACAAACGTATAAAAGAAATAATAGACAGCGGTGTTCTCGGGAAAATTCAGCATATTTCAATCAATTTTTCAAATTATGCACGCCGTTGGGACTGGCAGTGCTGCCGCAGAATGTATGGCGGAGAACTTTTGAATACTGCTCCTCACCCCATGGATCAGGCACTTGATTTGTTGAATACAGACGATATGCCGAATGTTTTTTCCGTGCTGAAAAGGATAAACAATGCAGGTGATGCAGAAGACTTTGTTAAGGTAATCCTGACATATCCTGACAGACCTTTGATTGAAATAGAAGTAAACCACTGTGATGCGTATAATGACCATGTATACCGTGTGTGCGGCGACAGAGGCTCTCTGCGTTCCACAATTATGACAGCTCGTTGGAAGTATTTTGACGAAAAGCCGATGCCGAAATTAGAACTTGATTCTTTACGTGGTCCCGACGGAATTGAACCGGCATTTTGTTCGGAAAAACTCGAATGGCATGAATTTGAAGAAAAATTCAATGGCGATGCAATTGATGTGGGAACAAGGGATTATTATAATAATATATACAACCATTTTGTCAATGGGGAAGAATTGATAATTAAACCGGAAAAGGTTCTTCAGCAGATACGTGTTATGGAACTTGTTCACGCCCAGAATCCTATGAACACCATATATTGATATATTAGAACGGCAAAGAAATTTGTGTTGACATCTTTTTGATTTAATATTAAAATATCAGTAATCAGGTGTAAAGGTGTAATATATGAGAACAGTAATACAAAACGGCAGAATTATTCTGAAGGATAAGATACTTGAAAACTACAATTTGTATTTTGAAAACGGAAAGATTTCTGCAATAACTGAAGAAAAGCTTGGATATGACGAAGTGATAGATGCAAAGGGCGCATATGTCTCTCCCGGCTTTATAGATATACACACACATGGAGCCGGCGGATTTGATTTTCTTGACGGTACGGTTGAGGCTTATGTGGAAGCTGCACGGATGCATGCAAAATTCGGTGCAACAAGTATTGTGCCGACACTGACCTCTGTTGATGTTGATTCAATACGGAAATCAATTGAAATATTGCATGAGGCAGAGAAAGCTAATACAAACGGTGCGAATCTTTTGGGATTTCACCTTGAAGGACCGTACTTTTCGCAAAATCAGAAGGGCGCACAGGAAGAACGCTTTATTCATCCGTTTTGCAGGGAAGAATACGAGAGTATTATAAAATCTGCAAAAGGCAGCATCTTAAGATGGAGCGCTGCTCCCGAGCTTGAAGGTATGGAGAATTTTGCCGATTTTGCCGTCAGGAATGGTGTGCATCTGAGCATCGGTCATAGTGATGCTGAGTTTGACTGCGCCATGAATTCATACGAAAAAGGGTTTACCCATGTTACGCATTTGTATTCGTGTACTAGCAGTATTATAAGGAGAAACGGTTATCGTCATGCCGGAATTGTTGAAGCAGCATATTTGAATGATGACATGACTGTGGAAATCATAGGAGACGGTGCACATTTACCTGCTCCGTTACTCAAGCTGGTATATAAAATCAAAGGGGCGGATAAAATTGCGCTTATTACCGATTCTATGAGGGCAACGGGAATGCCTGAAGGTGAAAGTGTTCTCGGAAGGATTGATAACGGGCTTCCTGTTATTGTTGAGGACGGCGTTGCAAAGCTTGTTGACCGCACAGCTTTTGCGGGAAGTGTCGCAACTATGGATAGAGTTGTCCGCAATATGATAAAGCTTGCGGGTGTTACGGTTTGCGATGCTGTTAAAATGGCAAGCCTTACTCCTGCAAGAATCCTTGATATCAGGAACAAAGGTGAACTTGAAGTAGGGTATGATGCAGATATTATAATTTTTGATGAAAATATTAACACTATGAATACCATAGTGAATGGAAGAGTGATATTCTGATATGACAATGAACATGTCAATGTACCGCGAATCTCCGCCAAAAACAATAGTTTATCATAACAAAAATGAATTACCGAGTATAAATATACCGCATTTGCACAGTCAGTATGAAATATATTATAATATTGCCGGTGCAGATGGTTTTCTGTTTGATAAAAAATACTATTCATGCATCGGTAACGATTTGTTTGTTGTTCCCAAGGTTTGTGTGCATAAAGCTCTGATAAACCCGGATACGGTTTATGAGCGCTGTATCATCAGTATTGATTCAAAAATTATATCTGCCATCAATTCCATGCCAAACATCAATGGATCGTTGGACTGGATAGAATATGTAGGAGAATCAATAACGGGAAAAGTTAATCTCAATGAAAAAGAGCACATGTATTTCATGGATCTGATTTACCAATACAACAACAACGAGGATGAACTAAAAAGATTTTCCATATTGATGGAGATTTTGTCGGTAGTTTCATACAAATTCAAGAACACACCCCCGGTTTCTGCAGGAACACCGAACAGTACTCTCGGAAAAGCTTTGCTGCTTATAGAAGAAGATTTCCGTGACATCAAAATATCAGAACTTTCAAAAAGGCTGTATGTCAGCAACAGTCATTTCAGCAAACTGTTTACCGAGCAGTGCGGCGTTACCCCAATAAACTATTTGCTTTTAAGGAAAATAGCCGAGGCAAAAAAATACTTGTATATGGGCATTTCCGTAAAAGAGGCAAGTATGTTATCAGGTTTTTCGGATTACTCAAATTTCATAAGAACGTTCAAAAAAATCGAAGGGTGCTCTCCGGGAAATTTTGAGAATTTATCAAAACCGTTATAAACAGAGAGTTATATGAGTCGAATTTGTTGCAACTCCTTCATTCTCCGACAAACAAAATCAAGTAAAAAATCGGACCTTGTTCCAACGAACAAGGTCCTTTTATTGAAACACATGAATGTGCTTTGTGTATCGGGCTATGGTCTCGGCATATGTCAGATTTTCCGCCTGTGTTTGCCATTGGAACGGTTGCCAGTACATACGGAAATGAGGGGAATTTATTACCTTCATCAGAGCAAGAGCATCGCTTAATCTTTGAGTGTATGTATCCCTGTGACATTCAAGGCAAACAGTTACATTGTTTTTCTCTGCATTTCCGCTGCTTTCATACATTCGTTCATGAGAAAATCATGCTCTGCCTGTGTCATGTCTGCCTTTGTTTTGTTGTAGCACCAAACCCTTAAAACGTTTGTTCCGAGGATTTTTGCTGCATCAATATATTCCCAAAGCTCGTCTGCAGGATTTACACCAAGGCGGAAGTATGTTCCGTAAGAAGAACAGGAAATCCTGTATTCTTTTTGAAGCCTGGCAATTTCCGTCAAACGCACGGTATATTTACACGGTGCGTGAATATCGCTGCCCCATTCAATAAAGGAAAGCTGTGCTTTGCGCATGGCATCCAGTATTTCTTTGGGAGAATGATTCCTGAATTATACGGAAACAAGACCGAGTCTGTAATCTTTATTTGTCATGACTTTACTATCTTTCTGAATTGAATAATTCCGAATTTACTTCGGGAAACAACTTGCACTCACTGTACGCTTTTACCATTGTATCAAACAAGCCTTCCACATACACGCCGTCAAAGCCTTCTTTTTCACGGATAAAACATGAGGGAAACGATACTATTGGAATTTCTTTCCAAATACGTTCAATAATCCTTGTGTGAGGTGTTGCAGTAGTAACTGTACATATGGGCGCTTTTTTGCTCTTGATTGCCTTTGCACACAGTCCTATTTTCTCAAAAGCATCAGCAAAGGGATTGCCGTAATCCTTCACACTGCCGTCAGTAAAATGTGCGGTTATAACGGAACCGTCATCCTCGGAAAAATATACCGTTGCGTTTTCAAAATTATATTCAAATTTGGGATTCATGGCATCTTTTGCCGCATGGGAGGCATAGTATAAAAGCTCTGCTCCGTCTACTGTTTTAAGTTTTAATGAGCAGGTGTCAAAGTTTTCAATGTTGTTTGCACGCAGACAGTACCCCGAAAGCTCTGTAGCTTCAGCACTTGTATCCATACTGTCGCCTAATATAAAAAGCATGTTGTGCAGATAATGTGCGCAGGCATTTGAGGCTATGGAATCAAGGAGAGCTTTTCCGTTAAACATCAGCTTTCCTCCCCAACCTGCACCGCGGGCATAATACGCTCTGTTACGAGGCCAGCTTATTATTGTTTTGAGGCAAACAGCCTTTCCGAGTTTCCCTATTAAAATATCATTTTTCAATTTTCTGATTGCCTCGGAAAAAGACCACTGATATCCAATGGCAATCCAGCGGCCATACTGCTTTTCTGCTTGTGCCATTTGATTTGCCTCTGCAACAGTGGGTGCCACGGGTTTTTCACATAAAACATATGAACCGTGTTTCAAAGCACAAATGCTCTGTTCCATATGCAAAAACGGCGGAGTGCAGATTATTGCCAAATCCGCTTCGTGTTCCGCATAAAACTCATCCATTGTCTGATAGACGGGAATGCCTGCTGCCTCGATTTCATTTCTCATCGGGCATGTGGAGAAATACGGATCGGCAATCCCGGCAAAAACAGAATCCGGAGCGTTGAGTTTAAGCAACCGCTTGACATATTCTGTTCCGAAACCGCCTGCACCGACTAAAAGTATTTTCATAACTTTATCCCCTATATACACTTATTTTTGTGTTTCATGTATCGAAACAGTGTTAAAATCATACACACATATTGTGTTTGTGCCTACAAGTTTAATAACACCTGAGTTCCACACAGATTTCATATACGGAGAATCATACAAATACTCATACGGATAGATGTTTGTTTTGCCGTTTTCGCCGTTTTTGTCGTATGAAACAAATATTGAGTCAAATTCTAAGGTCATATTTTGCTTATCAAATACAACGGGTTTGGAATGAATATCATCAATAAATTCATTCATTGAAGCATATTTTTCCTCATGTTCGACTCTTAAAACAACTGCGTGCTTTCGTCCGTCCGACAGAATTTCCTTATCTGCATACTTGTCTTCTTTGTTCACTCTGTATCCTGAGGAGAAATACATTGAAATGTAAAGTCCCGGATACTTCAGGAAAATATAGTTATCTTCCATAACGACTTCGTTAAATATGTTAAGAGGAACATAAGCGTTTATATAGTCATATTTTTCAGGATTTGTAATATTATAAAGACTTACCGCTGTGTTTTCGTTTGTGTAGTGGGTGCTGCAGCAACATCCGAGATCACCTGTCCAGCGGTTATGCTGCTTGTGGTAACCGGGATCTGACGGATGATGCGAAAAAATCCTTGTGTCTGTTCCTCCGAAAAGTGTAAGCTCCCATTCGTGCTGCTGATGATGTGCATACCACTTGTCGGGGAGATTTTTGGGATACGGGTCCTGTCTGTTTATTCCGCCGAGAAGGTATCTTTCGCCGACATATGTCTGCTTGCTGATTGCATAAGGAGCAAGTGCGTCAAGTGTAGCAGTACAGATATTAGCAGTATGCCATGCATGGCAGGAGTGAAGATGCTTTCTCTCTCTGTTAATGTAAGGATAGCTACGGTTCTTTTCTATGTCATATACTATGTCAGACGGTCTGTATCCCGATAAGATGAGCGAAAACGGGATATCCAGATCCTTTTCGCATATGCCGTATCTTGTGCCGAAATAATAACAGTAAGCAATAAACATGCCACTGTACTTTGAATCGAGTGCCGATGCCGGATATATACGTCCGTGAGCACCGCCGTAAAGACCTTCCTTGGAGTCGCATATCATGTCAAGAAGAATAATATCAAGTACCATCCCCGTTTTCTTTTTGAGTTTTTCGTCTTTTGTGTACGCATAAAGTATGTTCAGAATAACCATTATTTCCATGCTGTAGCCGTATGAATCAAATTCACCCCAACCGTGCTTTGCACGGAAATCAAGAAAATCACTAAGGTATCTTGTGTCTTTATTGTACAGGTCTTTCGGAGTCCACGGATCAAATTGCTCGAACATCACGTCTTTGTCCATATAAAATTGAGCTGCAAGGTATCTTGAAACCCTGTTCATTAAAGCGTGGTTTTCAGATTCGTAGAATGAAAAGAAATCTCTTTTCAGAAAGAATCTGTCAAGAGCTTCTTTTGTCTTGTCACTCAGCTCATCATAGCATTCAAAATAAAGAGGGACAAGTCTTATTGCCTGAAAATCCGCTTCTCCTCTTGGGCATCTTCCCATTACATTCGGATGCTCAAACCAGTCGGCGGCAAATGTTATGTCATCCATAAGACGCTCTCTTGATGCTTCATCCTTTATAAATCTGAATATCTGTCGGTCTCTGTATGCTGATTTATCAGCTTTGCCTGAATATTCAAGGTTTTCTTTTTCAAACAAAACTTCGGTTGCAATTTTTTCTCTTTTCTCAAGTTCATTAAAGCTTTTATACATAATCATACCTCTATTCTGATTTCTTCTTCTGTATCTGCGGAGTTTCTTGCAAGTAAAGCTACTCTTGTAAGATAAAAAATCTCATTCGGTGATATCGGTGTGTTTCCGTTTATAAATTCCGTAAACAGTTCGGGTGCTTTGGCAGGTTTTATGGTTTTGCTTGCTTGTTCATTTGTTATGTAAATGCTTCCGTCACGAATCTCAAGTACGCCTTTGGTTCCCACACAGCGTATTCTGTCGTCGTCGTGAGTTGGAGCTTTGTCGGGACGGTAATAGTCAAGGTTTATGGAGGCTATTACTCCGTCTTCAAGTCTGAACTGACAAAGCGCCGCCATTTCGGGAGAAGTTCCGATACTGTGAGCATTTACAGACAAAAAATTTTTGCCTGAAAAATGATATATCCAGTCTATTGCATGGATTCCTACCCACGGAATAGTTCCGCCATAAAGGGTGCGGTCATAATACCATTCGGGGCGTGTGCCGAATTTGTAGCTTTTTTGTGCGGTAATCATTTTAAGCACGCCTATAGCACCGTCTGAAACCAACCTTGCTCCCTCATAAAAGGCTGGTGAAAAGCGAAGATAATGCATTGCACAGAAACGGATACCGCTTTCTTTTACCGCTTTTTCTACTTTTTTAAGGTCGCAAAGCGTTGTTGCTACTGGTTTTTCTGAAAATACATCTATCCCGCGTTTTGCACATTCAACAATTATCTGTGAGGTAAGACCGAACACAGGCGAGACTATTGCAAGATCGGGCTTGGTTTTGTCGAGCATTGAAATGTAATTTTTGTAATAGGGAACAGGATAGCTAAATTCAAATCTGCATTTAAGATTTTCATGGCTGCTTCCCGGTGCAATACCGCAAACATATATGTCAGTTCTCTTTGATATAATCTCTACGGCCTGTTCTGTGTGCCCGCAAGCACCTATTATACACACTTTCATATTTTATTTCTCCGAAATCAACTTGTTTTTGTGGTTTCACTTTGTCTTTTTCTGTCTTGCCAGCAATGTTTCAAACCAAAGTTCAGGCTGTGGCATTGCAGAAATATCTTCCATAAACGAAAGCGTTCCTTTTGTAATTGTTCTTGTTTTGCGCATTATACAGATATTTCTGTCAGGCAAACGGTCAACGAATGCCGAGCCGTGTGTTCCGATTCTTTCTGCCGAGAGAATCATTGCAGACAGCACCGAGCGCTGTGTCAGTACCATATCGTACAGCTTGAAGGCTTCGGAAATCCGGCTTTGGTTTTCGATTATAACCTTGTCGAAGAATTCGCTGCACAGCTTATCCACCTTCTCAAACAGCGCTTTCATTTGCGCGGTATTTCTGTCAAAGTCTGCGCTTGCGCTCATCTGTGTCTGAAGCTCATCTCTGATTTGTATGATATTGGACACACCGTAATTAAAGGTAGGTGCGGTATATTTTGGAATTGGCTGTTCAATATTATGTTTTTTTGAAATATGCTCTGCTGCACGAAGGCTTCCGACCTGAGTTGAATTGAGTGCGCTTCCGCCCGGACGGTAAACACCAAAGGTTCCTGCCGCTTCGCCTGCCGCGTAAAGTCCTTCGATTTCCGTCTGCCAGTTGCCGTCAACTGCAATACCGCCGTTGCAGTGCTGGGCACATACGGCAATCTCAAGCGGCTCGGTGTACAGGTCAATTTTGTTATCTGCATAAAGCCTGATGGCACCCTCATTCATTTTCTTGAGGCGTTCTATTGGCGTGCCGAACAGAGCACCTGAGTGGCGAAGATATTCGTAGGCTTCTTCGGGCAAAACATCAAAACCGTTTTCCAAGCCTCTCGGATTTTTGGTGAAATCAAGAAATACTCTGTTTCCATGTTTTATTTGCTCCGCAACGAGGATGTCAACCTTTGACGAGCCTTCAGTTTTTCTTGTGTCAAACGGCCACTGATAGCCTTTAAGGAATATAAGTCCCAGCGACTCATCGCTTAATTTTTCATACAAAAACTCATGCTCATTTCCGTCCTTGTCAACTGAAATGTATCTCGGTAATACCTGCTGATACGTACCCGACAGATTCCAGCGGAATTTTGTGCTTGCAATACCGTACTGCCATTCCTCCATGTTTGAAAGAGCTGCTCCTGCATCTATTGCAAGAGAGGTTGCGCCGTGCTGGCTTTCGGGGTATACTGTATTTTTGTAAATTCCGGCAGGACCGCCTGTGCAGAGAATTACATTCTGACAGGATATAACGGATATTTCACCTGTAACCGTATTTGCACATGCAACGCCCGCGACGGCATTTTCGCAGGTCAGAATTTTTATAACCCTTTGAAAATCAATGATTTCTATTCCTTTGCCGAGAACCGATTTTTCAAGTGCCTCGGTCATGTACTTTGAAGTAAGCGGACCGCAGGAGGTAGCACGGGTTCTCGGGTCGTGGTCTGTTTTGTATCCCGCATATTCTCCGTATTCGTTGGTCGGGAACGGAACGCCAAGCTCAACAAGACGCATAAAGCAACGCGTGGAATACGCTGCCTCGCAAAGAGCATGCTCACCCATGACACCGCCGCCGGAATATAGCGTGTCTGCCATTTCTCTTACGCTGTCACCGTCACTTCCACACAGTGAGAGCTTGTAGTAGGTCTGTTTGTCACTGCCCGTATTTCGGGATGTTCCCATGTATCTTCCTTCTGTTATAATTGCAATGTCCTTTATACCGAGCTCATAAAGCTTGTCAGCGGCATTGAAGCCTGCACAGCCAGTACCTATTATTAATGTATTATATCTGTTTTTCATAGCTTCCTTATATGCATACCTCCGTCGATGATAAAGGACTGCCCCGTGGTATAGCCAAATGTTCCGTCGCATAAAGCAACCACAGCCTTGGCAATATCACAAGGCGTACCCCAGCGCCCGAGAGGAACAAGTCCGTTTTCAATAAGCTTGTCGTATTTCTCCTTTACTGCCACTGTCATACCTGTGGCGATAATGCCGGGACATATTTCATTTACGGTGATACCGTCGGATGCAAGTCTGTCGGCAAACAGCTTTGTTATCATGGAAACCCCCGCCTTTGATATGCAGTATTCTCCGCGGCTTGTTGAGCTTGTATACGCCGAGCATGAGGAAATATTGACAATGCTTCCGCCGTTTTTTTCTTCCAGCATTCTGTTTGCAACGAGCTGAGTAAGGAACAGCGTTCCCTTGGTGTTTATTCCCATTACAAAATCGTAGCTTTCCTCAGTCATTTCAAGAATGTCACGGCGCACTTTAGGAGCAACGCCCGCAACATTTACAAGAACGGCGATATTTCCTTTTTCCAAAGCTGTGTTTACAAGAAGCTCTCTTGAAGAGGTATCGGACAAGTCACCCTTTATATATGTAAAATCATATCCGTCAAAAGCTGTAAGGCTGTCAGCCTGTGTAACATCCATGCCTACGACGGAATATCCTGCACGGCAAAGCTGCAGCGCACTTTCTTTTCCTATTCCGCCCAAAACACCTGTTATAATTGCAACACTCATTTTTTAATCTCCTCATATAAATTTCTGTAATATTCGTTGAATACCGCACAGCCTGACACTCTCTTGTTTCTCATAAGCTCGGTGCATTTTGAGCAGGCAAGACAGCACTTTTTTGCTTCAAAGCTGCCATTAAGAAAATCTCTGTAGAACATGGGGTATGCAAGCCACATTCTGCCGTAACCTATGAGGTCGCAAATTCCTTCTGCAAGCTGTCGGTTACTTTGTTCAAACAAATCATCTCTGTAGTAAGACAGTCCCGAACCAACGACTAAAAGGTCGGGATGCTTTTGTTTTATATGTTTTTCTATGTATTCAAATCTGTCAAGACCTGTTTTTGCTTTTTCAGGAGGCGTATATGCGCCTTTTCTGTACGGACGGTTAACGTGAGGATTGTAATACGGATTTCCTACGGTGACATTTAAAATCTGTATTCCGCTGTCGACCAATCTTTCGATTAACATGTCAGGCTCGGTAAAATCAAGATCGTTCTGCTCAGTTGTGCCGAATCCATAGGGCTTTGGCACCATATCCGAAACACTCAACCGTGTTGTCAGAAGAATGTCATCGGGAATCACCTGCTTTGCCGCATTGACGCAATCAAGATAAAGACGAGTCCTGTTTTCAAAGCTTTCGCCATACCGTCCGCTGCGTGTAAATGCAGATAACAGCTCTTGAAAAAGATAACCGTGGCAGGATTTTACATCCACTCCGTCAAATCCTGCTTCTACTGCAAGCTTTGCAGATTCGGCATACAGCACGGGAAGCGAGTCAAGATATTCGTCTGTTACAATACTTTCATCGGTAACAGGACGTTTTTCCTCATATATCGGATTCCTGTAAGCTATCATCGGAACGATGCTCTGTCTGCCGGAATGTGTAAGCTGGAGAATGAAAACAGGAGTCACACCGCACTCTTCTTTGGCAACACCCCTCATTTTCTGCAGAAGCGCCTGAAACTGAGGCAGGTTTTGACGTGTCAGCATCATCTGTCCGGGATTGGTCCTGCCTTCGTGACACACGGCATTGGCTTCAAACCATACAATACCTGCACCGCTTTTTGCTGCATTTATGTATTTTTTGATTGTTAATTCGCTTGGACTTCCGTCTTTGTTGCAATCACAGCCTTCCATGGGTTGCAGAACAACACAGTTGTTTATACTTCGTGTGCCAATGCGGATGGAATTCTGAATCATATATCAACTATCCTTTCTGTACAACTATATCATACCAGATAATATAAGCAATGTATATATTTAATTTTGCAAAAAAGCATTGCTTTTCTTGCAAAAATATGATACAATGCAAAAAAAGAGAGGAGAAGTAATATGTCTTGTGCATTTCAGACAAACGGATTCAAACTTGAATACGTACAAAGCGTAACGGATACGGCTGTTTTGTGGGAAAGCCACTGTCACACTCAGTTTGAAATGATAGCCGTAATTGAGGGAGATATAAGTATTGTACTTGAAGGAAAAAAATATCGTCTTACGGAAAATCAGACAGTGATTATTCCACCGCTTTCCTATCATACCATTACCTCAAACAAAAACGGTTTATACAGAAGAGTTACAGCATTGTTCGACCTTTCGGCAATTCCCACTGCTCTTCAGCCGCAATTTGAGAAAAAAAGCACGAATATTGCCATGTTTTTATCATCGCAGGTTAAAGAGCTGAAAGAAATCTGCATGGAGGAGGATAAAGAGTTTTACGCTTCTCTTGCACACAGCCTGATGATACAGATTCTGTACAGTGACGCATTGCACGGGCAGCCTACCAAGCAACAGGAGGACGGGTTTCTAAAAGAAATCATTTCTTATATCGATGTTCATTTGTGTGAAAAAATCACTCTTGATGCTCTTGCAAAATACACCTCAAGATCAAAATCGTCGGTTTGCCATATATTCGAGGAGAAAATGAAAATATCTCCAAAGCAGTATATATTGCAAAAAAAGATGGCACTTGCCTCAAAACTGATTCAGGAAGGAGAGCTTCCAACCCGTGCGGCAATACAAGTAGGCTATGAAAATTACAGTGATTTCTACCGTATGTACCAAAAGCATTTCGGTATCAATCCTGCAAAAAAGAAAATGTAGTATAAAATACAACAAAAAACAACGAGGGCATACCGCTTGAAAAACGGTATGCCCTCAATCTTTAGGCCGTAATTACGGTTATGCTGTGAGACTCTATTTCTTTCAGAATATCTTTGTTAATTTCATCGTCGGTTATTACAATGTCTGTTTCTTCAAGTGAGAAGGTTGTGAGTGTGCCTTGCCGGAGAAATTTTTGAGATTCTGTAATTACAACGGTTTGCTCGGCATGCTTTGACATAAGGCTAAGTATTTCCGCACGTTCGGGATTGTCGCCCGTAAAGGCGGTGCCAGCACGGTATCCGTCGGTTCCGGAAAAGAAGAATCTTGCATGAAAGGGTTCAAGGCAAGCTTTTGTAACGGGACCGACAACAGCCATTGAATCAGGCTGATATTCGCCTCCCATAAGGATTATCTTGATATTCTGATAAGGCGTTATAAAGTCTGCCATGAATGTGGAGTTTGTGAGGATTGTAACTTTCTTTCCGGAATATTTCAGCTCATCGGCAAGAAGAATACAGCATGAGCCGGATTCTATAATGACGGTGTCTCCGTCGCTGACAAGCTCGGCAGCTTTTTTTGCTATGCGTATTTTCTGGGCATAGTTCGATATCATTCTGCGGTTGACGGGAGTAGTTGTGTTAAGCTTTACGTAACCCTGGTACCTTAATAGAAGCTTTTTCTCTTCAAGTTTTGTAAGATCTTTTCTGACAGTAACAAGTGAAACGCCGAGAAGCTCTGCAAGTTCTGTTACTTGCATACGGTTGTTTTCATGCAACAAGCTGAGCATTTGCAATAGTCTGTCTTTATGAGTATTCATGTTTTCACCTTATATGTTCAAGCACAGTGTGCCTAATATTAAAATAAGTATATCATAAAAATATATTTCAGTCAAGTTTTGGTAATCTTTTTTATGTAAAGTCGGCTGATTTACGTCGATATTTCCTTGACATCATGCTTAGTTTGTGATATAATTGGTTTCGAACGAAACCGAATAAGATTTCAATAGAATTAAAAAGGAGGAGAAGCGATAATGGAATATCTGTTGGGTCTTGACGTGGGAACCTCGTCTGTAAAGGCGGTTTTGATGTCTTGCGACGGGAGAATTGAAAATGTAAAAACAAAAAAGCATGCATATTATTTTGAGAATAATATGAAGCTTATGGATGCGGAGCTTTTTTGCGAAAACTGCTTTTCTGCAATAAAAGAAACCGTAGGCGACCTTGATGAAAATGACAGGGTGGCTGCTGTCTGTGTGTCGGGTGCCGGAGGAAATCTGATGCTTGTAAAGGATGGCAAAAGCTGTTCGCCCGTATACGGTTGGCAAACCCAGTTTGATACGGATGTTACGGAGAAAATCTTGTCGGGATTTACAAACCAAGATGTTTACGAGACGGTGGGATGGTTTAAGCTTACGAGCTTTCCTTTGGCAGGTCTTGCATATCTCAGAGTTACACAGCCCGAGCTTATTGACAAAGCCGATAAGATATGTATGCATATAGAATATTTCAACTATTTGATGACAGGTAAATGGGGTATCACCCGTTCCATGGGAACGACATTTTTCCTTATTGACCAGAAAAAGGGCGAATACTGCAAGGAGTATCTTGACATGTTGGGAATATCCGAGGATAAGCTTTTGCCGATAGTGGAAAATTGTACGGTTTTAGGTGAACTTAACGCTTATGCTGCTGAAAAAACAGGATTAAAGCAAGGAACACCGGTTGTTGCCGGAACCTTTGATCATCCGGCGGCTGCAAGAGGTGCCGGAGTTTCAAAAGAAAATGAGGTGCTTGTTTCGTGCGGAACTTCATGGGTTGTGTTCATGCCGTTTAAAGACAGAGAAACACCTGCTTCGAAAAGCATGCTTATTGACCCGTTTATGGTGCCAAAGGGCAATTGGTGCGGCATGAAATCTTTGGCGTCCGTTTCGGTAGTCATTGATGATTTGAAAAAGAAATTTCTCGGCGATATATCAGACTTTGAATTTGATAAACTGGCAGAAGAAGCAGCTTTTGGCTGTAACGGTCTTGTTATAGATGATGAAAATGCCGATGTTACCGGCTACAGTAAGGCCGATATCGCAAGGGCTATTATGGAAAATATAGCGAGAAGGCTTGGCGGCGTTTTTGAAACACTCAAGGTGAATGCTGACAAAATTAAATTGGTCGGCGGCATTACCAATTCGGCGGTTTTCTGTGAGGTTATCGAGCAGGTAATCGGCAAGAAGATAGAAGTTACAAACGGCGAACATGCCGGGGCAGTGGGCTCTGCGATTATGGCAGGTGTGGCTGTCGGAATTTACCGTGATGAAAATGATGCTTTTAAAAAGCTGAAATTTATATAAAAAGAAAGGGTTTGATGTTATGAAAATAGGATTGTTACCTCTTTACATTTCATTGTATGACAAAAACGGCACAAAGCTGAGAGAAGAATTGAGAGTTTTTTACGATGAAATAGCTGACAAGTTTGAGCAGCGAGGAATCGAAGTTGTAAAAAGCGAAATTTGTACGGAAGATTACCAGTTTGAGAAGGAAATTAATGCCTACGAAGAAAGCGGTTGTGATGCAATTGTTACTTTGCATCTTGCTTATTCGCCGGGATTAAATTCCGAAGCAGCGCTTAAAAACACAAAGTTGCCAATAATTATCTGTGACACTACTCGTGCTTATGATTTTTCGGACGAACAGCTTTCCTCCGAGATTTCATACTGCCACGGTATCCACGGTGTTATGGACATGTGTAATCTTCTGAAGAAAAACAATAAGACGTATGCAGTTGTTGCAGGTCATTTTGAAGAAAGTGACGTTTTAGACCGTGTTGTAGGATATGTCAAGGCAGCAAAAGCTGCAAATTCACTTTGCGGCTCAAAGGTGGGAAGCATCGGCGGCTGTTTTGAAGGCATGGGTGATTTCCGTGTGGAAGACAAGCGTATGCAGGAATTGTTCGGCGCAACGGTTGTTTATCCCGAAAAGGGCGAGCTTGTTGAAATTGCAAAAAACGTATCTGACGAAGAAATTGATGCATTAAAGGCAAAGAACGCTGAGGAATGGGAATTCATTGAAGACGTAGACGAAGAAATTTACCGCAATTCAATGCGTGCCGACATTACTTTGAAAAAATGGATTGAAAAGAAAGAGCTGCAGGCATTTACGGTGAACTTCCTTAATATTCAGGACATGGCTACAATGCCATTTACCGGTATTTGCCGTGCAATGTCTGAACAAATCGGCTATGCCGGTGAGGGAGATACTCTTACGGCTTTGTTTACAGGTGCATTGCTTCAGGGCTATAAGGATACATCATTCATAGAAATTTTCTGTCCCGACTGGAAGAACAACACTTTGTTTATCAGTCATATGGGCGAAATAAATTTTGGCGTTGCAGACAAAAAGCCTGTGGCGTTCCGTAAAAAGTTTGTATACGGAGACAGTCCCGACCCTGTTGGTGCATCGGCTGCTTTCAGACCGGGTGATGCTGTGTTTGTAAATATATACGAAGACGATAAAGGCTTTAACGCGTTTATTTCGCCTGTAAAGGTATTGAAGGAAAAAACCGACAATTTCAAAAAGGACATCAGAGGCTGGCTTGATTTTTCAAAGCCGATTTCGGACGTTCTTGAAAAAATCAGTATGTGCGGTGCAACACATCACAGTATATTGGTATACGGTGCAAAGCCGGAAGAAATTGAATTTTTCGCAAAATGTGTCGGTTTGGAAACAGTAATATATTAAGAGTATTTATAATAAAGAAAGGTTTATATTTATGTTATACATTTTGGACACTGCTGATTTGAAAGCAATAAAGCATTGTAATGAATTTTATCCTCTTGCGGGAGTTACTACTAATCCGTCGATAATTGCAAAAGAAAAGAGAGATTTTTGGGAAATTGTTAAGGACATCAGAAGCATAATCGGCCCGGATAAGTTGTTTTTTGCCCAGACAGTTCAGACTACTGCAGACAAAATCGTTGAAGAAGCAAAGCTTATGAACGAAAAGTCGGGCGGCGAATTCTGCGTAAAGATACCGATTTGCGAAGAAGGTCTTAAAGCAACCGTTGAGCTTAAAAAGCTCGGCATAAAGGTTCTTATGACTGCTATATTCACTCCTGCACAGGCACTTATTGCAGCTAAAGCCGGTGCTGATTTCGTAGCCCCCTATGTTAACAGACTTGATAACATAATCGGTGACGGATGTGAGGTTGTGGCTCAGATTGTTGAGCAGTTCGCAATATACGGACTTGAATGTCAGGTGCTTGCGGCAAGCTTCAAGAATGCGGAACAGGTACATAAATGTGCGACATGTGGATGTCACAGCGTGACTGTTTCTGCAGATGTACTCAAGGCTGTAATTACACATCCTATGACCGATGCTGCTATTGACGGTTTTGAAAAGGACTGGAAATCGGTATACGGAGAAAAAACAATACTTGACTTTTAACAGCTCGGCAAAAAAGATAGGAGTTTTGGCAAAATGAAAAGAAAAATCAGAACACCGTATTTTGAAATCGGTACAAAAAATTATATATATGGAGATAAGGTTCTGGAATATGCACTGGCAGCTGACAAGGCGGCAGAAAAGTATGACATTGATGTGTTGTTCATTACTCCCGCCGTTGAAATCAGACGCATTGTTGAGAACACAAAGCACCTTATTGTGCTTGCACCCTATATGGACACCTTAAGACCCGGCAGAGGTATGGCGGACATACTTCCCGAGGCACTTAAGGCGGCGGGTGCTGAGGGTGTTGTTGTAAATCATTGCGAAAAGCCCATGTCACTTCCTCAGATTAAGGCGACAATTGACAGGGCGAATGAGCTTGACATGCTGGTTTTTGCATGTGCTGACAGTGTTGCGGAAACAAAGGCTATAGCACAGCTCCACCCCGATATTATTAATCCCGAACCGTCAGAGCTTATAGGCGGAACAGGAAACGGTGTAAGTGATATGGGTTATGTAAAAGAGGTCCTTACGGAAATCCGCAAAATCGACCCGAACATACTTATTGAACAGGCGGCAGGCATTACAAACGGACAGCAGGTTTATGACTTTATTATGGCAGGCTCGGAGGCAGCAGGTGCGGCTTCGGGTATTATGAACGCCGAGGATCCGATTGCAATGATTGATGAAATGATAGCGGCAGTACGCAGAGCAGCAGACGATTTGAAAAAAATGGAGAAGTGAGAATATGATTTATAAGGAAAAAATAAAGGTTGATTCCAACCACAGAGCAATAACCTTTCACAATGTAACAGCACAGCTGAAAGAGGCTGTAAAAAAATCCGGCATAAAGGACGGTATCGCTGTTGTATATTCGCACCATACTACTTGCTGTGTAATTACACAGGAATGTGCATTTGATATGTCTATGACAGGCCTTGAAACCCTGCAGCAGGATTTGGTAAACGTTATGGACAAAATGGTGCCTGAATGCAAATATGAAGGTATGTATCTGCATCCCGGTCCCAAGGCACTTAAATTTGCCGAGGAGCACGATGAAGATGCATGGGGCTGCCATAATACAGATGCACATCTGCGTTCATCTATTATCGGAAGATCTGAAACCATAGTTATTGACGATGGTGAGGTGGATCTTGGTGAATTCGGATTTGTGTACTTTATAGATTTCGATGATACAAGAGGAAGACAACGTACAGTGCAGATTATGATTATCGGCGAATAATCCGTGTGTTATTGCCACTGTATAAAATCGCAAGATAATCTCGGAGGACAGGAAAATGCCTTTATTTGAAGTAACAGATTATGATAAAAAAATATGGGAGGAAGAATTAAAAGATTTTCTTCCCGATAAAATACTGGACGTTCATACACATGTGTATAAACGTAAATATATAGTAGAAGACCCGGAGTATATACCACCGAAGGTTGTCAGCTGGCCGAGTAAGGTGGCAGAGGAAAATCCTATCGAGGATTTGCAGGAAACCTACCGTCTTATGTTCCCCGGCAAAGACGTTAAGGCACTTATGTTTGTTTTGGGAAAAACCGGAAACAAAGAAAATAATGCATATCTTTCCGGAGTATCCAAAGAGACAGGCTGGCCGGCTCTGATTTATTCTCATCCTTCGATGTCAGCAGATGAGCTTGAACGCCAAATCCGTGAAGGCGGTTTTTTGGGAGCAAAGTGCTATCTTACCCATGCCCCGTCCTATATCCCCGCCAAAGAAATCAGAATATACGATTTCTTCCCTAAGCACCAGCTTGAAAGACTTAACGAATTGGGCGCTATCTGTATGTGTCACATTCCGAGAGACGCACGCCTTAAGGATCAGGTTAACATTCAGCAGATACTTGAAATAAGAAGAGAATTTCCCAAGCTTCGCTTTATAGTTGCTCATATCGGACGTGCTTATACAAAAGAGGATGTCAGTGATTCATTCGATTATTTGACACAGGAACCCGAAACAATGTATGACTTTGCCGCGAATTGCTGTGAATATGCTATAGCAGAGGCAATAAAGCGTTGCGGACCTAAGCACGTTATGTTCGGTACAGATATGCCGATTTTACGTATGCGTACACACCGTATTGAAGAAAACGGAACATACGTAAACCTCGTGCCTCCCGGATTGTATCCTGACCCGAGCGGAGACCCTCATCTTCGTGAAGTTTCAGAAGAAGAGGCAAAAACCATAACGTTCTTTGCGTACGAAGAACTCCTGTCATTTAAGCGTGCTTGTAAAACGCTTGGCATGACAAAGCAGGACGTTGAAGACATGATGTACAATAACGCAATGAACCTTATTGAAGGTGCAAGAAAAGATATTTACGGGGAATAACAACAAAAAGACGCAGTAAGATTCACAGCAAAAGGGGAGATAAAAATGGATAAATATGCATTGCAGGCGCTTGAAGAATACAACAGCGATACCAAAACAGTACGCCGTGCAGGAAAGAACGGAAAACCGTTCTGGAATATAAACTCTTCACAGTTTACATTTGTTCCGGAGCTGTTCTTTTCCACAATTCCGGGCGCTAAGGAATATGTTTACACTGCTACCGACAGCACCGGAAAAACGCACTCATTTACGGATAAAACGCCGACAGCACCTCTCACACCTATCTGGAAGGATATTGCACCGGGAATGGTTGAGCTTAAGGTTGAAGCAGTCCATGAGAGAAACGGGCATGTTTATCTTTCAGGAGCAAGAACTTTCTTTAAAATGTCGCCGTTTCCGGGACGTGAGGCTTTGCCGCCAAAGGCGTGTTCATACAGGGAATGTTCTCTTAAAGCCTTCAGATATGTATTTAACGATCCCACAATACAGTATTGGCTTACACACGGCGTTCCAAAGCCTGACTACTACCATAATGTTTACCCGTCCAAAACCATCAGCAGCATAATACAGGCAATGATTGCTTATGCAGAGCTCGAACCGGAAAATGCCGAAAAAGCACTGAAACTTGCTACAAATGCGGCGGATTATCTTCTTTCCATTACATACGGTGAAGATTCAGCACTGGCAGGACTTCCTCCTACGTATTCCTTTAAAGGTCTTATCAAGGAAATCGTAGATGAAACTGCACCGGCAGCCTATGGACGTAAGGATACGTTGATGATGATTTATCCTGCAAATGTGGGAAGTGCTTATCTTATGCTTGAAAAAGCAACAGGCGATGAAAAATATTTTAAAGCGGCAGCCCGGATAGCAGAATATTACAAAAACAATGTTCTTTCTAACGGAAGCTGGTATCTGCTTGTTTCTGCAAAGACAGGAAAGCCTGAACACGAAAACAGCTGCGGCACATTTGCGATACTTGATTTTTTGTCGCAATTTTATTTGAGAACCGGTGATGAGGATTATCATAAGCTTGAACGCGGCTATTTTTCGTATCTGGAAAAAACACGCCTTGATAATTACAATTGGGAGGGGCAGTTTGAAGATATCAGAGTGTCTTCAAATTATGCAAATCTCACTCACTTTGAAGCTAACAGAATGATAAACTACATAGTAAATAATTTTGGTGATGATGCTGAAAAGATGGAGCAAGCCAAAGAGCTTATGCGTTATGTAGAGGATCAGTTTGTTGTGTGGGGTGAATTTGCGCCGTGGAATACCAATTACGATACTAAAGAGAAGTGGTATTCACCTGCAGCACTTGAACAGTATGACTGGTATGTTCCTATAGACGGCAGCACATCAACTGTTGCTAAAACGTTTTTGGAAATGTATAAAGCTACGGGTGACAAGCTTTACCTTGAAAAAGCATGTGCGCTTGCAGATTCAATCACAAGAATGCAAAACCCCGAAAACGGTGTAATACCTACCCATTGGATGACAACAGATTGCAGTACTGTTCTTAAAAACTTCTGGATAAACTGTCATATCGGAACGGCGTTCACAATGATGATTATGGCAAAGGGAGTTTCGGAAATATAACGAAAAACATGCTGTAACAGTTATATGTAAAAACAAGATTTTGTCCTGCCGCAGGTCGGCAGGACATTATATATCGCCAAAATTCAAAACAAAAAACCACTGAGAGCACCAAGCTTTCAGTGGTAATTTTATGTACGGGTGTTTGTTTTTACTTGTTTCTTAGGTTGAGAAGTCTTATAATAACAGGACTGATAACGATGTTTGTTAGAAGCTCAAACACAAAGTTGAGACCTACAAAGAAAATCAGAAGATATGCCCCGACGGATATGCCTTCTGCTACCGACCAGGCTTTAACCGTATCAAAGAAAAATACAATGCATCCCAAAAGGAATATTCCTGTGTTTACAACGGGACAGACTATTGCAGAAACAAAAACGGCGGCATAGCGGTTGAGTTTTTCAAGAGCTTTGTAGACAAGTCCTGCAAAAAGACCTGAAAGGACGCCTTTTATCATTACGGTTATAATTGTTCCGGGAACGCTCATTCCGAGCCAGAAAGCCGCATCTGCTGTAAGGAAAAATACAGCGCCTGCAACTCCGCCGAGCCATGCTCCTGCAGCAGGTCCGCATAATGCTGCGCCTATTACAACGGGAATAAGAGTTAATGAAATTGATGCAAGACCGCCTATTTTAATAAAGCCGCCAAAGTATGCAAGTATTGCTACAAGTGCAGTAAAAATTGCGAGCAGTGCGAGTTTTCGCGTATCGGTTCTTTTTGTTGTACTCATATAAAAACCTCCTTGGTTACACTTATGCCTACATTTTACCACTATTTTACAAAAAATGCAATAGTATATGCAAAAAAACATTTCTTTCACCGGGAATATAATAAGCGATACGCGGCCGAAAGATTTTCTTGAGAATTAATAGGTTTTTTGAGTTGACTTTTAATGCAAAATGTGTTAAATTTTAAGTACAGTATTTAATGCAACGGAGAGAAGAAAAAATGAAGTATAATGTTTATGTTGACGGGAAGGCAATTATAACAAATCCCGCAAGAGTTTCGGCAATACCTTTCAATATGGTCTGGAGCGGTTATCAGAGAGATATTTCACAGACGGAAATTGCATGGTTTGTGGCGTTTGATATGTCAAAGCCCGTGGAAATCAAGGTTGATGTACTCGATGCGAAAGTGGAAGAAGTAAAAATCCGTCCGCTTGAGTTTGGTATTGACTATTCTGTTTCGGAAAACGCAATAACAATTAAGCTTGACTGTCCCAAGAAATTTACCGTCGAGGTCAACGGAGTGCATGAAACGCTTCACGTGTTTGCAAACGAGCCTGACAATTTTGTTCCGGATGAAAACACAATCTATTTCGGCCCCGGTGAGCATGATGCAGGGCTTATTTGCCCCGAAAGCGGACAGACAGTATATATTGCCGAGGGTGCAGTGGTTTACGGTGGTATATTTGCGTATAAGGCAGATGATGTAACCGTAAGAGGCAGAGGTATACTCGATTCTTCTAAAATGTTAAGAGGAGCACAGTTGACTTCGGAGGATGAGGTTTATAAAAAACTCAAGAGCATCAATTTCAATCAGACGGATATAGGCGATTTCTCAAGCTTTGTAGCATACGGATGTACAAACTTCAGGGTTGAGGGAATAATTCTGAGAGATGCTCCGTTCTGGTCGGTGATAATAAGAAACGGCTGCCGGGACGTTGACATCAGAAATATAAAGATTATCGGACAGTGGAGATACAATTCCGACGGCGTTGACCTTTGTGCATCGCAGAACGCTGTTCTTTCGGACTGCTTTATCCGTTCCTTTGACGACGGTATTGTTGTGCGTGCTGTTTGTCTTGAAAACGAAACCTACGGCTGTGAAAATATGCTTATCGAAAACAATATCGTGTGGTGTGACTGGGGCAAAAACCTTGAAATCTGGAACGGCAACAAGAACTCGATTATAAAGGACATTGTTTTCAAGAACAATTATCTCATTCACAGCGTTGACAAGTGCATAAGCATTGATACCTGGTACGGTGCTCCCGATATTGTGGTTGAAAATGTCCGGTACGAAAACATTTATATTGACACCGATACCGATTATCCCGTTCCATGTATTCAGCAGTCAAAAGAGCATGAATATCCATACTATAATCAAATAAGTGACAGAGTAAAGTCGATTTTGGTATGTGTCAGCCGAGTCGGTAAGGACACGGGAAACCAGGGAATTGACACAAATGTTGAGACCTCTCATTTCAAAATGGCATACAGAAACATCTCCTTTAAGAATGTTGTATGTAATTCCGAGAAACTTCTTCCGGCGGTCGTTGACACGGGAAGCCTCTATGATACGTCAAACATTACCTTTGAAGACTGCAGACTTGGAAAACTCACATTTTTGTGTACAAAGGAAATAAAAACCCCGAGATGGTGATAAGAATATGCTCCGAAGATGATGAGAAGTCTTCGGGGCATATTTTCGGTTTAACAAAATCCCATAGAAAAAGCGACAAATGCGGTGTATAATACTTATATTGTTGCAAACAATATACAAGAGGTGTTCCTATGCTCATAGATTTCCATACACATGCATTCCCGGACAAAATAGCAGACAGGGCGGTTGAAAAGCTTTCGTTTGCCTCCGGCGGACTTAAACCTCATACCGACGGCACGGTTTTAGGGCTTCGCAAATCAATGTCGGAAGGAAATGTTGACATATCTGTTGTTCTTAGCATTGCTACAAATGCCTCTCAGCAGAAAAATGTCAATGATTTTACCGCATTGCTCGACAAGGAGCAAGACCTGGTTGCATTCGGCTCTGTTTTTCCCGATGCCGAGGACGCATTGGACGAGCTTGAGCGTATAAAGTCACTTGGATTGAAGGGTGTAAAGCTGCACCCGGATTATCAGGGATTTAATGTTGACGATGAAAAAATGAAGCCGATATATAAGAAGATATCTGAGCTTGGTCTTATAACAGTTTTTCACGCCGGATTTGACTATGGCTTTCCGCCGCCTTACGGTGCAACTCCCGAAAAGCTTGCAAAAGCGCTTTCGTGGTTTTCTTCGCCTGTTATTGCTGCTCACTGGGGTGGTGTTTGCTGCGGAGAGGGTGTTTTAAAACTGCTCTGCGGACGCGATATTTATTTTGACACTTCGTTCGGCTACGGCAATATGCCGAAATATTATGCCGAAAAAATCCTTGAAAAGCATGGCGCTGACAGAATGCTGTTCGGAACGGACACGCCCTGGCATACGGCTGGTATGGAAATGAGACTGCTTGACACACTCGGAATTTCCGATAGTGATATGGAAAAGATAAAAAGCGGCAACGCCAAAAAGCTGCTGGGAATATAATGAAAATGAAAGAGCCGTCTCACGTCTGAAGTGAAACGGCTTGCTTTTTTAGTCAGTATTTGTAATAATACCGTCAAGGTCTTTTTTGGTGCAGAGGGTATTTAGATGTTTATGCCCGAATTTGTTTTTGTCACATAGCAAATAGCTTTTTTTTGAGTTGTTTATCATTATTTTTCGTATTGAGTTTTCAAGAATTGAGTTGTCTGTAATAATACCGTCCTCGGATATTCCGCGGCAGGAGAAGAAGGCAATATTCGCATTGTACCGACGAAGCATTTCCTCGGCGTCTGTGCCGACATATGAAAGGGATTCGTGTGTCAGCTCTCCGCCAGTACAGATTGTCTTTATCCCCATGGAGGCTGCTTCAAGGGCGGTTTTTGCTCCGTTTGTAATAATAAGTATGTTTTTAAAAGAGGCAAGATGAGGCAGAAGATGATATGCCGTTGTTGATGCATCGAGCATTATTACATAGCCGTCTTTTATAAGCTTTGATGCTTTTAGCGCAATTTCCTTTTTGGCATCATTGTATTCAAGGTCGCGTATAAACAGCGGTATTCTCTGGTCGGCGTATTTCACTTTTAGCTTCACAACGCCTTTGCTGCTTGTGACAAGCTCCTTGTCCTTAAGTGCAAGTATGTCACGTCTTACTGTAGGCTCGCTTATAAACAATTTCTCTGACAGCTCTTTTACCGTATGTTCTTTTTCGGAAAGAAGCCTCATGTATTTTTCTTCTCTGTTGTATATAGACATATAATCACCATTTGATTTTTATTGTCATTATTATAATCAATACATGATAATTTTGTCAATATAATTTGAAAATATTGATTTTATTTTTTGCGTGGTATATAATTTTAATATAAAGTGGGGGGCAATAAAATGAAAAACAATTATGATGTAATAGTTGCAGGTGGAGGTCCTTCTGGAGTTGCGGCTTCTGTGTCGGCAGCGCGTCAGGGGGCAAAAACTGCGCTTGTGGAAAGATACGGAATACTCGGCGGTATGCTTACCTCCGGACATGTTCAGCCTATTCTCGGATATGCCGAGGGCAGAACTATGTATAATGAAATAACAGAGCTTCTCGGACAGGGGCATAAAACCGAAAAGATTGTAACGAGAAACGGTCCTGAAATAGGGGTTGATGTTGAACAGGCTAAACACAGGCTTTTAAAGCTTGCGGTTTCCGAGGGCGTTGACGTTTATCTGCAAACGCCTGTTGTTGACGTTGTAATCGAAAACCAAAGGCTGACGGGTGTAAAAGTGCTTACTGCCACGGGTATAGAGGAAATGAGAGCAAAAGTGTTTGTTGACTCAACAGGCGACGGCTTTGTTGCGGCAATGTGCGGCGCGCCCTTTGAAATAGGACGCGAAAGCGACGGCAAGTGTCAGCCTGTAACGCTTGAATTTACAATTTGCGATGTGGACGAAACATACAATTTCACCTGCTTTGGAGGCAGTGACCCCGTAACGCTTCCCGATGGGAGAAAGTACAGCGAGGTTTGTAAAGAAGCTTGCGGGAGAGGCGAGCTCCCGAAAAATGTAAGCATTGTAAGAATACATAAAACGCTTTATAGGGGAGAACGCAATATTAATGCGACCCAGGTCAACGGTTGCAATACTCTCAGTGCCCTTGAATACACAAAGGCAGAGCTTGAATTGCGTGAACAGATACCTGGTATAATTGAATTTTTGAAGAAAAATGCCCCCGGCTTTGAAAAGTGCCGTCTCAAATCTACAGGTTCAACACTCGGTGTTCGCGAAACGAGAAGATTTGTCGGAGATTATGTTATTTCTGACAGCGATGTTGAAACGGGCGCACGTTTTGAGGATGTTGTAGTACATAAGGCATGGTTTCTTATAGATATACACAACCCGACAGGCGGCGGACAGGCGGAAAAGCATTCACAGCCGGCAACTCCGTATGATATTCCATACAGAAGCTTGCTTCCCAAGAACATTGAAGGAGTTTTGCTTTCCGGAAGAAATATTTCGGGCACACACAGAGCACACGCATCGTATCGAGTTATGGGCGTTGCTCTTGCGACGGGACAGGCAGCAGGAATTGCAGCAGCTCTCAGCGCAAAAGAAAACTGTACCCCGAGAGAGCTCGACTACGGAAAAGTTCAGAAAGCTCTTTGCGAACAGGGCGCAAGACTGTTTGATTGAAAGGAGAAAATTTATATGAGTATTAAGGAACACGGATGTTCCTGCGGCAAGGCACACATAAATCCCGTAGACAGAATAATAAAGGGGCGTGGTGCTGTTAATGAAATAGGTACAGCGGTTGCCGGATATAAGGCAAAAAAAGCATTTGTTCTGTGTGATAAAACAACATATGCAGTTGCAGGAGAGCGTGTTTGTATGTTGCTAAAAGACAGCAGCATATCGTACACGTGCTTTGTAATTGACAGTGAAATGCCGCAGCCGGACGAAAAAAGCGTAGGTTCGGTTATTATGAATTATGACTGTTCGTGCGATATTGTTGTAGGAGTAGGTTCCGGAGTCATTAATGACATTGGTAAAATACTGAGTGCAACGGCAAAGGTGCCTTATGTTATTGTTGCAACGGCACCGTCCATGGACGGATATGCTTCTGCAACCTCTTCTATGGAAAGAGGCGGAGTCAAGGCAACAATTCCTTCAAAATGCCCGAATGTAATAATCGGGGATACCGATATCCTCAAAAACGCTCCCATGAAAATGTTGAAAAGCGGACTTGGCGATATGATTGCAAAATATGTGAGCATATGCGAGTGGAGAATAGCAAATATAATCACGAGCGAATACTATTGCGAAGAAATAGCATCGCTTGTAAGAGCTGCACTCAGGCAATGTGTCGACAACGCAGACGGACTGCTTAAGCGAGAAGAAAAGGCAGTTGAAGCTGTTTTTGACGGACTTGTTCTCGGAGGTGTTGCAATGGCGTATGCCGGAGCATCGCGTCCTGCATCGGGAACCGAACATTATTTGTCGCATATATGGGACATGAGAGGGCTTGAGTTTGGTACGGTAACAGATTTTCATGGCATACAGTGTGCATTGGGAACGCTTTTGACAGTAGAGCTTTATGAGCGCATAAAGAAAACCGTGCCCGATAAGGAGAAAGCAATTTCTTATGCTGAAAGCTTCGACTACGGCAAATGGAAGAAAAAGCTTTATGAGTTTCTCGGGCATGGAGCACAGAGCATGACCGAGCTTGAAGAAAAAGAAGGAAAATACAGCGTTGAGAGGCACAAAGAGAGGATTGAAACAATTATTTCAAATTGGAGTGAAATAATATTGATTATCGATGAGGAGCTTCCGGACAGAAATTATCTTGAAAAGCTGTTTAAGCAACTCGGCTTGCCGTGTAAATGCGAGGACATAGGTATAGATTCCTCCTTGCTTCCGATGACTTTCAAGTCAAGCAAGGACATAAGAGATAAATATGTGCTTCCGCGTCTTGCATGGGACCTGGGAGTAATAGATGAAACAGTATAAAAAATCCGCCGTTCCTTTTCGGGAACGGCGATTCATCATTTTGAGCGTTTTTTCTGTTGCTTTGTTGTTGGTACTTTGCCTTGTTTTGCACTCTTATGCTTCTTTCTTACGGAATATCCGAACGTGCCGATGCGTTTTCCGAGCTCGAAATATTCGCCGTGAGCGTAAGCGGCAAGATTTGCCTTTGAAAGACAGAGCTTTCCGTCCTTGTTTATAAGGCTCTCGTCAACCGACACGCAAACGATGTCGGCTAAAAACATGTGATGAGTTCCAAGCTCTATAACGTCTGTAACTTTGCATTCAAGACATACAGGACTTTCTTCAAGCGACGGGCATGAAACCTCAAAGGATTTTGCCTTTGCAATACCGTACTTTTCAAATTTATCAACATTTTTGCCGCTGTATGTGCCGCATAGGTCCGCATTTCTGCACATGTCGGCTGTGGTGAGGTTTATTACAAACTCACCGCTTTTTTTAATAAGGTCATACGAATATCTTTCGGGACGTACGGAAACGTAGGTTTTTGCGGGACGTGTGTTTATAATACCTGTCCAGGCAACCGTGAACACGTTGTCCTTCCCGTCGTATGAGCTTGTTACCATCGTCGGCGGTACGGGTGCAAGAAGCGCACCGCCCTTCCATTTAGTCTTTTTCATTTTTATGTTCCTTACTGTTACAGTCAAAAAGCTACATCACGCCGGCTGATAAATGTTTTTCCGTTAAGATAGGAAAGAATGCCGGCATCGCTTGTAAATTTAAAGGTGAGCGAGTATGAGCATAGCTTCTGGTATTTTACACCTGTTTTTAGTTTGTGGTTTATGCCGTATTTACCGTCGCCGACTATCGGATGACCGATATAGGCAAGATGCGCTCGTATTTGGTGTGTTCTTCCTGTTATAAGCTCGACTTCAACAAGGGATGTATCTTTTACGCTTTCGAGAACCCTGTATTTTGTGATAACCGTTTTTATGTCGTTTTCGTTTACTTTTCCGAGTTTCTTTACTGCGGCTGCTTTTGACGGGAAAATATACACTCTGTTTTCGGTTCTGTTTTTGTAGTGAAAATCTTTTAAGGTTGCCTCTTTTTTGTCGGGCACTCCTAAAATTACGGCGTGATAAATCTTGTCCATCTGCCGCTCTTTGATTTTCTCGTTCATTATGCGAAGCGCCTCGGCGTTTTTTGCAGCAATTACAAGCCCTGAGGTGTTTCGGTCAAGACGGTTGCAGAGTGCGGGAGTGAAGCTGTTTTCGTTTTCGGGATTATATTCGCCTTTTGCAACAAGATATCCTATGAGCTTGTCCACAAGACAGACCTCGTTTTCCTTTGACTCTTCATCGGGAAGCGAGGAATGAACTGATTCTCCCTGTGCTTTGTCGAGAATGATAACGTTTTCATCCTCGTATGCGATATCTTCACTTTTCAGCGTGTGCAAAACCAACTGTTTTTTTGATGTAGCTTTTGTATCGGGGAAAAACTCGTCACTTATGTAGAGGGTGAGAATATCTCCGGTTTTAAGAATTTCCGCGCCTTTTGCGTGAATTCCGTTTATTTTTACGCACTTTTTTCTAAAATACTTGTACAGGAGTGACGAAGGAAGTCCGACAAGTGCTTTTGTCAAAAACTTATCTGTCCGCTGCCCTGCGTCGTTTTTGTTGATTGTCAGAGTTCTCATTGTTTTCACCTCCGCAAAAGCATATTTTTCAGAGCTCATTTTACCACATAAAAGAAAAAATGTCAATGACCGCCTAGGTGCTTTTCGGCAAACATAAGAGACAGGCTGAGATTGCCCTCGGATTCGCTTTTTTCGTATTTTACGTCAAAGCCTGAGTTTTTTGCCGTATTCACAGCCCTCTCGATGCTGTTTATTACAATCCCGATGTCCTTTACAAAACCAAGTTTCAGCCGCTTTGAGCCGTTTTTCTTTTTCTCATAAAGTCTGAAAGAAGGCTTTTCGTTGGTTATTTGCTCAATGTATTCCTTTGTACGTGAAAGAGAAAGCTTGTTTTTGGTACAGTGCTTTACCGCAAAGCGGCGTGTTACGGGAGAAAGCTTTGAAAGAAGTTCGGCTGTCATTTCGGAAAGTCCGGCGTCAAGTATGAGCTTTCTTTCTTTATCCGAAAAGCAAAGAAGAGCCCTTTTTCGTTTTATGCTTTCAAGTGAAAGTCCCAATGCCTTTGATGCATCCTTTTCCGTTATGTCAACAAGCAGGATGAGAGCATTTATTATTTCGCCTTTGGTAAACATATTGCAGTCGGGTTTGAGCATTGCGCAAACAGCGCTTCTTACGGTTTCGGAGTTTTCTTTGTTTGTACAGACCATGGGTATGAGTTTTATTTGTTTTGAGTTTGCCAAATTAAAAGACACGTTTTATACTTCCTTTCTTTTTTTTGCTATTTTATCACAGCTTAAAAGAAATTTTGGTAAAAACGTGTCGGATGATTATTTTGGGCAAATGATGTGATTAATTAATGTCCCTGCTTTTTTCGGTATTGCGACGGCAGAAGCCCTGTATGGCTCTTGAACGTTTTTGAAAAATATGAAGCGTTTTCAAACCCACAGAGAGCACATATTTCAAAAACTGTTTTTGTGCTGTCCCGAAGAAGCTGCTTTGCGTAGTCGCACCTTCTGGCGTTTATCTGATCGACAAGCGTGTAGCCCGTGCTTTCCTTGAGCATACGTGCAAAATGATATTTGGAAAAACCGACTTTCTGAGCTATGTCCTCAAGTGTGATTCTTTCCGTGAAATTCTTGTTTATGTATTCAACGGCGGCTTTTATTGCTTCGGAGTTTTTAAACAGGATATGCGTTTGCTCTGCCGGCTGTGAATATGTTTTGCACATAAAGAGAAGATAATCGAGGATATATTTTCTCAGGGCTGCGGCATAATATTTATCTGATATCATCGAAAAATGTTCGGCAATTGTTTCAATTAGCTTCCCTGCATTCTCATCGTGAATTCGGGGAATGAATCGGATTGCGTCAAGAGACATTCCATTTTGTTCAAAAAATACATTGTCAACTATAAGACAACGGTAAATAAGTCCTGCGTCCGGAGATATTGAGTGAAGACAGTTTGAGTTTACAACAATGGTGTCTCCTTGTGAAAATTCTATTGCCTCATCATCTATGTATACTTTTCCGCTTCCTGAGATGCAGTAAAGGAATTCCGGATTATAATGCCAGTTGGTATAGGCTTTGGTATGGGTATGAAAAATAAAAGGCAGCAGAGAGTTGCTCATTGAGTGATGTTCGTGGGTGGCTTTCATATTTACCTCCGTAAAAAGCAATATCGTGTTATACGTAGCAATATACTGTTATTTGCAAGCAATATCATTTTATGATTCAGCAAGAATATGTCTTGATTTTTTTGTGAAAATATTATACAATAAAATTATCAAAAAAGCAAGATAGAATTATATTAATTTTTTTGAGGAGGCGAAAATGAATGTTTAATTTCCCAATCGGTGTAATAATAGACTCGTTCAGACTTCCGACATTTGAGGCAATAGACAAAGCGGCGGCTATCGGCGCAAAAGGAATACAAATGTACTCAACGAGAGGAGAAAACTCTCCTGAGAAGATGACAAATGAAAGAAAGAAAGCGCTGCTTGACAGAGTAAAGTCAAACGGACTTGTTTTCTCTGCTTTGTGCGGGGATCTCGGAATGGGCTTTGGGAATCCCGAATTGAATCCCGAGCTTATAGAAAAGTCAAAGAGAATACTCGACCTTGCAAAAGAGCTTGAGACTGATATTGTAACAACGCACATCGGTGTTGTGCCTGCAGACAAGAGCCATGACCGTTACAAGATAATGCAGGAGGCTTGTTTTGAGCTTTCTCAGTATGCTGACAGTATTGGCTCTCATTTTGCGGTTGAAACGGGACCTGAAACAGCTACAACACTCTGCGAATTTCTTGACAGTCTCGGTTCTGTTGGTGTGGGTGTCAACCTTGACCCTGCGAACCTTGTAATGGTAACGGGAGATGACCCGGTAAAGGCAGTTCACACACTCAAAAAGTATATAGTACATACCCATGCAAAGGACGGAGTAAAGCTTGCTGACGGAAATCCTGAGTATATTTACAGGGTTGTTCATCCCATTCCCGACAGCTTTAAGGGTATAAAGTATTTTCAAGAAGTACCGCTCGGAACGGGAAGCGTTGATTTCCCGAAGTACCTTGAGGCACTCGACGAAATCGGATACAAAGGATTTCTTACCATTGAAAGAGAAGTCGGAAGCGACCCTGCAAAAGACATAAAGACGGCAGCAGACTTCCTTTGCGGTATTATCGGATAATATAAGAGCAGAACCTACACGGATTTGGACGGAGAAAACATGAAAATCGTAAAAGTAGATAACTATAATGAAATGTCCGCATACATTGCAGACAGATTCATAAAACAGATAAGAGAGAAGAGTAAGAGTGTCCTCGGACTTGCAACAGGATCAACACCTGAAGGAGCATACAAAATCCTGTGTGAGAAGTACGAAAACGGAGAAATAGATTTTTCCGGGATTACAACCTTTAATCTTGATGAGTATTATCCGATAAATCCTTCGGATAAAAACAGCTACAGGTATTTTATGGAAGAAAACCTGTTTTCAAAGGTAAATATTAAGAAAGAAAACATTAATATACCTCTTGGAAATGCAATTGATGCCACAAAAGAATGCGAGCTGTATGAGAAGAAAATACAGAAAGCGGGTGGCATTGACCTTCAGCTTCTGGGAATAGGAGTTAACGGACACATAGGCTTTAATGAGCCTTCCGAGAGTCTTGAGGGAACAACGCACTTGACGACACTTACCGAACAGACGATAGCTTCAAATGCGCGCTTTTTTGAAAAGCCGCAGGATGTACCCACACACGCCTTGACTATGGGAATAGGGAGTATAATGAAGGCGAGGAGCATAATCATTGCCGCAGGCGGACATGAAAAGAAAAAGGCAATCAATATGCTTTGCGAGGGTAAAATCAATACAATGTGCCCTGCTACTATTCTTTGTGCACATTCGGATGTTACGCTTGTGTATTATGACTGATGATGAAATGAAAGCCGCTTTTTAGCGGCTTTCTTCAATATTAGTAAAAAAATTCTTCAAAACACTTGACAAACGCAAAACCTTGTGGTAAAATATCAAAGCCGCATGATTGGGGTATTGAATTTTGTCGCCGTGAAAACGGTGCGCAGACTTTTGGAACTGATAGCGTAAAATGGCGCAGCAGCGTTGTTTTCGAGAACACGTTTTGGAAGTCTACGCAGAACAAAAACCCTTTATTCAGCGAGTCTTATTTAAGAAAGAGAGGTGCTTTTCGTGTACGCAGTAATTCAGACAGGCGGAAAGCAGTATAAGGTTCAGGAGGGCGACATCATCTTCGCTGAGAAGCTTGGTGTTGAAGCAAATGAAAAGGTATCCTTCGACGTAGTTGCAATTTCCGATGATAACGGTATCAAGACCGGCACACCTTTTGTTGAAGGCGCAAAGGTTGAAGGTACGGTTCTCAGAAACGCTAAGGCTAAGAAGATTGTTGTCTTCAAGTATAAGTCCAAGAAGAACGAGAAGAAGAAGCAGGGTCACAGACAGCCTTATTCCAAGGTTCAGATCGATAAAATCGGTTAATTGACTTTTTGATTCTCATGACAAGAGTAGTTGTAAAGAAAAGCAGCATGACGGGGCTTATGTCTGTTGAAACCGAGGGACATTCGGGCTATGCTGATGAAGGAAGCGACATTGTGTGTGCTGCTGTTTCATCGGCAAACGAGCTTGTCATAAACATTCTCGAGAGCTTCTCTGCTGACATTGAACTTGATATAGACGCAGAAAAGCCGTACTTTTGCTGTAGGGTTCTTCAGAACGACACAAATGCCGCACTGAAAGACAGTTTGCAGCGTATCGCACAAGGATATGTGAAATTTATCAGCGACCTTGCTGATACATATCCCAAGTATTTGAAAATATCAACGGAGGTGTAAACCATGTTAAGATTAGGTATTCAGTTTTTTGCTCATAAAAAGGGTGTTGGTTCTACAAAGAACGGACGTGATTCCGAGTCCAAGCGTCTCGGTGTCAAGAAGGCAGACGGTCAGCTCGTTATCGCCGGCAACATCATTGTAAGACAGCGTGGAACCCATATCCATCCCGGTACAAACGTAGGTATCGGAACAGATGATACTCTTTTCGCTCTTACCGCAGGTAAGGTTAAGTTCGAGCATATGGCAGGCGGAAAGAAGAAGGTTAGCGTTTACGAGGCGTAACCTTCAAGGTTAAAACCCATATGAAAAATGAGAGGCTGTCGTTTATCCGACAGCCTTTTTATAAGTTTTCGGATAGTTTAAAAGCAAACGGCAAATGCTTTTTGTACGGATAAAAAGAGGTGACAGGTTTGTTTATAGATAAGGTTAAAATTTATGTTAAGGCAGGAAACGGCGGAAACGGCTGTGTTTCCTTCAGACGTGAAAAATATGTTTCTCACGGCGGTCCCGATGGCGGTGACGGCGGAAAGGGCGGAGACATTGTTTTTGTACCCGATGAGGGAGAGAACACTCTGCTTGACTTTAAATACCGCAGAAAGTTCGTAGCACCAAGCGGTGCCGACGGCGGAAACCACCGTTTTCACGGCAAAAATGCCGAGGACGTTGTAATACCCGTGCCTCCGGGAACGGTTATCAAGGATGCTGAAACAGGAAAAGTAATAAAAGACATGTCTGATGAGGATGTTCGCGAAACAGGACGCTTTGTGCTTTTAAAGGGCGGTAACGGCGGTTTCGGTAACACGCATTTTGCAACTCCTACACGCCAGACCCCGAATTTTGCAAAAAGCGGAATAAAGGGCAAGGAAATGGAGGTTGTACTTGAGCTTAAAATGCTCGCAGACGCAGGTCTTGTGGGTATGCCGAGTGCAGGAAAATCCACAATCATTTCCATGATAAGCTCCGCAAAACCGAAAATTGCCGAATATCATTTCACAACACTTTCTCCCGTGCTTGGCGTTGTAAGCGCAAAGGCAGGAAATTACGTGCTTGCGGATATTCCGGGACTTATTGAGGGAGCCTCCGACGGACAGGGACTCGGTCACCAGTTTCTCCGTCACATTGAAAGATGCAGACTTATTGTAAATGTAGTCGATGCATCCGGCTATGAGGGCAGAGACCCGATAGACGACCTTGAGGTAATAAATGAAGAACTTCGCAAATACAGCGAGGTGCTTTCGTCAAGACCGAGAATAATTGCTGCAAACAAACTTGATATGACAAGCGACGAGAATAAGGAAAAGCTGCAAAGGTACGCAGACGAGCACGGAATACCGATTGTCTTTATGTGTGCAGGCATCGGTGAGGGGACTGATGAGCTGAAAGAACTTATCTCAAAGAAGCTTGAAGATTTGCCTGCAATTACTGTGTATGAACCCGAAATGTCGGTTGAAGAAGATTTAGCAATCGAGGATATATCCGAGGAAATTACGGTTAGAAACGTAAACGGCGTATACTATGTTGAAGCGCCGAGAATTATAAATGTTATTAATTCCATAAACTTCAATGACTACGAGTCCATGGCATATTTCCAGAAGGTTCTCAGAAACGCGGGGATTATTGCAGCTCTTGAGGACAAGGGTATAAAGGACGGAGATACCGTAAATATTTACGATGTGGAATTTGACTATTATAAATAACATAAAGGATGGTTTGTATGACACACGCTGAAAAAGCAAAGGAATATTTTCTAAAAGGCTATAACTGTGCTCAGGCGGTAGTGCTTGCGTTTTGTGACGTTACGGGACTTGACGAAAATCAGGCTGCGAAGATGTCCTCGTCTTTTGGCGGCGGAATGGGAAAAATGGGTGAGGTTTGCGGTGCGGTTTCGGGTATGTTCATGGTGCTTGGACTTGCAGAGGGCGGATATGAGCCGAGCGACAAGGAAGCGAAAATGGCACATTACGCAAAAGTTCGTCACCTTGCAGATAAGTTTAAGAACGAGAACGGCAGTATTGTGTGCCGCGAGCTTCTTGAAAATCACAAGGATAAGCCTGTTGTTTCGGGGCACAATTCCCGCTGCTTTAACATGGTTATGCAGGCAGCGGATATTCTTGAAGAGTATTTTGCTTCAAAATAAGATGTCAGAATCGGATGCGGTTTTGTGAGAATCAGGTACATTCGTTGAAAAATATTGCAAATTGATTTTTTCTGTGATAAAATGAAAAACACAGCAAGTTGTTTTGGAGGAAACTGTATGGAAAACAAGTTTATTATTTCAGGCTTTGTTGATGAAGCGACCGAAAATCTGGCTGAGCAGATGGAGTTTATGAAAAAGCTCGGAATGAAGTATATTGAGCCGAGAAAGGTTGACGGAAAAGGCGTTACAAGCTTTACTGATGCAGAAATAGAGAACATGAAAGCTGTTATGGATGAAAACGGAGTAAAGGTTTCATCTGTTGGCTCGTGGATAGGCAAAATCAAGGTAACCGATGATTTTGAGCCTCATTTTAATGATTTCAAGAGAGCTGTTGAGATTGCAAAGAAGCTCGACACAAAGTATATCCGCATGTTCAGCTTTTATGTAGACGAGGACAAAACCGAGCAGTATCGCGATTATATTATTGAAAAGCTTTCAATTATGGTAAAATATGCCGAGGAAAACGGCGTTGTACTGCTTCATGAAAATGAAAAGGGCATTTACGGAAACATTGCGGTAAGATGTAAGGACTTGTTTGAAAACATTAAGTCCGACAGTTTCAAGGCTGTATTTGACTTTTCAAATTTTGTTGAATGTGAACAGGATACAATGGAAGCTTACGAAATGCTTAAGCCCTACATAGAATACATTCATGTAAAGGACTGCAAATGGGGCGGTGGAGTTGTTCCTGCAGGAGAAGGCGACGGACAGCTTGAAGCTATTTTCAGAAAGCTCCACGAAAGCGGATACGAGGGCTTTGTAAGCCTTGAGCCTCATCTGTTCAGCTTCGAAATTCCGGAGGATGCAGGCGAGCTTGTAAAGTCGTTTGACGCGATCAACAAGCAGAGATTTGCATATGCTCATAAGGCACTTTCCGAGATACTTAAGCGTATATAACAGAATAAATATGTATTTTTCGGCGGGCCTTGTGTCCGCCGTATTTGTTGTATATAAGACCAATCAGAAAAATGCGTAAATCCGAAAACTAATTCAAGACAAGATGCTAAAAGCAGCAATCTATTGACAAAATTACGAAAACCCACTATAATTAAATTGAAAAATAAAGTTAATATAGACAGTCAGGAGATGTTGCTATGAAAAAGATATCCTTTGCAGTTGTTTTATGTTTTGTTCTGATTTTATTTACATTTTCAGCCGCAGCGTATACTCCTTATGAATCAAAAACAGTAACCTTACCGACTTTTTCTGTAACTGTTAATGAGCAGGAATACAATTACAATGAATATGAAACCTATCCTGTTTTTGTTCATGATGGGGTGACTTATTTCCCACTTACATATAATAATGCAATGATACTTAATCTCATTCCTACATGGAACATGGAAACCGGCAGCCATGAATATGAACGGGGAAATCCTGATTTACCCAAGCATTTTTTCAAAACGGAAATAAGTAATACAACCGAAACACGTATTGATGAAAAGACGGTACAGATTGATTCAGTAACATATCAGGTGCATCATCTGAAAGAAACAAAGAATCTTGCTTCATTTTCATATCAATACCAAATTGGTGAAAAGGCCAACAAAACACTGATTGACGGGAAAAACATTGTTACTCTTTCAGATTACCCCATTCTTTTTTATAATGATATGGTTTACATACCTCTTTCGTGGCAGTTTGTCACTGAGGCGCTTGGCGGAACAGTTACTTTTGATATGCAAAAGGGGCTTGAAGTAAGAGTTGATAATTATTTTACTACCCTTTATGGCGACTCATATATAGAAGCTGACGAAATTGGTATAAGCTATGCGACTGTGCCCAATGACACATATTATATAAAAGACGATTTGACTGTTTTTCTGTTCACGGATACGCAGAGATTAATAGGTCCTATATATAAAAATCTTACAATAAAAAAAGGCGGTAAGGTGATAAAACCCGAAGCTTATTTCGGTTACTATCAAAAGAACGGACCTTTGTTTACCATTGAAAATAATAAGATCAAAACGAACTATTTTACAGGCAATAATGGATTGTCAAGAAATCCCGTGCCATGTCTTGTTGATATCGAAACGGGTGAAATAACAGAAGTATAAAAACAAAAAAGTCCTTTTACTGACCTTGATTGTTAGAAACAACATTTAACAATTAAAGGTCAGTTTTGTTTTGTAAATTCATTGAAAAAACATTCCACAGAAAATAAAGTTATAGGATATACGTCTGTTTATTGACAAAGGCTTTGTTTTTGTGTATAATAAGCAATGCGACTGGAGCAGACGGCTGCGCCTTATGTACCGAAAGGTCATTTGGTGAGGAAAGTCCGGGCTTCACAGAGCAGGATAACGGATAACGTCCGCCGGAGGCGACTCCCGGGAAAGTGCAACAGAGATATACCGCCGCACTTTTGTGCGGTAAGGGTGGAAAGGCGAGGTAAGAGCTCACCGGCGCAGCGGAGACGTTGTTGCCCTGTAAACCCTATCCGAAGCAACACCGTATGCAGTCTGATTTTTCACCGCTTGCTCGGCGGAGTACTGCAGGTGGCACAGAGCTTTGCGGCAACGTAAAGCCAAGATAGATGGCCGTCCACGACAGAACCCGGCTTACAGCTTCAGTCGTAACTTTAAACAATACGCTCCGACGTAAATTTGCTTCGTCGGAGATTTTTGCAAGGAGAGATTTTGCCTTGAGAATTATAGGAATAGACTACGGTGATGCGAGAGTGGGGCTTGCATTATCTGACCCGACGGAGTTTCTGGCGAGCGGAATTGGTAATGTGAAAGTTTCGGGAATCGGAACTGCGGTTAAAGCGGTTGCCGAGAAGATAGCCGAGGTGGGAGCAGAAAAAATAGTCTGCGGACTGCCCGTTAACATGAACGGCACTGTAGGTGAGAGAGCAGAACGTGTAAAGGAGTTTGCAAGACGGCTTTGCGAACAAACCGGGCTTGAATGTGAGTTTGTTGACGAACGCCTTACAACCGTTATGGCACACTCGTTCATGAACGAAACCGGAACCCACGGCAAAAAAAGAAAAGACAGCGTTGACACACTGTCCGCACAAATAATTCTCCAGACATATCTTGACCGGAAAAGAGGATAAAAATGAGTTTTTCGACTTCTGATTGTATATATAGCTTTTGCGAGGAAAACGCAATTGAGTGCAGCCGTGAGACTGCGCAAAAATTTGATGTGCTTTCGCAGATGCTCATAGAGTTTAATTCCCATACAAATGTTACCGCCCTTAAAACCGAGGAGGATATTGCGGTAAAGCACTTTGTTGACTCGTTTTATCCGCTGAAATACGATATATTTACGCAGAATGCAAATGTAATTGATATTGGCTGCGGAGCAGGGTTTCCGGGGCTTCCGCTAAAAATACTCAGACCTGATTTGCAAATATCTTTTGTTGACAGCACGGCGAAAAAGCTGAAATTCACGCAGAGCGTGTCTGACAGATTTGACCTTGGTGTAAAGCTTTATCCCGAAAGGGCAGAGGAGCTTGTAAATAAAGGGCATAGGGAAAAATATGACTTTGCCGTTTCCCGTGCAGTAGCATCACTTCCCGTACTGCTGGAGCTTGTTCTTCCGTATGTTAAGGTGGGAGGCGCGTTTGTTGCGTATAAGAGCGCAAAGGAAACGAATCTTGATGACAAGCAAAGCGAGCTTTCTCTGTCGCAAAAGGCACTCAAGGCTCTTGGTGCAAAGGTGGAAAAGATTTATTCCGCAGGACTTTCAACGAGTGATGATGCGTCACAGGAGCATGAGCTTATTGTTATAAGGAAAATAGGTAAAACGCCGACGCAGTATCCGAGAAGATATGCAGCGATTCTTAAGAAACCGCTTGTATGAGGTATCTGCCTATAAATAAGTCATAAACACAAGAAAACTATAGCTATGATTCCGATGAATACACCTGCGTATTGTTTTGCGGACAGCTTTTCCTTGAAAAGAAGACGCCCTGTTACGGTAGAGAGTAGGGAAACACCGCAGTTATATGCAGAATAAAGTATAGTTCCGTCTATTACGGATGCTGCATATGTGTTAAGACATTGGAATACGCCAAGCAATATGCCTACAATACAGCCTGAAGCAATCACTTCGGGCTGTTTTTTGTATGTAATGCTTTTACTTCTTACTGTCATGACACCCAATATCAAAAAAGACAGTACCGATGCTGTAATGTAGGAAATTGCAACAAATTCAAAAACCTGAAGCTTTTGAGTGAACATGGAATAGACCTTTTGATTTACAGAAATCAGTCCGTTGCACAAAAAAACCAAAGTGACAAATATAAGCCATTGAAAATCCGTTTTACGTGATGCTTCAAAATCGGTTTTCTCTGTTATTCTTGCTGCGCTGAAGATAAATGAAATCAGTGCAAGGACGGTTCCCGTTATTTTCAGCATACCGAATTCTTCGTTAAAAAGAATAAATGATACGGTTATTGGCAACAGCATACTGAAATTATTTATGATGACCGTCAGCGTCATTTTGCCTTTTGAAAAGGCACAGATATAAAAAATCTGAAAAGCAACGCTTAACACTCCCATAACAATGCCGTAAATACACGTTGAATACGTTATGCCGTTTTTGAAAATTGAGGGACAAAACAACAGTGCTGCTGTTGAAAACATTATACCGTTGAAAAAAATATTGTCGCAAATACCTATGTTTTTTGTTTTTGAAAACTTTGATTGAAGCGTAATTTTTGATGATGCAAGAACACACAGCAAAGGGATAAGTAAATATGCCATTTTATTTCTCCTCGAACAACAAATCGCAAGGCGGAATCAGCTTGTTTTTATATACGCGGTTTTCTTCGGAAAAATTTACTGTTATTTCGTATTTATTCCCGAAAACAGACTGTTGAACCTGATAATCGTCACTTAATATTTTGAAATCTGTCATCGGAAGTTCTGCAATTTTCTTGTGAATACCTGTTATTTTTTTATAGCTGAAAATTATGCTGTCTTTCAGCGGTTCAAAGTCCTTTAATGAGAATGAATACAGAGGCGGGCAACCGTAAAGACACGAAAAAAGTGTTTTTTTGGCAAGGAAGACGGGCGACATTTCCGTAGAATCTCCCCAGTACGGAAAAGCAAGCATATTTTCATGGTATACAAGATGCCAGAGCGGTACTCTGCACTCGGGGTTTAACATATGCTTTGAAATATGCTCGGTTTGCTCTTTATTGTACAAGTGTGCGTGATTTCTTCCCGAATCTTTATTGCGGAAATATATAGGGCTGTGCATTCCTTCTACATACGAGATATTGTTTATTAAACCTTCAAAGCCGTCTTCGGTACCGACGACAAGTCCCATATCCTCTAAGGCTTTAAAGGCTTCGTTTTTTATTTCAAGGCATTTCTCAAGTGTAAGCGGATGATTGACACTGAAACATTCAGATAAGCCTGTACCGTAAACGTCTATGAAACGCCCCTTATAATATGGGAATTTTTTTAATATTTCTGCCACTTCATTTTTCATTCTTTCAGCTGCAACTGAAGGACAAAGTGTGTTTTGACTGTGCATTTTTCCGTCAAAGCCTTTAAGCTCCCATGCAGGTGAAAGACCACCGTCTTTTTTTACTTGCACACCGTGGGGAAAGTCTTTGATACGTCTGAACGTATAATCACAGTTTTTAACTCTGTTGTTAGGCACAATACTCAGAAGCTCGGGATTCAGAACATCGTTGTAGTTATCATACTGCGTGCTTATATAACCGTATGTTTTATACAGTTCTTCCGACAAATGCGAATCATCCTCAAAAAACAATCCGAACATTGCTTTGTCAATTCCGCTTTTGTGCAGTCTGTCGGCAACAGATATCAGCTTTTTACCGACAGCAGGAGAAAGGTCTGTATCTTTATCGGAATACATAACCTCATCATAATTATCATTCCACACCCAGAAGATTCCTCCGCCAACCAGCTTTTGTATTTCCGGGTTTTTCTTGATTTTTTCCGTCAGTGTTACGAATTCGTCTTTTTTCATATTGCGATAACACTTACAGGCTTCAACCAAAGAATCGAATATTCCGTATGTCACACCGCACATTTTATTGCAGGTTATTTCTAAAGTATACAGCCCGTTTTTACGCTCTGCTTTATATTTGGAATTGATTCCGTTGTCGAGGCTGATGAGAAGATACTTGTTTTCCCGTTCTATAATTATCATACTCATGGTTCCTTCACGGCTGCAAAACGAGCTTTTAATACAATTGCAGTCAAATTCTCCGGAAGCATACTCCTTTTCCGCGGTTATTGCAATACCCTCATCAACGGGAAGCAAAAGCCTGTCTCCTGCTTTTATACTTGGAACAGGGGCCTTTCCGCAAACCTTCAGTTTAAATAAGGAATCCTGCTCCTTTGGGTACAAATTACAGGCAAAATCAAAACATACGGCATCTGAAACTAAAGAAAAACCGTTTTTGTATATTGATATATTCATTAAAACTGCTCCTTTGCATAATATTCTGATCTATTATATCATTAACAATTTGTCAGCTAAAGATATTTTTTTGATATTGATATGGACATTTTTGACTTTTTGTGATATATTTTCTCTATAGATGTTTTTTGTGATATAATTTAATGGGGGTGCTTATATGCCGGATAACACGCTTTTTGAAAAGCATGCCGAAATATTTAACGGGGATATAGGATTATATTATTGCGGAAAAAGAATCGGCACGAAAAACCATGTGTACGGTCCCGAGATACGCTCGCATTTTTTGATAGTTTTGGTTGAAAGCGGAACTGCCGTGCTTTACAGAAACGAAAAACAAATTACATTCAAAAGCAAAGATATTCTTGTTATGTTTCCCGGCGAAAAAATTTTTTACAAGGCACAAACCGACTGGACCATAAAGTGGATAGGAGTCAGCGGAAATCAGGTTGAAGATATTTTCAAAATGATAGGCGTAACAAGAGAAAAACCGATATTTGCACCTGAAAAATACGAAGAGATTTCAAATATCATGTCGCAGTTATATGATACAAAATACGATAGCTCAATGTTTGCCAAATACAGAATTCAATCATTGGTATACAGCTTTTTTTCATTTTTGCTTGCAGAGAGAAGTGATAAAGCTTCTGTTGACCCTGTTGATTCGGCATTGCAAATCATAAAGTATAATTATAACAACGATTTGGATATAAAAACCATAGCCGACAGCTTGTTTTTAGACAGCGCCTATTTCTCAAGATTGTTTAAAAGCAAAGTCGGAATGTCTCCGAAGAAATTCATTTTGCAAACGCGTATAGAAAAAGCCAAGGAACTGCTTCAGAATACCAATCATCATATCAAAGAAATTTCAATTACGGTCGGTTTTAGCGATCCGCTGTACTTTTCAAGAATGTTTTACAAAGCAGAAGGAATAACGCCTTCCGAATGCAGAGAGAGGTACAACAAGCAGAATTAATCACCGTATCTGTAAAAACAAAGAAGAATACAGCGTTTTTTCGCTGAATACTTTTTTTAAATTTTATAAAAAGGTATTGACAAGTGAAAATATTTATGGTAAAATACAGCACGGTTAGGAAAGACTAACATTTTTTAGCACAAGTGGTTAGTCATATCTAATCAGACAGCAATGACACGAAATCGGGTGATGAGTATGAATTTATGTGCTGCAGAAGAAGGAAAAGAATACATCATCAAGGCAATACAAACGGACGATGAGGAGCTGAACGCATTTCTGTTTTCCCTCGGTTGCTACAGCGGTGAACCGATTACCGTTGTTTCCCACATCAAGGGCGGATGTATCGTTTCTATAAAAGACGGCAGATACAACATCGATAATCAATTGGCAGAAGCCATCATAATCTGAGGTGTTTTGCAAAAGTAGTCAGCTGATTATTTTTTTGCCGATAGGTTAGTCATAGCTAACCGAAAACACAATGTATTTTCACAGCACTTGCTGTAAAATAACCAAAATATATTTTCAGGAGGAATTGCAATGAGAATTGCATTAACAGGCAATCCCAACAGCGGTAAGACAACTATGTACAATGCTTTGACCGGAAGCAACGAAAAGGTCGGAAACTGGGCAGGCGTTACTGTTGACAAAAAAGAGCATAAAATTAAAAAGAGCTTTTACAGCACGGCTGAAGAGCTTGTGGCAGTAGACCTTCCGGGTGCATACTCTATGTCACCATTTACATCAGAGGAAAGTATAACGAGTTCCTATGTCAAGAACGAAAACCCTGATGTTATTATAAATATTGTGGATGCTACAAATCTCTCAAGAAGCCTTTTCTTTACAACACAGCTTTTAGAGCTTTCAATTCCCGTTGTTGTTGCACTCAATAAGACCGATATCAACAACAAGAAAGAAACAAAGATTGACATCAAAGCTCTTTCGGAAAAGCTTGGATGCTGTGTTGTTGAAACTGTTTCAACATCTGCACAGGGACTTTCTGAATTAGTTGAAACAGCGGTCGCACAAGTTGGGAAAACGCAGAGTGCACCGTATGTTCAGGGTGCTGTTGACCTTACTGATAAAAAGGCAGTTGAAGCTGCCGACAGAAAGCGTTTTGAATTTGTAAATAAGATTGTTAAAGACGTTGAGAGCAGAAAGGTTCTTACGAAGGACAGAAACTTCGACGATAAGATTGATGCCGTTCTTACAAATAAGTGGCTGGGTATTCCAATATTTGCGGTTGTCATGTTCCTTGTATTCCAGATTTCACAGATATGGCTTGGAACTCCTATTGCAGACTGGCTTGTAGGGCACCTCGAAACCTTCCAGGATTTTATACGCGAGCTTCTTTCAGATGCAAGCCCGCTTCTTTCGGCTCTTCTTGTCGACGGCGTTATCGGCGGCGTTATCGCGGTAATTGGATTTTTGCCGCTTGTTATGGTTATGTACTTTCTTATTGCAATTCTTGAAGACTGCGGATATATGTCAAGAGTTGCGGTAGTGCTTGACCCGATTTTCAAGAAAGTCGGGCTTTCGGGAAAATCCGTTATTCCTTTTGTTATCACTATAGGCTGTGCGGTGCCGGGCATTATGGCAAGCCGTACTATAAAAAATGAGCGTGAAAGAAGAGCAACGGCAATGCTTGCACCATTTATGCCGTGCGGTGCAAAAATCCCTGTTATTTCCCTGTTTGCAGGTGCGTTTTTTGATAACGCAGGCTGGGTAAGTACGGTTATGTACCTTTCGGGAATAGTTTTAATATTTCTTGGTGCACTTCTTGTAAATAAAATTACAGCATACAAGGCAAAAAAGTCGTTTTTCATCATTGAGCTTCCAGAATACAAGTTTCCGAGCCTTTGGGGTGCATTCAAGTCCATGTGCAGCAGAGGCTGGGCATACATAGTAAAAGCGGGTACTATAATTCTTTTGTGTAACACGGCTGTTCAAATTATGCAGTCGTTCAACTGGAGCTTTACTATTGCAGAAAGCGCCGATGTATCAATTCTTGCATCAATTGCACGACCGTTTGCTTATTTGTTTATCCCGATTATCGGATATCATGCGTGGCAGCTTGCAGCGGCAACAGTAACGGGCTTTATAGCAAAAGAAAATGTTGTTGCGACAATTGCTGTATGTTATGTACTTACAGATGTGACAAGTGAGTTATATGCGGCAACACCTGAGCTTACTGCCGTTGCTGCCCTTAGCTTTCTTATGTTCAACCTTTATTCACCGCCTTGCTTTGCGGCAATAGGAGCAATGAATGCTGAAATGAAGAGTGCAAAGTGGCTTTGGGGCGGAATTGGACTCCAGCTTGCAGTAGGCTATACGGTTGCATACTTCGTATATACAATCGGAACACTTGTAACGAAGCCGGAATTGCTCAATATAGGTGCTGCTGTTGCAGGACTTGTGGCTATTATAGTTATGGCGGCGTTTATTGCATACTTGTGCATTAACTCCGAGAAAAAGCTTAAGGCAGAATATGAACTGAAAGCGAAGAATAAGGCACAGCCTGCAGGTAAAATCTGATTTTTTCATAAGTAAAGGAGCTTCTCATTATGACGGATATTGTAGTTGTTGTTGTCTTGGCAGTTATTGTTGGTCTTGCATCATTTTATGTGTATAAGGCAAAGAAAAGCGGCAAGAAGTGTATTGGCTGTCCAAGTAGCAGCTCGTGCAGTGGTGCTTGTTCAAGCTGCAATTGCTGTAGTAATTCTGAGAACAAACAATCATAATCTTCATCCTCCAATAAAAAATGCCCGACAGCTTGTTTTTCGTGAGCTGTCGGGCAAACCTTTTATTTTACTGCTTTCTCGCTATCTTGTATTCATCATACGGCTGATAGTAAGGACAGTTTTTGAAGTGACCGTGGAGAAAATACACCATTTCATCCTCATCAAGTGCCATGTTGCACTCGTATGCTTCGCCTTCCTCGTCCCAGTCGTAGTGAACACAGTAGTCGCAGGGACATCCGGTGTTTTCACTTGTAGTTTTTTTCTTTTCCATGTTTTTGCCTCCTATGCCATTTGCCTGTCAACCGTTATAACCGTGTAGTATGTGCCTGAAAGCTCTTTTTTTATAAGCTCTGACACCTTCCTTTTTGCTTCTTCTTCGGACAACTGCGCATCATGCGGAAGAACTATATCAAAGATAAGATTTGTGTGCGTATCGCCTTTTACCATTCGGAAATCGTGTGTTGAAATACGCTCGTCAAGGGTTTTTACAAGGGACATAACACACTCTCTTGTGTAGTTTGTTTCTTCGTCGTCCGAAGCAATCGGGTCCATGTGGATAACTGCCGCACAGCCAAGTGCTTCTTTGAGTTCTCTTTCGATGTTGTCTATGACGTCGTGTGTAACGAGTAAGTCCGCTTTGTCTGAAACCTCGGCGTGAAGAGAAATCATAACTCGTCCCGGTCCGTAGTCGTGAACTATAAGGTCGTGTATTCCTGTAACTTCTTCATAAGAAAGCACAAGCGTCTCGATTTTTTCGACAAATTCCTTGGAGGGCATTTGCCCGAGAAGCGGGTTTATGGTTTCTTTTACTGAGTTCACTCCTGCGTAAATAATAAACAGTGCAACCGCCATGCCGCAGTAGCCGTCTATATTGACACTTGTGAATTCTGTTATAAGCGTGCATATAAGAACAACGCTTGTTGCAATGCTGTCTGAGAGTGAATCTGTTGCAGTTGCTTTGAGTGCGGCAGAGCTTATTTTTTTGCCGACCGAATTGTTGAAATATGCCATGTAGAGCTTGATTAGAATTGAAGCAACAAGTATTATAAGCGACAAAAGCCCCAAAGAGGTGTCGGCAGTAGGAGACACAATCTTTTCATATGAGCCTTGCACCAGTTCAACACCCACGATTATTATGAGCATTGACACAATAAGCCCTGCAATGTATTCACTTCTGCCGTGACCGAAAGGATGGTCTTCGTCGGGCTTTTTTTCGGCAAGGCGGAAGCCGAGCAGCGTTATGACGGATGAACCGGCATCTGACAGGTTGTTGAAAGCATCGGCGGTTATTGCAATAGAGCCTGAGAGCGTGCCTGCCGCGATTTTCAAAAGAAACAGAACAAGGTTCAGTATTATTCCCGTGATACCGCAGAGAATCCCATATGCACCGCGAACGCTCTCGCTTGCGAGATTTACGCTGTCTTTTATAAATAATTTAGCGAAAAAGGAAATCATAAAAAATCCTCCGTTTGTTAAAAAAAGTAACTCTTTTTACTTGACAAAGGTTTATTATCTGTTATAATAATATGGAACCTGAAAAAAATATGTTCCCGTAGCTCAGCAGGATAGAGCATCCGCCTCCTAAGCGGAAGGTCGCGCGTTCGAATCGCGCCGGGAACGCCACAAAGTGCAAGCGCAGTTGTCACAGACAAGAGATAGTAGATAATAACAAACTTATAAAATTATTTATTATCTCTTATTTGTTATCTGCATATCTAACAGTATACCACATTTTTTATAAAAATCAAGCATTTGAAGGATATGTTCGGATAAAAACTCTTTTGTGCTGTACTTCACGTAAACGACAAACAGGAGGCGTACGCATGATATTCAGACAGAACTGGCTCGGAGCAGCAGCTCCCGATAAAAAGTACGGAGAGTTTTTTGAAGTAACCGTTCCCGGAAATATCCAGGCAGACTATGCCCGACACATGGGCTGGGGTGACATGAACTATATGTTGAACTGCAAAAAGTATGAGGATATAGAAGGGTATTACTGGGTATATAAAACAGCCGTTGAATACAAAGCAAACGACACAGAAAGAGTTTACTTTGTTACCAAGGGCATCGAATACGAATATGAGGTTATTCTCAACGGAAAGCTGCTTTGTCATCACGAGGGAATGTTCACATCTCTTGAGATTGACATAACAGATGAGCTGAAAAACGGGAATGCCCTTGAAATTGTTATATATCCTCATCCCATGCTTGAAGGTGAAGAGGGCAGAAGCAATGCGGCTCAGTCCTGTAAGCCTGCCGTTGAATACGGCTGGGACTGGCATCCGAGAGTAATTATTTCCGGTCTCTGGGAGGAAACCTATATTGAAACAAGAGGAAAGAACTATCTTCGTGATGCAGAGGCAAGCTATGTTCTGTCAGATGATATGACAAAGGCTGACGTGCATTTCGAAATCGACTGCGACGGTGACGTGTCAATTGAAGTTTGTGACATGGACGGAAAAACCGTTTACAGCGGAAAAGAAACAGACTTTTCTCTTGAAAACATCAACCTCTGGTGGTGTAACGGAAAAGGAACTCCGTACCTTTACACATATAAGGTTTCTTCAGGAGAAAATACCCTTACAGGCAAAATCGGCTTCAGAAAAGTTCAGCTTGTAATGGGAGATGAAAGTCTTTGGAGACATCCTAACGGATTCCCGAAGGGCAGAAGCAGATCTCCTATCACTGTCGAGCTTAACGGAGTAAAGGTGTTCTCCAAGGGAAGCAACTGGGTAAACCCTGAGGTATTTACAGCCCTCATATCGGAAGAAACATACCGCACACAGCTTACCTATGCGAAAGAAGCAAACATGAATATGCTCAGATGCTGGGGCGGCGCGATTATTGATAAAGAACCGTTCTTCGAAATCTGCGATGAGCTTGGACTTATGGTATGGCAGGAATTTCCTCTTGCCTGCAATAACTATGTCGGCTCTCCTCATTACCTCAAGGTACTTGAACAGGAAGCAAGAGCTATTGTCAAACGTGTAAGACGCCATGCGTGCCATGTTATGTGGTGCGGCGGAAACGAGCTGTTTAACGGCTGGTCTAAAATGACAGAACAGTCGCATGCATTAAGACTTCTTGATAAAGTCTGCTACGAAGAAGACTTTTCAAAACCGTATATCATGACAGCACCCATAAAGGGTATGGGACACGGCAACTACCTGTTCCTCGATGAAAAGGGCAGAAGCGTGTTTGAACTTTACAGAATCAGCAATAAAACTGCATATTCCGAGTTCGGATGTCCTTCAATGGCTTCAATGGAATTGCTTAAGTCCATATTTGACGAAGAAACACTTAACAACCCCGATTCGTCTGAAGATTCCCCCTGGACTATCCATTGCGGATACCGTGCGTGGGGCTTTGAAACATGGACTTGCTTTGATATGGTAAAAAAGATTTTCGGCAAAACACACTCGCTTCAGGACCATATAGATAAGAGTACTATTCTCCAGTGCGAGGGATATAAGTGCATATTTGAAGAGGCAAGAAAACAGTCTCCTGTCTGTTCAATGGCGCTTAACTGGGACTACAACGAACCCTGGAAAAATGTCGGAGGCAATAACCTTATTCAGTATCCGTCTGAAAGAAAGCCGGCGTACTATGCGGTAAAGGCTGCTCTTCGCGATACAATGCCTAGCATAAGAGCGGAAAAATTCTCCTTTAAACCTGGTGATGTTCTCAACGCCGAGCTTTGGATACTCAACGACGCTCCCTGTGAATTTGAGGGCGACACGGTTGAAGTATATTTTACTGTAGACGGCGAAAAGAAGCACATTCTTTCGTGGAATACGGGAAGTGCCGCAAAGGCTTGCAACATCAGAGGTCATAAGGTTGCAATAGATGTTCCTAATGCAAAAACGCAAATGATGACGCTTACGCTTGAGGCTAAGTGTGGAACCAGCGAATACAGCTTTCTGCTTATGAACGAAGAGCCGCAGGGCGAAGTGTTTAAGCCGAAGCTTAATTTCTGATTAATCAATTATCACATGGAAAAACCGTCCGGGGCATTTTTGTGCTTCGGACGGCGCTTTTGTTATAGTCTGTTCTTTTCCTCAAAATCCGTATACAGCGGTTCTGTCAGCGACATTTTTTCCATGCGTATTCCGTTGCAGAAAATGTGACGCTTACAGCAGGGCATATCGTATACCTTTGTTGCAACCTCGGTTTTGCCATAGCCCTGATTCGGGTCTGCGTATTTAAAGCCGTACTCCGAGTTGCTCCATAGCTGAACGGGAGAAGCACAGGTCTCATAAAATTCAAGTGAACCCGAACCGCCCCAGCCATGGTGTGCTATTTGTACGGCATCGCACTTGAGAAGTTTTCCGTACATTTGCAGTGCAATGTCACCCGCAAAGGTTGACATGTCGCCTGTCCAGAGTATTTTTTTGCTGTTGTAGGTCTGCATTATGAGAAGCGACAGACCGTTTATGGAGGTTGCGGGAGTTGTGTCATCGGGAGTTAAATATATTTCAAAATCCATACCCGAGAATGTAAATTTCATGCCTGTTCTTGCTTTGATTATCTGCGTGCCTTTCCATCTCTTGTATGCTTCTTCAAGCACTAAGGCATAGCCTTCATCGTGGAATTCAAGCTCCGGATAATTTTTCTGAGCACCGCCTATAAGCTTTTCGGGCGGTATCCATTTGCTTACGGGAACATCGTCACATACGGGCGAATTTCTTATGATGCGTTCTACCTTGAAAGGCTTGTCATAGCCGTACAGGTGTACGCCCTCAAGAAAGTTTGCGTGGTCAAGGTGAGGATGGGTTATAAACCATGCCGCAACTCTTATTGTTTCTGTACCGCATATGCGCTG